>NZ_JACJJP010000025.1 GCF_016900095.1 Gemmiger formicilis
GGCTTCACAGATGCCGTAATAGGCCACGCCGCAGGGCCAGTCCCAGGTCATGTCCATGCGCATGGTGCGCTCCACAATGGCGTCCATCGTCTTTTCAATCTGTTCTTTATCAAAAATCAATCCGGCCATTTTGCCAATCTCCTTTTCGGTATATGTAGATTTGGGGCCCTTTCATTATAAAATGCACGGAGGAAAGGAACAAGACAAATAAGGGCGCGGGGCCGCTTTTTCAGCAGCCCCGCGCGCAGACGGCGTATCTGCCGCTTTATCGGGTCAAAGATTTACTGGGGATAGATGACGGAACCGGCGTCGATCAGAGCCTGCTTCTCGTCCAGAATTTCCTGGTAGCCGGCATCCAGGTATTCCTGGCTGTATTCGGCGTACAGGGAATCAAACTCTTCGGGGGCGCAGGTGATGCAGGCAACGTAGGCTTCCTGCCACAGGCTGGTCAGGTCGGCGGTGTAGTCGCTGCTGGATTCCACCACGCTGGTGAAGATGGGGCTGATCAGGCCGTTGCTCTCGTTGGCCTTGCACATGTCGTAAGACTGCTGGATCAGGTCTTCATAGCCGGCGGGGGCCAGGGTCAACTTGTTGGATTCCAGATCCTTGGCTTCGTCGCCATAGCTGATGGATTCCACAACCAGGCACCAGTAGTCCTTGTTCTGGTTCTGGGACAGGGCGGATTCGCCGGTGTAGTCGGTGACCAGGGCGTTGATGCCGTTCTCGTTGACGGTGTAGGTTTCACCTTCCACGCCGTACTGCATGAAGGTCAGGTTTTCGGGCTGGCTCAGCCATTCCAGATACATGTAAACGGCGGCGCGCTCTTCATCGGTGCTGTCGGCGTTGATGCCCATGATCATGCCGTAGGAAGGATACTCGTAGTAGTACGGGGTGTAGCCGTCGGCCACGATGGGCGGGGTGGAGTTCAGCACGGCCACTTCGGCGTCGGGGAAGTTGGCCAGCAGGCTGGAGATGGCGTCGGTGCCGTTGGAGATGTAGAAGCTGTAGGTGCCGCATTCACCGGACACGAACTTGCTCTTTTCCATGGTGTCGTCGGTGGTCAGGTAGAAGTTGGGATCCAGCTCACCGTTGTTGTACTGCTCGTTCATGGCGCGCAGATAGTTTTCGGTGGCGCTCCAGGTGAAGGGGGCCACGTTCAGGTCCAGATACAGGGCCAGTTCTTCCTGGTTGGCGGCGGAGTCGGCTTCGATCCAGGGATAGAAGTAGGTGAAGGACTTGGTGATCAGCTCATGGTTGATGGTGCCCAGGCCGGCTTCTTTCCAGGCGTCGGCTACGGCGTTGAGCTCTTCCCAGGTGGTGGGAACGGCCATGCCCACCTGGTCGCACCAGTCTTTGCGGATCAGGGTGACGTAGTTGTAGTAGATGGGATCACGCTCGGCAAAGATGAAGGCCTTGTCGTCGTTCACGGTGCCGTAGGTCTCGATGGTGTCCTTCATCTTCTCCCAGTAGGTGGGGGCGTAGAAAGCCACTTCGTCGTAATCGATGGTCTGCAGAGCGCCCTGGTCATAGTAGGCAACGGCCTGGGGCATGTCGTAGTGCATGATGATGTCGGGGGCGGTGCCGGCGGCGATCATCTGCATGTAGTCGGTGACTTCGTTGGTACGGGAGATGGCCACAAACTGCACATCCACGTTGTACTTTTCACCGAATTCCTGCTGCACCCACTGGGTGTAGTAGTTGTTGGTCACGTCCCAGTTTTCGAAGCCGCGGTCATAGACCGGGATCTGCAGGGTGACCCGCTCGGGGAAACCGGCCGAATAATCGGTGTAGGAACCGGTGGATTCGGTGCTGGTTTCACTGGTGGCGCTGCTGTCGGTGCCGGTGCTAGTGCTTGTGGCGGTGGAGTCGCCCGAACCGCCGCAGCCGGCCAGCAGGGTGGTGGACATTGCGGCGGCCATCAGCAAAGCGGCTGCCTTTTTCCATGTGTTTTGCATTGTTTTCCTCCTTATACTTGAACTTGAAAAAGAGAACCTATAGAAGCCGGGCAGGAAACCCGGCGGTTTCCGGAAAGAAGATCAGCCCTTGACGGCGCCCACCATGGTGCCCTGGACAAAGTATTTCTGCAGGAAGGGGTACACGCAGATGATGGGCACGGCGGCGAAGATGATGCAGGCGGCCTGCAGCACGTCGGGGTTGGTCATGACGGTGGAAGAGATACCTTCGGACTGGAAGCTTTCGCTGGCGGCCACGATCAGGTAGTACAGTTTCAGCTGCAAGGGGCGCAGGTCCACCCGCTGCTTGATGTAGTACAAGGCGTCGGAGTAGGCGTTCCAGCGGCCCACCGCGTAGAACAGGGCGATGGTGGCGATGATGGGCTTGGACAGCGGCACCACGATGCGGCCCAGGATGGTGAAGTGGCTGGCGCCGTCCAGGCGGGCGGACTCAATCAGGCTTTCGGGGATGGAACCCTGGAAGTTGTTCTTCATGATGAGCAGGTTGTAGGGGGCAAAGCACAGGGGCAGGATCAGGCACCAGATGGTGTCCAGCATGTGCATCTCGCTCATCAGCAAGTAGTCGGGGATGGTGCCGGCGGTGAAGTACATGGTGAACATGATCATGAAGGTCATGACCTTGCGGCCGCGCAGCTCGGGGCGGGTCAGGGCGTAGGAAGCGCAGATGGTCAGGAACATGCCGATGGCGGTGAAGATGACGGTGACCTCGATGGTGACCCACAGAGAAGTGATGATGGAGGAATCGTGGAACACGCGGTTGTACGCTTCCAGGTTGATGCCGGTGTCGCTCATGGGCCAGAGCACCACGCGGTGGGCGGCCACATAGGCGTTGTCGCTCAAGGACTTGGCCAGAATGTTGATGAAGGGGAGGATGCAGCTCAAAGAGGCGATGGCCACCACGGCCATGCACAGAAAGTCGACGATGAGATCCAGCACGCGGGCCTTGGTCCAGGGCTTCTTACGCACGGGAATCGCTTCGGGGGTGGATGTGTTCATGCGGCTTCCTCCTTTCTTACAGCAGTCCGCCTTCGCCCAGCTTCTTGGCCACACGGTCGGAAACCAGAACCAGGATCAGGCCGATCACCGACTGGAACAGGCCCAGGGCGGTGGATTCGCTGAATTTGTTGGACTGGAACCAGCGGTAAACCAGAACCGGGATGGTGGTGGTGAATTCGGTGGCTTTGGCGTTGGACAAAGCCAGCACACGTTCGAAGCTGCCGCCCATCAGCTTGCCCAGCTGCATGATCAGCATGACCACGATGGTGGAGCGGATGCAGGGCAGGGTGACGTGCAGGCACTGCTGCCAGCGGTTGGCGCCGTCCACCTTGGCGGCTTCGTACAGTTCGGCGTTGACGTTGGTGATGGCGGCCAGGTAGATGATGGTGCCCCAGCCCATGGTCTGCCAGATGCCGATGACCACGTAAGTAAACAGCCACCAGCCGTCTTCCTGCAGGAAGGGAATGTCGGAACCGCCGGCGTTGGTGATCAGCACGTTGATGATGCCGGTGCCGGTGGTGAACATCTGGTAGGCGGTGGCGCCGATGACCACCCAGGAAAGGAAGTGGGGCAGATACAGCAAAGTCTGGGTGGTGCGCTTGAACCACTTGACCCGGATTTCATTGAGCATCAATGCCAGGATGATGGGCATGGGGAAGCTGAAAATCAAATCCAGGATGTTCAGCAGCAGGGTGTTGAAAACGGCCTTGCCGAAGTCGCGGTGGTTGAAGACTTTTTCAAAAATTTCCAGTCCCACAAACTCGCTGCCGGCGTAGCCGCGGGCCACCTTGTAATCAAGGAAGGAGACCGACAGGCCGGTGTAGGCCAGATACTTGAATACGATGATGAAGACCATGGGCAGCAGCATCAAGGCGTACAACTGCCAGTCGCGCTTGAAGTAGAACAGCGCGCCCTTTTTTTGCAGCGGAAGGGCTTCCGCCGGTTTGCTTTTGGCGAACGGCATCTCATTTCCTCCTGTCTTTTGGAATTTGTGGGTCAAGCTGTCCACAAATTTTCGAATTTGTCTGAATTTATTATGCACAATCACAAGTGCGGAATCTTGGCTTTTTTTGACAAAAACTATGCAATTTCGATTATTAACCCTTTTGTCATAAAAGACAAAAGTCTATTGATCGGCAAAAAATGTGCATATACGGAAGAAATATTTCAATATTTTTAGCGGTAGCGCACAAGCGAATGTGCATTTCTTTGTGGGATATACACACAAATCGCCGTTTTTGATAAATTGGACTGGCATTTTGTTCCATCCGGGGGTATAATGGGGCCAATCGCTCCGCCGTATGGCGGCGCCAAACCCCGAAAACAGCAGAAGGAGGTGTGCCATGGCAAGGCATCCCAAAACCGTCATCGAGTACCGCAACTATGAGCTGCCGGCTCATTTTCCTATCCAGATCCTCACCGGGGAACATTGGAGAATTTCAGACAAACCGGCGGGAGTACTGCACTTTCACAACTGCCTGGAAATCGGGCTGTGCGAAAGCGACGGCGGGATCCTGGCCTTCCAGGGGGAGGAACGGGCCTTCCACGCCGGGGACGTGACCGTCATTGCCGGGGACGTCTTGCACACCACCTGGTCGGACCCCGGCACCGCCAGCAAGTGGAGCTACCTCCACCTGGACCCCACCGAGCTGGAACGGCCCTTCTTTCCGCCGGAGGCCATCCCCAACACCGCTTTGCTGCAGCAGGTGCTGCAGGGACATTATTACATATTGTCCCCGGAGGAATACCCCCAGGTGCAGGCGCTGGTGCGGGCCATGCTGCGGGAGATGGAAGAAAAACAGATGAACTACCAGGTCAGCGTGCGGGGACTGATACTGACCTTCCTCATCGAGCTCATGCGCATCAACGCCCGGCAGGGCAGCGCCAACATGGCCGGTACCATCCCGGTGGCCCCTGCGCTGGAATACATCTACCACCATTACATGGAGGATTTCCCCATCGAGACCCTGGCGGAAATGTGCGGGATGAGCCAGTCCCATTTCCGCAAGGTGTTCAAGGAACTGATGAATGTGGGACCGCTGGAATTCCTCAACCGCACCCGCATTCTCAAGGCCTGTTCCCTCATGCGCATGAGCGATGCGTCCATCCTGTCCATCTCCAGCCAGGTGGGGTTTCTGTCCCTGTCCAGCTTCAACCGCCACTTCCAGGCCGAGATGGGCACCAGCCCCAGCCGCTGGCGGGCCGCCGCCGGCAACAATCCCAAAACATCCATCCTGAAATACAGCGGATGGCTCACACCGCCCAAGATGTGAACCCCGCTTCAATCTTACTGTACGGAGGTTTGTCATGGCTGATTTCAACATTCTGGACTACGGCGCCCGCCCGGATGGCACCACCAACAACGCCCCGGCCATCCAGCAGGCGGTGGACGCCGCCTGTGATGCCGGTGGCGGCCGGGTAATCATTCCGGCGGGACGGTTCCTCAGCGGCAGTGTGCTGCTCAAATCCAACGTGGAACTGCACCTGCAAAGCGGGGCGGTGCTGCTGTCCAGCCTGCGGCCGGAGGATATCCAGCCCTTCCGCAGCGCCGACGCCGACAACGATATGGACGGCTGGGGCGGCGGGTTCTTTCTGGGGGCCTGCGGCGCCCACAACGTGACCATCTCCGGCAATGGCACCATCGACGGCCAGGGGGACAAGGTCTTTTTTGACAAGGACGAGGACAACGGCTTCCACGAATGCCCCAAGGTAGCAGCGGAGTTCCGCCCCCGGATGATGCTGTTCGAGAACATCACCGACTTCACCGTCTGCGACGTCACCCTCAAGGACGCCGC
Organism: Gemmiger formicilis; assembly: GCF_016900095.1. Taxonomy (GTDB): domain Bacteria; phylum Bacillota; class Clostridia; order Oscillospirales; family Ruminococcaceae; genus Gemmiger; species Gemmiger formicilis_A. The sequence goes on from NZ_JACJJP010000025.1 coordinate 5,765, forward strand.
CTTCTGGACCCTGCACATGGCGGGGTGCAAGCGGGTGCGCATCCGGGACATCCGCATCCTCAACGATGACCGGGGCGCCAACAACGACGGCATCGACCCGGACTGCTGCCAGGACGTGGTCATCAGCGGGTGCATCATCCACACCGGGGACGACGCCATCGTGGTCAAGGCCACCGGCCCCATGACCCGCCGCTACGGTCCCAGCCGCAACATCACCATCACCAACTGCGTGCTCCATTCCCGGGACTCCGCTCTCAAGATCGGCACCGAGACCTGGGGCGACATCCGGAACATCACCTTCGGGGACTGCGTGGTGGATGACTGCTCCCGGGCTGTGGGCATCTGGGTGCGGGACGGCGGCACGGTGGAAAACATCCGCATCCACCACCTGGTGGGGGCGGTGCGCCGCTACGCCGACCGGTACACGGTGCCCGGGGCGCCGGGCTGGTGGGGCAAGGGCGAACCGGTCTTTGTCAGCGCCACCCGCCGGGCCGGGCGGGACAACTTCCCCGGGGTGATCCGCAACGTGAGCGTGGATCATCTGACCCTGACCGCCGAAAGCTGCGTCTTCCTGGCCGGGGAGGCCGACTGCCCGCTGGAGAACATCTCGCTGGAGGACCTGGACCTGACCATGCGCCATCAGGGCACTCAGCCCGGCGGACTGTTCGATGAGCAGCCCTCCGCCCGGCATGTGTATCCCCACGAGATTCCCGCCCTGTACGCCCGCAGCGTGCACGGCCTGCAGGTGAGGAACTGCCGGGTGCGTGCCCGGGGGGATTCCGACTGGAGCGGGCGGGTGACCTGCCTGGAAGACTGCCTGGACGCCCAGGTGGAAATGGAGGAGAAGACCATATGAAGGAAACGGATGTGAAAAGCAACCGTCCCGTCTATCGGTTTGAGTGGCGGGGCCGGCTGGACGGCGGGGACGAGGCGGCCCGGCAGGCCGCCCTGGCCGCCTGCAAGGAGAACGCCGCCCGGGAAATCCGGGAAGGGCGGCTGATGACCGCGGCCCTGTACTATTACGGCCGGCAGCTGTTTTTGTATTATGAAGCCCTGGGCGAACCCTGCGGCCCCGAAAGCTTTATGGCGCCGCTGGAACCCCTGCTGGCCCGCTGGCCGGAAAAGGAGGAGACCACCCCCTGGGCGGCCATGTATCCCATCTACTGGCACAACCTGCCCCAGGGGGAGGCCGACTGGCGCCGTCCGGTGCGGCCGGAACGGCGGCGGGGACGCATCGCTCTGCTCAAGCACGAAACCATGTTCGAATACTGCTACCACCATTTTGCCATTGTGCAGGAAGGTCTTCTGCTGGGGGACAAGTACCAGTTCATCTCCCTGCATGAGGACATCCTGTTCAGCTATTTTGAGGAGCCCCGCACCAACGTGAACATCCGGCGGGACCCCACCCAGCCATCCAAGGCCATCGATGCCTGGACGGCGGTGGACCCCGAAGCCCATTTCGAACGTCTGCCCGGCAGCACCGGCAACTTCCTCTTCCTGCCCGACTACTTCAACCTGGGGCAGGAGGATGTCTGCCCGCCGGAAGAACAATAAGGAGAAACGCCATGCTGAAAAAACTGCGCAGCCAGGTCTATGCGGCCAACATGGAACTGCCCCGCCTGGGGCTGGTCACCTTCACCTGGGGCAATGTGTCCGGGGTGGACCGGGAAAAAGGGCTCATGGTCATCAAGCCGTCGGGGGTGGCCTATGAGGAGCTGACCCCCGCCGACCTGGTGGTGGTGGACCTGGCCACCGGGGCGGTGGTGGAAGGAGAACTGAATCCTTCCAGCGACACCAGGACCCATCTGGAACTGTACCGGGCGTTTCCGGACATCGGGGGAATCGTGCACACCCACAGCCCCTACGCCGTGGCCTGGGCCCAGGCCGGGCAGGACATTCCCTGCTACGGCACCACCCACGCCGACTACTTCTACGGCCCGGTGCCCTGCGCCCGCAGCCTGAGCGCCGCCGAGCTGGAGGAGGATTACGAGAAAAACACCGGCAAGGTCATTGTGGAGACCTTTACCACCCGGAACATCGACCCGGCGGCGGTGCCGGGGGTCATCTGCCGCAACCACGGGCCCTTCACCTGGGGCAAGGACGCCGCCCAGGCGGTGTACCACGGGGCGGTGCTGGAGGAGGTGGCCAGAATGGCCCTGCTGACCCGGCAGGTCAACCCCGGCGCCCTGCCCGCGCCCCAGTACCTGCAGGACAAGCACTACCTGCGCAAACACGGCCCCAATGCCTACTACGGCCAGAAAAAATAATCCCCACAGGAAAGGGCGGCCGGCACGCAAAAACTTTTGCGTGCCGGCCGCTTTTGTCTGTATAAACCTTTGTCTGCTGAGCCACACTAACCGTAAATCGAAACCGCGGGCGCTGCCCGTGCCGGTATTTTGCAGCAAAGGACGGGGGAAGATGAACAGCTTCAAAGCATTTTTCAAGCAAAGAGGATTATACCTGGTCTGCCTGGCCCTGCTGCTGGTGGCCACCATCACCGGGGTGGTGGCCATCCGCAGCGTGGTGCGCAACGTGGCCGACCTGACCGAATCACGCCAGAAAGCCCTGGAGGAGGATGCCGCATGGAATCAGCCGGATACCATTGTTACCAATCCCGCCGAGGACGTACCGGTGCAGACCCCTGGGCCTGTGCCGCTGCCCTCTGCACAGCCCTCCGAGTCGCCTGCGTCCTCCTCGGCGCAGCAGCCGTCTGGGGCAGTGTCCGGCGATGGGGCCGGCTCTGGCGCCTCTGCGGCCTCCTCAGCCGCCTTGTCCATCTCGCCGGCGGATACTGAGCCGGTGCAGATGTTCAGCGGCAGCGAGCTGGTGTACAATGAAACCCTGGGCGACTGGCGCACCCACAACGGGGCGGACTACGCCGCCGAAACCGGGGACAAGGTCCACGCGGTGGCGGCGGGCAAGGTGCTCACCACCGCCGAAGACCCCCTGTGGGGCACGGTGGCGGAGATCCAGACCCCCGAGGGAGGCACCTGGCGGTACTGCGGCCTGGACAAGGCCCAGGTGAAGGCCGGGGACGAGGTGCGCCAGGGGGATGTGCTGGGCACCGTGGGGACCATCCCCAGTGAGAACGACGGCCAGACCCACCTGCATCTGGAATATCTGGACGGGGACGGCAACTACCAGGACCCCGAAAAGATGAAATAAAAAGGCCCCGGGCCCGTAAGGGTCCGGGGTTTTGTGTTGTATTTTACAGGCGGTAGGCCCGGGTGGAGAGCATCCGGGTGGCGTTGAGCACCGCCAGCACCATCACGCCTACATCGGCAAACACCGCCCACCACATGTTGGCGATGCCCACCGCGCCCAGCAGCAGGAACAGAATCTTGATGCCCAGGGCAAAGACGATGTTCTGGTACACGATGCCCATGCACCGGCGGGCCACCCGCATGGCCAGGCCGATCTTGGCCGGGTCGTCGTCCATGAGCACCACGTCGGCGGCCTCGATGGCAGCGTCGCTGCCCAAAGCGCCCATGGCAATGCCCACGTCCGCCCGCATGAGCACGGGGGCGTCGTTGATGCCGTCCCCCGCAAAGGCCAGGTTGCCCCGGCTCTTGTCCGCCAGCAGCGCCTCCACCCGGCGGACCTTGTCGTCGGGCAGCAGCTCGGCGTGGAAGTCGTCAATGCCCAGCTGGGCCGCCACCCCGGCGGCCACGGCTTTGCTGTCGCCGGTGAGCATGACGGTGCGCACCCCCTGGCGATGCAGGCTGTCCATGGCCTGGCGGGCGGTCTCCTTCACCTCGTCGGCGATGAGCACCGATCCCAGAAACGCCCCGTCGCAGGCCAGATACACCACCGTGCCCACCCCGTCATCGGGGATGAAGGCGATGCCCTCGGCCTGCATCAGCTTGGCGTTGCCGGCCAGCACCCGGCGGCCGTTTACCAGGGCGGACACGCCCTGCCCGGCAATCTCCCGGGCGTCTTCCGCCCGCAGGGAGCAGTCGGGGCAGGCTTCCCGCAGGCTTTTGCTGATGGGATGGCTGGAATAGCTCTCCGCCGCGGCGGCCAGCTCCAGCACTTCCTTCTCGGTGTGGCCGGGGGCCGGGGTGACCCGGCTGACCCGGAACACGCCCTTGGTCAGGGTGCCGGTCTTGTCAAAGACCACCGTGCCGGTGTGGGCCAGGGCTTCCAGATAGTTGCTGCCCTTGACCAGAATGCCGCAGCGGGACGCCCCGCCGATGCCCCCGAAGAAGGTCAGGGGAATGCTGATGACCAGCGCGCAGGGGCAGGAGATGACCAGGAAGGTCAGCGCCCGCTTGACCCACATGGCCCAGCCGCCGCCCAGCACCAGAGGCGGCAGCACCGCCAGGGCCAGGGCCGCAAAGCAGACGGCGGGGGTATAATACCGGGCAAACTTGGTGATGAAGTTTTCGGCCTTGGCCTTTTTCAGGCTGGAATTTTCCACCAGGTCCAGGATGCGGGCCACGGTGGACTGGCCGTAGGCCTTGGTCACGGTGACGCGCAGCAGGCCGTCCCCGTTCACGCTGCCGCTGATGACCGCCTGCCCGGGGCGGGCCGCCCGGGGGCGGCTCTCCCCGGTGAGGGCGGCGGTGTTCAGGGTGCTTTCCCCCTCCAGCACCGTGCCGTCCAGGGGAATCTTCTCCCCGGGGCGCACCACGATCACCGCACCCACCGGCACTTCCTCCGGGTCCACGGTGCGCAGACTGCCGTCGGCTTCCTCCAGATTGGCGCTGTCGGGGCGGATGTCCATCAGCCCCGCAATGCTGCGGCGGCTCTTGCCCACGGCGTAGCTCTGGAACAGCTCACCCACCTGGTAGAAGAGCATGACGGCCACGCCCTCGCCGTATTCGCCCAGGCACATGGCGCCCACCGTGGCCACCGCCATCAGGAAGTTTTCATCGAACACTTCCCCGTGCACCACGCCCATCACGGCCTTGCGCAGTACGTCGTACCCGATGACAAAGTAGGGGATCAGGTAGCACAGCGCCTGCACGGGCCAGGGCAGGCCGGCAAAGACGCCGCACACAACGGCCGCCGCCGCATACAGCACCGCCGCCACAAGGATACGCCGCAGCGTCTTTTTCTGCTTTTTGGTCATGGAATGATTCCTCCCGCCGCGGACAATGTCACAGCTCGATCTCGAAGTCCGGCTCAATCTTTTTGGCCGCCTTCACCGCCTGCTTCAGGATGGCGTCAAACTGGCCGTCTTCCGCTTCCAGCAGCATCTTCTGGGTCATGAAGCTCACGCTGGCGTTCTGCACACCGGGCAGGGCCTTCACGGCGGTTTCGATCTTGGCGGCACAGTTGGCGCAATCCACTTCGATGTTGAATTTCTTCTGCATGATACATTCTCCTTTTATCTGAAAAATTACGGGTTACTCTTCCACGTGTTCCATGCCCAGGGCGATCATGCTGCGCACATGGTCGTCATCCAGGCTGTAAAACACCGTCTTGCCGTCCCGGCGGAACTTCACCAGCTTGCTGGCTTTCAGCACCCGCAGCTGGTGGCTCACCGCGCTCTGGGAAAGCCCCACCGCCTGGGCAATGTCGCCCACGCAGAGCTCGCTCTCAAACAGGGCGTACAGAATCTTGATGCGGGTGGTGTCCCCGAAAATCCGGAACAGCTCCGCCAGATCGTACAGCACCTCGTCGTCGGGCAGTTCGGCGCACACCCGGGCCAGGGCCTCGGGGTCACCGGGACAGCCGGGGTCACACACCGGCAGGGCGTCGGCGGCGCGGGGGTCTTGGGAAATGGACATGGTCTGACATCCTTTCATATGAGCACTCGTTCATATGTATGTATCATATACCCTTGTCGGTCCCCTGTCAATAGGAAAACGGGGGAGTTGGCAACAAAAAAGCCGTTCCCCCGCAGGGAAACGGTAAAAAAGCAGATGGTTAGCGAAAAAACGGAAGGATTTTCCACCAAAAACGGGTCTGTTGTGGAAAAAAGTCAGTCCTCGGCCCAGCCCCGGGCCCGCTCCACCGCCTTGTGCCAGCCGGCCCGCAGACGGGTGCGGTCGGTTTCGCTCATCTCGGGTTCGTACAGCCGGTCCAGGGTCCACTGGCTGCGGATGTCGTCCAGGTCCCGCCACACCCCGGTGGCCAGCCCCGCCAGATAGGCCGCGCCCAGGGCGGTGGTTTCCCGGATCATGGGGCGGCGCAGGGTGCGGCCGATGATATCGGCCTGGAACTGCATGAGGAAGTTGTTGGCCGAAGCCCCGCCGTCCACCCGCAGTTCCCGCAAGGGCAGCCCGGCGTCCCGCTCCATGGCCTGCAGCACGTCGGCGGTCTGGTAGGCGATGGACTCCAGTGCCGCCCGGATGATGTGGTTGCGCCCGGCGCCCCGGGTCAGCCCCACCATCACACCCCGGGCGTACATGTCCCAGTAGGGGGCGCCCAGTCCGGTGAAGGCGGGTACCAGGTACACCCCGGCGCTGTCCGGCACCTTTTTGGCAAAGTATTCGGTGTCCGATGCCTCGGTGATCAGGTGCAGTTCGTCCCGCAGCCACTGGACCACCGCCCCGCCCACAAACACGCTGCCTTCCAGGGCGTACCGGATGCGGCCGTCCACCCCCGAAGCGATGGTGGTGATCAGGCCGTTGCGGCTGCGGAAGAGCTTGTCTCCGGTGTTCATCAGAAGGAAGCAGCCGGTGCCGTAGGTGTTTTTGGCCTCGCCTGCCTCAAAGCAGGTCTGGCCGAAGAGGGCGGCCTGCTGGTCCCCCGCAATGCCCGCGATGGGCACCTCCACCCCCTGGATGTTTACGGTGCCGTAGATCTCGCTGCAGGAGCGCACCTCGGGCAGCATGTTCATGGGAATGCCCAGCCGGTCGCAGATGGTCTTGTCCCAGCACAGGTGTTCGATGTCGAACAGCATGGTGCGGCTGGCGTTGGTGTAGTCGGTCACATGGGCGGCCCCGCCGGTGAGCTTCCAGATCAGCCAGGTGTCCACCGTGCCGAAGAGCAGCCGCCCCGCCTCCGCCTGCTGCCGGGCCCCGGGGACGTTGTCCAGAATCCACTTGATCTTGGTGGCGGAAAAATAGGCGTCGATGAGCAGCCCGGTGCGCTGCTGTACATAGTCGGTGAAGGCGGTGTCCCGCTTCAGCTCCTCGCACAGGGCGGCGGTGCGGCGGCACTGCCATACGATGGCGTTGTGCACCGGGCGGCCGGTCTCTTTGTCCCACACAATGGCGGTTTCCCGCTGGTTGGTGATGCCGATGCCCGCAATCTCCTGCACGTCCACCCCGCTTTTGGCCAGCACCTCCATGAGCACCCCGTACTGGCTGGAATAGATCTCCATGGGATCGTGCTCCACCCAGCCCGGGTGGGGATACTGCTGGGTGAACTCCTTCTGGGCCAGCTCCACAATGTTCTGGTCCTTGTCAAACAGGATGCAGCGGCTGCTGGTGGTGCCCTGGTCCAGGGCAATCACATACTTTTTCATGGTGGGTCCTCCCGTGGTGTTACATCTCCCAGACCGCAGGGCTGGAGGTGGAAACGGCCGCCGCTCCCGCACGGATGGCGGCCATGACTTCTTCCTTGTATTTGACCAGGCCCCCCGCAATGATGGGGGTGGCGGTCTTTTGGGCCAGTTCGGCAATGACCCGGGGCATGATGCCAGGCAGAATCTCGATGAAATCCGGCTTGCCCACGCTGAGCTGGGCGGGCAGGTTGTCCAAAGACAGGGAATCCAGGATAAAGGCCCGCTGCACCGTGAGCAGACCCAGCTGCCGGGCCCGGCGGATGAGGGGCGGCCGGGTGGAGATGACCCCGTCCGGCCGGCACAGGCTTTGCAGGGCGTCCACCGCCACTTCCCGGGCGGAAAGGCCCTCCACCAGGTCGATGTGGACGATGGCCAGCTTGCCGCTGCGGCGGACTTTTTCCACCAGCACAGGCACGCTGACGATGGTGCCGAACAAGAGGAACACCACTTCACACTCGCTGTGCAGCGCCTGTTCCAGCCCGGCTTCGTCTTTCACGGCGGCGATCACCGGGCAGTCCAGCAGCCGGGCACGTTTTTCTTCCAGGGTATCCATGCAAAACTCCCTTCCGTCCCCCAGGACGGCCAAATAAAAAAGCGGGGCGCACCTTCGTCCGTCCCACTCCCTACTCTGTGAACAAGCCCATTATGGCAGGTTTACCGGAAAAAGTAAAGCGGTTTGCACAAAAATAGCCATTGTGCTAAAAGCAATTGCTTCTTTTTGTAAGAAAATGACAATTTATTTTTTGAGTATTGACACAAAACTGTGCAAGGTGGTAGAGTGGGGGCAATGAAGGTGCGCGGAGAACGGAGCACAGGCGCAAAGACAGAAAGCGGTTCTGTCTTTGCGTTTTTTTATGTCTCCGCTGCATCTGAAACGGAACGGCAAATGGAAATTGACAGGAGGAATCAATCGTGAAACAAAAGAAAAATTGTGCCCGGATATGGCTCTGCGTGGCACTGGTTCTGTGTTTGATCAGCATGGTGGGATCTTCCCTGATCCAGACCGGAAATCACAGCATCCGCATCAAGAAAATGTACTGGGAAAGCCCGGCGGGGGCTTTGCTCAGCGCGGACTTGTGGATTCCGGCCAACGCTACGGCGGAAAACAAGGCTCCCGCGGTGGTCACGGTGGAAGGCTGGTATAACAACAAGGAGATGCAGGACGCTTACACTCTGGAACTGGCCCGCCGCGGGTATGTGGTGCTGACGCTGGACCTCCACGGTCACGGCAACTCCGAAGCATTGCCCCAGGACCGTCTGTATGACGGTGCTGTAGGTGTAGACGGTGCGGTACAGATGGTGGCCAGTTTGCCCTATGTGGATACGGCACGTATCGGCGTGACCGGCCATTCCAGCGGCGGTACGGCAGCCAACATGGCAGTGGCTCTGGACAACGAACGGGAAACCCCTCTCATCGCCTGTGTTCTGCAGCAGGCGGGCGACTGGCAGGATGATACCGGCGGGGACCACAGCGGTGATTACGGTACCCGCAGCGTGGGAATCATTGCCAGCGAATATGATGATTTCTATTTCGGTACGTATGACGATGCGGGCAATATGCTCACTACGCCCAAACAGTTCCTGGAGACCGAGGGTGCTCAGAAATTCCTGAATTTCAACGAGGATGTTTCCACTTTTGAAGGACCCGCGGAAGGCGGCAAGTATTATACCCGGGATTTTGACGGCAAAACGGCTCTGCGGGTCATCTATCGCCCCACCTGCATCCATCCTGCGGTGACTTTCTCCAGTGAGTGTGTGGGCTATGCCATTGATTTCTTTGAGCAGACTTTGGGGGCGCCCAATGCTTTGCCGGCGCAGGATCAGATCTGGCCGGTGAAGGTGGCATTCACAGCCCTTGGCCTGGTGGGCTTCTTCCTGTTCATGGTCGGCTTCGCCATCTGTCTGCTGGATACGGAGTATTTCTCGGCGCTGAAAGCGCAGGACAAGGTGCTGGCAGCTCCGGTAAAGGACGGCGCGGGCAAACTGTGGTTCTTCGGTTTGATGATCGTTTCCATGCTGTTCTCCGGATTCAGCTATATTTACTGTATGCGGCATGTGTACTCCAACACCACCAAATTCTTCCCCCAGACCGCTTCACTGACCATTGGCGTCTGGTCGCTGGCGTGCGGCGTGTTTGCCTTGATCCTGATGGTGGTATATTACTTTGCTTACGGCCGCAGCCATGGGTTCAGCGCTTCTGCGACCGGTCTGTGCCTGCCGCTGAAAAAGCTGTGGCGAACCATCGTGCTGGCGATACTGGTCATTGTGTGTTCTTATGGCATTGTGTTCTTTGCGGACTATTTCTTCCAGACGGATTTCCGTATCTGGGTGTTCGGCATCAAGGTGTTCGGTTCTGACAAGGTTCTGATTGCCCTGCGCTATCTGCCCTTCTTCCTGGCTTTCTATGTGATCAACTCCATTTCGGTCAACTGTTTTAACTACAATACAATTGGCGGCGAGGTGGGCAACACCCTGCTGGAAGCACTGGCCAACTCCTTCGCCTGCATGGTTATCGTGGCAGTTCAATACGGATATTTCTATGCGACCTCCCGCCAATTCTTCGGCTTGACCGAAGGGGAGCGCATTCTGCCCATCTGGCTGTTTACTGTTATTCCCATCCTTTTCGGTGCGGCGGTTATTTCCCGTATCCTGTATAAGAAGACCCGGAATCCCTACCTGGCAGGCTTTATCAACGCGATGTTCGTTACTTTGTTTACCTGTACCAATACCTTTACCACACTGAGCGCCGGGACTTTGATCGCTACCACTTTCTGAGAAGGTCGGAAAGATTTTTCTTGCAAGTTCCCAAAAGTATGGTATGATAAAGTAAAAGGATAACTGCTTGTGATCAGAGTAAAGCAGATACCGGCCAGAGGGCGCGGTGTTTGCTTTGCTCTTTTTTTGTAAGAAAACGGGAGGCAACATATGTATGACGTGATCATCATCGGCGGCGGCGTCATCGGCGCGGCCGTGGCCCGGCGCCTGGCCCGCTGCCCGCTGAAGGTGGCGGTGCTGGAAGCCCAGAACGATGTGGCCAACGGCACCACCAAGGCCAACAGCGCCATCATCCACGCCGGCTACGACCCCGAGCCCGGCACCCTCATGGCCCGGCTGAACGTGGAGGGCAACCGGATGATGGGGCCTCTGTGCGAGGAGCTGGACGTACCCTTCCGGCGCACCGGGTCGCTGGTGCTGGCCTTCGGGGCCGACCAGCAGCCCAGGCTGGAGGAACTCTACCGCCGGGGCACCGCCAACGGGGTGCCGGGGCTGCGGCTGCTTTCCGGAGCAGAGGCCCGGGAACTGGAACCCAACCTGTCCCAAGAGGTGACCGGAGCGCTGCTGGCACCCAGTGCGGGCATCGTGGACCCCTGGGGCCTGGCTCTGGCTTTGCTGGAAAACGCCGTCACCAACGGGGTGGAACTTTTCCGCCGCTGCCCGGTCACCGCCGTGAAGGCGGACGGTGAGAACTTCGTGCTCACCACCCCCCGTGGGGACTTTGCCGCCCGGCATGTGGTCAACGCGGCGGGGGTGGACGCCGACAAGGTCCGCGCCCTGCTGGAATCCCCCGACTATACGGTGCGCCCCAACCGGGGTGAATACTATCTGCTGGACAAGACCGAGGGCAACCAGGTGAGCCGGGTGATCTTCCAGTGCCCCGGCCCCGAGGGCAAGGGGGTGCTGGTGGCCCCCACCGTCCACGGCAACCTGCTGGTGGGCCCCAACGCCGAGGCGGTGGAGGACCGCCGGGACCTGGGCAACACCGCCGACGCCCTGGACTTTGTCCGCCGCCGGGCATTGCAGAGCGTGCCGGGGCTGAACCTGCGCCAGAACATCCGCAACTTCAGCGGCATCCGGGCCAACACCGACCGGGGAGACTTTGCCATCGAGACAAGCAAGGCCCACCCCCACTGGCTGGACCTGGCGGGCATCTGCTCTCCGGGCTTGAGCAGCGCCCCGGCCATCGCCGACTATGCGGCCCGGCTGCTGGCCGAACAGGGGCTGCCCCTGGAAGAAAAGCCGGATTTCCGCCCCCGGCGGCAGGCGGTGCCCCGCTTTCGGGAGCTGAACGCCGAACAGCGGGCGGAATTGATTCAGAAAGACCCCCGGTTCGGCCGGGTGATCTGCCGGTGCGAGACGGTCACCGAAGGGGAGATCGTGGCGGCGCTGCACAGCCCGGTGCCGGCCTGCAGCATCAACGGCATCAAGCGCCGGTGCAACGCGGGCATGGGGCGGTGCCAGGGGGGCTTCTGCGGGCCCCGGGTGCAGGAGATCATTGCCCGGGAGCTGGGCGTGCCCATGACCGATGTGCTCATGGACCAGGACGGTACCTGGGTGCTGGCCTGTGAGACCAAGACCGGAAAGGAGGAGGGGTGACCATGGCGAATCCCTATGAACTCATCGTCGTCGGCGGCGGCCCCGCCGGTCTGGCGGCGGCCTGTCAGGCCTGGGAGAAGGGCCTGCGCCGCATCCTGATCCTGGAGCGGGATTCCGAGCTGGGAGGCATCCTGAACCAGTGCATCCACAGCGGGTTCGGGCTCCAGCGCTTTCGGGAGGAGCTCACCGGCCCGGAATACGCCGGGCGTTTTATTGAGATGCTGGCCGACACCGGGGTGGAGACCAGCCTGGACACCATGGTGCTGCAGATCGTCCCCGGGGAAAAGGGCGCGCTCCACCAGGTGCACGCCGTCAGTGCCAGGGACGGGTACCGGGTGCTGGAAACCCGGGCCGTGGTGCTGGCCATGGGCTGCCGGGAACGCACCCGGGGGGCCATCTCCATCCCCGGCGAGCGGCCGTCCGGCATCTTCACCGCCGGCGCGGCCCAGCGGTATCTGAACATCGAAGGGTACATGGTGGGCCGCCGGGTGGTCATTCTGGGCTCCGGCGACATCGGCCTGATCATGGCCCGCCGCATGACCCTGGAGGGGGCCAAGGTGCTGGCCTGCGTGGAGCTCATGCCCTATTCCGGCGGGCTCATGCGCAACATTGTACAGTGCCTGGAAGACTTTGACATCCCGCTGTATCTCAGCCACACCATCACCGACATCAAGGGCCACAACCGGGTGGAACAGGTGACGGTGAGCAAGGTGGGGCCGGACCGACGGCCCATCCCCGACACCGAGATGGTTTTTGATTGCGACACCGTGCTGCTCAGCGTGGGGCTGATCCCCGAAAACGAGCTGACCCGGGCCGCCGGGGCCCGGATGGACCGGCGCACCAACGGCGCCATGGTGTACGAGAACATGGAGACCAGCATTCCCGGCATCTTTGCCTGCGGCAACGTGGTGCACGTGCATGACCTGGTGGATTATGTCTCCGCCGAGAGCGAGCGCGCCGGCGCCGCCGCGGCCGCTTATGTGCAGGGGCAGCGGGCGGAAGAGAACGCCCGCACCGTGGAACTGAAAAACGGGGACGGGGTCAGCTACACCGTGCCCCAGACCGTCCGGGCGGACGCCGCCGGCAGGACGGTGGAGGTGTTCTTCCGGGTGAACCGGGTCACCGGACCCGCCGCCATTGCGGTGCGGGACGCGGACGGGAACTCCCTCACCGGGTTCCGCCGGGCCCACCTGGCCCCCGGCGAGATGGAACACATCCTGCTGCCGGGGGACCTGGTGCGTGGCGCCAGTGGACCCGTTACCATCGCCATTGAGGAGGACAAAGGGGGTGCAGCGCAATGAAAGAACTGGTGTGCATCGTCTGTCCCCGGGGCTGCCGCCTGCAGGTGGATGAGCAGAACGGCTACGCCGTCACCGGCAACAGCTGCCCCCGGGGGGCCGAGTACGGCAAAAACGAGCTGCAGCACCCCACCCGGGTGCTGACCACCACCGTGCGGGTGACCGGGGGCGTGCACTGCCGTCTGCCGGTCAAGACCAGCACGGCCATCCCCAAAGACCTGCTGTTTGACGCCATGAAGGTGGCCGACGCCGTCTGCGTGGCGGCGCCGGTGCAGCCCGGGCAGGTGATTGTGGAGAATCTGCTGGGCACCGGGGCGGACCTCATCGCCGGGCGGGGAATTGAAATGGCGTAACGTTCCCCTTGAGCCTCCCCTGTGTAAGGGGAGGTGCCGCGCAGCGGCGGAGGGGTTGTGAAGCCGGATCTGTTTTCCGTTCACGGGCAATGGCGGAACGTTACCAACCCCTCAGTCAGCTTCGCTGACAGCTCCCCTTACACAGGGGAGCCGGTCTGTACAGCAACAAACAAAAACCCCGCCGATTCCTTACGGGAACCGGCGGGGTTTTTATCTTGTTATGAAGTGCTCGTCAGAATCAGACGATGCCCTGCATCAGCATGGCGTCGGCCACCTTGGTGAAGCCGGCGATGTTCGCACCGGCCACCAGGTTGCCCTTCATGCCGTAAGCCTCGGCGGCGTTGGCTGCGTTGGCGTAGATGTTCTTCATGATGTTCTTCAGGCGTTCGTCCACTTCCTCGAAGGTCCAGGACAGACGCAGGGAGTTCTGGCTCATCTCCAGGCCGGAGGTGGCCACGCCGCCCGCGTTGGAAGCCTTGGCCGGGGCAAACAGCACGCCGTTGGCCTGCAGGTAAGCCACAGCGTCCGGGGTGGAAGGCATGTTGGCGCCTTCGGCCACGGCGTAGCAGCCGTTGGCCACCAGAGCCTTGGCGCCTTCCAGCGGCAGCTCGTTCTGGGTGGCGCAGGGCAGGGCGATGTCGCAGGCGACAGTCCAGATGCCCTGGCTGCCTTCCACATACTTGGCAGAAGGCACATAGTCCAGATAGGTCTTGATGCGGGCGCGCTTGACTTCCTTGATCTCCTTGATGACCTTGTAGTCAATGCCGTTTTCGTCCACGATGTAGCCGTTGGAGTCGCTCATGGCGATGACCTTGCCGCCCAGCTCGGAAGCCTTCTGGTTGGCGTAGATGGCCACGTTGCCGGAACCGGAGATGACCACCTTGGCGCCGTCGAAGCTCTTGCCGTTGGCCTTGAGCATCTCGTCGGCGAAGTAGCACAGGCCGTAGCCGGTGGCTTCGGTGCGCACCAGGCTGCCGCCGAAGGTCAGGCCCTTGCCGGTGAGCACGCCGGTGAACTCGTTGCGCAGGCGCTTGTACTGGCCGAACATGTACCCCACTTCACGGCCGCCCACGCCGATATCGCCGGCGGGCACGTCGGTGTCAGGGCCGATGTGGCGGAACAGCTCGGTCATGAAGCTCTGGCAGAAACGCATGACCTCGGCGTCGCTCTTGCCGTGGGGGTCAAAGTCGCTGCCGCCCTTGCCGCCGCCCATGGGCAGGCCGGTCAGGCTGTTCTTGAAGATCTGCTCAAAGCCCAGGAACTTGATGATGGACAGGTTCACGCTGGGATGGAACCGCAGGCCGCCCTTGTAGGGGCCGATGGCAGAGTTGAACTGAACGCGGTAGCCGCGGTTCACCTGCACCTTGCCGTTGTCATCCACCCAGGGCACGCGGAACATAACCACGCGCTCGGGCTCGACCAGGCGCTCGATCAGGCCGTTCTTTTCCAGCTCGGGGCGGGCCTCAACGACCGGCTCCAGAGATTCCAGAACTTCATCCACGGCCTGCAGGAATTCTTTCTGCTCAGCGTTGCGCTGGGCCAGACCCGCGTACACATTGGCCAGATAGGCATTTTTGATGGACATGGGGAACACTCCTTTAAGCTAATTTCTTTCACCGGTTTTTATACTAGCACGTCTGGAAAGCTTTGACAAGGTTTTTGAAAAACTTTTGTTGCCGTGGCGGGTCCATGTGTGCGCGAATAAAGTACAAAATATACAGTTTTTGTAAATTTTCACAAAATATGTAGGCGCGATGTACATATGTGGTGTATAATGGACAAAAAGCCGGTTCGCCGGCAATCGAAGGTCTTACGGTTGTCTTTTTCAAGGAGGAAACTTCTTATGCAATCTGCAATTTCCGAGCTTCTGGCCCAGATGACGCTGGAAGAAAAAGCCGGGCTGTGTTCCGGGGCGGATTTCTGGCACACCAAGGCGGTGGGGCGCCTGGGCGTGCCCGCCATGATGGTATCCGACGGCCCCCACGGCCTGCGCACCCAGAAGGAGGGCGGCGGCGTCAACGAGAGCATCACGGCGGTGTGCTTTCCCGCCGGATGCGCCGCGGCTGCCAGCTTTGACCCTGAGCTGCTGCGCCGGGAAGGCGCGGCCATCGGCGCCGAAGCCCGGGCCGTGGGCGTGGGTGTGGTGCTGGGCCCGGCGGTGAACATCAAGCGCAGCCCTCTGTGCGGCCGCAACTTTGAATACTATTCCGAGGACCCCTGCCTGGCCGGGGCCCTGGCCGCCGCCTACATCCAGGGGGTGCAGGACCAGGGGGTCGGCACCAGCATCAAGCATTTTGCGGCCAACAGCCAGGAATACCGCCGCTTGACCTGCTCTTCCAACATGACCGAGCGCACCCTGCGGGAGATCTATCTGCCCGCCTTTGAAACGGCGGTGAAGGAAGCCGCCCCCTGGACGGTGATGTGCAGCTACAACCGCATCAACGGCACTTATGCCAGCGAGAACAAGACCCTGCTCACCGACATCCTGCGCAAGGAGTGGGGCTTTACCGGATTTGTCATGTCCGACTGGGGCGCCGTGGCCGACCGGGTGCGGGGGCTGTGCGCCGGGCTGGACCTGGAAATGCCCGGCTGCGGCGGCGTCAACGATCAGAAGATCGTGGCGGCGGTGCGCGCCGGCACCCTGGACGAATCGGTGGTGGACAAGGCCGCCGGGCGCATCCTGAACATTGTGCTGCGCCATGCCGATCTGGCGGGGGCCGCCGTGGGTGCCGAGCTGGACCTGGCCGGGGACCACGCCAAGGCGGCGTCCATGGCCGCGGAATGTGCGGTGCTGCTGCAGAACCGGGGATCGCTGCCCCTGAAACAGGACCAGAGGGTGGTGTACATCGGCGGCTTTGCCGATGCGCCCCGGTACCAGGGCGGCGGTTCCAGCCATGTGAATTCCTTCCGGGTGGAAAGCGCCCTGGCGGCGGCCCGGGCCCGGGGCCGGGCGGTGGAGTATGTGGAAGGATTCCCCGCCGACCGTGACCAGCGGGAGGAAAGCGAGTTCCTGAAAGCGGTGGAGGCGGCGGAAAACGCCGATGCCGCCGTGATCTTTGCGGGCCTGCCCGAAAGCTTTGAGAGTGAGGGCTACGACCGGCGGCACATGCGCCTGCCGGACGCCCAGAACAACCTGATTGCCCGGGTGGCGGCGGTGCAGAAGAACACCGTGGTGGTGCTGCACACCGGCAGCCCGGTGGAGTGCCCCTGGGCCGAGGATGTGTCGGCGGTGCTGTGCATGTACCTGGGCGGCGAAGGGGTGGGACGCGCCACCGACGCCCTGCTGTACGGCGAGGCCGAGCCCTGCGGCCGCCTGCCCGAAACCTGGCCCCTGCGGCTGGAGGACACCCCCTGCTATCTGGACTATCCCGGGGACGGCCGCACCGCCTACTACCGGGAAGGTGTCTTTGTGGGCTACCGCTGGTACGACGCCCGCAAGATGCCGGTGCGCTGGCCCTTCGGCCACGGGCTGTCCTACACCGGGTTTGTGTACAAGTCGGCGTCGCTGTCCTCCACCGATCTGGCCGAGGACGGCAGCGTGCAGGTGTCGGTGACGGTACGCAACTCCGGCGCCCGGTTCGGCCGGGAGGTGGTGCAGCTCTACATTGCCCCGCCGGAAAACGCCGTGCCCCGCCCGCCCAAGGAACTGCGCCACTTTGCCAAGGTATCCCTGCAGCCCGGGGAGGAGACCACCGTCACCTTCACCGTGACCAGGCGGGACCTGTGCTACTATGACGAGGAGCTGGGGGACTGGTACGCCGAACCCGGGGAATACAAGGTGCTGCTGGGCCATTCCAGCCGCAACATCCCCACCGTGCTGCCCCTGCATTACACCACCGCCCACCGCCGCCCCCTGACCGTGGACGAAAACACCCCCATCGGCGACCTGCTGCGGGACGACCGCACCGCCTCCATCGTGCGCACCATGCTCACCCGGTTTGGCGGGCTGATGGGCGCCAACGGCGGGGACGCCATCACCGAGGAAGCCGGTCTGCAGATGATGGACGGCATGCCTTTGCGGTCAATGGTGGCCTTCGGCGGCCCCGAAGCCGCCGCTGCCCTGCCCGGATTGCTGGCCGCCCTGCGGGGCGCCGTGCGGCCCCGGGAGGAGCGCACCTGATTTTTGCCCGGATTCGCCCGGATGAATAAGAGAAACCGGCCCCGCAGGCATTGCCTGCGGGGCCGGTTTGCTGCTGCGTCAGATGAATTCCCGCCAGGTGGTCTCGGCCCGGGTCTGGAAATCGCACAGCTCCTGCATCAGCTTGTGCGCCCCCGGGGAGGCCAGCGGGTAGTCGGTTTCCGCCCGCTTGCAGTCCAGCACGCCCTGGCTGCTGCCTTCGGCCAGCATGGTGGCAATGTTGCGGGTGGATTTGTCCAGCATGGTGCGGGTGCGGATGCCCATGCTCACGCTCATGCGGGCGGCGGCGCTCTGTCCCTTGGCTTGGCGGCCGATGGCGTCCAGTGCCGTGTGGGCCTGCTGGTTCAGGCGGCGGTACTCGTTGCGCTGGCGCATCATCTCGGATTTCAGGGCCTGGTCATGGGTCAGGCCCATGAGCTCCTCCAGCGTGTTCTTGCCCATCTCGGTGTTCTGCACCACTTCCTGCAGCATGCTTTCGTTGTCGTTTTGCATCTTTTCCTGTTCAGACATAACAAAACCCCCTGTGTACATCGTTGACCGCACCTTTGGCGGCACGGTTAGTATGCGTACACAGGGGGATCGTTATACAAAAAGGGAACTCAGCCGCCCAGGCGCTGCTCCGCCAGGCTGACCATCCAGTCCCAGCTGCCGGTCTCGGCCCAGTCGGCGGAAACCACCGTGGCGGTGAACTCGCCACGGCGGGCCAGGGTGATGGAGAAGGTGCGCCGGGCGGAATCCATGGCGTCCCGCAGCCGGTGTTCCAGGCTCTTGGCGTCGGTGCCGATGCCCACCACCAGGAACACGCCGTCTTCCAGGCGCACCAGCGGGGTGTTCTCCTGCTCCGGCCCCACGGCCAGGCTCAGGATGCCGGCGGCGGTGGTCAGGCAGCGGTCGGCGGCGGCCACGCTCTCGGTGCGGCACAGCCGGGCGTACTCATTCACCCGCACCATGGCCACGCTCACAGCCTCCCCGGCTGCAGCGGCCTTGGCCACCCGGTCCCGGAACTCGGCGTCCAGGAAAGAGCGGTTGTACACGCCGGTCACATAGTCCCGGCACATCTCGCTGTGGCACTGGGTCAGCATGCGGGACAAGGCCGAAGCCTCCCGGCTGCCCATGTTCAGCTGCTCGGGCAGGGTGTACACCGCCACCAGCACGCAGGGGCGGTGTTCCAACAAAACACTCCAGTACAGGGCCATGGAACCGTCGTTCTGGCCGTACAGGGGCCGCCAGGCGCGGCCGTTGTTATCCAGATCCGGCACCGATTCCACCGTTTCGGTGGGCTGCATGGTCTCCAGGTCCAGACGACGGCTGGCCCCTGCATCCACCACGAACACCTCATCAAACAAGCGGCTCAAAACGGCAATCTGGTCCATCAACTGCGAACGGGTATACTCCATGCTGTTGCCTCTCCTTCGCTCCAACGTTTCATATCCCGCGGCCCGCAGAACGGGGCCGCCTTTATTTCTCTTTTATATTTTAGCACAATGTGTTCAATCTTTCACCATCCGCCTTGTACAAAGAATTCTTTGTACAGATGTGAAAAGTTGGCTTGTTTGCCGATAAGCACTCAGCTTTCGCTCTCCGTGTCACCGGCGGGCACCAGCGCGGCCAGCACCGAATCCCGCCAGCTGTCCCGGTCGGTGCGGGCAAATTCGGTGCGGAAGGTGCTGTCCTCGTTGAACAGCAGGCTCTGCCCGGCGACGCCCAGCGCTTCGGTCTGGGCAGGGGTCAGGGTCACTTCGGGCAGGATGCCCGCGCCCACCTGGTCGATCTGCATCTGGCAGACGGCGCTGTCGTTGGAGGCGGTGCCCCAGGGGGTGATGAGACCCAGGGTCTCGGTGAGGGTCTCCTCCCCGGGTTCGCTGGTGTACAGCCACAGGATGGCCGCCGCGGCCGCGTGCACGCCCGCCTCGTCGGTGCCGGCGGGAATGGCCAGCCAGGCGGAGGTGGCCAGGATGGGATAGTTCATCAGGCCGGTGAGGTTGTATTCGGAGGAAGTGTCGATGTCGCTCTCCACAAAATCACATTTCAGGGGCAGGCAGACCAGATTGTCCTGCAGGTCGGTACCGGTGTGGACCAGCAGGTCCGCCAGGGTGCTGCGGCAGAACAGGGCCTGGCCTTCCTGGGCTTCCAGGGCGGTGTCGGCCTGCAGGGCGGCGGCCGCGTTGGCCTGCCCGGGCAGGACAGAAAGCTCCCGGTTGGTCAGTTCCAGGGTCAGGGCGCTATACAGCCCGTTCAGCGGACCGGTCAGGCCGTCTTCCGAAAGGTTATCCCCGGCGGCCAGCAGCACCCCCGTGTAAGCCGCGGCGGGGGACTGGGCCCCGGCCGGGTCCAGGGGCAGGGTGAACACCGCTGTCAGGTCGGCGGCGGCCTCCGGCTTTTCTGCCGGCAGGGTGTAGTCGGTGCCGTTCAGGGTGACGGTGGTCTCGGCGGGTTCGGCCAGCCAGGCGGTCACCGTCTCGGCCAGGTCGCTCCACTCGCTCCAGGTGGCGGCTTTCAGGTCGGTCACCAGGGTGTCGGTGTCCTCGATCTGGAACAGGGCGCCCAGCACCCGCTTGTCTGCCCAGTAGCCGTACAGCGTCTTGCCCAGGGGCAGGGCGGTCACGGCGGACACGGCGGTCTCGGCGTCCACCCCGGCCCGGATGGCGGCGGTGGACAGCAGGCTGTCGGTGCCCATGTTCAGCCAGGCCTCGTCATCGGCGGCGGGGGCGGCGTTCAGCACCGCCAGGTCCGCCTGGGCGGGGTCGGTGTCGGCACCGGGGGTGAGCACTTCCAGCTCCACGCCCTGGGCGTCGGCATAGCGGTTCAGGGCTTCGGCCGCGGCGGTGTCGGCACCGGCTTCGTAATAGACGGTCAGCTGCTGGGGCGCCGCAGTGGGGGCGGGGGCCGTCTCGGCGGTTTCGGCGGTGGCGGTGCTGCCGGACAGCGGCGCACAGCCGGCCAGAAGACCCAGGGCCAGGACCGAACAGAGGATACGTTTCATATGTCTGATTCTCCTAAAAAACGGGTTGGGCGATATATATCCACCATTATACCGGATTTGCCTGTTTTTTTCTACCCCGGTTTTATGATATAATAAATGCCATATGACGCCCGGGACACCCGGGCTGCCCGGAAAGGATGGGACCCCTGTTGCAGCCGACCGTAAAACTGTATGAGAATGACGCCTATCTGCGCCGGTTTTCCGCCGCCGTCCTGGCCTGTGAGCCGGAGGGCCAGAGCTGGCGGGTGGCACTGGACCGCACCGCCTTCTACCCAGAAGGGGGCGGCCAGCCCGCCGACACCGGCACCCTGGGCGGCGCCCGGGTGGGGCATACCTTGGTGCGGGAAGGCGTCATCTGGCACCACACCGACGCCCCCCTGACGGTGGGGGAGCAGGTGGACGGGGAAATCCACTGGGAGCCCCGGCGGGACCACATGGAGCAGCACACCGGGGAGCACATCCTCAGCGGCACTTTGCACCGGCTGTTCGGGGCGGAGAATGTGGGCTTCCACATCGGGGACCCGGCGGTGCGCATGGACACCGACATCCCCCTGACCCCGGACCAGCTGGCCCGGGCGGAAGCCGAAGCCAACGCCGCCGTGCGGGCGGACGCCCCGGTGCGGTGCTGGTACCCCGAACCGGCGGAGCTGGCGGCCCTGACCTACCGCAGCAAAAAGGAGATCGACGGGGCGGTGCGCCTCACCGATGCGGGCGGGGCGGACCTGTGCGCCTGTTGCGGCACCCATCTGAGCAGCACCGGCCAGGTGGGGCTGATCAAGATCCTCAGCGCCCAGCACTACAAGGGCGGTATGCGGCTGGCGGTGGCCTGCGGGCAGCGGGCCCAGCGGGCGGTGGCCGAAACCTGGCGGGATGCCGAGGAAGCCGGGGTGCTGCTCAGCGCCGGGCCGGGCCGCCTGCGGGAGGCCGTGGCCCACAACGCCGCCAACACCGAAGCCCTGCACCGCCGTCTGGCGGCCCTGCAGCAGGCCCTGGGGGAGGCCTGGGCCGCGGGGGCACAGCCGGGACAGCCGACGGTGTTCTTCTGCCCCGAGGGGGACGGCGACACCCTGCGGCGCCTTTGCCTGGCGGTCACCGGCCGCACCGGCGCCCCCTGCACCGTGCTGGCCCCCGGTGGCCGGGGTCTGACCTACGTGCTGCACTGCCCCGGGGGCGATGCCCGCGCCGCCGCCCAGGCCCTGAACGCCGCCTTTGACGGCCGGGGCGGGGGCCGGGGCGAGATCTGCCAGGGCAGCCTGGCGGCCACGGATTTTGACGCCGTGCGGAACTTTTTGCTGGAACAACACTGACAACGAGAGAGGTATCTTCATTATGCGCATGCGTTTCAAACCCTACGCCCGCCCGGAGCTGCTGGCCTGCGACTTCCACGTCCACGAGCCCCTGACCCACGCGGGGCACTGGCGGGAGCTGTTTGCCCGGCCGGAACAGCCCTTCTGCCTGGAACTGGGCTGCGGCAAGGGCGGATTCCTGGCCCAGCTGGCCCCCTCCGACCCCACCCGCAACTTCCTGGGCATCGACATCACCGACAAGGTGCTGATCCTGGCCAAGCGCAAGGTGGAAAAGGCCTATCTGGAAAAGCAGCTGCCCCCGGACAACGTCCTCATCGCCTCCCTGGACATCGAGCGGATGTCGGGGGCCTTCTCGGCCGAAGACCGGGTGGCCCGCATCTACATCAACTTCTGCAACCCCTGGAGCAAGAACGCCAGCAGCCACAAACACCGGCTGACCCATCCTCGACAGCTGCTGCAGTACCGCAACCTGATGGACGAGGGCGCCGAAATCTGGTTCAAGACCGACGATGACGACCTGTTCCGGGACAGCCTGAGCTACTTCCCGGCGGCGGGGTTTGAGATCACCTGGCAGACCTTTGACCTGCACGCCGACGAACCCGCCTGGAACCTGCGCACCGAGCATGAGGGCATGTTCAGCGAGCAGGGCATTCCCATCAAGGCTCTGATTGCCCGCAAGGGTCCGGACAGCACGGTGACCTGGGTGGAACCCAAGGAGCTGGCCCGCCGTCTGGACGGGGAGGAAGAGGAATGATCTTCGGGTATACCCTGCCCCAGTATCTGGGTTTCTTTTTTGTGTATTCCATCCTGGGCTGGTGCGTGGAGGTGGCCTTTGCGGCGGTGAACACCCGCCAGCTGGTCAACCGGGGCTTCCTCAACGGCCCGGCCTGCCCCATCTACGGGTTCGGCATGGTGGGACTTCTGGCCGTGCTGGGCCCCTGGCAGCGCAGCATCCCGGCGGTGTTCTTGGCCGCGGCGGTGCTGGCCACCCTGGTGGAGCTCATCGCCGGGTATCTGCTGTTCCGGCTGTTCCACACCCGCTGGTGGGATTACACCCAGTTCCGGGGCAACCTGGGCGGGTTCATCTGCCCCCGGTTCACCCTGCTGTGGGGGCTGGGCGGCATTGTGATGGTACGCCTGGTCCATCCCCCGGTGGCCGCCGCGGTAACGGCCATCCCGCCCACCGTCCTGGCGGTGGCGGACGGGGTACTGGCGGTGGGCTTTGCGGTGGACGTGGGCATCTCCTTCGCCCAGGCCGCCGGGCTGGAACGCCGTCTGCGCCGGCTGAAGGACTTCTCTGCCGCCATGCGCCGGCTGAGCGATGCCATGACCGAAGCCATCGGCACCCGGGCCATGACCTTCGACACCCTGCTGGATGAACAGAAGCTGCAGCTGATGCTGGCCGCCATGGAAGGGCGGGAAAACACCGCCCCCCTGCGCCAGCAGCTGCTGGAAATGTCCGCCCGGGCCCGCGCCGTGCGCGCCGAGGTGGAGCGCCTGTCCCGCCAGAAACATTTCGGCGAAGGACGTCTGCTGAGGGCCTTCCCCCACATGAAAGCCCCCAGCTACGACGAGGTGCTGGGACGGCTGCGGTCGGCCACCGCCCGTCTGGCCCGCACCGCCCGGAACCTGAAAGACAAGGTTTCCGGCCAGTGAGAGTTGTTGTGACAACAAAAGCCCCGGCCCCGCGCAGAAGCGCGGGGCCGGGGCTTTGTGTTTATGGGATTTGGAGAAAGGAAATTACTCGATCTCGATCAGGTTGGGCTGCTTGGGCAGTTCGGGCGCCGCCTTGGGCAGATGGATCTTCAGGATGCCATCCTCAAACTTGGCGGAGATGTTCTCCGGCTTCAGCTGATCGCCCACATAGAAGCTGCGGCTGCAGGCGCCGGTGTAACGTTCGCGGCGGATATACCGGCCGTTCTTGTTCTCGTCGTCCTTGTCCAGACCCTTGGCGGCGGAGATGGTCAGGTAACCCTGATCCAGCTTCAGGCTGACTTCGTCCTTCTTGAAGCCGGGCAGGTCGATGTCCAGCTCATAGGCGTCCTCGGTCTCCCGGACATCGGACTTCATCAGGTTCTTGGCGTTCTTGCCGTACAGCGGGTTGTGATTGCCGAAGAAGGGGCGCATACCGTACATATCATCAAACATATCATCAAACAGATCTTCACCAAAAATGCTAGGCAACATAAGTCATAACCTCCATTCAAACCGGCCCTTGGCCGGATGTCAAACGCTGCCCGCCCCGGCACCGTTGCGGTGGGGGGCGTTCGCCCTGGTGGGAGCTCTTTGTTTCTCTCTCAAGGTACGGCTATACTATACCACCAAATTTTAGCACTGTCAAGCGTTGAGCGCTAAAATTCACATAAACTTAACAAATATACGAATTGTATAAACGCGGGCCCAACATCTGGGAAACGGTGCCTCCAATCTGTACAGCGGGGCAAAAAGGAGGGGTCAGGGGCGGGCGTACCGCCGGCGGAAGTCCAGCAGCAGCGCCGCGGCCAGCGCCGCCGCCAGCAGGGCGGTGCCGGGCTGGTTGCACCACAATCCGGTCAAACCCCAGGGCCACAGGGCGGCGATGAGGGCCACCGGAAAGACCAGCGCCACCGACACCGACAGAATGGAGGCCTGCAGCGGCTTTTCCACCGCCGAAAGAAAACTCTGGGCCGCAAAACTGAACCACCGGGTCAGGTACCCCAGGCTGAACAGCTGCAAAGCGGGCACTGCCATGGCCAGCACTCCGCTGCCGCTGTTGCCAACGAACAGGGAGGCTGTCTGGGTGGGAAGAGCCAGCAGCAGGGCGGCCGCCGCCAGGGAGATCACCGCGCTGGCCGCAAAGCAGCGCTTCTCGATGGCCAGCACCCGGTCCCGGCGCCCGGCACCCCAGTTATAGCCCACGGCGGGCTGCAAGGAATCGCACATGCCGTACAAAAGCGGCAGCACAAAGCCGTCCACATACATCAGGATGCCGTACACCGAGATGGCGTCGGCCCCGCCCAGGCGCAGCAGCACCATATTCATCACGATGGAGGTGACACGTCCGGCAATGTTGCTCAGGAAGGTGGGGCACCCGCAGCTGAAGATGCTGCCCACAATGTGCCGGGTGAACCGGGGCCGGTGGAAGCGCAGGGGCATCCGCCCGGCCAGGAAGGGCCCCATGGCCAGCACGGCGCAGAACGTCATGCCCAGGCAGGTGCCCAGGGCCGCCCCCGCAATGCCCAGGCGCAGCCCGTACAGAAAGAAGAATTCCAGCCCGGCGCACAGCGCCGACATGAGCACGTTCAGCCACATGCTGGTCTTGATCCGCCCGCAGATGCGCAGGTAGTTGTCCGCCGCAAAGACGATGCTGACCAGCGGGGAGAACAGGGCATACACCCGCAGATACCGCACCGCCAGGGCCAGCAGTTCGCCCTCGGCCCCCATCCAGCCCAGCAGGGTGGGGGCCAGCAGGTACATGGCTCCGCCGGTCAGGGCGCCCAGCCCCACCACCAGCAGACAGGCACAGGTGAAGAGGTTATTGGCCTCCCGGGGGCGTTTTTCCCCCAGCCGCACCGAGATGGGCACCGCCGACCCCACACCGATGAGGTCGGCCAGGGCAAAGTTGATGATGACCAGGGGCATGGCCAGGTTCAGCGCCGCAAAGGGGGTGTCCCCCAGAATGCGGCCTACAAAAATGCCGTCCATGAGCTGGTACAGGGATGATGCCAGCATACCCACCGATCCAGGCAGGGCGGCCCGCAGAAACAGGCGGTGGGGCGGGGTTTCCAGAAACAAAGTCTTCTGATCCATAGGTCCTCCTTCATGTTTGGAAACATGGGCCGGAAGAACCAAAAACGCCGGATAAGGCAGGCATTTCAGCCTGTGCCTTATCCGGCGTGTCATTTGTCGCAAACCATATAGTTCCGAATGACTTGCCCTCCGACCGACAGCCCTACCATAGCACAGCTTGCCGGCAAAGTCAAGAGCCGTTCCTTAATCCCGGCTGTACAGGTCCCGGGTGTACACTTTTTCCGCCACATCGTCCAGTTCCGGGGCGCGGCGGTTGGCCAGGATCACATCGCATTCCCGCTTGAAGGTCTCCAGGTCCCGCTCCACCCGGCTGCCGTAGAAATCGTCCCCGGTCAGGGTGGGCTCGTACACCACCAGGGGCACCCCCTCGGCCCGGATGCGCTTCATGACCCCCTGGATGCTGGACTGGCGGAAGTTGTCGCTGCCCGCCTTCATGGTCAGGCGGTACACCCCCACCACCCTGGGATGGCGGGCCAGCACCTGCTCGCTGATAAAGTCCTTGCGGGTGCGGTTGCTCTCCACAATGGCGCCAATGAGGTTCTGGGGCACCGAGCTGTAGTTGGCCAGCAGCTGCTTGGTGTCTTTGGGCAGGCAGTAGCCGCCATAACCGAAACTGGGGTTGTTGTAGTGGGCCCCGATGCGCGGATCCAGGCAGACCCCGTCGATGATGGCCCGGGTGTCCAGCCCGCGGATGGCCGCGTAGGTGTCCAGCTCGTTGAAGTAGGCCACCCGCAAAGCCAGGTAGGTGTTGGCAAACAGCTTGATGGCCTCCGCCTCGGTCAGGCCGGGGAAGAGGGTGGGAATCTCCTGCTTGCAGGCGCCCTGCTGCAGCAGGGCCGCAAACTGGTGGGCCTTGTCCACCAGCCGGGCGTCGTCCTGGGGAGCACCCACCACGATGCGGCTGGGGTAGAGGTTGTCGTACAGGGCGTGGCCCTCCCGCAGGAACTCCGGGCTGAAGAGGATGTTGGGGTTGTGCATTTCCTTCCGGATGCGGGCGGTGTAGCCCACCGGCACGGTGGATTTGATGATGACGGTGGCGTCGGGGGCATACTGCCCCACCAGCCGCAGCACATCCTCCACACTGGAAGTATCAAAAAAGTTCTTCTTTTCGTCGTAATTGGTGGGGGTGGAGATGATGACCCAGTCCGCCCCGGTGTAGGCGGCTGCGGCGTCGGTGGTGGCGCGCAGGTCAAGCTCCCGTCCGGTCAGGTACTGCTCCAGCTCCTTGTCCGCCAGGGGGCAGCGGCGGTCGTTGATGTCCTGCACCCGGGCGGGGACCACGTCCACGGCCCACACTTCATTGTGCTGGGCCAGCAGCACCCCGTTGGAAAGCCCTACATAGCCCATGCCGGCCACGGCAATCTTCATAGCATGGCACCTCTTTCACAGCATAAATTATCCTCATTATACCACATACGCCGCCGCCCCGGTAGAGGCATTTTCCGCGTTGTTCACACAAATTTTACGCCGCGGTTATTTGACACACTGTACAACAAAGCGTATAATAAAAGCATGTATTCTGTTTTCGGCCTTGCAGGTGGTCCCGGCGCGGACCGGGATGTATCCGATAGTATATATTATATTATATATTAAAAAGGTAGAAGAGCATTGCCGGCGTAAGAAAAGAGAAAAGGGAGGTTATTTGATATGGGTGAATATGCAGCCATCGAAAAGGAAGCGCAGGTCTTTACCGAGCTTTGCCTGAACAACGACAAGATCGACCCCGCCCTGTTTGACCAGTACGGCGTCAAGCGCGGTCTGCGCGACAAGGACGGCAAGGGCGTGCTGGCGGGCATCACCAACATTTCCCGCATCGACGCCTTTGAGGAGCGCGACGGCAAAAAGACCCCCTGTGAAGGCAAACTGTGGTACCGCGGCTACAATGTGTATGACCTGATCAAAGGCCTGCGGGGCAAGCGCTACGGCTTTGAGGAAGCCGCCTACCTGCTTCTGCTGGGTGACCTGCCCACCGCGGAACAGCTCAAGACCTTCAACGAAACCCTGGTCAAGTGCCGGGACCTGCCCACCAACTTTATCCGGGACGTGATCATGAAGGCCCCCACCAAGGACCTGATGAACAGCCTGACCCGCAGCGTGCTGACCCTGGCTTCCTACGATGATTCGGTGGGGGACAACAGCCTGCAGACCCAGCTGGAACAGTGCCTGAAGCTGATCAGCGTCTTCCCCATGCTGGCGGTGTACGGCTACCACGCCTACAACTACTATGTGAACATGGGCAGCATGTACATCCATCGGCCCCGGCCGGAACTGTCCGCCGCCGAAAACCTGCTGCAGATGCTGCGCCCCGACCAGAGCTACACACCCCTGGAAGCCCACGTGCTGGACATCGCCCTGCTGCTGCACATGGAGCACGGCGGCGGCAACAACTCCACCTTCACCACCCGCGTGGTCACCTCCTCCGGGTCGGATACCTACTCGGTCATGGCGGCGGCCCTGTCCAGCCTGAAAGGCCCCAAGCACGGCGGCGCCAACATCAAGGTCATGGAAATGTGCGAGGACATCCGCAAGAACGTCCACGACGTTACCGACGACGAGGAACTCAAGGCCTATCTGGGCAAGATCGTGGACAAGGAAGCCTTTGACCGCAAGGGCCTGATCTACGGCATGGGCCACGCGGTATACTCCCTGTCCGACCCCCGTGCGGTGGTGTTCAAGGGCTTTGTGCAGCAGCTGGCCGAAGCCAAGGGCCGCAAGGAGGACTTCAACTTCTACAACGCCATCGAGCGCCTGGCCCCCCAGGTCATTGCGGAAAAGCGTCACATTTACAAGGGCGTTTCCACCAACGTGGACTTCTACAGCGGCTTTGTGTACAACATGCTGGACATTCCGGTGGAACTGTACACCCCCATCTTCGCGGTGGCCCGTATCGTGGGCTGGAGCGCCCACCGTATGGAAGAGCTGGTCAACGTGGACAAGATCATCCGTCCCGCTTACCAGAGCATCATGGAGACCCGGGAGTACAAGCCCCTGGACCAGCGCGGCTGATTCCCCGATTTTTCAAAGCGGGCCGTTCCCCTGTGGGAGCGGCCCGTTTTTTTTGCGGCCTGTATCCGATACTCTTTCTCGGTTGCGGGCCTTGCAATCGGGGAAAACTCCTGTTACTCTTATAAATATAGAGACTGTGACCGCCTGCGGCGGTCAATCCTGTGCGAAGGAGGACACCCCCCATGAACCAGAACCGGAAGGATCTGCCGGTCTATACCGGCAACGACCTGGGCGCGGTCTATGCAAGGCGGTCCACCACCTTCACACTGTGGGCGCCCACGGCGGCATCGGTCACCCTGCGCCGGTACACCACCGGCACCGACACCGAACCCGGCGCCCGGGAACTGGACCCGGTGCCCCTGCGCCGGGCGGAACAGGGAACCTGGCGCGCCACGGTGGGCGGAGACCTGGCCGGGCAGTATTATGTGTATGACCTGACCTTTGCCGATGGCTGCACCGCCACGGCGGTGGACCCCTATGCCCGGGCCTGCGGCTGCAACGGGCAGCGGGGGATGGTGCTGGATTCCGCGGCGGCCGAGCCGGAAAACTGGGCCGCCGACCGCCGCCCCGCCCGGGCCAACGATCCCGCCGCCCGCAGCGTGTGGGAGGTGCATGTGGCGGACTTTTCCGCCGACGAGCACAGCGGCATCCGCCCCGAATGGCGGGGCAAGTTCCTGGCCTTTACCCAGGAGGATTCCACCCTGGACTGTGAGGGGGAGCATCCCACCTGCCTGAACTATCTGCGGCAGCTGGGGGTCAGCCACGTGCAGCTGCAGCCCATCTTTGACTTTGCCACGGTGGACGAGAGCACCGGCGGCTACAACTGGGGGTATGATCCCCTGAACTACAACCTGCCCGAAGGCTCCTATGCCACCGACCCTTACCACGGGGAAGTGCGGGTGCGGGAATGCAGGGCCATGGTGGCGGCGCTGCACAAGGCCGGGCTGGGGGTCATCATGGATGTGGTGTACAACCACACCTACTACGCCGACAACTGGATGGAGCGCATCGTGCCGGGGTACTGGCTGCGCCGCCATCCCGACGGACGGCTGACCAACGGGTCGGGCTGCGGCTGCGACCTGGCCAGCGAGCACCCCATGGTGCGCAAGTATCTGGTGGATTCGGTGATCTACTGGGCCACCGCCTACCACATCGACGGGTTCCGGTTTGACCTGATGGCCCTGCACGACGTGGACACCATGAACGCCATCCGCGCCGCCCTGGACGCCCTGCCCGGGGGCAAGAACATCCTGATGTACGGCGAGCCCTGGCAGGGCGGGGCCACCTGCATGGAGGCGGGGGCCATTCCCGCCGACAAGAACGCCCTGCCCCAGCTGGACGGGCGCATCGGCATCTTCTGCGACAACACCCGGGACACCATCAAGGGCGGGGTGTTTGACGCCCGGGCCCCCGGCTACGTCAACGGCGCGCCCGGTGCCGGGTACACCCTGCTCCACGCGGTGGGGGCCTACCGGGACGGAACCGAGGGCATGCAGCCCCGGAATTCGGGGCAGATCGTGCAGTACGTCTCTGCCCATGACAACTTTACCCTGTGGGATAAGCTCAAGGCGGTGGCGGGGCGCCGCACCTACGACATCTTCGACGGCGACCTGCTGGCCCAGAACCGCATGTGCGCCGCCATCTGCCTGACCTGCCAGGGGCTGCCCTTCTGGCAGGCGGGGGAGGAGTTCGCCCGCACCAAGCACGGGGACCCCAACACCTACAAGGGGCCTTTGGCCGAAAACGCCCTGGACTGGACCCGGGCCGCCCGCATGGGAGAACTGGTGGAATTCTACCAGGGGCTGCTGGCCATCCGCCGGACCTGGCCGGAACTCACCGGCCTGACCGACCCCGCCCAGCCCGCGCCCCTGCTGCTGGCGGTGCCCGGCTGGCTCATCGGCTTTGTGCCCGAGCGGTCGGACGACGCCCCCAACCGGCTGGTGGTCTACTACAACCCCGAACGCACCGCCCAGTGGATGAATCTGCCCGGCGGCGGATGGCGCACTTTGTGCGACGGACGCCATGCCCAGGCCACGCCTTTTGGCCCGGTGCGCACCGGTCAGATGGAGCTGCCTGCCACCAGCGTGGTGATTCTGGCCGCGGTAAAAACGGAATAACGACGAAAGTCCGGCTACTGCGCCGGGCTTTCTTTTTTGAAGAGTTTTGAATAGTTGTTTAATTTTTCGTAACAGGAAACGCCAAAATCCACATTTTTTTGTTCAGTTTCACGCTATGCACAAAAAGGGGTTGCAATCTTTGGGCAGAGTGCTATAATTGAGCGCGGAAAGAACCGAGGCGTCCGCAGTGCGCTGAAATGTTCACCGTGCGGCAATGGGGCGCTGGCTTTACACCGTCAGGTGTGGGCCCGCCCCGTTTCCGCTTTTTTAGAGGGATTTGTGATAAAAGAACCCGCGGCAGACCGCGTACCGGGAGCATGGACGCTTCCGGACGCTGTTTGCCGCGACGTTTCCCCCGGCAAAACCGGATGCGGCCGGTGCCGGGGCCGACAGACCGCACAGGCGTCTTTTCGAGGTGTTACTATGAAAGATTTGAACGAATTGATGCAGGCGATCCTGGATATGGACGCCGCCCAGCGCAAGGCGGCCGATGAGGCACAGAGCGAGCGCGCCGCCCGGCTGGCCGGGCTGGATGAAGAGCGCCGCCGCATTGCCGCGAAGGCTGCCGAAGAGAGCAAGGCCCGCGCCGATGCTGCCGCCAAGCAGGCGTCCGAAGCCAACACCGCCGCCCTGGAAGAACTGGCCGAAAACCGCGCCGCTGCCGAACGAAATCTGCAGCAGCGGGCCGAAGCCTGCACCGACCAGTGGGTGGACGAACTGTGCCGCCGGGCTCTGGCCGGCACGGGTGCCGGGGGTGAGGCTTAATGCTGCCGCTTCCGCTGCCCATGAAAACCCGGGCCAGCAACGCTGCGCTGGCCAAAGCCCGGGCCATGTACGGACGCCGCCTGACCACGGCGGACTACAAGCGCCTGGCCGCCTGCCGCACCATGCCGGCCCTGGCGGCCGAGCTCAAGGCGCTGCCCATGTATGAGGAAGCCCTCAAGAGCGTCAACGCCCCCACCGCCCGCCGCGCCCAGCTGGAAGCCATGCTGCGCCAGGCCATCTTTGACCGGTGCGACAGTCTGTGCCGGTACGAGCTGTCCAGCGGGCATCTGGTGTACGGGTACTTCACCACCAGCTGCGAGGTGGACGAAATCTTGTCCTGCCTGCGCTGTCTGGACGCCGGACGCCCCGGCGACTACCTGTACAAACTGCCGGACTTCCTGCAGCAGCGCTGCACGGTGGACCTGTACGCCCTGGCCCGGGTGACCGACGCCAAGAGCCTGCTGGCCGCATTGGCCGGCACCCCCTACCAGAAGATGCTGGCCCCCCTGGCCGAACTGCCTGAAGGGTCCAAGCTGCTGGTGTACGCCGAACCGTACCTGGAAAACTGGCGTCACAAGGCGCTGGTTTCCCTGGCGCCGGAGGGCACGGGGCCTTCCGCCCCCGGTGCTGAGCCCGGCGTGCGGGACTTTATTGCGCTGGAGTGTGACGCAGCCGCCATCTCCAACGCGGCACGCCTGATTCGCATGAACGCGTCGGTGGCGGCGGTGGACGCCGCTGCCCGGCGGGACTGCACCAACCTCAGCGAGGCGGAGTGGAACGCCATGCTGGGCGCCAAGGACATCGAAGCCTTCCGCGCCGCGCTGGACAAAAACCGCTACGGCCGCGCTTTGCGGCGGTACAACTACCGCATCCTGAAGGAAGGGCTGCAGATGTACCGCTACGACTGGTGCGAAAAATGGCTGCGCTTTTCCACCGACCCCAGCCTGGTCATGTTGTGTTATATCTACCTGGCCCGGTGCGAGGTTCAGAACCTTGATCATATTATCGAGGGCGTTCATTACCACATGCCTGCCGACGAGCTGCTGTCCATGGTGGTCGGCTGCCGGGCAGAAACTGAAAAAGGGAGGGTGAGTTGATTTGGTCGAACGCATGAAGCTGGTCCATGTGCAGGGCACCCTGCCGCACCTGGACGAATTCTTGGGCGCCTGCTGTCTGGACGGACGGTTCGGACTGGAGCCTGCCGCCGACTACATGTCCGCCTCGCTGGGCTATGCCCCGCTGAATGAGGAGGACCCCTACACGCCGCTGGTGCAGCGTGTACAGACTCTGGCAAAGGAGGTTGGCCAGGATCTGCCGGACAACGCGCCGGAAAAGACCCCCGCGGACCCCGAAACCAAGGAGTTCCTGGACAGCCTGACCCAGCGCATCGACGCGCTGCGCAACCAGAAGTCCAGCCTGCTGGAACAGCAGAAACTCTGCCAGGAGGGCATCGAACAGTACAGCCACTTCCTGAGCCTGAAAGCCAACATTGACGACATCGGCAACTGCAAGCACGTGAAGGTGCGGTTCGGCTTTTTGCCCAAGTCCGGCTACAACAAGCTGATGAGCAGCTACGCCGACGATCCGTACATCCTCTTCGTGCCCTGCAGCCAGACCAATGACGGCTACTGGGGCGTCTACTTCACCCCCCGCAGCAAGGCCCAGGAAACCGATGGTATCTTCTCCATGCTGTTCTTCGAACCCCTGCGGGTGCCCGGCGCCGCCGGCAGCCCTGAGGAGATCGTGGAGCACTTCCGGGAAAACCTGGAAGTGGTGCAGCAGAGCATCGACAGCCTCGATACCCGCCTGAAGGAAGTCTGGCAGGAAAACCTGGACAAGGTGCTGGCCATCTACAACGGCGCCCGGTACAACGCGGCGGTGTTCAGCCTGCGTCAGTACGCAGCCGTCAAGGGGGCGCACTTCTTCTGCGTGGGCTGGGTCCCCGCTTCCCAGATCGCCGAAATCACCGAGCTGGCCAAGGCCATCCCCAGCATCCGCGTCACCGTGGACGACCCCGACAAGGTGGGCCGTCATACACCGCCCACCAAGCTGCGCAATGCCTGGTTTTTCCGCCCTTTTGAGTTCTTTGTCGAGATGTACGGACTGCCCAACTATGACGAAACCGATGTGACCGCGTTCGTCGCCGTGACCTTCACCGTACTTTTCGGCATCATGTTCGGGGACGTAGGGCAGGGGCTGGTGCTCACCGCATTCAGCCTGTTTATGTGGAAGGTCAAAAAGAATCCGCTGTTTCACCTGATGATCCCCTGCGGCATCGCCAGCACCCTGGCCGGTTTCGTCTACGGCTCGGTCTTCGGGTTTGAGGAAGTCCTCAACCCGCTGTACCTGGCCATCGGCCTGCCCGGCAAGCCGGTGTCGGTCATGGAATCCATCACCGGCATCCTGCTGTGCGCCGTCTACATCGGCGTGGTCCTGGTGCTGGCCGCCATGGGCATGAACATCTACACCCAGGCCAAGCAGGGCCACACCGGGGATGTGCTCTTCGGCACCAACGGCGTGGTGGGTGTCATCACCTACGTGGCCGGCGTGGATCTGATCAGCGCCTTCATGGGTGCCACCGTCTTCATGCCGGTGTGGCTGGCCGCCATCCTGCTGGTGCTGGGCCTGGTGGCCCTGCTCTTTGCGGGGGTTCTGGCCCCCCTGGTCAACGGTGACCCCGACTGGAAACCCGCCGACGGCTGGAGCGGCTATCTGATGCAGAACTTCTTCGAACTGCTGGAAAGTGTGCTCAGCTACCTGTCCAACACCATCTCCTTCCTGCGTGTGGGCGCCTTTGTCATCGTCCACGCCAGCATGATGATGGTTGTCTTCACTCTGGCCGGCACCCCCGCCAACCCGGTGGTGGTCGTGCTGGGCAACCTGGTGGTCATCGCGCTGGAAGCGCTGCTGTCCGCCATCCAGGGCATCCGTCTGGAATTCTACGAGATGTTCAGCCGCTTCTATCAGGGCGGCGGACACAAGTTCCGCGCCCTGGACCTGAACGACGCGTCCACCGTCGTTCCCACCGATGCTTCCTGACAGTGCCCGCCAACCGGTGAGCCCCGTCTTTTGGATACTAAACCGACCAATCACAGGAGGGTATTATCATGAAAACCAACGCTCGTAAACTGATCGCTTCTCTGTTTATCGTCTTTACCCTGGTCTGCTTCGGCTGCTTCGCCGCCAGCGCGGAAGGCACCGACACCGCCAGCACCACCCAGACCACCGCTTCCGAGGAAGTCAGCCCCGAAAATGAACACAACACCAGCCTGAGCATCGGCCTGGTGGCCGCTGCCCTGGCCACCGGCCTGGCCGGCATCGGCGGCGGCATTGCCGTGGCCGCCGGCGCCCCGGCTGCCATCGCTGCCAACAGCGAAAACCCCAAGACCTTCGGCAAGAGCCTGATCTTCGTCGCCCTGGGCGAATCCATCGCCCTGTACGGCCTGGTCATCTCCATCATGATCCTGAGCAAGCTGGTGTAAATTATGCGCTTTTATCTGATCAGCGATAACTCCGATGCCATGAACGGCCTGCGCCTGGCCGGTATCGAGGGAACCGTCGCCCGCAGCGAGGACGACGTTCGCGCCGCGTTGCGCGCCATCGCCCGGGAAAAGGATATCGGCATGATTCTTGTCACCGAGAAAATTTCCGAAATGTACGGCGAGGCTCTGGGCCCCGTCCTGGGCAACGCCGGCGGTCCGCTGCTGGTCACGGTGCCTTCCACCGGCGGTTCCGCCGGCAAGGACCGCATCACCCGCTACATCCGCGAAGCCATCGGCATCAAGGTCTGAGCCACGGCTTTGCCCGGCCCGGCGGTACCGGGAATCGTTCAACCACACAAATTCGTTTTTTGGGGGTGTACCATATGCTGGAATTGAACGTCCGCGCCGAACAGTTCCTCGCGTCCATCCGGGCCGAGGGCGAACGCCAGTGCGCCGAAATCCGCGAAAAGACCGACGCCGAAGTTGAGGCCGCGCTCAGCGAAGCCCAAAAGACGGAGGCTGCCCGTGCGGAATCCACCGTCGCCTTTGAGACGGCCCGCGCCAAGACCCAGGCCAACCGCGCCCTGAGCGCCGCCCGCACCGAAGCCCGGGGCGTTTTGGCCAAGCGCCGCGCCCAGCTGGCCGACGATGTGTTTGCCAAGGCACAGCAGAAACTGGCCGATTTTACCCGCACCGACGAGTACGGTCCCTGGCTGCGCGCCAGTGCCGCCGCCCTGGCCAAGCGCCTGGGCGAAGGCACCGTGCTG
The DNA here is from genome assembly GCF_016900095.1 of Gemmiger formicilis. Lineage (GTDB taxonomy): Bacteria > Bacillota > Clostridia > Oscillospirales > Ruminococcaceae > Gemmiger > Gemmiger formicilis_A. The sequence continues at coordinate 41,603 of NZ_JACJJP010000025.1, forward strand.
TATGCCCGGGCCGCCGACCTGCCGCTGCTCACCGATCTGCCCGCCGGCTGCACCGTGCAGGCAGACGCCGCCAACACGCTGGGCGGCCTGCGCGCCGAAAACCCGGCTGCCGCTCTGGCCGCCGACGACACCCTGGCCGCCCGTCTGGCGGCCCAGCGCCCCTGGTTCCTGGAGAACGCGGGTCTGGAGATCGCGCTGTAAGGCTACAAAGAGGGAAGGATCACCATGCAAACCTACAAACTTCACAGCATCAACGGCCCGGTGGTCACCGTCAAAGGCCGCACCGGTCTGTCGATGATGGAGATGGTCCATGTCGGCAACCAGCGTCTGGTGGGCGAAGTCATCCGCCTGGACGCCGATGCGGCCACCATCCAGGTCTACGAGGAGACCGGCGGCCTGCGCCCCGGTGAACCCGTGGAACCCACCGGCGCCCCGCTGTCCGTCACCCTGGGCCCCGGCATCCTGCGCAACATCTACGACGGCATCCAGCGCCCGCTGCCTGCCATCGAAGCCGCCAGCGGCAGCTTTATCGGCCGCGGCGCCCAGGCCCCGGCCCTGGATACCGAAAAGAAATGGGACGTGACCGTCATCGTCAAGCCCGGGGATACCCTGGAACCCGGCCAGGTCTATGCCACCTGCCCGGAAACCCCGGCCGTCACCCATCGCTGCATGCTCTCGCCGCTGTACAGCCGCTGCACCGTCACCTGGGTGGCGGAAAACGGCCCCTACACCGTGGAAGAGCCCATCGCCAAGGTCAAGGATGAGGCCGGCAACGAGCACACCCTGACCCTGTGCCAGAAATGGCCCATCCGTACGCCCCGCCCCACCGCGGCCCGTATGACCTCGCCCAAGCCCCTGATCACCGGCGAACGTGTCATCGACACCATGTTCCCCCTGGCCAAGGGCGGCGCCGCCGCCATCCCCGGCGGTTTCGGCACCGGCAAGACCATGACCCAGCACCAGCTGGCCAAATGGTGCGACGCCGACATCATCATCTACGTGGGCTGCGGCGAACGCGGCAACGAGATGACCCAGGCCCTGCAGGAGTTCAGCGAACTGACCGACCCCCGCACCGGCAACAGCCTGATGGACCGTACCGTGCTCATCGCCAACACGTCCAACATGCCCGTGGCCGCCCGTGAGGCCTCCATCTACACCGGCATCACCCTGGCCGAATATTACCGCGACATGGGCTACCACGCCGCCATGATGGCCGACTCCACCTCCCGCTGGGCCGAAGCCCTGCGTGAGATCTCCGGCCGTCTGGAAGAGATGCCCGCCGACGAAGGCTACCCCGCCTATCTGCCCAGCCGTCTGGCTGAGTTCTACGAGCGCGCCGGCTACTTCAAGACCCTGTGCGGGGAAGAAGGCTCGGTGTCGGTCATCGGCGCCGTCAGCCCTCAGGGCAACGACTTCTCCGAGCCGGTCACCCAGAACACCAAGCGGTTCACCCGCTGCTTCTGGGCTCTGGACAAGAGCCTGGCCTATGCCCGCCATTATCCCGCCATCAACTGGAACGATTCCTACAGCGAATACCTGGGGGATCTGTCCGAGTGGTACTACGACAACGTGGGCAAGGACTTCATGGACTGCCGCGGCCGTCTGGCCGACCTGCTGCTGCAGGAGACCAACCTGATGCAGATCGTCAAGCTGATCGGTTCCGACGTCCTGCCCGATGACCAGAAACTGACCATCGAGATCGCCCGCGTCATCCGCGTGGGCTTCCTGCAGCAGAACGCCTTCCATCCGGTGGACACCTACGTGCCGCTGGAAAAGCAGCTGAAGATGATGGAGATCATCCTGTACCTGTACGACAAGTGCAGCGCCCTGGTTGCCAAGCAGGTGCCGGTGAGCACCCTGCTGGCCACCGGTCTGTTCGACACCCTGGTCAAGATGAAGTACGACATCCCCAACGATGATTTCAGCCGCTTCGACGCCCTGCGCGCCGAGATCGATACCAAGCTGGCCGCCGCAGGGGCGGGGGCCGGCAGCAAAGAAGGGGGCAACGCCTAATGATTCTGGAACATATTGGTCTGAGCCAGATCAACGGCTCCCTGGTTGTGCTGGATGATGTGCCCGGCGTCAGCTACGACGAGGTCGTGGAGCTGCGCCTGGACAACGGCACCACCCGCACCGGCCGTGTGGTCATGGTGGAAGAGAACCGCTGTGTCATCCAGGTGTTTGAGGGCTCTTCCGGCCTGAGCCTGGTCAACACCCGCACCGTGTTTACCGGCCATCCCATGATGATGGACCTTTCGCCCGAACTGCAGGGCCGTATTCTGGACGGCCTGGGCCGCCCCATCGACGGCCAGGGCGATATCTACCCGGTGGCCCGCCGCGACGTGAACGGCGCCCCCATCAACCCGGTCAGCCGTGTGTATCCCCGGAACTACATCCACACCGGCATTTCTTCCATCGACTGCCTGACCACCCTGATCCGCGGCCAGAAGCTGCCCATCTTCTCCGGGTCCGGCATGCGCCACAATGAGCTGGCCGTGCAGATCGTGCAGCAGGCCAGCGTGTCCGACGGTTCCGACTTCGCCATCGTCTTTGCCGCCATGGGCGTCAAGAACGACGTGGCCGAGTACTTCCGGGATTCCTTTGTCAGCACCGGCGCCATGGACCGGGTTGTCATGCTGCTGAACCTGGCCAACGACCCCATCATCGAACGTATCATCACCCCCCGTGCCGCTCTGACCGTGGCCGAGTATCTGGCCTTCGACCTGGGCAAGAACGTGCTGGTCATCCTCACCGATATGACCAGCTACTGCGAGGCTCTGCGTGAGTTCTCCTCCTCCAAGGGCGAGATCCCCGCCCGTAAGGGCTTCCCCGGCTACCTGTACTCCGACCTGGCCAGCCTGTACGAACGGGCCGGCATCATCAAGGGCAGCACCGGTTCTGTGACCCAGATTCCCATCCTGACCATGCCCGGCGACGACATCACCCACCCCATCCCCGACCTGACCGGCTACATCACCGAAGGCCAGATCGTGCTGGACCGTGCCATGGACGCCACCGGCATCTATCCCCCCGTGGCGGTTCTGCCCAGCCTGTCCCGTCTGATGAAGGACGGCATCGGCGCCGGCTACACCCGTGACGACCACGTCACCCTGGCCAACCAGCTGTTTGCCTGCTACGCCAAGGTGCAGGACGCCAAGGCACTGGCCAGCGTCATCGGCGAGGAAGAACTGTCCGAGAGCGACAAGCTGCTGATGCAGTTCGGCCGCGAATTCGAACACCGGTTCATCGGCCAGGGCAACACCAACCGCACCATGGAAGAGACCCTGGACCTGGGCTGGGAACTGCTGGCCGGGCTGCCCCGCGCCGCCCTGGACCGCTGCGACGACCAGCCCCTGGACACCTACTATGAGCCCGCCCGCAAGCGCCGCCAGCAGCGCCAGCAGGCCCTGCTGAACGCCCAGCCGGCGCCCCAGGCGAAATAATGGCGTACCAACAACATTCCGGCAAAGGCAGGTGATTCATCGTGCAGCAGGTATTTCCCACAAAATCCAACCTGATGGCCACCAAGCGCAGCCTGGCGCTGGCCGAGCAGGGCTATGAACTGATGGACCGCAAGCGCAACATTCTGGTGCGCGAGATGATGCGCCTGATCGACCGTGCCGCGTCGATCCAGGACAAGATCAGTGCGTCCTACGCCGAAGCCTACGACGCCTTGCAGCGCGCCAACATCACGCTGGGCTCGGTGGGCGAGTTCACGGCCAGTGTGCCGGTGGAACATGGGCTGAACATCGAGCGCCGCAGCGTGATGGGCGTGGAACTGCCCACCGTCACCCTGGACCCCAGCGCCCCTCTGGGCCTGTATTACGGCCTGGAATCCACCAACGGACTGCTGGACGCCGCCTACCTCAAGTTCAACGAGGTCAAGAAGCTGACCGTGGAACTGGCCGAGGTGGAAACCAGCGTCATTCGTCTGGCGGAAGCCATCCGCAAGACCCAGAAGCGCGCCAACGCCCTGGGCAACGTGCAGATCCCCCAGATGGAAGCCACCGTCAAGTTCATCGACGATGCGCTGTCCGAGAAGGAACGGGAAGAGTTCAGCCGCCTCAAGGTCATCAAGAACCAGAAAAACAAATAACTGCTTTTTCGGCCGCCGGTCCCGTGTGGGGCATGGCGGTCTTTTTTTGCCCGGGCGGCTATGCCGCCCGATGGCGCACAGCGCCATGCAAAAAAAGCAACGCGCAGCGTTGGTTCCGAAATCGGTCGGCCGCGAAAAGCGGCCCATGGTCCGGGGCAGCAGCCCGGAAAGCCTCACCTGTGTAAGGGGAGGTGCCGCGCAGCGGCGGTGGGGTTGTGAACCCTGCCCTGTTTTATGTTTCGGAGAATCTGGCGGGCGGGTGCCTGCCGGGAAGCTGTCGCTTTTTGGCGTCAAAAAGCGACGGAAAAACCGCCACCGTTTCGATGCGGTGGACGCCGACCAGGGCTGCGGCCCTGGACCCGGGGTGTGCGGCCACCTGACGACGGCCTACTCAGGTCCTGGGGGACCTGAGCAAGGAAGATTTTTTAAAAGCCATAAGAGGAAGTCTGTCGCAACCCATGGTCTGCCCTTAGCAGCTGTTGTTGGGAAATGGTTTTAAAATTTTTCCTTGTTCACCGGCCCCCAGGCCGGTGAAGAGGCCGTCGTCAGGTGGCCGCATCTTGGGGTCTGGGGCCGCAGCCCCAGCCGGCGGCCGCCGCATCGGAACGGCGGGACTTTTCGCTTCCTTTTGGTCACAAAAGGAAGGACTTCCCCGCAGACTCTTGTCTGCCAGAAAGCACCCAACCAACCAAAAAGAAAACCAGCCGCCTTCCGGCAAAAGCTGCCCTTTTCCGCCGCGGCCCCTTGCCAAAACGGCATGGCCGCGTTATAATTAAGTTTCAGCAAATAAGATTCCACCAAAAGGGGATAGAGAGTTATGGAAACGATGGGCAATCTGCGCCGCACCAACTATTGCGGCGAAGTCAGCCTGGCCGACGCGGGCAAGGAGATGACCGTTTGCGGTTCCATCGCCCGTGCCCGTGACAAGGGCGGCATCATCTTTGCCGACCTGCGGGATACCACCGGCATTTTGCAGATGGTCTTTGACGAGGACACGCCCAAGGACGTCTTTGCCAAGGCCGAAAGCCTGAAGAGTGAATATGTGGTCATTGCCCGGGGCACCCTGCGGGAGCGCGCCGCCAAGACCGATAAGATCGCCACCGGCGATGTGGAACTGTATGTGAGCGAACTGCGGGTGCTGAGCGAAGCCCAGACCCCGCCCTTCGAGATCCGGGACGGCATCAACGTCAACGATGATCTGCGCCTGCGCTACCGCTACCTGGACCTGCGCCGCCCGTCCATGCACGAGCCCATCGTGCTGCGGTCCAAGATCTGCCAGGTGGTGCGCAACTACTTCTACGACCAGCATTTCTGCGAGATCGAGACCCCCACCCTGATCAAGTCCACCCCCGAAGGCGCCCGTGACTATCTGGTGCCCAGCCGTGTGCAGCCTGGCCACTTCTACGCCCTGCCCCAGAGCCCCCAGCTGTACAAGCAGATCCTGATGCTCTCCGGCTTTGACCGGTACTTCCAGGTCGCCCGCTGCTACCGCGACGAGGACCTGCGCGCCGACCGTCAGCCCGAGTTCACCCAGATCGATGAGGAGCTGTCCTTCGTCACCGAGGACGACATCATGACCATCAACGAAGGGCTCATCAAGCGTCTGTGGAAGGAAATCCTGAACATCGACGTGCCCACCCCCTTCGTGCGTATGCCCTGGGATGAGGCCATGAGCCGCTTCGGCTCCGATAAGCCGGATACCCGCTTCGGCCTGGAGATCCAGGATGTGAGCGGCGTCTTTGCCGGTACCGGCTTCAAGCCCTTCGCCGATGCCCTGGCCGCCGGCGGCACCATTCGTGCCATCAACGCCAAGGGCATGGCCGACCGCCTGACCCGCAAGAACATCGACAAGCTGGGCGAGGTGGCCAAGACCTACGGTGCCAAGGGCCTGGCGTACAGCCGCCTGACCGCCGAGAGCACCACTTCCAGCTTTGAAAAGTTCCTCACCGAGGAGGAAAAGACCGCCCTGTACCAGGCTCTGAATGTGGAGACCGGGGACGTGGTGCTGCTGGTCAGCGACACCGACTGGGTGCGCGCCTGCACCGCCCTGGGCCAGGTCCGCCTGGAGATGGGCCGTAAGTACGAGCTCATCGACAAGGACGCCTTCAACTTCCTGTGGGTGGTGGACTTCCCCCTGTTTGAGTACAGCGAGCAGGAAGGCCGCTGGATGGCCATGCACCATCCCTTCACCATGCCCAAGCCGGAAGACCTGGACAAGGTGGAAAGCGACCCCGGTGCCTGCCGTGCCCTGGCGTACGACATCGTGCTCAACGGTGTGGAGCTGGGCGGCGGTTCCATCCGCATCAACGACCCTGCCCTGCAGGACCGCATGTTCCACGCCCTGGGCTTCACCGAGGAGAAGGCCCGCGAAAGCTTTGGCTTCCTGATGGATGCCTACAAGTTCGGTGCACCCCCCCACGGCGGTATGGCCTACGGCCTGGACCGTCTGGTCATGCTCATGCTGAAGAAGGATTCCATCCGGGATGTCATCGCCTTCCCCAAGGTGCAGAACGCCGGCGAACCCATGTCCGGTGCGCCCGACGTGGTGGACCCCAAGCAGCTGCAGGACCTGTCCATCGCCCTGGTGGACAACCACTGAATAACTGAATAAGGACCCGCCGCCGGGTGGGTTGCAAAAAACGCTGGGCTTTGCGTCGTAGGCCATTGAAGACGCAAAGTACCGGCGTTTTTTTGTATGTTCGGCCCGGCGCGGGGACAGACTGACAAGAAGGAGGCAAAACCATGAACCATACAAATCCGACCCTGCGGGCCGAATTCGGCCGCTATGCGGTGCTCAGCGTGCTGGGCATGATGGCGGTGTCCTGCTACATTCTGGCGGATACCTTCTTTGTGGCCCAGGGTCTGGGCAGCGAGGGCCTGGCCGCCCTGAACCTGGCCATCCCCGTCTACAACGTCATCCACGGCATCGGCCTGCTGCTGGGCATGGGCGGCGCCACCCGGTTTTCGGTGCTCAAAAGCCAGAACGCCGGGGCGGAAGCCAACGTGGTCTATACCCACACCCTGGCCATGGCCGCGGCGGCTTCGGTTGTCTTTGTGCTGGCCGGGCTCACCGTTCCCGGCCCCCTGGCCGCCCTGCTGGGGGCCGCCGGTACCGTCCACACCATGACCACCACCTACCTGCGGGTGCTGCTGGTCTTTGCACCGGCGTTTCTGCTCAACGATGTGCTGCAATGCTTTGTGCGCAACGACGGCGCGCCCCAGCTTTCCATGGCTGCCACCGTCACCGGCAGCCTGGCCAACATTGTCATGGACTATATCTTTATCTTTCCCTTCGGGCTGGGCATTCTGGGCGCGGTGCTGGCCACCGGCATATCCCCGGTCATCGGCATCCTGATCCAGGCGCCCCACTGGGCCAACCCCCGGTGCGGGTTCCGCCCGGTGCGCTGCCGCCCCCACCCCCGCACCGCCGCCCGCGTGGCGGCCCTGGGTGTGCCTTCGCTGCTGGAACAGCTCTCCGGCGCGGTGGTCATGGTCACCTTCAACTTCCTGATCCTCCGCCTGGCGGGCAACACCGGCGTGGCTGCCTACGGGGTGGTGGCCAACCTGTCCCTGGTGGTGCTGGCGGTGTACTCCGGCCTGGCCCAGGGCATGCAGCCCCTGGTCAGCCGGGCCTGGGGCCACGGACGGCGCCCCGACCTCTTCCGGCTGCTGCGCTACGCCCTGCTCAGCATGGCGGTGGTGTCGGCGGTGGTATACCTGGGCATCTTTGCGGGGGCGGGGATCATTGCCGCCGTCTTCAACAGTGAGGGCGACCCCACCTTGCAGGCCATTGCGGTGCAGGGCCTCAAACTCTACTTTGTCGGGGCGCCCTTCGCCGGGGCCAACGTGATTCTTTCCATCTGGTTCACCTCGGTGGAACGTCCGGTACCCGCCCAGACCATCTCCCTGCTGCGGGGACTGATCCTCATTGTGCCCGCCGCCCTGGTGCTGGCCGCCCTCTTCGGCATGCCCGGGGTGTGGCTGGCCTTCCCGGTGAGCGAAGCCCTGGTTGCTGCCGTGGGCTGCGGTCTGTTTTTGAAACATCGGGGACGGCTGTATCCCCCTTCCCACGAATCGGCATAAAAGAGGCCCCCGGCGCCGTGCGGCGCCGGGGGCGTTTGGGTGTCTCAGTATTTGGGGGTGCCTTCCTCCGGATTTTGGGGTGCAGTGTCGGGGGTGGCGGGCGGCGCGTACACAGCTGCCCCCTGGGGCGGAGCGGCCTGCCGGGCAGCCTGCCGGGCTTTCCGGCGGGCCAGGCGGGCGGGCCGGGTGAGGAGCAGCACCGCGACGATCACCGCAGCCAGCACCACCAGCGGCCACATATAGACCACCGCCAGCACAAAGCCCTGCACAAAGTCCACAAAGCCGTCCCAGCCTTCCCCGAAGGCCCGGCCCAGCTTCTCCCCGAAGGTGGCGGGGGTGACCGGGGTCAGGGTGGCCACCTCATACAGGCTGATGTCCACGGTGGAATAGGTGATCTGGTCGTCCATGGCCCGCAGCTGGCGGGTGTAGTTCTCGATCTCATACTGCACGTCCGAAAGCTGGCTTTCGATCTCCAGCAGGTCGGCGGTGGTCTGGGCGGTTTCGGCCAGGGCATTCAGCCGGTCCCGCTGGTTTTCCAGGGCGGCCAGGCGGGCTTCCACATCCACATACCCGGCGGTGATGTCGTTGGCATCCTCGCTCAAGTACCGCTGGTTGCCTGCCCGGCCCGCGGCGTCCAGAAAGGCCCGGTAGTTTTCGGCCGGGACCCGCACGGTGCAGTACAGGCTGCGGTTCTGGTCCTCGGCGCTGCCGTTCTGGCTGCTGTGTTCCAGATACCCGCCCTGGGCGTCCACCGCCGCCAGCAGGGCGGTGCGGGTGGCGTCGAAATCGGTGGCTTCCATCTCCAGGCTGGCGGTGTAGACGATCTTGCGGGCGCTTTCGGCGGTGGAACCCGGGTCCAGGGTCACCGCCCCGGCGCCGGACTCAGCCTCGCCGGTGACGGCGTCGGCGGTGGTGTTCTCCTCGGGGACGGTGGACTCCACCGAGGGGGCGGCATCGATGGTGCCGGTGACCTTGTCCATGCTGGCCGCCCCGCAGGCGGTCAGGGAAAAGGCCAGGGCCAGGGCGGTCACAAAGGCCGCCGGGCGACGGAACAGGGAACTGCGTTTCATGGGATCTCCTCCTTTACAGGGGTTGTTTCCTTGTCACCAGTATAACACGGAAAAGGCCGCCGCACGTTACAAATTGATGCCAAAAACAAAGCGGGAACGCCATTTTTCGGCGTTCCCGCTAAATATCTGGGATGGTTTTCAGTCCTTTTTACCAAGGGCCTTGATGTCCTCGTTGTCCGCAAAGGCCACGGCGTTGAACCCGGCGTTCTCCAGCGTGCCGAACTGCTTGCCCAGCTTCTTGGCCTGGGGCAGCACGGTCACGTCGTAGTCGGTGCGCAGGCCCTCGGCCTTGGTGAGCACCTCGGCAAAGTCGGCTTCGGGCAGATAGAGCAGGGCCAGCTTGGGCTTGGCGCCGGGGATGGAATATCCCTGCTCAAGCAGAATGCCGCAGACCCGCTCGAACCCGATGGAGAAGCCCACCGCCGGCACCTGCTGGCCGATGAACTTGCCCACCATGTTGTCATACCGGCCGCCGCCGGCCACCGCGCCGGAGAACTGGGGGCAGGTGACCTCGAACACCATGCCGGTATAGTAGCCCTGGCCGCGCACCAGGCTGGGGCAGTAAGCCACGCCGTAGCGCCCGGCGGCCAGCTTTTCGGCGGTGGCCAGCACATAGCGCAGGTCGGCGGTGAGGGCGGGGCCCTTCTCGCCGCAGGCGGCGGTGACGGCTTCCAGGCTGAAGTCGCCCCCGCGCAGGAAGGCGTCCAGGGCGTTGACGGCCTCGGCGGGGAAGCCCTTTTCCTCCAGCTCACCCCGTACCCCGTCGGCGCCGATCTTGTCCAGCTTGTCAAAGCTGATGCACACCGAATCCAGGGTATCCTCGGCAAAGCCCATGCCGGCCAGCATGGCCCGCAGGATGCGCCGGTCGTTGATGTTCACGGTGAAGCCGGAAAAACCGATGCGCAGCAGCGCCCGGGCGGTCACGTCGATGAGTTCCACCTCGGCGTTGGGGCTTTCGTCCCCCAGAATGTCGATGTCGCACTGCACGAACTCCCGCAGACGGCCCTTCTGGGGACGCTCGGCCCGGTAGACCCGGTCGGTCTGGATGACCTTGAAGGGGTGGGGAAGGGAATTGCGGTTGGCCGCATAGTAGCGGGACAGGGGCAGGGTCAGGTCGTACCGCAGGCCCATGTCCGAAAGCTGGGCTTCGTCCCCGCTGCGCAGGGCGGCGGCCAGCTTTTCGCCCCGCTTGAGCACCTTGAAGATCAGGTTCAGGTTGTCGCCGCCGTCGCTCTTGTTCAGGTTCTCCATATCCTCCAGGATGGGGGTGGAAATGCGCTGGAACCCGGCGGCACGGTAGGTGGCCAGGATCTCGGCCTGGATGTGGTCGCGCAGGGCCTGCTCGTGGGGCAGCAGATCGCGCATACCTTTCAAGGGTTGGGTTTTCATGGCTTGGCAGCTCCTTACTCTGTTTGAAATATCCGCCCGGGGCGGGAAACATCATTCTGGCGGCACCTGGCCGCACTGTACTGTATATCATAGCCCCCGGCCGGTGGTTTTGTCAACCAAAAGGGCCTGGCGGCGGGGAATTTCCGCCCTTTTGGCGGGGCATACTGAAAGGAAGCAAAGGGGGCAACAAAGTGAAACAATCCAAAGGCGCGCCGCAGATTCTGGCCGCGGGGGCGGCGGTGCAGCTGCTTACCGGCATTCCGGCGGCGTGGGGGGTGTTCCAGCGCCCGGTCATGGAAGAATACGCCCTCACCCGGGCCCAGGCCAGCATGGTCTTTGCGGTGCTGGTGGCAGGCTACGGGGTGGGATGTGCCATCGGCGGGCTGCTGCAGGACGCCCGGGGCCCCCGGTTCGCCGCCGGATGGGGCACGGTGCTCATGGGCGGGGGATTCCTGCTGGCGGCAGTTCTGCCTGCGGGCAACGCCCCGCTGTTCCTGATGGCCTACAGCCTGCCCGCGGGGGTGGGCAGCGCCTTTCTGGCCCCGGCGGTGCTGGCCTGCGCCCAGAAATGGTATGCCGGGCGCAAGGGCCTGGCCACCGGGGTCACCGGGGCGGCCATGGGGCTTTCGGGGGCCTTCCTCACCCTGTTTGTCCGGGGCATCGGGGGAACCTTCGGCATGCGGGTCTGCTTCGGGG
>NZ_JACJJP010000026.1 GCF_016900095.1 Gemmiger formicilis
CCGCTTACGCTTCGCCAGTCCTGTTAAGGTCCCCACTACACGAGGGTCTTTTTATTCATGTCTACTAATTCTGGGGCAGTTCACTTCCCTGCCGGGGCGGCGTTTTTTGTTTGTTTCAGGCCAAAACCGTTACAGGACCTGGTGTTCGGGCACCGGAGCGTCCACCGAGGTGGGTTTTCCTTCCACCCAATGGATGACCTTCTTCGGGCACTTGGTCACGCAGGTACCGCAGCCGTTGCACTTGGTGTAGTCGATGACGGCCACGTTGTTCTTGAGGAAGATGGCCTGCTGCGGGCAGTTCTTGACGCACAGGCCGCAGGCAATGCAGCCCACCTTGCAGGTCTTGTTGACAATGGCACCACGGTCGGTGTTGGAGCATTCCACCACAGGCTGGGGCGCGATGGGCTTCATGTCGATGACATGGCGCGGGCAGACGTTCATGCAGGCGGAACAGCCGGTGCACTTGGTGCGGTCCACCACGGCCACGCCGTTCTTCACATGGATGGCGTCGAACATGCAGGCGCGGGTGCAGTCACCCAGGCCCAGGCAGCCGAAGGCGCAGGCGCTGGGGCCACCGGCCACAGAAGCCGCCGCGGCGCAGGTCTGGATGCCCTGGTAGCTGAACCGCTGGCCGCAGTTTTCGCCGCCGTTGCACAGGACAACCGCCTTCAGGCTGGGGCGGTCGCTGGTTTCGCTGCCCATGATGGTGTTGATGGCATCGGCCACCTTGTCGCCGCCGGGGGCGCACTTGAAGGTGGGCGCACCGTCCTCCACAATGGCCTTGGCGTAGTCGGCACAGCCAGCGTAGCCGCAGCCGCCGCAGTTGGCGCCTGCCAGGCAGGCGGTGATTTCCGCAATGCGCGGGTCTTCGTACACGGCCATAAACTTGGAAGCCAGCACCAGAACGATACTGCCCACCAGGCCCAGCACAGCCAGGACGGCGACCGCAAGAATGATCGGATTCATACTTAGTCCCCCTCCTTCTGTTACAGCAGTGCGTTGATGATGTTTTCAACCAGGCCGCCGAAGCCCATGAAACTCATCGAGGTGATGGCCGCCGACACCAGGGTGATGGGCAGGCCCTTGAAGCTTTCCGGCGGGTTGGAGGATTCCACACGCTGGCGCACGCCGCAGAACAGCAGCATGGCCACCAGGAAGCCCACACCGGCGCCGGCCGCGCAGATCAGCGCTTCGGCGTAAGCCATGCCGAAGCCCTGGGCGGTGACGATCTCAGAGTAGTCCTGCACGGCCAGGATGGTGACGCCCAGCACGCAGCAGTTGGTGGTGATCAGGGGCAGGTACACGCCCAGGGCGGTGTACAGGGCGGGCACGTACTTCTTCAGGGTGATCTCGATGAGCTGAACCAGCACGGCGATGACCAGAATGAAGACGACGGTCTGCATGTAGCCCAGATCATAGGCGTCCAGCAGGAAGATCTGCAGCGGGAAGGTCACCGCCGTGGCGATGACCATGACGAAGATGACCGCCAGGCCCATGCCGGTGGAGGAGTCCACCTTTTTGGAGACACCCAGGAAGGGGCAGATGCCCAGGAACTGAACCAGAACGTAGTTGTTGACCAGAATCAGGTTGAAGAAGATGGTTGCAAACACGGCAAGGTTATTCATGCCTGGTCACCCCCTTCGGATTTGGCGGCGTCGATCTCGTCCAGCATGACTTCGCCGCAGGTCTTGCGCTCAATGGGATGGTTGGTCTTCTTTTCGATGAAGACGCACAGGGCCATCAGGCAGCCGAAGACGAAGAAGCCGCCGGGAGCCTGGTTCATCAGGCCCATGCGATCCACACTTTCGGGGATGATGGTGATGCCCATCCAGGAACCGTTGCCGATGATCTCACGCACGCTGGACATGAGCAGCATGGTGATGATGTAGCCCAGGCCCATGCCCACGCCGTCCACAGCGGATTCCACCACCGTGTGCTTGCAGGCGAACATTTCGGCGCGGCCCAGGATGATGCAGTTGACCACGATCAGGGCCAGGAAGACACCCAGGGAGTCATACAGATCCTGGGCGTAGGCTTCCAGCACCATCTGAACGACGGTCACGAAGGTTGCGATGATGACGATGTAGCAGGGCAGATGCACCTTGTCCGGAATGGCCTTGCGCAGGGCGGAAATGACGATGTTGGAGCAGACCAGAACGAAGGTCATGGACAGGCCCATGCCCAGAGCGCCGGACACGGTGGTGGTCACGGCCAGGGCCGAGCAGCAGCCCAGCACCAGGCGCAGAACCGGGTTTTCACGGATAATACCGGCGGTGAAGATCTTCCACAGGCTTTGTTTTTCGCTCATGGTCAAGCCACCCCCTTGATCTCATTGTTGTAGCAGTCGATGGCACTGTTGTAGGCCGAGATGACTGCGTTGGAAGAAATGGTGGCACCCGCGATGGTATCCACGGGGTTGCCGGCGGACACATGCTGGGAGGCATCCCAGCCCAGGAAGCCGGACCAGAAACTTTCGTTCTGGGTCTTGGAACCGATGCCGGTGGTCTGGGTGGAAGCGTCCACGCTGGTGGCCAGAATCTTGCCGGAAGCGTCAAAGGAAACATAGACAACCACTTCCTTGCCGCTGTAGCCGGAGCCGGAAGCCTTGATGGCCACCAGACCGTCGGCGGTGGTCACGGCGCCCTGCACACCGGGGGTCTGCAGGTTTTCCACCGTGGTCAGGGCGGAAGGATCGGTCACGCCGGGCAGAACGCCCATGTAGGCTTCCTGGGTGGCGATTTCCTGGTTGGTCTTGATGATGGGTTTGGTCACATCGTTCAGTGCTGCCAGGGCCGCGCTGCACACCACACAGATCACCACCAGAATGATGACCGGGTAGATCATGGTCTTGAAAGCGGACTCCTGCGCGGGGGTCTTTGCATTCTTCTCAGCCATCAGGCGTTGCCCCCTTCCTTGGCCGCGGCTTTGGCGGCCTTTTTCTTTTTGGGTTTGGTGTAGCCCAGCGGGATCTGGTGGCTCCAGGCGTTGAACCAGGGCACCAGCAGGTTGCCCAGCAGGATGGCGAAACTCATACCTTCGTTCATGCTGCCGAAGTAACGGATGGCGAAGGTCACCAGGCCGATGAAGATGCCGTACATCAGCTTGCCCTTGGTGGTGAAGGGACTGGTGACGTAGTCGGTGGCCATGAAGACGGCACCGAACAGCAGGCCGCCGGCCATGATCTCGGCCACGGCAGCGTGCAGGCTGCCGGTGGCGATCCAGGAGAGCACGAACACGGTGCCCACAATGCTGCCCGGAATGGCAAAGCCGATGGTGCCGGTGGCCAGCAGGTAGACCAGGCCCAGCAGGATGGCCAGGATGCAGGTCTCACCCATCATGCCGCCGTGCAGGCCCAGGAACAGATCCACCAGACTGACGGTGGTCTTGTCCACGCTGTCGGCCAGCGGGGTGGCGGAAGCCAGGGCATCCACCGCCATGTCGGGGTAGACGTACGCGGTCATGCGGGCGGTAAAGCTGAGGAACAGCACGATACGGCCCACCAGTGCCGGGTTGGCAAAGTTGAAGCCGATGCCGCCGAACAGCTGCTTGACCACCACAATGGACACAAAGGCGCCCACCACGCAGATCCACAGAGGCAGACCCACGGGGAAGTTCAGCGCCAGGATCACGCCGGTGACGCAGGCGGAAAGGTCGCCCACCGGGTTGGGTTTCTTCATGATCAGGCAGTACAGATACTCAAAAGCCACACAGGCCAGCGTGGTGACGACCACGCTGATGAGGGCCTCGTAGCCGAAGATCAGCGCCGCCGCGACAACGCAGGGCACCAGCGCCTTGAGCACGTTGCCCATCAGGCCGCGGGTGCTGGAGTCGTCCCGGATGTGGGGCGAGGCAGTTACGAGCAAAACCTGGTCCATCGTTACTTACCTCCCTTACGCATTTCGCTGAGATACCACGCCTTGGCCTGGGTGACAGCCTGGGACACGGGGCGTTTGGCCGGGCAGACATAGGTGCAGCTGCCGCAGGCCACGCACAGATCCACGCACAGGCTCTTCAGGGCCGCGGTATCCTTCTTGTTGTGATTTTCCACAATGACCACCGGTTCCAGACCCATGGGGCAGGCGCTGATGCACCGGCCGCAGCGGATGCAGGGCTGGGCGGCGGGCAGCTGGGCGGCCTTGCGGCTGAACAGCAGCAGGCCGTTGTTCTGCTTGAGCACCGGGAAATCGGCGCTGGGCGAAGCGCCGCCCATCATGGGGCCGCCGAAGATGATCTTGCCCAGTTCCACGTCCGGCTTGATGCCGCCGCAGGCTTCGATGACATCCCGGTACAGGGTGCCGATGGGCACTTCGATGTTCTGGGGCTTGGCAATGGCGTCGCCGTCCACGGTGACACGCTTACTGACCAGAGGAATACCCGTTTTGAGGTACTTGCCCAGGGTGGACACAGAGGTCACGTTCATGACGATGCAGCCGCAGTCCGCCGGCAGGCCCGCCTTGCCGGAAGGTCCGATCTGGGGCACTTCCCGGCCGGTGCAGGTTTCCACCAGGGTTTTCTCGGCGCCCTGGGGATAGCGCATGGGCAGCGGCTTGACCGAAACGCCCTTCATATCCCGGGTCAGGGAGCACATCAGATCGATGCAGGCCGGCTTGTTGCGCTCAATGCCGATGATGCAGTTGGGGATTTCGCAGTACTTCATGACCGCCTGGATGCCGGACAGGATGGTATCGCTGCATTCCAGCATTTCCCGGGCGTCGGTGGTCAGGTAGGGCTCACACTCGGCCGCATTGATGAGCAGGGTGTCCACCTTGGCCATGAGCTTGACGTGGGTCGGGAAACCCGCACCGCCCACGCCCACCAGGCCGCAGGCCTGGATGGCTGCCAGCAGAGAGTCCTTGTCGGTGACCGTGGGCGGCACACAGGCCGGGTCAACGGTCTGGTTGCCGTCGCACTGGATGGCCACGGCCTGGCACACCGGGCCGTTGACCATGCGCATGGGCGCCACGTCAACCACCGTGCCGGACACGCTGGAGTGGATATTGGCACTGACAAAACCGCCGGCTTTGCCGATCAGGGTGCCAACGAACACCTGATCGCCCTTTTTGACGACGGGTTCCGCCGGGGCGCCGATGTGCATCGACATGGGAATGACGACGTTCTTGGGCACCGGCATGCGTACGGTGGGCATGTCGGCCGTCGATTTCTCATGCGGAACACGGGCACCCTTGGCGGAGCGCTTCAGGATTTTGAACATGGATCCTGTTCCCCCATTCCTTTGTTTCTCTTTCTGACGGGCCATTTACCGCCAAAAAGACAAAATAATACATGGTTTATTTTAATCCGCTTGCCCGGACAAGTCAAGGCCGCTCCGGGCGACACTTTTTACATATTGACCATATTTCTTTTACCTTTTTTGTACAGTTTCTTTGGCTCCGGAGGGGGTTTTCGTTGCCATTTTTCCCTTGGTATGGTATACTGTACGCAAGCATACTGTATCGTTACGCACCCATTGCCGGGGTATGGAGGTATGACAGATGAAAACCTTTCTCAAAATGATCGCTTTCCTGGCCGTCGCAGCCGGTATTCTGGCTTTGGTCGCCGCCCTTTTCTGCAAAGGAAAGTCTGAGCCGGTACACTATATCACCCTGTATGGCGGCCCGGAGGATGAGCGGGAATAATTTCCTCCTTCCGCCTTGCCCTGCCCGTATTTGGGCAATATACGCAAGATTGCCGCTGCAAGATTTGCAAAGTTAAGCGCGCCCTTTCCGGTTAAGGAACCGGAAAGGGCGCGCTTTTCCGTTGTATTTCTGTCTTCACTCCAACCGCAGCAGCACGGCGGAGAAGGGTGCCAGCGTCCCGGACAGTTTTCCTTCCGCCACGGTGCAGGGGGAGGCGCCTTCCGGCGTCATGCCGCCGTAGGGCTGCCAGTCGCTGTACAGCAGCGCCCGGGCGCCCTGGGCCTGCACCGGCACCCCGAAGGGCTGGGCCCTATCACTGAAGTTGAAGGCCGCCGCCACCCGGCGGTTCCCGGCCCGGCGCTCAAACACATAGACGCACTGGCTTTCCAGATGGCAGTCCAGCCAGGCAAAGCCGTCGGGGGTCTCGTCGGCCTCCCACAAGGCCGGTTCCGCCAGATAAATCCGGTTCAGGGCCTGGATATAATGGTAAAAGCCGTCGTGGTTGGGATAGCTGCGCAGGCACCAGTCCTGTTCCCGGTCCTGGTCCCACTCCCGCAGCTGGCCGATCTCGCTGCCCATGAAGTTCAGCTTTTTGCCCGGGTGGGTCATCATATACAGGTACAGCGCCCGGCCCTGGGGGAACTTGCCGTCGTAGCCGCCGTTCATTTTCTGCAGGATGGTGGCCTTGCCGTGCACCACCTCGTCGTGGGAGAAGGGCAGCAGATACCGTTCCTTATAATAGTACATCATAGAGAAGGTCAGCTTGTGGTAGTTGTCCGGGCGGCAGGCGGGATCGGTCTGCAGGAAGGAGAGGGTGTCGTGCATCCAGCCCAGATCCCACTTGTAATCGAAGCCCAGTCCCCCCTGCTCCGCCGGGCGGGTGACCCCTTCAAAGCTGGTGGAGTCCTCCGCCGCCAGCAGACAGCCGGGATGCCGCTGCTTGAGGCCCTTGTTCATGGTGCGCAGGAATTCCACCCCGTTGCCGTTCACACCCCGGCGCTCGTCCCCCTGCCAGTAGATGATCCGGCTGATGGCGTCGTACCGCAGGCCGTCGAAGTGGAATTTTTCCAGCCAGTAATGCCCGGCCGACTGCAGAAAGCTGCGCACCTCCCCCCGGGAATGCATGAAGTTGCAGCTGCCCCACTCGCTGACGCCCACATCCTGGTGGGGATACTCATACAGGGCGGTGCCGTCGTACTGGGCCAGGCCGTAGGGGTCCAGGGCAAAGTGGGCGGGCACAAAGTCCATAATCACCCCGATGCCCCGGTTGTGCAGGGTGTCCACCAGGGCCATGAGCTGCGCCGCCGTGCCGTACCGGCTGGTGGGGGCAAAAAAGCCGGTGACCTGGTAGCCCCAGCTCTCGTCACAGGGGTGCTCGGTCAGGGGCAGGAACTCCACATAGTTGTAGCCGCTTTCGCAGAGATAGTCGGCCAGGGGTTCGGCCAGTTCGTCATAGGTGTAGAACTCGCCATCCGGCTTGCGCCGCCAGGAACCCAGGTGCATCTCGTAGATGTTCAGCGGTCCGGTTCGCCGGTCGGTGCGGGTGCGCATCCAGCGGGCATCGGTGAAGGTATACGCCCCCAGGTCCCGCACCACCGACCGGTGGGCCGGGCGCAGTTCCATACCGAAGCCGTAGGGGTCGCAGTGGTCGGTCCATCCCCCGTTCCGGGTATGGATGCGGTATTCGTAGGGGGTGCCGGGCGGGGCGTCGGGCACGGTGAGTTCATAGAAATTGCCGTCCGCCATCTTCTGCATGGGCCGGGGTTGGCCGTCCAGCAGCAGCTCCACCGCCGTGGCTCCCGGTGCAAAGGTGCGGAACACCGTGCCGCCCGGCTGCAGGTGCGCGCCGAGAAATTCATGGGCATCAAAGATCTGCCCGGTGTAAAATCCGTAAAAATCCATGGGTGCCTCCGTTTTATTTGACTACCGTCCAATAATTTACTATAATCAATATAGCAGACCCGCCCGGGCGGCACCATCCGCAAATTTGACAAAGGGTACAATACTGGACGGTTTTGAAAAATCGACAAGGGAGGCCGGGCCATGGACCTGCGAGAGAAAAAAACACGGCAGAACATCCGCAATGCCTTTTTGCAGCTGCGCGCCCACAAGCCGCTGGAGCGCATCACCGTGAAGGAGCTGGCCGAGCTGGCCCAGATCAGCAAAGCCACCTTTTATCTGCACTACCATGACATTTACGATCTTTCGGAACAGATGCAGGACGAGGTCATCCGGATGATGCTGGACAGCCTGGAACAGCCGGACAGCTTCCTCACCGACCGCAAGCGGTTCACCCGGGAACTGTTTGCCGCCTTTTCCGCCCATGAAAACCTGACCAACATCCTGTTTTCCGGCACCCAGGCGGCGGTGCTGCCCATCCGCATCGAGCGGGGCATCAAGGAACACATCTTTTCCATCCTGCCCGAAACCCGCAGCGACGCCCGGTTCAACATCCTGCTGACCTACCAGGTCCAGGGTGCCTACTACACCTACATGGAAAACCGGGAAAAGTTCGGTACCGAGCAGGTGCTGGCCGCCCTGGACGAGGTGACCGACCGCATCACCGCCAAACCGGGCGCATGACAAAAACCGCCGACCCCTTTGCAGGGGCCGGCGGTTTTGTTTGGTTTGTGAGTTCAGGCGTGCTGGCGGCGGGTGCCGGGCAGCAGGCGGGCCTTTTCCAGGGCGGGACGCAGGGCCAGGTAGAGCACCACGGCGCAGACGGTGGATAGCAGCGAGTTGACCAGGGTCACCCCGCTGGCCACCTTGGCCATGGTGGCGGCCAGGTCCACTTCCTGGCCGAAGATGTACCGGTTGCGGAAGTAGCCGATGAACGGATCGGTGAAGACGTTGACCAGCAGGCCGCTGAAGGCGCTGCCCACCACCATGGACAGGTATTTCAGGTCTGCGCCCACCTTGCGGGTGGGGTGACGGTCGGCCAGGCGGAACAGGCGGTGGCTGGTGGCCCCGCAGACCAGGCCGATGATGAACTTGAGCAGGAAGGTGGTGATGGCGTACCCCGGGTCACCGGCCACGATGTCCGCCAGGGACAGGCCGATGGCACCGGCCAGGCCGCCGGAAACGCCGTCCAGCAGCATGGCGGTGAGGGCGGTGAAGGTGTTGCCCAGGTGGAAGGAAGAACCGGTGCCCAGAATGTTGGGAATCCGGAAGAATTCATAGGCCACAAAGCTGAGGGCGGCCATCACACCGATGAGCGCGATCTTCTGCACCGTGAACTTGGTGCGGGACAGGGCCGCGAACACCAGGACCAGAACGACTACCAAAAAGAACAAAAGCCAGATCATTGCAGGCTGCATACAAAACTCTCCCCTCGTGCCGGTGGGACGGGGCGCCTGCCGTCCTTTCGGCTTCTGATTCCCGACGGCTTGACTTTTGGGTCCCGTCGGGGTATGCTCTCATTATAGTCGTTTCTGGCCTTGTGTGAATATCCAGTATTTGATTTTTTCATGGGGCCAGTTTTCCTTGACCGGAGGGGAGGCAACCTATGATCACACTGTCCGCCCAAAGCAGCACCCCCATGTACGAACAGCTGTATACCCAGCTGGCCGCCGAGATCCGCAGCGGTGCCAGGGCGCCGGGCAGTCCCTTGCCGGGGCGGCGCACCATGGCCAACCAGCTGGGGGTCAGCGTGAACACGGTGGATGCCGCCTACCAGATGCTGGCCGCCGAGGGCCTGGCCGAGTCCCGGCCCCGCAGCGGGTTCTATGTGCAGGACACGGGGGGCATGCTCTGCCCTGCCCCAACGGCGCCCTTGCCGGAAACGGTGCCCGATGGTCCCGCCGTCAGGGAACCGGCGCCCCGGTACGACCTGTCCACCGGCAGCATCGACACCGCCCTGTTCCCCGCCCGCAGCTGGGGACGCATCCAGAAGGAACTGCTGTACCAGGCCCCGGAACTGCTGCAGCGCGGCCCCATGCAGGGGGACGAGGACCTGCGCCGGGAGATTGCCCGGTATCTGGCCAGCTACCGGGGGGTGGTGTGCACCCCCGAACAGGTGGTGGTGGGCGCGGGCATCGAGTATCTGCTGGGCTGCGTGGCCCATCTGTTTGCCGGGTCCTGCGCCGCGGTGGAAAACCCGGGCTACACCCGGTCCCGCACCATCCTGGAGAACAACGGCATTTCCTGTCGGCTGGTGGACATCGACCGCCACGGTCTGCCCGCCGAAGGGCTGGAAGCCTGCGGGGCCAACCTGTGTTATGTCACCCCCAGCCACCATTTTCCCACCGGGGTGACCATGCCCGCCTGGCGCCGGGCCCAGCTGCTGGCCTGGGCCGCCGCCCGGCCGGGGCGGTACATTCTGGAGGATGACTACGACTCGGAATTCCGGTTCAGTACCCGTCCCCTGCCCAGTCTGCAGGGCATGGCGGGGGCGGACGGGCCGGTGGTGTATCTGACCACCTTTTCCAAAAGCCTGGCCCCGGGCATCCGTATTGCCTGCATGGTGCTGCCGCCCCATCTGCTGAAGCGGTACCGGCAGGACTTTGCGGTGTACTCCAACACGGTGAGCCGGTTTGAGCAGGAAACCCTCTGCCGGTTTATGGCCCAGGGCCACTTTACCCGGCACATTGCCCGCATGCGCCTGGCCTACAAGCGGCGGATGGAAACCTTTGCCGACGCCCTGCGGGCCCGGCTGGGGCCGCAGCTGACCCTGGACGGCACCCGGTCCGGGCTGCATTTTCTGCTGACCCTGCCGGGGGCGGGCGGCGAGCGTGCCATGGTGCAGTCCGCCCGGGCCCAGGGGGTCCAGCTGCGGGGGCTGAGCGAATACTACATGGCCCGGCCCGAAGCCTGCCGCCCCGACACGGTGGTGGCCGGGTATGCTGCCCTGCGCAGCGAGGACATCCCCGCCGTGGCCGACGCTCTGGGCAGGGCCTGGCGGCCTCAGACTCACTCCACCTGTGTGCCCCCTGCCAGCATGGTCTGAATCATCTGTTGGTCCTCCTCGGTGAGCTGCCAGCCCCCTGCTCCCTGCTGCAGAGCCAGGGACTGATAATCCACATGGTAGCCCGTGGCCCCCGACAGCCAGCTTAGAGTCTCTTCCAGCTCATACAGGTCCTGGGCCCGCAGGTCGGTGAGGGTCTGGGTACCGGCGTCGCGGACAGCGTCGGCCAGAGCGGCCAGCCGCTGGGGATATTGCCGGAAAAAGGCCGACCACAACGCCCCCCGGGTGCGGGCCAGGGCGGCGGGGGTCTGTTCCGGCAGGGCCGCGGCCCGGGTGAGGAAGTCGGCGGACTGTTCCGCCGTCAGCTCCACCACCGTTTCGTCTGCCAGATGCAGCGCTTCCCGCTCGTCTTCTGAAAGGACGGCGGCGGTATCGAACCGGACGGCATCCTCCCCCCAGATGGAAGCAAAGGTGCCGGCGGTGGCGGCCAGATAGGCGTCCGGGGCAATGCCCAGGGTCTGGCCCAGCAGCTCGGCGGCCCGGGCGGGCCCGGCGGCCAGGTAACACTCGGACAGGGTGGTGGTGCCCGCCGGGGCCTGCAGCAGCAGTTCCCCCGGCAGGGCACAGAAAAGCACTGCCTGTTCGGGGCCGTCCAGCCGAAGCAGCAGAAAGGCCGGGTCGTTGGCCTGCACCGCCAGCAGCAGCCGATGGGTGTTGCGCGCCCCCGCCGGTTCACTTACCTGGGTCTGCCCGGCTGCCGCCTGCCGCAGTTGTTGCTGCTCGGTGCGCTGGGAGGCAAAAAAGACCACCGTGCCCATCATGGGCAGGACCAGCAACAGGGTCAGAACCAGGCTCTGGAAAAAAAGTCCGCGCCGTTTGTGCATAAAGGACACCTCTTTGTTGCAAAATGTAGTCATAGCTTGGGCCGATTGGCCCGGCCTTATGCACAAAAGGAGGCAAACGTTTATGTATCATGCACCTTACGGTCCCCGCGGCGCCGAGAGCGAACAGGATGATTTCTGGACCGATATCGTGGAGGGCGGCGACATGCTGCCCGGTATGGTTCCCGGCATGATGCCCGGCCAACCCAACCAGAAAACCACCGACGAGGAAGAGGAAGAGCAGCAGCCTTCCACCGCCGAAAACCGGGAATGGTTTGAGATGACCGAGCAGCCGGAGGACAACGACCTCTGATTTTCCCCGCAGCGCAAAAAACGGCGGAAGGCACCCAAGAAAGGGCCTTCCGCCGTTTTTATGTATTTCCTTACATCAGGGGGCTGAACAACCGCAGCAGGCAGTCCACCCCGCGCACCGCCGCCGAGCGCACCTTGTACTGGTCGGTGACCTCCCGGCACTGGGGGAAAAGCGCTTCAAAGTCCTTTCGCACATCCTTCACCGCGCCGCAGCCGGTAAACCAGCAGGCATTTTCAAAATGCAGGTACAGGCTGCGGTAGTCCAGGTTGATGGTTCCCACCACCGCGGCCCGGTCGTCGGCCACCGCCTGTTTGGCGTGGATGAAGCCGGGGCTGTACTCAAAGATGCGCACCCCGTGGGCCGCCAACCGGGCATAATGGCTGCGGGTGACCCGGAACACCATCTTCTTGTCCGGAATGCCCGGGGTGATAATGCGCACATCCACCCCGCGGCGGGCCGCCAGGGTCAAGGCCCGCTGCATCTCGTCGCTGATGATCAGATACGGGGTGGTCAGCCAGGCATACCGGTCCGCATGGGTGACCAGATTGATGTACACGTTCTCCCCCACCGGCTCTTCGTCCAGGGGGGTATCGGCATAGGGTACCACCACCCCGTCCGAGGAAACCGGCCGTTCCATGGGCGGCAGGAAGGGGGCCGGGTCGATGGGCTCCTTCTGGGTGGCCCCCCACATCTGCAAAAAGGTCAGGGTCAGACCCCGGACAGCCTCCCCTTCCAGCCGCAGGCCGCTGTCCTTCCAGACGCCGTAGGGATGGGTCAGGTTGAAGTATTCGTCCGCCAGGTTGTACCCGCCGGTAAAGCCGATCTGCCCGTCCACCACCGTGATCTTGCGGTGGTCCCGGTTGTTCATGATGATGTTCATGGCCGGCACCAGGGGGTTGAACACCCGGCACTGGATGCCCTTGGCCCGCAGGCGCTGGGCAAAGGGCGGGCTGATGAAGCCCATACTGCCCACGTCGTCATAAAACACCCGCACATCCACCCCGGCGGCGGCCCGCTGGGCCAGAATCTCCTCCAGCCCCTGCCAGGCGGTGGAATCCTCGATGGCGTGGTATTCCATGAAAATGAAGTGCCGGGCACCGCGCAGGGCTTCCTGCTGGGCTTCCAGAGCCTGGTTGGTATCCCCGTAGAATCGCACCTCGGTGTTGCGGTAGACCGGGAAACCGGCGGTGTTCTGCAGGTAGGCCGCCTGCCCCGCCAGGTCCGGCGCCCGGTCGTGCAATGCCCGGGTGACCTGGGTTCCCTGTTCCACTTCCCGGCGACGGGCGGGGTCCAGGGCTTCATCGGCGGCGCGGAAACGGCGGCGCAGCGGCCAGAGGGCCACCGGTCTGCCGAAGAGCAGATACAGACAGGCTCCCAGCACCGGGAACAACAGGATGAGGATGATCCAGCTGAGTCGGAATGCCGAGTTCATGCTGCGCCCATACACCGAGAAGACCAGCAGGAGCGCCAGCAGGCTGGAGGCCAGCTGCACCACCGCATAATACCGGGTGAGATACAGGGCAAAACCCAGAATCCACCCCACCTGCAGCAAAAAAGACAGGGCCACAAACACGGCCCGGCCGATGCTGTTGGGAATCTGTTGTCGTTTTTCTTCGGTCTGCATGGGAACACATCCTTTCGGCCCGATGTACGGGCTCTTGCTGCCATTGTAGCCGAAATCCACCGCTTTGTAAACGGGTATGCGGGCAAAACAAAAAGCCCCCGGAACGGGGGCTGTAAGAAAAGCTTATTCGGCGCGGCGGTACAAAAGAAACCGGAAGCCGATCTCGGTGGTCAGGCCGGGGCATGCCGCCAGCCGGTCCGCCCCTTCGGGGGGCGTGTTGAAGTAATAGGGGGTCATGGCAAACAGGGCCTGGGCCATGGCGTTGTCCAGGGTGATGGTGTCGGTGACGGTGCGCTCCCCCGCCGGGACAAAACCGGGATACTCGGTGCGGATGGCCGGGTTCTCGTAAGGCTGGTCGTACAGCACCTGTTTCAGCCCGAAAAGATGCCGCGGGGTGGGCACCGCGTAGATCAGCCACCCGCCGGGACGCAGCATGCGGGAAAATTCCGCCGCCGCAAAGGGTGAAAACACGTTGAGCAGGATATCGGCCCAGCCGTCGGCCACCGGGGCGCAGAAACTGCCCCCCACCGCAAAGGCGCCTTCCGGCACCAGCTTGGCCGCCAGGCGCACCGCCAGTTTGGACAGATCAAACCCGATGAGCCGGGGTTCCGCCCCGGCCGCCGTCAGCGTATCCACCACGGTACGGTCGTAACTGCCCTCGCCGCAGCCCGCGTCCACAATATTCGGCGTCTTGTACCCCGCCTGCAGGCAGAGTTCCCCCAGGGCACGGCGGAAGGGATCATAGGCACCGCTTTGCAGGAATGTCCGCCGGGCCGCCACCATGGCTTTGCCGTCGCCGGGGTCGGCGGCGTGGCGTTTCTGGATGGGCAGCAGGTTCACATACCCTTCCCTGGCCATGTCAAAGCTGTGGTTTTTGGCGCAGCGCAGTGCCCGGCCCCAGATGCCCAGCCCGCCGCCGCACACCGGGCAGCGCAGCCCGGCCGCCTGTGCGGCGTTCATTCGGCGTCCGCCGGGGTTTCGGGAGCGGGATCCCCTTGCACCGGCACGGTCACACCGCCATGGGCGGCAATGTACTCTTCAAAGTTGGCAAACTTCTGCTTGGGCGGACGGCGGGTGATCAGCAGCAGACCCAGATCCTCGGTCTGGGGTTCCTTGCGGCCCCGGGATGCATTGTTGGCGCGGCGGCCGGGCTGGGATTCCGCCTGGCGGGCCGGGCGCTGCTCCTGGGGACGGCGCTGGGCTTTCGGCTGCTGGGGCTGCTGGGCCTGGCGGCGGGCATTGCCGTTCTGGGCATTGCCCTGGCCGCCGTTCTGGCCGCCCCGGCCTTTGTTGCGGGGCTGGCTGTTTTTCTCCGCCGGCGCATTTTTGCCCTGCTGGGGCTGCTGGGCCGCCTTGGCCTGGGCCTGCCCCTGCTGGGACGCCCCCTGCCCGCCGCGGGAACGGCGGCGACGGCGGCGGTGCTGCTCCTGCTCGCCGGAGGCTTTTTCCTTATTCTGATTCTGCTGGGGTTGGGCGGGTTTGTTGTTCGGCATGCTTATTCCTCTTCTCTCGGGTATCCAGGCCGCGGCCCTTATACCAGGGCCCGGCATTCATTGTAGTAACGTTTTTCCTCGGCATGGCCCATGCTGAAGGTCTTGCGGGGCAGCACGCCCCCCAGTACCACGCCCCGGAACAGGTCCGCTTTCTCGAAGGGCGGCAGCAGGATGGCGGCGGCCTTTTCCCCCGCCAGGCTGCGCACGGCGTCCTCGCCGTGGATGTAGTCCACCCGGCATTCCGGATTCGCGGCGCACAGATCGGTGAGGAAGGCTTCCACCGTGCCCACCGCCAGCGGCTGCCGGGCATGGGTCAGATGATAGGTTCTGTTCAGGTCCGGGCCGTATACCGTGAAGGTCTGTTCCGGGGTTTGCTCCGCTCCGGCATGGGTCTTCTCCCAGGCATCCAGAGCACGGCAGAGTTCCGCGGCCCCCATGCCGAACACCACCCGGTGGATGGGTTCGATCTCGATGGCCGGGGAATGGACGTTGCACACCTCGGCCAGGCAATACCGGGCGGGATGCACCGCCCGCTGCTCCGGCGTCAGGGTGGGTTTCAGTTCCTCCCAGTAGGCTTTGGCGGTGGCCAGGGAATGGTTGCCGTCCCCCACCGCCAGCACCATGGGCGGCTGGCCGGCGGCTGCGGGCCACCGGGCGGCAAAAGCCTCCGTATTGCCCAGGGCGGACAGGGCCGCATCGATCTGCGCGATCAGTGCCGAGTCCTCCACGGCCCAGCCGGTCAGATGGCCGCCGCCCAGCATCAGGTCCCCGTCATACAGCCGGGGCAGCCGGTCCTTGCAGCGGCCGATGGGCTCGATGAGGCTGCATCCTTCGTCGTCGGCCAGCATCATCACATGGGGTGTTTCCAGCTCGGCGCCCCGGCGGATGGCCAGGCGGGGCGGAATGCGCTCCACCACCGTCTTTTCACTGGGACGGATGGCCGTTTTGGCCCCCGGTTCATAGCGGTAGGCTTCCAGATCCACCATGCCCACCAGTCCCTGGCGGACACTGCCGTCCATCTGGGTGCGCTCCACATACACATACCCGTGTACGGTGCGGGTGAGCACGCTGCGGCGGTATTCTGCCATGGCGGCGCGGATCTCTTCCAGCCGCCGGGGTTCCTCCGGTGTGCCCAGATAGGCTTCGGGCAGAACGATGTGCAGGGTGCTGGGCTGACCGGCAGCCCGCGCCTCGGCGCGCTGCCAGTATTCCGGCTGGGATGTGAACTGATCCACCGCAATGCAGGCCCACGGGTCCAGCGGCACCGAAGAGTCCGGCAGCAGGATCTGCGCCGGCAAGAAGCAATTGGACATTGGTATCAACCTCCCCATACAGGTTGGCGGGGCGGGTCAGCGCGCCACGCCGTGGCCCACCAGGCCGTAGATGGCCAGCGACAGAATGCCGATATAAATCAGATAACTGGGCAGACCGCGGAAGATGGCGGGCACGTCCTTGCTGCCCAGACGGCGGCGGCCTTCGTCCACCACCAGCACGGCAAACAGATACCCTAGCCCGCTGCCGAACCCGAAGGCTATGCACTGCAGCAGGTTATAGTTCTGGTTGGAGCAAAGCAGCAAGGTGCCCAGCACACTGCAGGTGCAGGTGGCCAGAGGCAGCTGCTCCCGGCAGGCCGTGCGGTGAACGGCGGGCAGAAGTCCCAGCAACACCCACACCACCGCCATGGCAATGACCGCACAGGTCAGGTACAGGATGGGGCGCAGGGAGGCAATGGGCAGCCATTCGGGAAGATACAGCCGCAGCTGGGGGGAAACATAGGTCATGCAGGCCCAGCCCAGAGGGGCGCTGAACAGCTGCACCAGGATAACCGGAATGCAATACTGCCAGGTGCTCACGTCCGGGTCGCTGACCAGCTTGATCAGGCGGGAAACACCCATAGCGCGGGAAAACACCACGTTTTCGGCAAAGACGGCCAGGATCGCGTAGGAGACGAACTGCGCCACGCCCTGCAAAACCGTCAGTTCAGTGCTTGCGGTCCACATACAGGTGACGCACCTCCTCCTGTTTGTAATGCACGTAGGCGCCGCCCACGGCGGTCCAGACCGCGGCCACCAGGCCCAGCAGCAGGAACCCGCCCGCCGGCTGGGCTGCCAGCGGCAGCAGCCCCACTTCCAGCACCGGATGCTCGTACACAGTGCCGTAGGCCAGCAGCTCCCGCAAGGTACCCATGAGCAGAATGGCCACACACAGGCCGATGGTGTTGTTGATGCCGCGGCGGAAGGCTTCCCCGATGGATTCCAGCTCGGTGGCTTCCATCCGCTTGACGATGACCGGCTCCACCACCATCATGGGCAGGTAAATGCCCATGATGGACAGGTCGGTGCCGAAGATATAATACATGAGAATATACACCGGGATATAGATGAGGGCCGCCGAATAGGCGTACACCACCGGGCGGAAGCGGTTGCCGGTGATATGGCAGACAGCCACCGCCAGCATACGGGTGGCGGTGAGCAGCAGAATGGACAGCACGCACAGCATCAGCGCACGGTCCACGTCGCTGGCCATGGCCACAATGGGGGCCAGGCCCAAGCCGCGGACCATCACCGGGTTGTTCAGCCACAGATGGTCGTCGTGGATGCTCTGGGCCAGTTCGGCCTCGGCCTCGGCCCGGGTTTTGCGGGCGGGACGGCTGGGCTTGGGCTGGGCGGTCTGCCGGGGCAGTTCGGCCTGCGGTGCCTTGGCCGCCTGGGCGGTCTGGGCCGCGGCGGCGTCCAGAGCTTCCTGTTCTACCTGCTGGGCCGTCTTGCCTTCGGCAGCGGCACGGCGGGCACGTTCCAGAACCTCGGGGGAAAGCTGGGGGATGATGACAGTCTGGGAATGTTCCGGCTGGTTCTTTTTGCGCACCGGGCGGGACGCGGGTTTAGAGGATTTCCGGTTTTGCTCGTTTTGCAAGCCGTTTCGCCTCCTTCTTCATAAACTTCATGCGCTCGGCGCGGCGGGACACGCGGTCCAGCCATTCGGGCACGGCGCCGACGATGAGAAGTGCAAAGCAGACGCCGGTTTCGTACACGGTGTTGTAGCGGAAAACGGTGGTGGCCACCCCCAGCAGCAGGCCGTAGATCAGCCGGCTGGTAAAACGGTTGGGCTGGGTGACCGGCTCACAGATCAGAAACACACCACCGAAAGCCATACCGCCGGTAAGAAGGATATACTTTTCCAGGTACACCCGCTGGCGGATATACTCCCAGGGCAGGCTGAAGGCGGGCAGATCGTTCAGGTTGGGCAGCAGCCAGGGCACCGCCACGCACACAATGAGATACGGCAGCAGGGTGGACAGCTGCAGATGACCCCGGCAGAGCAGGAACAGCCCGCAGGCCACAATGACCAGGAACGCCCCGGTACCCAGCGGTCCGGTGACGTTGCCGGTGAGCAGGTTCATGGTGGTGGCCGAGGGCAGACCGCCTCCGGACAGGGTGGTGTTCATGCCGACGGCGGTGGAGATGGTATCGTTGCCCCACAAAGGCAGCACAGTGCCGGGGGTGGGATAGCGGGTCATCTGGTTGGGCCAGGAAAGCGCCGCCACCGCCACGCCCACCGCCGCCGGGTGGAAGGGATAGTGGCCTTCACCGCCGAAGGCTTCCTTGATCAGCACCGCCATGATCACCGCGGCCACCACCATGAAGTAGGACACGGAGGCCGGCATCATCAGCACGATCAGGGCGGCAAAGCACTCGCTGGAAGGTTCGTGGGGACGATACCCCGCCCCGTGCAGCGGCGTGACCAGGCAATCGCAGACATAGGCCGTGAACAGCCCCACCAGCATCAGCAGAATCGGCCGGGGACCATAGTAGAACCAGGACATGGCCATAAGCGGCACGCAGCACCACAATACGTCTGCATAGTAGTCATAGTTGGCGCTGCGCTCAATCTTGTTTCGGTTTGGCATAAGCTCTCCTTTGCGGCCCGCCCTGCGGGCGTCGGTTGCTTATAAGGCGTGGATGCCCGCCGCCATGGCGGACATATCGGGTGCATTGTAAAAAGCACTGCCCACCACCAGGACATCGGCCCCGGCTTGGGTGCACAGTGGTGCGGTCTGGGTGTTGACGCCGCCGTCCACCTGCACCATGACCGAAAGGCCGCGGCGTTCCAGTTCGGCGCGCACGGCCGCCAGGCGCTGGGACGTCTGGGGCAGGAAGGACTGGCCGCCGAAACCGGGTTCCACGCTCATGATGAGCACCAGTTCCACCTGGTCCAGGTAGGGAAACAGTTCTTCCACCGGGGTGCCGGGGCGGACGCTGAGCCCGGCCTTGCAGCCCAGGTCGTGGATGGCCTGCAGCACCGCCTTGGGGTCCTTGCGGACGCCTTCGGCTTCCAGATGCACGGTGATCAGATCAGCCCCCGCCGCAGCAAAGTCCTTGGCGTAGAAGGCCGGGTCCTCGATCATCAGGTGCACGTCGTAAAAGGCGTCGGGCAGAGCCTTGTGCAGGCACTTGAGCACCGGGGCGCCATAGCTGATGTTGGGCACAAAGTGACCATCCATCACGTCAATGTGCAGCATGTCCGCACCGGCATCCAGGGCGGCCCGGCTCTGTGCGGCCAGATTGGCCAGGTCGGCCGAAAGGACCGACACACTCAGTTTTGTTTGCATGGCAAAATTCCTTTTCCTTTATACTCTTTCCCGCGCGGGCATCCCCGCGCATACTCATACATGTTTTATTGTACCGTAACACAGCCCAAAAATCAAATCTTTATCCCCTTTTCCCACCGGAAAAAACAGGCGGCAGCCCCATGAGCACAGGGCTGCCGCCTGTTTGTGAAAATTTTCAAAACAGATTATTTGTCGTACTGGTTGATCTTGTCCAGCTGCACATGCACACAGTCCAAAGCACTCTCGATGACCTTGTCCATGTCATAGTACCGGTACTCGCCCAGACGGCCGCCGAACACCACATGGGGTTCCGCGTCGGCCATAGCCTTGTAGCGGGCGTACAGGGCGTTGTTCTGCTCGTCGTTCACCGGGTAGTAGGGCTCGTCGCCGGGCTTCCACTCGGCGGAATATTCCCGGCTGATGACCGTCTTGGTGCCGGGTTCGGTGGAGCCGAACTCAAAGTGCTTGTGCTCGATGATGCGGGTGTAGGGCGTTTCGGCGTCGGTGTAGTTGATGACCGCGTTGCCCTGGTAGTTGGGGCAATTCAGCACTTCGGTCTCAAACCGCACGCTGCGGTACTGCAGGGTGCCCAGGGCATAATCAAAGTAGGCGTCGATAGGACCGGTGTAGATCACCCGGCCGGCCAGAGCATCCAGCTCAGCCTTGTCTTTCAGGTAGTTGACACCCAGGCGCACCTCGATGCCGTGGAGCATCTTTTCCACCATGGCGGTGTAGCCGCCGTTGGGAATGCCCTGGTACAGGGCGTTGAAATAGTTGTTGTCGAAGATAAAGCGCACCGGCAGCCGCTTGATGATGAAGGCGGGCAGCTGATCGCAGGGGCGGCCCCACTGCTTCTCGGTATAGCCCTTGATGAGCTTTTCATAGATGTCGATGCCCACCAGGTTGATGGCCTGCTCTTCCAGATTCTTGGGCTCGGCGGTGAAATGGGCGGCCCGCTGCTCGGCAATCTTGGCGGCGGCCTCGGCGGGGGTGACAACGCCCCACATCTTGTTGAAGGTGTTCATGTTGAAGGGCATGTTGTACAGCTCGCCCTTGTAGTTGGCCACCGGCGAGTTGGTGTACCGGTTGAACACCGCAAACTGGTTCACATAGTCCCACACCTGCTTGTTGTTGGTGTGGAAGATGTGGGCGCCGTATTTGTGGACGTTGATGCCCTCCACCTTTTCGGTATAGATGTTGCCGGCGATGTGGTCGCGCTTGTCGATCACCAGGCAGGTGCGCCCGGCCTTGGTGGCTTCGTGGGCAAACACCGCGCCGAACAGTCCGGCGCCGACGATCAGATAATCATATTGTTTTGCCATGGTACTCTTACCTCCTCGTGACAAAAAGGCGTCCGTTCCATCACGGTCCCGGACACCGCACAGACTGATTTTACTGGGCGGCAAAGCGGCGGATCTCTTCCAGCCAGAAAGCCGCTGTCACCGGCCAGCTGTATTTTTGCAGAATCTTCTGGGGCGGCGCCACCGGGCGGGACATCAGCTCATCCAGGTCCACGTCGTAATCGTAAGGATCAAAATACCGCACCGTGTCGCCGTACAGTTCCGGCAGGCAGGACGCGTTGGACACAGCCACCTGCGCCCCCAGGCTCAGCGCTTCCAGCGGCGGAATGCCGAAGCCCTCAAAGACGGCCGGGTGCAAAAACGCCCGGCAGTTCTGCATCAGGGCCTTGTTCTCCCCGTCGGAGACATAGCCGGGATAGTGCAGGTTGCCCCTGCTCACCGCCTGTTCGTCGTCCCCGAAGGCGGCCAGGTCCTTGCCGCCGGCCACCACAAAGGTCTTGTCCGGGTTGCGGGCAGCCACTTCCCGGATCCACTTGTAGTTCTTGTGCCCAGCCAGGCTGCCCAGGGCGTAAAAGTAGGTGCCCTTTTCCACACCGGGCAGTTTTTCGAACACCGATTCGTCCGGCTGCACCGGCTGCAGGTGTTCCCAGCCGTTGTAGGTCAGCCCGATGCGGGCCACCGGAATGTGCAGCCGTTTGGCGATGAGCTGCCGCTGGTCGTCGCTGACCGTGTACACCCGCTGGGCAAAGGCCCGGATGCTCAGGCAGTGCACCCAGAACTTGAACCGGAAAAAGGCCCGGTCGGTGTTCATGACCAGGGGGCGGATGTCGTGCAGCACCACCGCACTGGGGCGGCCCATGAGCATATCGCTGGCCAGGCCCAGGTAAAAAGCATCGTGTTTGCGCACATAATGGGGCAGCACAAACAGGTTGTAGCTGTATTTGACCGCCTTGAGAGGCACGATCTGAATGTTTTTCAGCGGCGGCAGATGCAGGGGACGGCCGTCGTCACGGTAGCACAGCCGCACATCCAGTCCGGTACCGGTGAGCAGCTCGTCCAGCCGGGTCACCACCTCATAGACATACCGCGGGATGCCGGTGATGGGGTCACACAGCACCGTGCCGTTGATCACGATGGGTCTCAAAATGTTTCCTCCTTCGGCATATGGGCACAGTTTTGCAGTTCCCGGCGCCAGTCCTCCACCCGGCGCGCACAGTACGCCCGCAGCTGCGCTTCAAACCGTTCCTCACTGAAGCGCAGGCTGTGGGCCCGGATCTCCTCCTTGGTGCAGGCCACGCCTTCCGCCTCAAACTTTTCGATGCACTCGGCCAGGCTGTCCACCGTCTGGGCGTGGAAGAGCAGGCCGGTACGGCCGTCCTCCACCGTCTCGCAGGCGCCGCCCCTTCCATACGCCAGCACCGGGGTGCCGGCACTCTGGGCTTCCACCGGGGTGATGCCGAAATCCTCTTCCCCGGGGAAAAGAAAGGCCTTGGCACGCAGGTAGTAGTCCCGGACTTCCTCATCCGAGAGACCGCCGCCCTTGAACTCCACCGTGGGGCCGGCGATGGCCCGCAGACGGCTTTCCTCGTCACCGGAACCGATGACCACCAGCCGGCGGCCCAGCTTGGTGCAGGCAGCCACCGCCAGGTCGATGCGCTTGTACCAGGTAAAGCGCCCCACCACCAGGTAGAAGTCCTCCTTTTCTACAAAGGGGCTCTGGTTGATGTGAACACAGGGATAGATCACATCGCTGTCCCGGCGGTAGTACTTTTTGATACGCTGGGCGATATAGCGGGAATTGGCAATAAAGTAATCCACCCGGTCGGCGGCACACTTGTCCCACTGGCGAAGCTTGTGCATCTGGCCGGGCATGACCGCCCGCACCAGCGGGTTGGCATTGGCACGGTAGGTATAATAGAAATCCCACACATACCGGATGGGGGTGTGGCAGTAGCAGATGTGCACCGCATCCGGCCGGGTGATGACCCCCTTGCTGCAGGACGAGGAGGAGGACAGCACCAGATCATACTCCGAAAGGTCCAGGGCTTCAAAGGCGCTGGGCATAAGGGGCAGCAACTTCTTGTACAGCTTGGTGGCAAAGGGAAGTTTCTGTATCCAGGTGGTGCGGATGTCGTAGTCCCGGAACCAGGCGGGCATTTTATCTTTGTCATACACAAGGGTGTAGATGGGGGCGTCCGGAAAGACGTGGTGCATGCAATCCACCACGCGGTCCGCGCCCGCGTACGACACGAGCCAGTCATGCACAATGGCGACCTTGAGTTTGTTGTTTTGCATTAGCTGCCTCCTTGGTGGGATGCGACGAAACGGGCAGCTCAGACGAGCTTTTCGTCGTTGATCATCTTGCCGCCGAAAGCCGTGCGGAAGATGATTTTGATGTCCAGGGCGAGGGTCCAGTTTTCGATATACCAGATATCGTACCGGATGCGCTCGGCGATGTCGGTGTCCCCCCGCAGGCCGTTGATCTGGGCCCAGCCGGTCACACCGGGGCGCACCTGCTGGCGCACCAGATAGCGGGGAATTTCCTCCTTGAAATGCTCCACATGGTAGGGCACTTCGGGGCGGGGGCCCACCAGGCTCATGTCCCCTTTCAGCACATTGAAGAACTGGGGCAGTTCGTCCAGGCTGAATTTGCGGATAAAGCTGCCGAAGCGGGTCTTGCGCGGGTCGGTGTTGGTGCTCCAGCCGGTCTTTTCATCTCCGTTGGTGCGCATGGAGCGGAATTTATACATCATAAATTCCTTTTTGTTCAGCCCCACCCGCTTCTGCCGGAAGATCACCGGACCGGGGCTGGACAGCTTGACCCCGATGGCCACCGCCAGCATGACCGGGCTGGTGAGCACGATCAGCACCAGACTGCCCAGAATGTCAAACAGCCGCTTGGCAAAGGCGTTGAGGATGTTGTCAAAGGGGGTCTGCCGCACGTTGATCAGCTTGCAGCTGCCCACCACGTCGATGGTGGGCCGGGCGGGCAGATAGTCGTTGTAGAAGGGCACCATGGTGATGCGCAGCCCCTGCTTGTCGCAGGCGGCCAGGGCCCGGGGGATCATTTCCATCTCGTCCGCGTCCAGGGCGATGACCACTTCCTCGATGTCGGGGGAGGCCAGGACCTTGTCCAGCTGATGATAAGACCCCAGATACCGGGCTTTCAGGGATTCGTTGGGGGTGTTGGCCAGGTATCCGTCCACATAGTAGCCGTAATAGGGGTTGTGTTCCAGAGCCAGCAGGTACTGGGCGGCCATCTTTCCGCCACCCACCAGCAGCACGTGGTGGAAGTCTTCCCCGTGGCGGTGGCGCCAGCGGTCATAGAACCGGCGCACCAGCCGCTTGAAGATCAGCAGCCCGGTGCCGAAGAGGTAGAACATGCCCACCACCAGGCGGGAAAAGTTGACCACCCGGAACTGGTAGAGCAACGCCTCGAAGCCCAGGATGCAGGCGGCGTTGACCCAAAGGATCAGCCGGCAGCGGCGCCAGAACCCCCGCAGGCGGGAAGCATCGTACAATCCGCACAGCCAGAACACCGCCACCGCCACAACGGCGTACAGGGCACCGGCGTACACCGTATCCTGGGCAATGTCCAGGGCGGGGCCGGCGCCGCCGGGCTGGAAGTAGCGCACATAGTTGAACCGCAGATGGTTGGCCAGAAGATACGCAGCAAACAGAAGCACCGCGTCCAGCAGGCTGCTGGCCCAGGCACGGATGCGTTTGTTCTTTTCAATCATGCTGCGGGCTCCCCTTTCTTGTTAAGATCGTAACTGCGCAATAAAAGGCATCTATATAGAATACCACACTCCCGGCATGGTTGCAAGGCAGACGCCCCGTTGCCGGTTTACTCAAAGAAGTATTCCCAGTCGAAATAGGTGGCTTCCACCGCGGCACTGTCCACGGTCACGCTGGCGGCATCCTGGGGCAGGGCTTCCAGGGTGATGACCCCCGTCCCGTCCGAGATGGTCACCGGCACGTTGTAGGTGCCCCGGTCGGTGGGCAGGAAGAAATTGCCCTGGTCGGGGTCGCGGCCGGCGGCTTCGCACAGCTGGTTTTCGGTCACCGGGGTGCAGAACAGGAAGCTGTGCAGCCCGCCCCGCAGGGCAAAGCCGCTGTCCACGGCGAAGGTATAGTTCAGGGTCACGTCCGCCACCCCGCAGAAGGTGGGATCGTCGGCGGTGACGGTGATGGTCACCGTCTTGCCGTCCTGGGCCAGGTCCACGGTACAGGGCTGGGCCAGGTCATTGCAGACGCCGGTGCGTTCCCAGAACAGGTGCATACCGCCGCTGTTGAAGGTGTTGGCCACCGGGGCCCACCAGCGGTACAGTTCCCGGTAGAACCACCAGTTGGCGTTGCGGCTCCACCGTTCGGACAGAGCCACCTTGGCGCTGGGGGTCACCACCCGGTCAAAACTGCCGGTCTGGAAGGCGGTGAGATACGCCAGCCGCTGCCGGTCCCCCATGGCGTGGATGATGTAATCCACCCCGGTGGGCTGCAGCTGGCCGGTCATGGCTTCCAGCGCGCTGGAATAGGTGCCGAAGAGGGTCTTGCCCTCGTTCATGGACTTTTCGGTGGCCAGCTTGTCCGCCTGGTCCCCGAACCAGCCGCCCAGTTCCGGCACATAGGTCAGGTCGCCGTGGCCGCCCAGGCGGCTTTGCACCTGTGTGGCCAGACCCACGGCCAGCACCCCGCAGGCCAGCAGAGCGCACAGGCCCTGTGCCCCCAGGGCTGCCAGGCGGCCGTATTTCCGGCGGCTGTTCAGCGGACGCCGGGCCAGGTCCAGCAGCACACGCAGCACAAACAGCGGCACCATCACGGCCAGCAGTGCCTGGGCGCCGCCGGTGGGGCCCCCTTCCCGGGAACCGGAAAGGATACAATACAGAAGATTCCACAAAGGCATACCCAGACACAGGGCAAACCCGGCCGCAGCCAGCACGGCGGAGCGGGCTGTGCGGCAGCGGAAGATGCCCACCGCAAACAGCACGGCCAGCACCAGGCAGACAGCCCCCGCGGGCTGGGGAATATAGTCGGTGAGATAGCAGAGCTTGCCCTGGGCGGAGGTGCCGTAATACCACCCCTGGAAGGCACTGACCCCCCGGGTCTGCTGCAGCCAGGCGATGGGATGCCCATAGCTGATGAGCAGCACTGACACACCCAGCGCCACACAGCTGATGAGGATGTACTGCCCCACCCGCAGCAGCACCTGTTTCCAGGCAGTGCCGTACTGCCGCAGCAGAAACAGGCCGTACCCCAGGGCCACCGAAAGATACATGGCGGCGCCCATATCGTTGCTCCAGGGCACCAGGAATCCCGCCACCGCGGGCACCAATACCCAGGGCGGCACCGCCCGGCCCCGGCCGGTGTGACAGCGGCGGGCAAACAGCCACAGACCCAGCAATATCAGCAGCACCACCAGGGTGAGCGCCGCGCCGCGCATCATGCGGGCGCTGTTGCCGTTTCGGGCGGCGTATTCGATCAGGGGACGCACCTGAGTGTACAGGGGTACCTTCACATCGTGGGCGATGAGCAGGAACCAGGCGCACAGCGCCGGGCAGACCGCCGCGGCGCGGCGACCCCGGCCCAGCACCACCAGGCAAGCGGCCAGCACCAGCAGTTCAAAATAGAACCAGGTACAGAAGTTGGTGGCGAAAATGCTGCGGCCGAAGCTGTTGCCCAGCACCAGCAGCAGGGTTCCCACGCTGTACAGTTCCCCGGCTCCCAGGTACACCGCAAAATCCTGGTAGGGCGCCTGGCCGGCCAGCAGATGCCGCACCGGGTTGTAGTTCTGGAAATCGCCGTTCATGATCTCGTAGCTGGAATCGAAGTTGGCGTCCAGCCCATGGACGGCCGCCAGACCCGCCAGAATCACCAGCACAAAGGCCCAGGGTGCCAGGCGTTTCAGGGTTTGTTTCAAGATGCAGGCTCTCCCTTCAGCGGTAAATCGTTTGCAGGGTGTCCAGGGTCTTGCGCATTTCGGCGCGCACTTCCGGCGGGGAGAGGATCTCCACCCCGGTGCCGAACCCGGCCACCCAGCCGAAAAACTGCGGGCTGATCTGCACGTCCACCGTCAGGGTAAAGTGCTCCCCGCCGGTGAAGGGCACCAGGGTTGGCCCGGTGCCGAAACGGTCGATCATTGCCCCCGCAAACCGGTTTTCGCATTTCAGCGTCACCTTTTTCAGCGGACCGTTGAACATGCCGAACATCTGCTGGGTGTAGGCGTTCACGTCAAAGTTGGCGTACTCGTCGGCTCCTTCCCGGGGTACGTCGGGGATGGGTTCCACCTTCTGCATCTTGTCCACCCGGTAATGGCGCAGGTGGCCTTCGGTGTAGGCGATGAGATAATAGTTTCCGTTTTCCCACACCAGCGCCCAGGGACTGACCCGGTACAGCATACCGCCGTGGCGGGGCACCATCTGTTTTTGCAGATTCCAGTCGCAATAGCGGAACTGCACCTGCACCCCGGTGGTAATGGCGGTGTGCAAAGCATCCACACTGTACAGGATCTTTTCGTCCTGGCTTTTCACCCGGCCGGAAACCAGCACCGTACGGTCCAGCTCCGCCTGACGGTAACGGGAGGTAAAGCGGCCCAGCTTTTCAATGAGAGTGCGGCTCTTGCGGGCGGTGATGAACTTGCTGGCATACACGGCGTCCACCAGCAGCTTGAGTTCGGCGAACTCAAAGGGGGTGTCGGTCATGTAGTACCCGCCGCCGCGGCCGCGCTGCTGCACGATCTCAAAGGGTGCACCGGGCATGGAATTGATGGTCTGGATGTCGTCGTACACACTCTTGCGCTCGGCATCCACACCCCGCTCCCGCAGCAGCTCCACCAGATGGGGCACACTCAGGGGGTGTTGTTCGTCCGTCTCACGGGAGAGGATTTCCAGCAGAGTCAACAGTTTGAGTTTTTGTCCTTCTTTGCGGGGCATAGCGGTTTCCTCCTCGCGTTATTTTTTGTCGAAGGCTTCACGGCGCTTGGTGGAAAGGCGGAACATCTCTTCCAGGCCTTCCCGGTCTCCGGCGGCCAGGCGGTCACGCAGACGATCCAGCGCGGCGGAGAACATGTCGATCTCGCCGATGAGGTTGTCCTTGTTCCACAAGAACAGTTCCGCCCACATCTTGTCGTTGATGCGTGCAATCCGGGTCAGATCCCGGAAGGAATCCCCGGTGTAGCAGGCCAGTTCGGAGTTGTCCGAAGCACACATCAGGCAGACGGCAATGGCATGGCACAGCTGGCTCACATAGCCGATCATCCGGTCGTGCTCGGCGGGGGTCAGGGTGGTGATGCGGGCAAAGCCCAGCACCCCGGCCAGGTCTTTGCACCATTGGATGGCTTCGGGAGTGTTCCTGTCGGTGGGGGTGATGATGAAGTTGGCGGGGGCAAAATCCACCTCGGCACTGTGGGTGATGCCGCTGGTTTCCCGACCGGCCATGGGATGGCTGGAGATGAACTCCACGCCCTCGGGCATCATGGCCTGTACCGGGCCCACCACCCCGCGCTTGACTCCGGACACATCGGTGACCAGGGTGCCGGGGCGCAGCAGGTGGCCGTACTGCCGCACCCAATCCAGGAAGGCGGTGGGGTACAGCCCGAAGATGACCCGGTCCGCCCCGGTGACCAGCGCTTCAAAGTCATGGTCGGCACCGGCGCAGATATATTCCTTTTCCAGGGCCCAGGCCACGGCGGCGGGGTCCTTGTCGATGCCGGTGACCCGGTATCCCTTGCCGGAAAGAACCTGGGCGTATTTGCCGCCCAGCAGACCCA
Organism: Gemmiger formicilis; assembly: GCF_016900095.1. Classification (GTDB taxonomy): domain Bacteria; phylum Bacillota; class Clostridia; order Oscillospirales; family Ruminococcaceae; genus Gemmiger; species Gemmiger formicilis_A. The sequence goes on from NZ_JACJJP010000026.1 coordinate 28,526, forward strand.
GGCCTACAATGAGATAGGTATGACTGTGATCCATCCAAACGTCACTCACTTTCCACCAGATCGATCTTGGCGCCCAGAGAGCGCATAACCGTAAAGAAATCCGGCCAGCTCTTGCGCACGGCCTCGGCCCCCCGGATGGTGGCCGGTACCCCGGCGGCCAGCGCCGCCACCGTCAGCGCCATGACGATGCGGTGGTCGTTGTGGCCGGACAGGGGTTCGGCGGGGGCATGCAGCGCCCCGCCCGTCATGGTCAGGGTATCCCCCTCCACCTGCACCTGGCCGCCCATCTTGGCCAGTTCCAGCTGCATGGAAGCAATGCGGTCGGATTCCTTGATGCGCAGACGTCCGGCGTTACGGATGGTGGTGGTGCCGCCGCACAGGCAGCCCAGGGCGATGAGCACCGGGCCCAGGTCGGGGCAGTCGGCCAGGTCGATCTCCCCGGCCTTCAGCAGGCCGCGGGAGAAGCGCAGCCCGCCGTTGACGTTGGCGATCTTGCCGCCGAAACTTTTGAGGATGTCCAGGATGACCCGGTCCCCCTGGCGGCTGGCCGGGTCCAGGCCGGACACGGTGATGCCGCCCAGCAGCACCCCCAGCACGGCCAGAAAGGCCGCCTGGCTGTAGTCCCCTTCCACCGCCATATCGCAGGGCAGGTAGCGCTGGGGCGCGGCAATGCGGTAGATGACCCCGCCGTTTTTCTTGGCTCGCTGGGTCACCTTGACCCCGAACCGCTGCATGGCGGCGATGGTCAGATCCACATAGCTGCGGCTCTCGTAGGGGGGCAGCACCTCGATGGTGGTCTCGGATTCCAGCAGCGGCGCCGCAAACAGCAAGCCGCTGATGAACTGGCTGGACACGTCCCCGGGCAGGGTGAGCCCGCCGGGGCGCAGCCGCCCGAAGACGGTGATCCCCTCGCCGGACTGCTCAAACCGCAGTCCCTGGCGGTTGAACAGCATGCGGTAGACTTCCTGGGGACGGTCCATGAGCCGTCCCGCCCCGGTAAACCGGATTTTCTGCCCGGTGAGGCTGAACACCGGGATCAGGAACCGCAGGGTGCTGCCGCTTTCATTGCAGAAAACCGGGCGGGTGACGGTGGGAAAACCGTCCGTTCCCAGCCCCTTGATGACCACAGCGTGCTTATCCTGTTCCACGCGGGCGCCCAGCTGGCACACCGCTCCCAGGGTGGCACGGATGTCGTCGGAATATTCGATATTGTCAATGCGGCTGGTGCCGCCGGCCAACGCCGCGCACAGCACCGCCCGGTGCGCCGCGCTCTTGCTGGGGGGTACACAGGCCGTGCCGGACAACCGGCTGGCATGCAGGATTGCGTCCAAACTGACACCACCTTCTGTACAGGATTTTTTCTGCCGATCAGCCTTACATATCCCGGCCGATGGCGGCGGCCACCTTGCGGCACTTGGCCACGGTCTCGGCAAACTTGTCCGGCTTCAGGCACTGGGCGCCGTCGCTCCAGGCGCACTGCGGGTTGTCGTGCACTTCGATCTCCAGACCGTCGGCACCGGCAGCCACCGCCGCCAGGGCCATGCTTTCCACGTACTTGTAGTCGCCGGTGGCATGGCTGGGGTCCACGATGACGGGCAGGTGGGTCTTTTCCTTGATGACCGGCACAGCGGACAGGTCCAGGGTGTTGCGGGTGTACTTTTCGAAGGAGCGGATGCCGCGCTCGCAGAGGATGACCTTCTCGTTGCCGCCGGCCATGATGTACTCGGCGGACATGATCCACTCTTCGATGGTGTTGGCAAAGCCGCGCTTGAGCAGGATGGGCTTGGTCATCTTGCCCACTGCCTTGAGCAGCTGGAAGTTCTGCATGTTGCGGGCGCCGATCTGCACGATGTCCACGTATTCCTCGAACTCGTCGATGTGGGTTTCGTCCATCAGCTCACTGACGATGGGCAGGCCGGTGACTTCCCGGGCCTTGACCATGTCCATAATACCCTCGGTGCCCAGGCCCTGGAAGGAATAGGGGCTGGTGCGGGGCTTGTAGGCGCCGCCGCGCAGGAAGTTGGCGCCGCCCTCCTTGACCAGCTTGGCCATCTTGATGATATGGTCCTCCCCTTCCACGCTGCAGGGGCCGGCCATGACCACCACCGGGGATTTGCCGCCGATCTTGATGCCGTTCACATCAATGACGGTGTCGTCGGGGTGGAACAGGCGGTTGGCCCGCTTGTAGGGGGCGGACACACGGGTAACGTTCTCCACCCAGGGGTTGGCCAGCACGTCCTTCTCGGCGATCTTGGTGGTGTCGCCCACCAGGCCGAAGACGTTGTAGTCGGTACCACGGATCAGGGTGACCGAAAGGCCCTGCTTCTCGAAGCTGTCAATGATGCGGTCCAGTTCGACCTGGGGCGTGCCCTTTTTGGTAGAAATAATCATGATACATGTCCCTCTCTCTATATTTTTGGTTTGGCGACGGTACGGCGTCAGCGGGTATAATCAAAGGTTTTTTCAAAAGCGGCCCGGGCGGCGTTCACCGCGTTGGTCAGGGTGGAGGTGTTGTCCACCACGGCGTCGGCAGCGGCACGGTAGGCAGGTTCCCGCTCGGCTTCCATCTTGCGCAGAGCTTCCCGGCCGGTGGACAAAGGACGGCCGCCCATGGCCAGGAATTCCACCGGGCGGCGCACCCACAGCACCGGGCCGTTCTGGCGCAGCATCCGGGTGTTGCCGGGGGTCTTGACCACGCCGCCGCCGCAGGCGATGACCTGGCCGCCCCGCTTGGAGACTTCCGCCAGGGCGTCCGCTTCATACCGGCGGAAAGCCGCCTCCCCTTCCCGGGCAAAGATGTCGGGAATGGGCATACCGGCGTGCTGCTCGATCCATTCGTCCAGGTCCACGTAGGGCTTGTTCAACGCCCTGGCCAGGCCTTCGCCCACCGTGCTCTTGCCGCAGCCCGGCATACCGATGAGGGAAACATTGCTCAGGTCCCGCTTCAGATCCCGGCTGGTGGTGCGGATGAAGGCTTCCTTGTCCATCTTGGTGCCGGTGAACAGCTCGGAGGCGTAGGCCGCCTGGGCCACCAGCATCTCAAAGCCGCAGTAGGCCGGAATGCCCCGGTCCTCCGCCCGCAGCAGCAACTCGGTGCGGAAGGGGTTGTACACCACATCCAGCACCGCCTTCAGCTTGGGCAGGCCGCTGATGTCCAGCAGGCACTCCCCCACGTTGGGGAACATGCCCGCCGGGCTGGTGTTGACGATGATCTCGGCGTCCTTGCACTGGGCCGCCTGGTCATAGGTCAGGGTGCCTTTGCCGCCCCGGCGGCTGACCGGCAGCACCGCCTTGGCGCCGGCGTCCTTGCAGACGGCGGTGACGGTGGCGCAGGTGCCGCCGGTGCCCAGCACCAGCACGGTGCGCCCGGCGAAATCGATGCCGTGGCGGCGGGCCAACCAGGCAAAACCGGCATAGTCGGTGTTGTAGCCGTAGAGGCGGCCGTCCCGCTGCACCACGGTGTTCACCGCCCCGATGGCCTTGGCCGCCGGGTCGATGACGTCGCAGTATTCCATGACCAGCTTTTTGTACGGGATGGTCACGTTGATGGCCTTGAAGGCCCGGGCCTGCAGAAAGGCGCGGGCGTCGGCCTCGGTGGGCAGTGCCTTGAGCTCATAGGCGTAGCCCCCCGCCTTGTTGTGGATCTGCCGGGAATAGCTGTGCCCCAGCTTGGCCCCGATCAAACCGTATTCCATGCGCAAATTCTCCCCTTTCCCTGCCGATGGTTTATACTTGCGGCAGGCCGTGCTTCTGTGCCAGCGTGCCGTAACGAATGCTGAGTAGATCCAGGATGCCGAAGGCCGTCAGGCTGTTCTGCACCACCGCCGCCCGGGGCACGATGCAGGGATCGTGCCGGCCCTTGATCTGGATTTCGGCGTCCTGCCGGGCGGGATAGTCCACCGTGTCCTGGGCACGGTAGATGCTGGGGGTGGGCTTGACCACCGTGCGCAGCACGATGGGCATGCCGTTGGTGATGCCCCCGTTGATGCCCCCGTTGCGGTTGGTGGCGGTGATGATTTTTCCGTCCCGCATGCGGAAGGCGTCGTTGGCCTGGCTGCCCCGCAGGTCGGCAAAGCCGAACCCGGCGCCGAACTCGATGCCCTTGACGGCGGGCACCGCAAACAGCAGGTGGGCCAGGGTGCTCTCCACGCTATCGAACCAGGGTTCGCCGATCCCGGCCGGGAGGCCGGTAACCACCGTTTCCAGAATGCCGCCCACGCTGTCACCCTCGGCCCCGGCGGCACGGATGGCCGCCTGCATGGGGGCTTCCTTATCGGGGTCCAGCAGGGCGAAATGCCCCGGTTCCGGTTCGGGCATGACCAGCCCGGCGGCGCTGGACAGAGGGGCGTCTTCCACCCCCGCACAGGCGGCGATGTGGGTGTACACCCGGATGCCCAGGCCCTGCAGGGCCTGTTCGCAGATGGCCCCGGCGGCCACAGCGGCCGCGGTGATCCGGCCGGAGAAATGTCCCCCACCCCGGGCGTCCTGGTAGCCTTCGTACTTTTCGAAGGCGGTGTAATCCGCATGGCCGGGACGCAGCAGGGCGGCGGTTCTGGCATAGTCGCCGCTGCGGGTATTGGTGTTGCGCACCATCAGAGTCAGAGCGGTGCCGGTGGTGTGACCGTCCAGCACGCCGGACAGAAACTCCACCTCATCCGGCTCGGTGCGGGCGGTGGAAAGGCCGTCTCCCCGGGCCCGGCGGCGGTCCATGCGGGTATTGATGAAGTCGGTGTCCACCGGCAGACCGGCGGCCAGGCCGTCCAGCACGGCGCCGATGGCCGGGCCGTGGCTTTCGCCGAAGATGGTCAGGGACACCGCACTGCCAAAGGTATTTTTCATCGGTGGTCAGGCCCCCTTATTCCTCTTCCAGGCCCAGCAGGGCGGGCAGCTGGGTCATGGGCAGGGTATCGGCCCGCCAGCAGCCCAGCCCCGGCACCCGGATGACCGTGATGCTCTTGCCGCCGCTCTTCTTGTCGTGGCGCATATATTCCAGCACCTTGTGCTTGTCCACCCCAGTGCGCACCGGCAGGCCCAGCTTGCGCAGCACCGCCCGGGTGCGCTTTTGCAGGCTCTTGTCCTCAATCATGGGCAGCATGCCCAGGGCCACGCACTCGCCGTGGTACAAACCGTTGGTGCGGCGGCCCCGCACCCCTTTGACGGCCTCGATGCCGTGGCCGATGGTGTGGCCGAAGTTCAGCGCCTTGCGGGCGCCGGATTCCCGCTCGTCCTGCTCCACGATCTTCTTTTTCACCAGCAGGCTGCGGTAGATGATGGTCTCAATCTCCTTGTCCACATCCCCGTTTTCGAAGATGCCGAACAGTTCCGGGTCGGCGATGAGCCCGGCTTTCACCGCCTCGGCCAGGCCGTTGATATACTGGCGGCGGGGCAGGGTGGCCAGGGTGTCCGGGTCCACCAGCACCACCTGGGGCTGCCAGAAAGCGCCCACAATATTCTTGGCACTGCCCAGGTCAATGGCGGTCTTGCCGCCGATGGAAGAATCGATCTGGGCCAGGGTGGTGGTGGGGCAGTTGACGAAATCGATGCCCCGCATATAGCTGGCGGCACAGAACCCGCCCAGGTCCCCCACCACGCCGCCGCCCACGGCCACCAGCAGGTCCCGGCGGTCCATGCCGAATTCCAGCATGGCGTTGAGCACCTGACCGTAGACTTTCAGGCACTTGCTGCCTTCGCCCTGGGGGATGGTGCAGACGGTGCCGTTGGCGCATTGGTCGGCCACGGTTTTGGCGTATTCGGCAGGCACACCGGAATCGGTGAGCACAAAGACCCGGCGATGGGTCAGATCGGCAAACTGATGCAGGTTGGAAAGGCAGCCGCGCTTGAGGATGATGTCATAGCTGCGGGTGCCGAGATTCATCGTCATTTTCATGGGAGGGCCCTCCTGTTCTTTATCATGACCTTGGTTACTGCATTTCATCGGCCGGGCCGGTGGCAAATACCCCCAGCACCCGCACGGTGCGGCAGACCTTCTGCATGGCCTGTACCAGCGCATCACAGGTTTCGGGGGCGTTGGTGTCGGGGCAGACCAGCTGCACGTAGAAGTAATATTCAAAAGAGACATGGGGAAGCGGGCGGCTCTTGATGTTTTCCATGTTGAAGCCCTGTTCCCCGATGAGGCGGATCACATCGGCCAGCTTGCCCGGCTTGTGGTCCACCGTGAACAGCATGGCCATGCGGCGGCCGGGGGCCGGGGGCACCGGCGCGGCGGCGTCGGTGCGGGTGATGACGATGAACCGGGTGGTGTTGTCCCCGTCCTCGTTGACACCCGGGGCCAGAATTTGCAGTCCGTAGAGCTCCGCCGTCTGGGCCGAGGCAATGGCTGCCAGGGACTTGTCCCCGCTTTCGGCCACATACCGGGCGGCGTCGGCTGTGTTGCCCCACACCCGGGTGGCCAGGCCGTGGCTCTTGATGTACACGCTGCTCTGGGCCAGGGCCTGCTGGTGGCTGACCACCGTGCGGATGTCCGACAGCTGCGCCCCGGGCAGGGCCAGCAGGTCCTGCCGGATGGGAAGGTCACACATGCGGGCCACGCTCAGTTCCGGATGGGCATACAACAGATCCAGCACGGTGGAAACATCCCCGGCGTTGGAGTTTTCAAAGGGCAGCACCCCGAAGCTGGCATCCCCCGCCGCCACGGCGTCGAACACCTCGGCCCAGGTATCGAAGGCTTTGGCCTTGGCAAAGGGGAACAGCCGGGTGAGGGCAATGTGACTCCACGCCCCCTGCACCCCCTGGTAGGCGGCCACATCCCGCCCCAGCAGCCTGCGCTGGTACGCCCGGGATACCGCCATCATCCCCTGCAAAACCTGCCGGTAGTAGGGGGCCAGCTCCTGATTGTGCAGCCGCGCCGTGTTCTTGGCCAGCACCGCGTCTTCCCGGGCGGCGTCAAACACCGGCTTGCCGGTGGCCGCCTTGTACTGTGCCACCTGCCCCACGGCTTCCATCCGCCGTTCAAACAGCGCCGCCATCTGCCCGTCGATCTCATCAATGGCTGCGCGAGCCTGCTGCAGCTGATCCATCATGATACCCCCTGCCATTATCAAACATATACAGATTCAATATACCATAAATCGGTCTGTATCACAAGTAAAAACCGTGAAAAATGTCCGCAGTTTTTACACGGCGTATACAATCCGAACAATTTGTTTTGATGGTACGGACTGTACTTTTTTATGGTCGAAGATACGTAAACAAGCAGGGCGGCCGCCTGTCGGCGGCCGCCCTGGGGCAGGCTCATTTTTTCTCCGGTTCTGCGGGGTGGCCCTTGCTGCGGCGCACCAGCTCTTCGAAGGTGGGGGTGCGGGTGTAAAAACGGCGGTAGGGATTTTCCGGCAGGGGCGGGGTGCGGGCCGGTTCCGGGGCCGGCGATGTCGGCCGGGCGATGGGACGCCAGCGCATCAGTTCTGCCCCGCGGTGGACACCGCCCCGGCGGTCAGGGTCTGCCACAGGGTCTCGTCTTCGGCGTAGGCTTCCTGGAAGCTGTCACTCCAGACACCCCGGCAGCCGATGTACAGGTTGCTCATCACGTCCTGGTTGCTGCCGGTCTGGTCATCCATCAGGGTATAGCCGGTGTACGTGCCCAGGTCCAGACCTGCCAGCACCGGGCAGTCGGTCCAGCGGTAGACCATGTTCTGCCAGTCGGTGGGAGTGGCGTTTTCCTCCGGCACGGTGCCGTCCAGATACCGCAGGGCCGAGGTGTAGGATTCAAAGCTTTCCGGGTCTTCCAGAATAAAGATATAGCTGCCCTCGGTGCTGGAAAGATCGGCGCTGAGTTTGGTGACGCCGGCCATCTGCATGTAGGCGTCCACCTCTTCCCCGCTGTTGGTGCTGCTGTTCAGGTCCAGGGTATACTGGTTCAGCTGCACCAGTACCTGGCCGTCCCCGTTGCGGTCGTCGCAGTAGGCCTGCAGGGCCGCAGTCAGGGCCTCGCCGGTATCCACGGGCAGTTCCTGCTTGCCCACATAGGCGATCTGGTAGTCCGGCTCGGTGCGGAAGAAGGTTTCCTTGACGATGCTGGCCACAATACACACCAGCACAATCACGGCTACCACATACCATTTGTTGTAATGCCACCAGTTGCCCGCTTTCTCGCTTTTGGTGTATTCGCGGACGGGTTCGTTGTTTTCATAGGTTTCCTGGCTGTCTTTTGTGACCCAAGCCATGGGCAGGTTCCCCTTTCCTAATCTGAATTCCTTATGATTGTAACACAAAACCGTGTTCAATTTGTAAAAATATTCTGACCTTTTTCTGCCCGCGCCTTGCACGTACCGACAAAAAAGGGTATGATGAAAATGTATTATTATATCCATAGATGGGAGAAACACCATGACTGATCAAGAAAACACGCAGCAGCCGGCCCCCGCCGCCGAGGAAGAACCCCGTTCTGCCGGGCAGAACACCCCGCGCAAGGTGGGCGTGGCACGCTTTTTTGAGTTGGTGGGCCGGGACCTGTGGCCTTTTTACAAAGCCAGCATTCTGTGCTGTCTGGGTTTTGTGCCTGTATTTCTGGTGATCATGTTCGGCATTCTGGCCAAAGCGGTCTGGATCAGCGTGCTGGGCGGCCTGGTGGGCGGCATGATCGCGGCGCCGTTTCTGTGCGGTATCTTCGACACCGTGCTGCGGGCACTGCGGGATGAGCCCGGCTACTGGTGGCACACCTACCGCAACGCCTGGAAACAGAACTGGCGGGACGCCATGGCCCCCGGCGCCCTGGGCGGCGCTGCCATGGGGCTGTGGAGCTGGGCGCTCATGACCCTGCCGGACATGGACAACGTGCCCACCTCGGTGTGGGTATGCATGATTGTCAGCGGCGTGGTTCTGGTGGGCTTTTTCACCTATGTGTTTGCCCAGATTGTTCTGGTCAGCCTGCCCCTGCGCAAGCTGTACAGCAACAGCGCCCGCTTTTTCCTGGGATTTTTCCCCCAGACGCTGGCCGCCACCCTGGTGCAGTGTGTGTACTGGGTGCCGGTGCTGATGTATATGCCCTATACCCTGCCGGTGCTGCTGGTCACCGGATTCTGGCTGCCGGTGACCATCGCCCTGCAGATTCTGTACCCGGCCCTGGACCGGGTCTTTGCCCTGGAGAAGACCATCCGGGAGCGGCGGGACGCCGAACTGCGGGACCTGATGGCCCGGCAGGACGACCAAGACGAAACCTAAGGCGGTGAGGCTTTGAATGGATAGCAAAAACACCTTTTTGTTGCAGGACACCGAAATGTTCATGCGCGGCGAGCTGGACAACGTGACCGTGGCCGGCGGCTGCATCCTGCTGGACATGGTGCAGGGCGGGCATGTGCCCTACGGCTGCTACACCAGCCCGGCCATCTCTCTGCCCGCCTTTGACGCGGTGCGGGTGAGCTGGAACGCCGGTACCCCGCCGGACACCGCCGTGGAGGCCCAGGCCCGGGTACTGGTGGACGGCAACTGGACGGCCTGGTCCAGCTTCGGGCGGTGGAGCCCTTATCTGGACCGGGAAGGCGCCCGTTCCACCACCCGCGGACCGCTGGTGCTTTCCTCCGACCATCTGACCCTGGATTCCAAGGTGGGTATGCAGGTACAGCTGCGCATTTATCTGTACACCAAAGATGAAAAGAAGACCCCCTCGGTGAGTCTTCTGGGGGTGAGCGTCCACGCCGTGGATGTGATTCCCGCCGGGGGACGGCCGGTGAACGCCAAGCTGAACCTGATGCCTTACACCGTGGCCAACCGGGCTCCCGCCCTGCACGATGTGATGGACCTGGCCATCTGCCTGACCAGCCTGACCAACCGCTGGGGCGCCGACATCCTGCCCGAGGAGTTCGCCCTGGCCATGCGGGATTTTCAGCCCGGACAGGACCCCCGCAACCTGAGTTTTGCGGCGGCGGTGGCCGGGTGCTGGGGATTTCCCGCCTGGGCCTGCTGGGCCGACCTGGCCCTGCTGCGCGCCGAGGTGCGGGCCGGATACGGTGTGGTGGTGGCGCTGAGCCGCCGGGCGGTGGAGGTTGATGCCGGTATGCCGCCGGTTCGCTTTGCGGCGCTGCGAGGGTTCAGCAACATGGATGGTGCCCCCTGTGCCCTGCTCATCGACCCCTGGGCGGGGCTGAGCAACTTTGACGCCGAAACCCAGATGCCGCTGGATGAATTTCTGGTGGCCTGGAACAACCTGGCCCTGTGCATGCGTCAGCGCCGGAAGATTCTGCCCGAAGGCCGTCCGGAGCGGTCCTCCGTATGGCTGCGCCACGAAAAAGACAGCCCCGAAGGGCTGTACCAGATGTATCTGGGCGGCACACCCCACCCCCTGCCGGATGATTTCTGCGGGGAGGAGCCCACCCCAGCCCCGGCGGAGCCGGTTTCCGAAGGCGAAGCGGCCGTCCCCGACACGGCCCCCGCATCCGAGGCGGAAAAGGCTGTTCCCGCACCGGTGCACCCGCCTCGCGCCGGCGGTGTGCTGGCCTGGTCGGTGCCGGATGAGCGGCCCCACGCCACCACCGCCCACCGCACCCTGCATTTCACCCGGCCGATGAACGGCGGCATTCATCTGGGCACCCGGACAGCCCCCGATGAGCCCCCCACCAAATATACGGTGTATGCCATCGACCCCGCCGGTCGGATGCTGGTGGGCGACGTGATGGTATAAAAAGATCAGGCGGAGCGTTCAGCGTTCGCTCCGCCTGTGAGAAGGAGAAAAACAGAGCGTCCCGTTTGCACAGTTTCGCCTGGCAAACCCACCCCTCTGGGTCTGCGAAACCCCAGGGCGCTCTGGTTTTCTTCTTATCAATATAAAAAAATAAGAAGAAAAAACAAAAGGCACTTTGAGCCATAGCTCAAAGCGCCTTTGCTTTATGTCTGTATTATAGCGCATTCCCTGCGGCTGCGCAAGGGGTCACTGTGCACAACTTGCACAAACGAGACCCGGCAGTTATGAGGCAGATTGCTCAAGAACCGAGAGCTGGTATTCCGCGGCTTCCCGGTTCTGGGCCGCCGCCTGGGTGATGGTATCGGTGTAGGTTGCCATGTCCCGGTCCCAGCTTTCAAAGCCCGGCTGTCCCCGGTGGTCTTCCAGGGAATAATGTTCGGTGAGGTAGCTGCCCAGGGCGGTGGTCAGCTTTTGCGCCCCCAGCACGTTGAGGTGGGCCCCGCCGTCCGGGGTGTCGGTTTTCCAGTCGATGCCGGGATTCAGGTCCGCCATGTTGAAATCCAGGTAGGTCAGGCCGTATTCATCGGCAAAGCTCTGGATACCGTTGTGCCGCGCCAGGTTCCAGCTGGCAGAGGCCGGTACCGTGATGAGCAGCAGCTGGCTGTCGTGGTCCTCACACAGCCGGACAATCCGTTCCATGTACAGGCGCACCAGCAGCGGGATGGGTGCCCGGACACCGTCGTCGTACATGTAATCCCCGCGCATACTGGCTCCCACCGTGGTGACAGGGGTGAACCCTTTGTTGGTATCCCGCCAGCTGTAGTCGTGTTCCTCCAGCAGATTGGCAAAGGTCAGGTCCTTCCAGTTGTCGTGGAACCGCACCAGCGGAATCAGCTCATCGGTGATGTCCCCGATGGCCGCCTGCAGCTCGGTCTCGTCACTCATCTTGCTGTACACCACGCCGGTGCACAGCACCACCACTTTGGGGCTCTGCTCCTCATAGATGGAGCGCAGACGGTAATAGATGTTGTACACCGACAGCCAGCCGGACCCGTAGGTATATCCGGTCACACCGCTGTCACAGTACCACTGCATGGGGGAAATGCCCTGGGCCGCGTTGGAATCCCCCATGATCAGCACGTCGATGGTGTCGAAATCCTCGCCCAGAATGCCGCCGGCAGTGTAGCCGGACAGATACCGGTTGGAGTGGGGCATCAGATAATGCCCCGCCAGAAACACCGCCACGGACAGCACCAGCAGAAATGCGGCCACATGCAGAATGTGTTTGATGCAGGCTTTCATAATACTCCCTTAGAATTGTGCGTAGATAAAAGCGGCGGGGTCATAATTGTCGCCGTAGGCGCCGAAGATCATCACCGACAGCACCGCACCGATGTACACGGCCCAGCGCAACGCCAACGGACGCATGGCCAGTTCGGCCCGCAGCCGGTGGCCCCGATGGTGCAGCCAGTCCACCCCGAACAAGAGCAAAGCCCCCGCAGCCAGCACCGCCATATCCCGGGCATCCACCTTGATGAGCAGCGAGCCCTGGTAGGGCACCGCCAGCGCCCGAAGCATGTCCAGGGCGGCGTGCACACCGTTGGCGCGGAAGATCAGCATACCGAAGTTGACCAGCACAAAGGTGCGCAGCACCTGCCACAGGCGATAGGGCCTGGTTTTGCGCCAGGCAGGCAGAGCGGGCAGAATCCGCAGAAGAGCCGGTTCGGCCAGTTCACCCAGCCACTGCAGGGCAAAGTAATACAGGCCGTACAGCAGGTACAGCCAGCCGGCCCCGTGCCACAGCCCGATGAGCGCCCAGGTGATGCCCAGCCCCGCCCACACCGGCCACTGCCGGGCGGCGGCGGGACTGACCTTGTCCCGGCACAGTCTGGCAAACCGCTGCATGGGTTTGCTGAGGATCAAAGGCTGGAAGACGTATTCCCGCAGCCAGGCCCCCAGCGTGATGTGCCAGCGGCGCCAGAATTCGCCCACACTGGCGGAGAAGAAGGGCTGACGGAAGTTTTCGGCCAGGGGAACGCCGAACAGCTCGGCGGAACCGCAGACCATATCCATACAGCCGGAAAATTCCGCATACAGCTGCAGGGTGTACAGCAGCACACCCAGGGCGGTGGCCGCCCCGCTGTACTGGGTCCAGTCGTCGAACACCGCCTTCACGTACATGTTGGCACGGTCGGCAATGACCATCTTTTTGAACAGGCCCCAGACAATGCGCTGGATGCCGAAGGTCAGGTTGCGGTAATCGGGCCGGGGCGGATCCAGCAGCGCGGGCGAAAGAGCTCCGTACCGGTCAAAAGGACCCTCCACCACATGGGGCCAGAAGCTCAGGAACAGCAGCACCTGCCAGTAATGTGAGGCGGGCTTGCAGCTGCCCCGGTACACGTCCACCATGTAGCTGACGGCCATGAGGGTGAAAAAGCTCAGCCCCATGGGCTGCACCAGGGCCGGCACCGTAAACACCGGCGACCCGGGCAGGGCTTCCATCAACTGGGAGAGCACCCGCGCCCCGAAAGGCAGATACTTGACAAAAAGCAGAATGCCCACCATGGCCGCCACGCCCCCGGTGACGGCCATCTTTTTCAGCACAGCCACCTTCTTTTTGAAGGGCTTCCGGTCGGCCGCGGGCAGGGCGGGGCGTGTTTCGGCCAGAAGTTCGTCCATCCGGCCCAGCAGCAGCCCCACACCCCAGGCAATGGCCGCCGCCAGAAGAATGTACACGATATACCGCTTGGTGCTGGCAAAATAGAACACCAGGCTGGCGCCCAGCAGCACGCCGGGCCGCCATTTCTGGGGCGCAAAGGCCCACAGCAGCCAGGCGACAACCAAAAAGACGAACAGATAAATAAAAGAATTGTAAGACATACCTGCCCCTTACTCTTCTTCCAGGCGCTCCACCATAGCCAGAATCGCCTGGGGCGTGCGGAAGTTCTCTTCCTTCAGATCCAGCGGCGTGATCTCGATGTCAAACTCTCCGGTCAGGGCCATGACCAGGGACATGATATCCACCGAGTCCAGCTTGCCGCTCTTGACCAGCTCTTCCTCCGGCGCGGGATGCAGGCCGGGCTTGACTTCCTCGATCATTCCAATAATTTCTTCGATGGTATGCATATGGATTCTCCTTTTGGTTCAAAGCATGGCGGCCAGGGCTTTGCGATCCACCTTGCCGTTGGCGTTGTGGGGCATCTGCCGCAGGCGCCGGTATTCGGCGGGCTGCATGTAGGGCGGCAGCCGTTCAGCCAGACGGGCGCGCAGTTCCTCGGTCACGTCCCGCTTGGCCTGGAAAAACAGCACCAGCTTGTCCCGGGCGGCGTCGTACAGGCAGGCACAGTCGTCCAGCTTGTCCTGCCCGAAGGCCGCCGTCTCGATGTCGCCGGGCTCGATGCGGTAGCCCATGTGCTTGATCTGGTTGTCCAGCCGGCCACAGTAGACCAGCTCTCCCCTGTCGTTGGTGCGCACCAGGTCTCCGGTGCGGTAGATGATTTCGGGATAGGCCCCCTGCACCGGGTTGGGCACAAACCGCTCCGCCGTTTTTTCCGGCTGACGATAGTACCCCGCCGCCACAAAGCTGCCCCGCACACACAGTTCCCCCGCCTCGTCGGGGGCGGCGGGGCGATCTCCGCAAAGGATCAGCAGCCCGCAGTTGCGGCAGGCCCGGCCGATGGGCAGACTCTCGTCGTCCGCGAAGGCCCGGTCCAGTTCGTAGTAGGCACAGATGTCGGTGGTTTCGGTGGGACCGTACAGGTTGGCAAACCGGGCGCCGGGATAGTGCGCCCGCCAGTAGTTCAGCTTGGCCGTGGGCATAACCTCCCCCGCAAAGAGGATGGTGTGCAGCGCCGGGGCCGCGGTGTAGTCCAGGGCCTTCCAGTTGGCCACAATCCCCAGGGCCGAGGGCACCCAGTACAGGGTGTTCACCCGGCGGGCACACAGGTATTCCAGCAGCTGCACCGGAAAGCTGAACAGCCGTTTGGGAAGCACCTGCACGCAGGCGCCGCTGCGCAGGGCGCCGTACAGGTCGGTCACCGACATGGAAAAGTAGAAGGGCGTCTGGTTGCCCAGCACCGTCCGGGGGCCGAAGCCGAAGGTATCCGCCACCCACTCGCTGTAGGCCAGCACGTTCCGGTGGGTGACGGCCACCCCCTTGGGCAGGCCGGTGGACCCGGAGGTGAACAACACATAGGCCAGGTCGGTGTCAATCATCCCGGCCCGCACCGCCTCCAGCGTCCCGGAATCAGGAGGTGTGGCGGCGGCGGTTTCATAGGACAGTACCGGGCATTGTCCCGCCAGCGACTTTGCCCCGTCGGCGTGGGCGGCGTCGGTGAGCAGGGCGGCCGGTTCCAGCTGATCCAGAATGGCCCGCACCCGCTCGGGGGGTTGGGCGGTATCCAGCACGGTATAAAACCCGCCGGCGGCCAGTCCCCCCAGCATGGCATGAACCGCCCCGGCACAGCGCTCCATATAGATGGCCACCGGTTTGCGCTGCACGCCCCCGGGCAGACCGGCCAGGGCCGTGCCCACGGCCTGCACTGCCCGGGCGGTCTGCGCCCAGGTGTTTGATTCGGTTTCGTCGCAAAAGCTGTAGCCCTGAGGGCAGGCTGCTGCCGTGCGGTCCAGCAGTTCCAGGATATGACGCATCCGGACCCACTCCTTTCCTACAATTCCGATGTGCCCCCTATTATAGCACGCACCCCTGCGCAAAACCGGCAAAGAAATGGCAAAGACGCCTTTGCCCGGTTGGAAAACAAAAAGCACGCAGCCCGTTTTATACGGTTCTGCGCGCTTTTTGCAACTTGTTTTCAATTGTAAAAGTTTTGCGAAGGCCCTGTTTCCATCAATACTTGGGTTCCACCTTGACGGTCCAGCCCTTGGTGTCGGGCAGCTTGCCCCACTGGATGCCGGTGAGGGTATCGTACAGCTTCTGGGTCAGGGGGCCGATCTTGCCGTCGCTGATGTTGGCGACCTTGCCTTCCCAATCCAGTTCCTTGACCGGGCTGACCACAGCGGCGGTGCCGGTGCCGAAGACCTCTTCCAGCTTGCCTTCATCGGCAGCCTTCATGACGTCGGCGATGGCCAGCTTGCCTTCGACGACCTCATAGCCCCAATCCTTCAGCAATTCGATGATGGAACGACGGGTCACGCCGGGCAGGACGGTGCCGGTGCAGGCGGCGGTATAAATCTTGCCGTCGATCTTGAACATGATGTTCATGGAACCGACTTCCTCGACGTACTTCTTCTCCACGCCGTCCAGCCACAGAACCTGGCTGAAGCCCTTTTCCTCGGCCAGCTCGCCGGCCTTGATGGAAGCGGCGTAGTTGCCGCCGCACTTGGTGAAGCCGGTCAGGCCCGGAGCCGCGCGGATATATTCATCCTCCACGTAGATGCGAACGGGGTCCAGGCCCTCGGCGTAATACGCGCCGGAGGGAGAGCAGATGATCACGAACAGATAATGCCGGGATGCATGCACACCCAGGCCCACATCGGTGGCAAAGGCAAAGGGACGGATGTACAGCGAAGCACCGTCGCTGTGAGGCACCCAATCGCGGTCAATGTCCACCAGAGCTTCCACGGCCTGGATGAAGTCCTCCACCGGGATGGGAGGCATGCACAGACGGTCGGCGGAATCCTGGAAACGCTTGGCGTTGCAGTCCGGGCGGAACAGCTGAATGGTGTTGTCGGCGGTACGGTAAGCCTTCATGCCTTCAAAGATTTCCTGGGCATAGTGGAAAACCGTGGTGGCCGGGTCCATGGGCAGCGTCCCGTAGGGCACAATACGGGCGTCGTGCCAGCCTTCACCGGCCGTATAGTCCATCAGGAACATATGATCGGTAAAAATCTTACCGAACCCGAGCTTGCTCTCGTCCTGAGGTTTTTCTTTGGGCGTTTGTGTACGCGTGACCTTGATGTCCAACATTTTCCTTCTCTCCTTACTATCGCACAAAATATTCGCACAAAATATTTGCACAAAACAGCATACGAAGCCGTCTGGCGCCACACCGCGAGGGGCGGTCCGTATAGCTATGCCTTATTATAGCGCTCTAAAGTGGTGAATACAAGCCCCATATTTCAACTTTTGTTGCAAGGAAAAGGGTTTTGCGGTACAATAAGGGCGCGAAATTGCCATGAAAAGGAGAAACAATATGGTCAAGGGCGTTATTTTTGATATGGACGGGTTGATGTTTGACACCGAACGTCTTTGGGATACCTTGTGGGAACCCTGCTGCCGTAAGCTGGGGCTGCCACTGCCCCGCCCGGAATTTCTGGCCAGCGGCCGGGGGCTGGCCGGGGACAATCTGCTGCGGCATCTGGCGGAATATTACCCCCAGATCGATCCCCATATCATGCTCAAGGAGGTGTACGGCCTGGCCGAAGAGCGGTTCCGCCAGGGGGTGCCCTGCAAGCCGGGTCTGCATGAACTGCTGGACTGGCTGAAGGACCATGACCTGCCCTGCATTGTGGCCAGTTCCAGTCCCCGGGATATGATTGAAAACAACCTGAAAAACAACCATGTGGAAAGTTATTTCCGGGGTGTGGTCTGCGGCGCGGACGTGGAGCGGTCCAAGCCGGCACCAGATATCTTCCTGCTGGCGGCCCGGAAGCTGGGTCTGCCCGCCACCGATTGTCTGGTGCTGGAGGACAGCTTCAACGGGGTTCGCGCCGGACATGCGGCCGGTGCTGTCACCGTGATGGTGCCCGACCTGGCCCAGCCGGACGAGGAAATCAAACAGCTTTACACCTGTTGCTGCCACGATTTGCTGGAAGTACGGCAATTGCTGGAGGACGGCAAGCTGTAAAGCACCTTCCCTTCCCTGCTTTGTTTCGCCGCAAAAAGACAACATAATCAAAACCACCCGTTGAACGGGTGGTTTGAACAGGCCCTATAAGGGCCTATCTCCTGTGGTCGCTCCCTAAAGGGAGCCCCGAA
>NZ_JACJJP010000027.1 GCF_016900095.1 Gemmiger formicilis
TGGGCATAGCAAAACCTCCTCGTGTAGTTCTATTATCCTACACGGGGAGGTTTTTTGTCTATTGTCTACTTTTTACGGACCTGTTCACCGACAGGAAAGGGTCGCGGGTGTTTTTGTTCATGTTCTGGGTTTGTCGGGCGGGTATTCGCCCTGCAGTTTGGCTTCAATGCGGCTGAGCCGGGCTTCCAGCTGCTGGATGCGCTGCAATTGCATGTCCGGCAGATCCTGCTGGTCCAGGTCATCGGCGGGGCAGCAGCGGATGTTGTTCACCCGCACCACCTCGGCGGGAATGCCCACGGCGGTGGCGTTGGCGGGCAGGTTGTGCAGCACCACACTGCCGGCGCCCACCCGCACATTATCCCCGATGAACACAGGCCCCAGCACCTTGGCACCGGCCCCGATGAGCACATTGTTGCCCACGGTGGGGTGGCGCTTGCCGGTGTCCTTGCCGGTGCCGCCCAGGGTGACCCCGTGGTAGATGGTGCAGTTGTCGCCGATCTCGGTGGTTTCGCCGAAGACGATGCCCATGCCGTGGTCGATGAACAGCCGCTGTCCGATCTTGGCACCGGGATGAATCTCAATGCCGGTCAGATGCCGGGAAAGCTGGCTGACCAGGCGGGCCAGGAACAGCAGCTTGTGACAGTACAGCCAATGGGCGATGCGGTGGGTCACCAGCACATGAAAGCCCGGATACAGCAGGATCACCTCCAGCACGTTGCGTGCCGCGGGGTCCTTGTCCCGAATATTTTTTGCATCTGCCCACAGGCCCATGTTGGCTACCTCTTTTCCCATAAAATCACTAACGGAATAACAATACCATATTTTCGGCAAAAAGGCAACGCAATCCCTTTTCCGCCGTGGGGGAATATGATATAATACTTACATATGCGATGCGGCCGGGACGTCCGGCCCAAACTGGGAAAGAAGAAAGGAAATCAGGGAAAGGACAGGGGGCAAAAGTATGACTCGAGTGGAAGCACTGGAAGAATACGCACATGCGCAAAAACGGGCGCAGCGCGATTACCGTGAAAAGATGGCGGCGGGCCAGTACCCGTATCTGCCGGTGCTGGACGATATCCTGCAGAATGCCAATATTGAAAATCAGCTGCCCATCGGCATTGTGGAAATTCCGCTGGAACTGGTGGTAGGCACCAAGACGGCGGGACGCACGGCGGCCTTTGCCTCCAATTTTCTGCCGCTGCTCAGCCCCAAGACCGAGTTTGCCAACAAGTGGGTATCTTTGTGCCAGGCCCATGTGGAGGAGGGCATCCGTGACCCCATCCGCTGCTTTGAGTATCTGGGGCGTTTTTATGTGCAGGAAGGCAACAAGCGGGTCAGCGTGCTGAAGTATTTCGGGGCGGATTCCATCGCCGCCAACGTGACCCGGATCATGCCGCGGTACAGCGACAACCCCCAGATCCGGCAGTATTATGAGTTTGTGGAGTTTTATCCCATCTGCGGTATTTACACCCTGACCTTCACCCAGGAGGGCAGCTATGCCCGCCTGCAGAAAGCCATGGGCAAAGCCCCCGGCGAAAAATGGACCGCCGAGGAGCGGGCGGACATTCTTTCGTTGTACAACTGGATCAAAAAGGCCTACTATGCCAAGGGCGGCGAGTCCATGCGCCCCACGGTGGGGGATGTGTTGCTGCTGCTCATCCGTCTGTACAAGGTGGATGACCTGAAGCAGCGCACGCCGTCGGAACTGGCCAAGGCCATTGAGGCGGTCTGGCCGGACGTGCTGGCCATCCAGAACCCCCAGCCAGTCAAGCTGAGCACCCAGCCTGCCGAGCCGTCCCCGGCCCAGCCCAATCTGCTCAACCGGATTCTGCCCGGTATCCGCACCAACAGTGCGCCCACCCACCTGAAGGTGGCCTTTGTGAACGAGCGCACCCCCGAAACCAGTACCTGGACCAGCCAGCACGAGTTTGGCCGCTGCCAGCTGGACCAGGTGTTCCCGGGCCAGGTGGAGACGGTGGCCTACCACGGTGCCGTGGCGGGGCAGAATGCCGACGAACTGGTGGAACAGGCCATCGCCGAGGGGGCGGACATCGTCTTCACCACCAGCCCCAAGCTGGTGGGCGCCTCCCTGCGCGCCGCCCTCAAGCATCCGGAGGTGCGTATCCTGAACTGCTCGGTGGATATGCCCTATACCAGCATCCGCACCTACTACACCCGCGTGTATGAGGCCAAGTTCATCAGCGGCGCCATTGCCGGCGCCATGAGCCGCGGCGAGCGTATCGGGTATGTGGCCGATTATCCCAGCTTTGGCACCCCCGCCAACATCAACGCCTTTGCTTTGGGCGCGCGCATGGTCAACCCCAACGTGCGCATCGATCTGCAGTGGACCTGCCTGCCCGGCGAGCCCATGCAGGAATTCAACGCCAAGGGCATCACCATCATTTCCGGCCGGGACACCCCGGCCCCCGGCCGCCCGCCTCAGGAGTTCGGCATCTTCATGATCCGGCCCGGCGGACGTCTGGAAGACCTGGCCTCTCCCTTCTGGCACTGGGGCCAGTTCTATGAAAACGTTATCCGCAGCGTGCTCAACGGTGCCTGGGCCAAGGATGCCGCCGACGGCGACACCCCCCGGGCGGTGAACTACTGGTGGGGAATGAACAGCGGCGTCATGGACGTGCTGTTCAGCCGGGAACTGCCCCACGATGTGCGCCATCTGGCCGGTATTCTGCGCCAGGGCATCATTGCGGGGGGCATCGATCCCTTCGCCTGCCACATTGTGGCCCAGGACGGAACCCTGATGAACGAAGGACATTCCGGGTTTGCACCCGAGCAGATTCTGCATATGGACTGGCTGTGCGATGCCGTGGACGGGCGCATTCCGGAATTTGACGAGCTGACCGAAGCATCCAAGCCGATGTACCGCATGCAAGGAATCCACCGCGACAGTCTGCCGGTGGACAAGGAGGCTGTGCTATGAGGCTTCTGGCCGTTGCGGATGAGGAATCCAAGTATCTCTGGGACTATTACGAACCGGAAAAACTGCGCGGCTACGATATGATTGTCGGCTGCGGCGACCTGAGCATCCAGTATATGACCTTTCTGGCAACCGTAGCGCCGGTGCCGGTGGTGTATGTGCATGGCAATCACGACGAAAGCTATGACAACCGCCCGCCCACAGGGGCGCTGTGCATCGACGACGATGTGTTTTGCTATAAAGGATATCGTTTTTTGGGCCTGGGGGGCAGCTGCCGGTATCGCAGTGGGGCCTGGCAGTTTACCGAAGCGGAAATGCGTCGCCGCATCCGCCGTGTCCGGGGCAAGATCGCCCGGGCAGGTGGGGTGGATGTGCTGGTGACCCATGCACCGCTGCACGAATACGGTGACATGAACGACCTGGCGCACCGCGGATTCACGGTCTTTCGGGAAATTTTGGATACCTATAAACCCGCCGTTATGCTTCACGGGCATATTCATCTGACCTACGGAGCCAATATGGAGCGGGAGCATCAGTACGGCCAGACGCGCATCATCAATGCGTTTGAGCGTTTTACCATCGAACTGCCGGACAGGCCGGAGCGTCCGGCGCACCAGGGGCTGCTGGCCCGCTGGCGCGGCATGAACCGATAATGACAAACAGGCGGGGAGTTCCCGGCCGGAAAGAGGCATGATTATGAAACAGAAGATCGGTGTTTTGGGGGCCGGAACCTGGGGTACGGCACTGGCACGCCTGCTGGCCGTGAACGGCCACGATGTGACCATGTGGAGCGCCCTGCCCGAAGAACTCAAGAACATGGCCACCACCCACCGGCACCCCAACCTGCCCGGCATGGAACTGCCTGCCACCATGCACTATACCGCCGATGTGGCCGAAATCTGCACCGGGCGGGACCTGCTGGTGTTTGCGGTGCCGTCGGTGTTTGTACGATCCACCGCCAAAAAGGCGGCCAAATATATTCCGGACGGCCAGATCATTGTGGATGTGGCCAAGGGCATTGAGGAAAAGACCCTGATGACCATGTCCGAGATCATTGAGGACGAACTGGCCAAGGTACCCGGCCACGAAGCCTGCCGGGTGGTGGCCCTGTCCGGTCCCACCCATGCGGAGGAGGTGGCCCGGGACCTGCCCACCCTGATCGTGGCGGCCAGCGAGGACGAATCCGCCGCCAAACAGGTGCAGAAAACCTTCACCAACGCCAATTTCCGGGTATACACCAACAACGACCGCCGGGGCGTGGAGCTGGGCGGCGCCATCAAGAATGTGATTGCGCTGGCCGTGGGTGTGGCCCTGGGCCTGGGCTACGGCGACAACGCAAAGGCGGCCCTGATCACCCGGGGCAACGCCGAACTGTCCCGCCTGGGGGTGGCCATGGGCTGCCAGGCCAGCACCTTTGCGGGGCTTTCCGGCATGGGCGACCTGATTGTGACCTGCACCAGCATGCACAGCCGCAACCTGCACGCCGGCATGCTCATGGGCCGGGGCATGGACGCCGAGACCGCCAAGAAGGAAGTGGGCCAGGTGGTGGAAGGCATCAACGCTCTGCCCGCCGCCCACAAGCTGGCCAAGAAATACAAGGTGGAAATGCCCATTGTGGAAGTGGTGGCCGATATTCTGTCCGGTCACCTGGAAGCCCGCAACGCCGTGGCATCCCTCATGGGCCGGGACCTGAAAAAGGAGTAACCCCTGCCCCTGCGTTTTGGAATCAGACAAACAAAAACCGCTCTGCCAATCCGGCAGAGCGGTTTTTATCCTTCTTGTGGAAAACTTCAGAACGCCAGACTTCCCTCACTGCGGCGCAGGTCGTCCCGCTCCAGTTCGGCCAGCAAAGCGTCCTGCTTCTGGTTCAGCAGCAGGCTGCGGCTGTACTTGTCAAACCGTTCGCACTCGTTTTCGGACAGGAAAGCGGCGGAATCCGGTCCCAGGGCCAGCTCGTTCACAAACACCACCATTTCCTGGGTGTCGGAAAACGCCCGTTCCATAAAGTTGAAGGCGGCTTCCAGGGCATCCCCGGCCACGGCCACGGCCTCCTCCCGGCGGCGGACCTGGGCATTGAACCCGGCGCGCACCGTGTCGAAGGCTTCCTCGTCGTCCATGCTGGGCTCCAGCTTTTTCCCCCAGCTGTGCAGCAGTGCGGCGGCCCTGCTGTGGGCGGCCGCCTGGGCCGCGGTCAGACGGCCTGCCGCTTTGTTGGCAGCCAGCTGGTCTTCATAGGCGTCGCACTGGGCATTGAAAACAGAGACCGGATCATCGCTCCCGGCATTCAGCGCACGCTTGAAACTGCGCAGCTGCTGGTAGCAGGCATCGGTGGCCTCGTCGGTCTGCCGGGCCTTGGCAAACCGGGCGTTCAGACCGGCCAGCAGCAGACTGACCAGGCTCATCCGCTCATCAAAGGCGGCGTTCAGGGCGCGGTCCAGCACCGCGTCGAAGGGCTTGCCCTGCAGAATGTCCTCCACGCCGTAATCGGCGCGGTATTTCTGGTACAAAGCCCAGTAGGCGGCAAAATCCCGGGCCACATCGGGGTGACGCAGATACTGCCCGATAACTTCCTCGTCGGCGGGCAGGCCCAGGGCACCGGCGGCCTGCAGGTAGGCGGACAGATCTTCCCACCCGCGGGCGGTGACAAACTTCGGCCCGTCCACGTCGTTTTCGATCTTGTAGAAATGCTGGGGCCGCAGCTCCAGATAGGCGGTCACGGCGGGATGCAGCCGGTGGGCCCGGGCATATTCCTGCCAGACCGACAGCTCCGGTTCGATGTCGATGCGGCGCACCCGGTCCAGGGTGACCAGGTCGAAGTCCCGCACGCTCTTGTTGTATTCCGGCGGGTTGCCGGCGGCCACAATGACCCATCCGGCGGGCACCGGCTGGTTGCCGAAGGTCTTGCCCTGCAAGAACTGCAGCATGGTGGGGGCCAGGGTCTCGGACACGCAGTTGATCTCGTCGATGAAAAGAATGCCGTTTTTCAGGCCGGTCTGCTCCATCTTGTCGTAGCAGCTGGCAATGATCTCGCTCATGGTGTACTCGGTGACGCTGCGGTCCACACCGTCGTAATGGCGGTGCCGGATGAAGGGCAGACCCACGGCGCTCTGGCGGGTGTGGTGGGTGATGGTGTAGGCCACCAGGGCGATGCCGCACTCCCGGGCAATCTGCTCCATGATCTGGGTCTTGCCGATGCCCGGAGGGCCCATGAGGAGGATGGGCCGCTGACGTACCGGCGGAATCAGGGGAGTGCCGGTGTCGTCGGTGGCAAGATAAGCCTTGACGGTATTTTCAATTTCCTGCTTGGCGCGTTTGATGTCCATGCTTGCGTGCTCCTTCCCGATGGTTTACAGCTGGGGCAGTTCGTCGGGGTCCCATTCCTGCCAGTCCAGGGCGGGCTTTTCCGCCTTTTGTTGGGGCATAAACTCTTCCGGGGCCAGTACCAGCCGGATGGCCCAGGGAGGCACTTCCGGGGGCGGGGCGCCGTCCTCCAGAAAGAGAAAAGCGGTCTGATACGCGGGGGGCCTTGCGGGAAAGGTCCCCTTGCCGTCGGTAAAGTACAGCACCCCCTGCAAGTCCCGCAGCCGTCCTTCCTTCTGTAGCTCGTCGATGCGGGCAAAGGCCGGGCGGAAATCCGTTCCGCCGCCCCCGTTTAGGGTCAGGGCGGCGGCATATTTTTCCAGGGTTTCGGTGTCCTGCAAAAAGGTGATGTCCCGCACGGCATCGTCGCACTGCATGACCACAATGTTGCAGCGGCTGAAAAAGCTGCCGGAGGTTTTCAGCAGGCCGAAGGTCTCCCGCAGAAAGGCCTTGACCAGATCCCCGGCGGTGGATTCGCTGGTGTCGATGACAATGACCAGATCCCGGATTTTTTTGCTCTCCCGGGTTTCCAGCGGTTCGATCAGCGGCATGTTGCCGTAGGTGTTCAGACCGTAGGTGTAGTAGCCCAGGTCAAACTCGTCCAGGTCCAGCTTGGATTCCTCCCGCAGCACCGCAAACCGGCGCAGGAAGTCCTTGTACAGCCGACGGCTGCGCCCGGCTTCCACCTGTGCGGCCAGGGTCTGGGCACCGGCGGCCTCCCCGGCCTGGCGCCCTGCCTGCTGCATGCTCAGCTGGGTTTCCCGACCCAGCTGTTCCCACTGGCGGCCCAGCATCTGGGCGGCGGGGGAGTCCGGGTCATCGGGCCAAAGGCGGTGGCTGTCACAATAAAATTCCTGCTGCAAAGTGTCCAGCTCCCCGGCGCTGCGCCCGGCTAAGGCCCGGTAAATGGGCCCTGCTGCCAGAAACTTGCAGCTTTCCTTCAGTCCGGCGTAGGTCTTCTGCCGCAGCCAGCTCACCGGCCGGGCCAGGGCCTTTACCTCCAGGGTGTCCAGGGTGTGCTCCACCGCAATGTCGCAGGCCAGGCCCCACAGGGCCGGGTCCCGGCGATCCCGCAGCCAGGGATGCCGGAAGATGCAGTGCAGAACGCTGTGCAGATAGGCCCGGGCCAGATATTTCCGGTTTTTGCGGTAGATGCGCAGCACCCACGCGGGACCGTAACACAGCGCCGCCCCGTTGGTGGCGGGGCCTCGCTCCGGTTCCGGATCGGGGGTCAGGGTCAGCGCCCCCAGCGCCGCGTTCAGGTAGCGCAGCTGGATATACAACTCGCTGCGGGTCAGTTCCATGGCGCGTTTTGCCATGGTTTGTTCCCATTCGGCCTGTGTCTGAACATGCTGCGGCATGGTCCTGCCCTCCTTTGTATAGGAAATCCCTGGCCGGTCAAGCCCGGTCACAGGTCGTCAAAATCGTAGCTTTTTTTGGGCTTGTGCCCGCTGCCGGCGGTTCCGGCCAGCAGCAGGGCAGCGCCCTCGCTCCATCCGGCGCCGCCGCAGGAAAGCGCACCTTCCCGGCGGGCCTGGGGGTCCAGCACGGTGCCCAGCACCTGCAGGGCGGCGGCGTCCCGGTCGGCCAGCACCAGGGCCAGGGCGTCGTCGGCATGACTGCCCAGATAAGCCCCATACCGGGCCCGGGCGTCCTCATTCAGCTGGACGGGGGTGCACAGCCGGTCCAGCGCCACCCGGCACAGTCCGGAGGGAGATTCCTCCGCATCGGCCATGGAAAAGGCGGCATCGTACTCGGCAAAAGCCAGGCCGCCCTGGGCAAAGCACTGGCGATACCGGTACCCCACCCCCTGGATACCGCGGTTGAAGATGTGGGCGGGGGTGTTTTCATCCATATATTCGGAATATTCGGGGTAATACAGCCGGGCAGGCTGGGCCCCGCTGCAGAACTCCACTCCGATGCCGCCGGATATGGCGGCCAGCATCTTTTTCAGCCCGGTGGGCTGGTCGGGGGCGGCCCGCAGGGCAAAGGTGCGCAGGGAACGGCAGTTGGTGAACAGGTCGCTGCCCAGGCTTTCCAGCCCGGGTCCCACCGTCAGGCGGCGCAGAGACCGGCAGTTGTAGAAAGCGCCGTTGTGCAGGGCGCACACGCTGTCCGGCAGGGTCACTTCCTCCACAAATTCCCCACAGATGGGGTGATCGGAAGAGGGAGCACCTGCCGGAATTTCCAGTTTTCCGCCCTCGGGGTCCCGGCGGGCGGAAAAACAATAAGGGCCGATCTCGGTGACGGGCAGCCCGCCCACCTTGTCCGGCACTGCGGGACAGGGGGAGTCCCCGAACAGACGCAGCACCCGGGCGCCGCCGGCGCAGGGTTCCCAAAGTACACTGACCGCAGCAGACATGCCTTCCCCTCCTTTGCAAATCTGGTCCGGGTCTTTACAACAGGGCTATTATAGCATAAAATGTTGGGACGGGAAACACAATTCCCCGCCGTGTAAGAAATTCAAAGGAGATCGTAGGGAGGATACAAGGTTTTATGCGCACGTCACATGATCAAAACGCAATCCTGACGGGTTCCATTCCCCGTCAGCTGCTTTTGTTCTTTCTGCCCATCTGGTTCGGAACTCTGTTCCAGCAGCTGTACAACACCGCCGATACCCTGATCGTCGGTAATTTTGTGGGCACCCAGGCCCTGGCGGCGGTGGGGGCCACCGGCGCTTTCGTGCAGCTTCTGGTGGGGGTGTTTGTGGGGCTTTGCAGCGGTGCCGGCGTGGTCATCGCCCAAAGCTACGGTGCCGGCAACGTGGAAGCGGTGGACCGTCAGGTGCACACCGCCCTGTCCATGGCCGTTCTGGGCGGCGCGGTGCTGACGGTGCTGGGCCTGGTGACCAGCCGGGGTGTGCTGCTGCTCATGCAGACCCCGGCCGAGATCATCGACGCCGCCACCCTGTATCTGCAGATCTACTTTCTGGGTATGATCCCCCAGATCATCTACAACATGGGCACCAACATTCTGCGGGCGGTGGGGGACAGCAAACGCCCGCTGTACTTCCTGCTCATTGCGTCCCTGGTCAACATTGTGCTGGACATCGTCTTTGTGGCCGGGTTCAGCTGGGGCGTGGCCGGTGCGGCGCTGGCCACCATCATCAGCCAGCTGGCCAGCGCCGTGCTGACCATCCGCTGCCTGGCCGGTTCCAACGGCATGCCCTGGCACCTGACGGCGTCCCGCATGCGGCCGGACCCGGCGGTGCTGTCGGACATCTGCCGCATCGGCCTGCCCAGCGCGGCTCAGTCGGCGCTGTACAGCATCAGCAACATCGTGATTCAGGCGGCGGTGAACGGTTTCGGTACCACGGCGGTGGCAGCCTGGAGCGTTTACGGCAAGATCGACTTCTTGTTCTGGATGACGGTCAGCTCCTTCGGCATCGCCATCACCACCTTTGCGGGGCAGAACTTCGGCGCGCAGCTGTATGACCGTGTGCATCGGGGCACCCGGGTTTGCCTGGAGATGGCGGCGGGCACCACCGTGGCCATCAGCCTGGCACTTTACCCTCTGGCCGAGCTGGCTTTCCGGCTGTTCAGCCAGGACGACGCGGTGGTGGCCCAGGGCGTGCAGATGATGCATTTCCTGGTCCCCACCTACATCACCTATGTCTGCATCGAAATCTTTTCGGGGGCTCTGCGCGGCTGCGGCGATGTCCGCGTGCCCACCCTCATCACCGTCTTTGGCGTGTGCGGCCTGCGGGTGGCCTGGCTGCTGCTGGTGGTGCCGCGCTTCCACACCATCCTCATGGTGGAAGCCAGCTATCCCATCACCTGGGCCCTGGCCAGCCTGCTCTTTGCCGTCTATTACCTGCGGGGGGGCTGGATGCAGCGCTGCATTGCGGCCCGCACGGCGAAAAACGCCGCGGCCGAAGGCTGAACAGCAGCCGACGAACGCCATACTGTGTTGTAAATGACAAGGCCTCCGCCATATTCCACGGCGGAGGCCTTGTTTGTTGAAAATTCAGACAGACTTGTCCAGTGCCTGCCGGGCGGCGCGTACCGCCGATGCGCTGGTCTGCTGGATGTGCCATTCGTCCAGACCGGGCAGCCCCATGGGCACTCCTTCCCGGCGGAACTGCATTCCGCTTTCCCGTTCCGCCTTGCCGCTCATATGGAAGGCCCGTGCCCGGGGCAGCACATGGCAAAGCTCCCGGATTACCTCGGCGTTGACGCCGGCCCCGATGAGCACTTCGGGACCGTCCAGGCGGTCCCGCTCGGCCAGCAGGGAGGATAGGACAGCCCGCCCCTCCCCGCAGGAAGCGGCGGCCCCGCTGGTGAGCACCGTGTCTATGCCCAGGGCGGCGGCATCCCGGTAGGTCCTGACCGGGTCACGGGATACATCGATAGCCCGGTGCAGGGTCAGTCCGGCACCGGGCCCGGCGGCCTCGACCAGCCGCCGGGTGGCCTCCATGTCCAGATCACCATCGGCGGTGAGCACACCGATCACGAATCCGTCGGCACCGGCCTGGCGCAGCACCGGAATCTGGGCGCAAAGCAGGTCGATCTCTTCCAGGGTGTACAGAAAGTCCCCGGGGCGAGGGCGCATGAGGCAGCGCACCGGGATATCACTTTCCGCCCGGATCTGGGCCAGCAGGGCGGCGTAGGGGGTCAGCCCGCCCACGGCCAGGGCACTGCACAGTTCCAGACGGTCGGCGCCGCCCGCCACGGCCGCCCGGGCCGAAGCCAGACTGTCCACACAGACTTCCAAAAGATGATTCATGATGGGATTCCCTTCTTCCGGCCGGATTCCGGCTCTGTTGATTTTGCCTTAGTATACCACGCAGCCTCCGAAAAGCACAGTGCCCCCACCGAAAAATTCCGGCGGGGGCATGGTGCAGTTATATGATAAGCGGGGAAACTGTTCTCAGGCGGCCCGTCCGCCGCGCACCACCCGCAGGGGCACGTTGCGGCGCAGGGAGGCGTCCCGGCGTACGGGTACGCGGCGGGCCTGGGCGGCGGGTTTGGCCGAAGCCAGGCCACAGACGATGTTCATGCCCACCAGGTCAGCTACCCCCAGCGCCAGGGCCAGGGGCAGGGCCAGGCTGCCCTGCACAACCGCACACACAATGACCAGCAGCAGGAAGCCCATCACCGTGAACAGGAACTGATAGATCTGTTGTTTGATTGTCTGAAAGTTCATGATCCATACCTCCGCAAACTGTATCAATCACAACCATCTGTTGTTTTATGCCTCTATGATAATACAACTTTCGGTTGTTGTCAACACAAAAAAACAACTTTTGTTTGGAATATTTCCAAAATTTTCTCTTTACAGAAACTACCATTGGTTGTATAATAAAACCATCAAAGAACCCCGGCATCCTCCGCCGGAAAAGGAGCTTGCAGATGTTTTCAGAGCGCTTGAAACAGGCCCGCAAGGCCAAAAAGTACAGCCAGGCCGAAGTATCCCGGCTGTTGGGGGTCACCCAGCAGGCGGTGGGCAAATGGGAAACCGGCCGTTCCACCCCGGACCCCCAGACGGTGGCCCGCCTGGCCGAAATTCTGGACACCACCGCCGACGCCCTGCTGGGCCTGCACAATGCGGCTGCCACCATCGCCCAGGACGCCATGGCACGGTATGAGCAGTGTCTGGTGCCGGTGGTGGGCACGGTGCGCGCCGGGTACGGCGCCCTTGCCTTTGAGGAGGACTATGGCAAAGAATATGCCAGCGTGAAGGACCCGCAGAACTATTTTTATCTGGTGGTCAAGGGCGACAGTATGGAACCCCGCATTTCGGATGGGGACCTGGCCCTGGTGCGCCGCCAGTCCACTTTGGACAACGGTGACCTGGGGGTCATCGTGTTCGGTGTGGACGGGGAAGGAACCCTGAAAAAGTACATTCAACGCGGCAACTCGGTGGTGCTGCATCCCTTCAACCCGGCGTACGACGAGGTGGTCATCAAGGGGGAGGACCTGGATCATCTGTACATTGCGGGCAAGGTCGTGGAGACCAAGGCCAAGTGGTAAGAGCTCTTTGCTCCTTACAAAATCAGTATAGCGCCGGGCTGGTCCTTTAATCCGGACTTTTCCCGGTCCATCCCAAAACAACAGTCCCGGTTATGGGATTGAGAAAACTTTTCCGGCAGCCCGCCGGAATGCCGGAACCCGGCAGGAGGACGGGCTTTCTTTTTACTGCCTTTTTTCGGCCGCAGGAGGGCCGCTGCCATGGATCTTGCACAAAAGCTGGAAATTCTGGCCGACAGTGCCAAGTACGATGTGGCCTGTACCTCCAGCGGGGTGGAGCGGGCCGGCAAACACGGATCTTTGGGCAGCTGCCGGGCCGCCGGCATCTGTCATGCCTTCACGCCGGACGGGCGGTGTGTGTCGCTGCTGAAGGTCCTTTACTCCAACGCCTGCTGCTACGA
Source organism: Gemmiger formicilis (assembly GCF_016900095.1). Taxonomy (GTDB): domain Bacteria; phylum Bacillota; class Clostridia; order Oscillospirales; family Ruminococcaceae; genus Gemmiger; species Gemmiger formicilis_A. The sequence continues at coordinate 12,666 of NZ_JACJJP010000027.1, forward strand.
TTGCAGCTACTGCGTCAACCGCCGTACCAACGACATCCCCCGGGCCACCTTCACCCCCCGGGAACTGGCGGAACTGACCATCGGCTTTTACCGCCGCAATTACATTGAAGGTCTGTTTCTTTCCAGTGCGGTACTGGGAAGCCCCGACGCCACCATGGAAAAGATGATCGAGGCCCTGCGCATTCTGCGGCAGGAATACCGCTTCAACGGGTACATCCACGCCAAGGCCATTCCCGGCGCCGATCCGCAGCTGGTGGAACGGCTGGGGCTTTTGGCTGACCGGTTGTCGGTGAATATCGAACTGCCCAGCGAAGCCAGCCTGCAGCGGCTGGCCCCGGACAAGCAGCGGGCGGGAATACTGCGCCCCATGGGGCAGATTGCCCAGCGCACTGCCCAAAGCCGGCGGGAACTGGCTGTGTACCGTCATGCCCCGGCGTTTGCTCCGGCCGGGCAGAGCACCCAGATGATCATCGGCGCCACCCCGGAAACCGATCTGCACATCCTGCGCCTGACCGAAGGCCTTTACAAAAAATATGCGCTCAAACGGGTGTTTTTCTCGGCCTATCTGCCGGTGGTGCCCGACCCACGCCTGCCCGCCACCACCACAAAGCCGCCCTTGCTGCGGGAACACCGGCTTTACCAGGCCGACTGGCTGCTGCGGTTTTACCAGTTTTCGGCGGAGGAGATCCTCAACGAGGAGCAGCCGGATTTCGACCCCTACCTGGACCCCAAATGCAACTGGGCCCTGCGGCATCCGGAATACTTCCCCGTGGAGGTAAACACCGCCACCAAGGCCCAGCTGCTACGGGTGCCCGGCATCGGCCCCAAGAGCGTGCAGCGGATTCTGTCTGCCCGACGCCAGCAGCACCTTGGGTTGGAGGAACTCAAACGCATCGGCGTGGTGCTCAAGCGGGCCCGGTATTTCATCACCTGCAACGGCAGGGCCCCGGTGCGGGGCACCCGGGCCGAGGTGGCTGCCGCCCTGCTGGATCCCAACGCCTTCGGGGTGGGAATGCACCAGCTCTCCCTGGATGAGTTTGTCCCCACCGCCCTGCCCGGAGCAGCGCCCGCAGTACATCAGCTGGCCGATGCCGGCATGGATGCCCGGCAGGCGGCGAACCTTGTCAGACAGGAGGCCCTCACATGTCTTACCAAGCGGCTTTGAGTGATGTGTCCTACTGCTACGACGGCAGCTTTCAGGGTTTTTTGTGCTGCATTTTTGAGAGCTTCTCCAAAAAGGAGATTCCCTCCGCGGTGCTGCCGCCCAGCGAAGGCCAGACCTCGCTTTTTTCCCAGCGGGAGATCGAAACCCGCCCCGAATTGGCCCGCCGTGTGGCGGCGGGGCTGAACCGACTGGGCACGGCGGTGCGGGAACGCATCACCACCGGTTTTCTGGCCGACGAACCGGGCAAGGAACTGGTTTTGCTTCGGTTTGCCCGGCTGTGCTTTGAGCGGGGCCCTTCCGCCGCCCGGATGCTGGGGGACGCCGATGTGGCGGCGGCCTTTGCCCTGGAACGGTCTGTCAACAACGAAAGCTGCAAATACATTGAGTTTCTGCGCTTTGAGCAGCGTGGGACCATGTTGGGTACCATCATCCATCCCCGGCACAGCATCCTACCCCTGCTGCGGGGGCACTTCTGCAGCCGCCTGCCGGATGAGGATTTCATGATCTTTGACGCCACCCACGGGGTGGCGCTGCTGCGCCGCAGCGGCCGGGTGTGCTATATGCAGATGAAACAGTATACCCCGGCCCCCGACCCCGCCGAGGAGGACTGGCAGGCACTTTGGAAGCGGTTTTTCCACGCGCTGACCATTGAGGAACGCCGCAATCCGGCCTGTCAGCAGAACCACGCTCCCAAACGGTACTGGCAGGATATGTGCGAGATGCAGCCCGACCCGCTGCCCGACGCTTGAGACGCCCCTGCGCCGAAAAGGACTTCCGCCTTTTGGCAGAATATGCTATAATAATCGGAAAAGGCCGCCGTGCCGGATGACATCCGTGGCGGGGCGGCCGCATAGGATACTTGCAAAAGGGGAGCTGCACTATGGAAGAATTGCTGCATATTCTGGAAAAGAACGCCCGCCTGCCGGTGGAAGACATTGCCGCCATGATGGATAAGACCCCGGTGGAGGTTGCTGCCATGATGGACGAAGCGGTGGAAAAGGGCTATATCCGCGGATACGAAGCCCTGGTGGACTGGGAGCGCGCCGGCGTCAACCTGGTGGAAGCCTCCATCGAACTGCATGTGTCGCCCCGCAAAAGTCGCGGCTTTGACGAAATTGCCTCGGTCATTGCCAGCTTTGACGAGGTGGACAGTGTGCTGCTCATGAGCGGCGGCTACGACCTGCAGGTCACCATCAAGGGCCGCAGCTTCCAGGAAATCGCCCTCTTTGTCGCCAAGCGTCTGTCTCCGCTGGACGATGTGCTGTCCACGGCCACCAGCTTTGTGCTGCGCACCTACAAGCGCGGCGGACGGATGTACCAGAATGAAGAAGCTGACGACAGGGAGTGTACGGTGCTGTGATGAATTACGACCAACTGCTTGCGCCGGCTGCCAAGGAGATGCGGCCGTCCGGCATCCGCAAGTTTTTTGATTTGGCGGCGGATATGCCGCATTGCATCTCTTTGGGGGTGGGTGAGCCCGATTTCAAGACCCCCTGGAGCATCCGGGACGCGGGCATCCGCAGCCTGGAACAGGGCCGGACCAAATACACCGCCAACGCCGGCCTCAAGGAGCTGCGCGCCGAAATCTGCCGGTATCTGAACCGGCGCATGGACCTTTCCTATCAGCCGGAAAATGTGCTGGTCACGGTGGGCGGCAGCGAGGCCATCGACATGACCATCCGCGCCCTGGTGGCTCCCGGGGACGAGGTCATCATCCCGGAACCCTGCTTTGTCTGCTACGAGCCCATCACCCAGCTCACCGGAGGCGTGCCGGTGCACATTGCCACCAAGGCGGAGGACGAATTCCGCCTGACCCCGGAAGCCTTGCGCGCGGCCATCACCCCCCGCACCAAGCTGCTGATCCTGCCGTTCCCCAACAACCCCACCGGTGCCGTCATGGATCGCCAGACCCTGGAAGGCATTGCCGAAGTGCTGCGCGGCACCGACATCATGGTCCTTTCGGATGAGATCTACGCCGAGCTGACCTACGGCCTGGACCGCCATGTGAGCATTGCCAGCCTGCCCGGCATGAAAGAGCGCACCATCGTGGTCAACGGCTTCAGCAAAGCCTATGCCATGACCGGCTGGCGCCTGGGATATGCGGTGGGCCCGCAGCCGGTGATCTCGGTCATGACCAAGATTCACCAGAGCTGCATCATGTCTGCCCCCACCACCAGCCAGTATGCAGCCATTGTGGCCTTGCGCTCCTGCGATGATGAAATCGAGATCATGCGGGATGAGTACAACCGCCGCCGTCGGTATGTGGTCAAGGCTCTGAACGATATGGGCCTGACCTGCTTTGAACCCCGGGGCGCCTTTTACGTATTTCCCTGCATCCGGGTCAGCGGCCTGACCAGTGAGGAATTCTGCGAACGGCTGCTGCGGGAACAGGAAGTGGCCATCGTCCCCGGTGATGCCTTCGGCGCGTCGGGAGAGGGCTTTGCCCGTATCAGTTACGCCTACAGTGTGGACCATCTGGAAACGGCCATGCGCCGCATCCGCCGTTTTCTGGACGAACACGGCTGGCTGAAGGACAAACAATAAACCCGAGGAAAGGGGAGATCCCCTGTGCAAACCAAAAAGATCGTCACCGTGCTGGCCCCGGCCAAGCTGAACCTGTCCCTGGACGTGGTGGGCACCCTGCCCAACGGATACCATGATCTGGACATGGTCATGCAGACCATCGACCTGTACGAACGGCTGGAACTGCGCCGCAGCCCTTACCTGAACCTGCGCATGCCGGGCAGTTTTGTGCCGGTGAATGATAAAAACACCGCGGTCAAGGCAGCCCTGGCCTTCTTTGACTATACCGGCCTGCTGGCCGGGGTGGACATCACCATCCACAAGCAGGTGCCGGTGCGCGCCGGCATGGCCGGCGGCAGTGCCGACGCCGCCGGTGTGTTGGTGGGCCTGAATGAATTGTACGGCGCCCGCCTTTCCATGAGCGAACTCTGCGCCATCGGGGCAGGCATCGGGGCGGACGTGCCCTTTGCTCTCATGGGCGGTACCTGCCGGGTACGGGGTGTGGGCGACCTGCTCAAACCCCTGCCGCCCTGCCCGGACTGTTGGTTTGTGGTGGTCATGCCCAGTGTGGGCATCTCCACGCCGGAAGCCTTCCAGCGGTACGACCAGATGGGCAGTCCGGTCCATCCCGACTGCGAGCGGCAGGAAGCCGCCGTGCGGGCAAATGACCTGCAAGGTGTCTGCGCCGCGGCGGGCAATGCCCTGGAACACTGCTCCGGCGCCACCGAAACCCCGGCCATCTGCGCCCTTCTCAATGAAAACGGCGCTCTCACCAGCCTGATGACCGGTTCCGGGGCGGCGGTTTTCGGGGCGTTTGCCCGGGAAGAACAGGCCCGCACCGCCGCCGATGCCCTGCGCAGCCAATATAAACAGGTGTATGTGGCCAGGCCCACCCGGGGCGGCGCCTTTGTGCGCCCCACACCCCGCCGCCGGCCCGGACCCGCCAACGTGTGAATTATGTGAAACCCCGTACGGGGCTGCATCCAAAACGCCCCTTTCGCCCATACTGACGGCGAAAGGGGTGTTCTGTTCATGAAATACTTATCCAATTTTTCCCGCCGTGTTTCCCCGCGCCGCGTGCTGGAAATCGGCTTTGCCGTCGCCTTCGTACTGACCGTCCTGCTCAGCGCTTCGGCGGCCCGATACCGGGCGGTCTGCCGGGACATCTGCCGGGATACCCTGCGCCTGCATATCCTGGCCAACAGCGACACGCCCCGGGACCAGCGGCTGAAACTGCAGGTCCGGGACGCCGTGCTGGACACGGTGGCCGACCTGACCGCCGACGCCCGGAGCAAGCAGCAGGCGGTGGCGTCGGTGCGGGCGGCCCTGCCACAGCTGAAAGCCATCGCCGAAGAGGTGGTGCAGGGGCGGCAGACGGTGGCGGTGCGGCTGGAAGAAATGCCCTTTGACGCCAAGGACTACGGCACCTTCCGCCTGCCCGCCGGAAACTACACGGCCCTGCGCATTGAGCTGGGGCAGGCAAAAGGCCACAACTGGTTCTGTGTGTTGTACCCGGCCCTGTGCGTGGGCAGCAGCGAGGCCCGCTATGCGAGTGCCGAGGAAAATGCCCTGGTGTTCGGCGGGTACGAGGTGCGTTTTGCCCTGTGGGATGCGGCCCGGGGCCTGACCGACCGGCTGGGCTCCCAACCCTGATTCTTTACTTTTCCCTGTGAAAGGCGGTTTGTATGCTTACCTTACTTCTGGGCCCTTCGGGCAGCGGCAAGTCCACCCGGCTGCGGGCGGAACTGAAAGCCCGCGCCGAAAAGGGTGAGCGCAGCATCCTCATTGTGCCGGAACAGTTCACCTCCTCCACCGAGGGGGCTCTCTACCGCACTCTGGGAGATACCCTGTCCGGGTATGTGGAAAGTTATTCCTTCACTTCCCTGGCTGAGGCGCTGCTGCGTCGGTACGGCGGGGCGGCGGTGCCCACCCTCACCGAAGCCGGTCGGGCGGTGCTGGTGCGCCGGGCCCTGGATTCTCTGCTGGACAAGGTGGTGTACTACAGCCGCCAGCGGCACAGCGCGGCTTTCTGTGAAAAGGTCGCCCAGACCATCGACGAGCTGAAAAGTGCCGGTGTGACCCCCGCCCGGCTGGCCGAGTACGCCCGGGCCCCCGGTGCGGACACGGACAAGCTGGGGGAACTGGCCCTGATCTATGAAACCTACGAAAGCCTTTTGGCCGGCACTGCCATGGACCCCGGTGACCGCCAGGAACAGGCGGCCCGCCGCCTGCAGGAGGCCGACGGCGGCCGGGAGTTTTTTGCCGGCCGTGCCGTGTACATTGATGAGTTCGATACCTTCAACGCCCCCAAGCGGGCGCTGCTGGCTGCCATCCTCTCGGCAGCCGACCTGAGCGTCAGCCTCTGCTGCGATCATCTGCAGGAGACCGACGGCGGGGTGGGGCTGTTCAGCGGGGCCCGCCAGGTGGCGGCCACCCTGCGGCGCATGGCCGGACAGGCGGGGGTGCCGGTGCAGGTGGAAACCCTCACCGAGGACTACCGCCATACCAAGGCCCCGGCCCTGGCGGAACTGTCCCTGCTGCTGGCCGACCCCGGCTATACCCCGGAAGGGACGGTCACGGCGAAGGACGGGGAACGCCCGGCTATCTGCTGCTGCAAGGCGGACAGCCGCCAGGGAGAAGCCAAGGCCGCGGCGGCCGCCGTCAAGGCGTTGGCCCGGCAGGGGGTGCCCTACGGGCGCATGGCGGTGATCTGCCGCAATGCCGAGACCTACCTGCCGGCGGTGCGGTATGAGTTCCGCCTGCAGAACATTCCGCTGTTCTGCGACGAAGCCACCACTCCCGAAAACACCGCCCCCGCCCGGGCGGTGCTGGCGGCGCTGGACCTGCTGCGGGGCGGCATCAACGGCACGGCTTTGCTGCGCCTGCTCAAGACCGGGCTGGTGCATCTGCCCGAAGAGCAGGCCTGTGCCCTGGAAAACTACGCCTACACCTGGCCCCTGCACGCCGAAGACTGGCGGGCCCCCTTTACCCGCAATCCCTCCGGCTATGTGGACAACTGGTCGGAGCAGGACCGCACCGACCTGGCCGACGCCGAAACCGCCCGCAGCTTTCTGGTGGGGCGGGCCCAGACCTTCCTTGACAAGGCCCGGGGGGCAGCGGTGGGGGAGATGACCCGGCGGCTCTACCTGTTCTTGCAGGCCCTGGGCACCGAGGACTCCCTGCAGCAGCTGGCCGAGGAACTGCGCACCAAGGGCATGCTGCCCGCCGCCGACGAGGCCCTGCGGGAATGGAACGTGGTCACCGGTCTGCTCAACGAGCTGGTGCGGCTGCTGGGGGAGGACCAGACCCTGACCCCGGCGGAGTACGCCGACCTGTTCACCCTGCTGCTGCGCACCACCGATATGGGACATATTCCCCAGAGCCTGGACAGCGTGATCTTCACCACCGCCGGACGCATGCGTCTGCCCGAAACCGACGCCTGCTTTGTGCTGGGCCTGGCGGAAGGGGAGTTTCCCCAGACCCCCGGTGAGCAGGGCCTGTTGACCCACGCTGACCGGGATACCATGATGGCCCAGGGGGCCGATCTGCCCGACTGCTTTGAAAACCGGGTCATCCGGGAACAGGTTTGCTTTTACAAGGCTTTGACCGCTCCCGGCCGCTGGCTGTGGCTGTCCTGGCCCGGCGGCGCGGCGGGATTGCCGGTGACGGCAGCCCTGGCCCCGGCCCTGGACCTGCTGGAGGTCCCCAGCATCGAGCCCGACCCTGCCGACCTGGGGGCTACCCCGGCGGCGGCCCTGGACCTGTTGGGCAGTGTTTGGCAGCAGAATACCCCCCGGCGGGCGGCGGTGCTGCAAGCCTTGCAGGATGCGGAAACCACCGAAAACGCCGCCCCCGGCTTTGCGGCCGTGCAGCGGGCGGCCCGCCGGGAACCCGCCACGGTCACCGATACCAAAGCCCTGGAAAAGCTGCTGGGACCCCGGCTGCATATCAGCCCCACCCGGTTCGAGCGGTATGCCATCTGCCCCTTTGGCTATTTCATGCAGTATGTGCTGCGGGCCCGCCCCCGGCAAAAAGCCGAGCTGGCCCCCAACATCAGCGGTACCCTGACCCACTGGGTGCTGGAGCAGGCCTTGCGGCGGCAGGGAGAAACCTTCCGCACCCTGAAACCGGAAGAGATCGAAACCCTGGTCAACGACCTGGTCAAGGAATATGCCGACGCCAACCTGCCCGGGGCGGGGGTGCGCATGCAGTATCTGCTGGAGCGCATCAGCCGTAACCTGGTGGGTTTGCTGGGCTTCATCCAGCGGGATATGAACCAGTCGGGCTTTCAGCCGGTGGCCTTTGAGCTGCGCATCGACGACCGCCCCGACCCGGACAACCCCGATGCCCCCCGGGTAGACCCGGTGGAACTCACCGACGGCGCCGGGCACACGGTGCGGGTGGTGGGCACCATCGACCGGGTGGACGCCATGCCGCTGAACGGCCGCACCTGGCTGCGGGTGGTGGACTATAAGACCGGCAGCAAAAAGTTTGACCTGAAAGAGGTGTACCACGGCCTGGACTGCCAGATGCTGCTCTACCTGTTCACCCTGGAACGCAACGGCGAAAAACTTTTCCCCGGGGCCGCGGCGGCGGGGGTGGAATACCTGCTGGCCGACCCGTCTCCCACCACCGGGGCCCGTCCCCAGAGCGGGGAAGGGGAGAACCCGGAACCGCCCACCTATCCCCTGGACGGTCTACTGGTGGAGGAGGAGAGCATCTACCGCGCCATGGACACCCGGGGCACCGGGGAGTTTGTGCCCCTGAGCTTCAACGCCAAGAGCGGGCAGGTCAGTGCAGCCTCCCGCAAGCATCTGGCCTCGCCGGAAAAGCTGGCCCGCATCCGGGACCACCTGGACGAGCTGCTCACCCGCATGGCCGACGACCTGTACGGCGGCCGCATTGCGGCGGAACCCTTTGTGCCGGGGGGCAGAAGTCCCTGCCAGTACTGTGACTACCGCTCGGTCTGCCGCCATGCGGACGGTGAGAACGAGCGTCTGCCCGATACGGGGGAGGACCCCTTCGAACCGTGATCTTTCTTTCCATCCTTTGATTTGCAGGTGTTTGCCATGTCCAATCCGACCATTCAATTCACCCCGGCCCAGGCCGCGGCCATCCGTGCCCGGGGCGGCAGTCTGCTGGTCAGTGCCGCCGCCGGTTCCGGCAAGACCCGGGTCCTGGTGGAGCGCGCCGTGGGCCTCATCACCGACCCCGTGCACCCGGTGGAGGCCGACAGCCTGCTGATCATGACCTTCACCAACGCCGCGGCCGCCAAGCTGCGGGCAGATATCACCGCCCGCCTGCTGGCCGAAGTCCGCCGCCATCCCGGGGACAGCCGCCTGCGCCGCCAGCAGCTGCGGCTGCAGCGTGCCTCCATCGGCACGGTGGATGCCTTCTGTCTGCATTTTGTGCAGCAGCACTTTGCGGCCCTGGACATTCCCCCGGATTTCGAGACCGCCGACGATGCCACCCTGGGCCGCCTGCGCCAGGACACCCTGGCCGCCGTGCTGGAAACCGCCTACACCGACCCGGATTTCCGCGCTTTCGCCGATCTGTATGACCGGGGCCGCACCGACGACACCGCCGGGGCGGTGGTGCTGGAACTCTACGACTTTACCCGCACCCTGCCCCACCCGGATCGGGCGCTGGACGACTTCGCCGCCATGTGGGCGGGGCAGCGGCCCCCCCAGGACACCCTGTGGGGCAAGGCACTGCTGACGGCCGCCGCCGGGCGCACCGCGGGCGCTTTGCGCCTTATCGACGCGGCCATCGCCTCGGCCACCCGGGACGAAGCCGCCGACCGGGCCTACACCGCCGTGCTTCTGGATGACCAGAGCAAACTGCAGCTGCTGGGCGAGCGGCTGCAGCGGGGGGACTGGGACAGCGCCGTGCAGGCCCTGGACCTGTTCAGCCAGTGGCAACGCCCCGGGCGCATCAAGGGCGGCAAGGACCAGAACCCCGCCGCCCAGGCCGCCAGCGAGCTGCGGGACCGGGCCAAAAAGCAGGTGGAAAAGCTCCGGACCGACTTCCTCCTCTGCACCGCCGCAGAATTTGAGGCCGACCGCCGCCGGGCGGCCCCCTTGGTGGCGGCGCTGGTGCGGGTGGTGCGGCAGTTCTCCCGGGCGTATTTTGCGGCCAAACTGGAAGAAAAGGTGTTGGACTACGCCGACTACGAACATCTGACCCTGGACCTGCTCCAGACCCCGGAAGGAGAGCGCACACCCCTGTGCCGCACGGTCAGTGCCCGGTATTCGGCGGTGCTGGTGGATGAATACCAGGACACCAACGCCCTGCAGGACGCTATCTATTTTTCTCTGGCCTCACCGGAAGGGGACAACCTCTTTTTCGTGGGGGACATCAAGCAGAGCATCTACCGCTTCCGCCAGGCGGACCCCACCGTCTTTACCGAAAAACAGTCCGCCTGGGCTCCTTACCAGGAACTGGAGGGCGGCATCATGACCCGCCCGGCCACCATCGCCCTGGACGCCAACTTCCGCAGCGCCCCGGCGGTGATCGAGGGGGTCAACTTCCTGTTTGAACAGGTCTTTTCCGCCGAGCTGGGCGGTATTGCATACGGTCCCGGCCAGCGGCTGGTGGTGGGCAAGCCCGGGGACTACGCGGGCGCCTGCGAACTGCTGGTGCTGGACGGCTGCACCGACCCGGCCGCCGACGATGCCCGGGCCATTGCCGCCCGCATCGCCGCCATGAAGGCGGAAGGGTTCCTCGTGCGCGGCGGGGAGGGAACCCGGCCTTGCCGGGACGAGGATTTCTGCATCCTGCTGCGCAGCCGGGGGGATTTCCCGGTGTACGAGGCCGCCCTGCGCGCCGCCGGCATCCCGGTCTTTGCGGACGCCGCCGCCGACCTGCTGGACACCCCCCATGTGCGTCCCTTCGCGGCGCTGCTGCGCATCATCGACAACCCCGCCCAGGACGTGGAACTGTCGGCGGTGCTGCTCAGCCCCATGTACGACTGCCGCCCCGACGATCTGGTGCGGCTGCGGGGCAAGGTGCCCGGGGGCAGCCTGTATGCCGCTGTGCGCCAGGGGGACCCGACCCGGTTCGGCCCCTTTCTGGAGGACCTGCATACCTTCCGCCGCCTGGCCCGCACCCTGCCGGTTCCGGCGCTCATCGAAGAACTTTTTGCCCGTACCGGATACCTGGCCGCGGCGGGGGCCATGCCGGACGGCGCCCGCTGCCGGGAGGACCTGCTGGCCTTTGCCGCCTGGGCCTCCGCAGCCGGTGCCCGGGGTCTGCCCGCCCTCATCCGGGCCATGAACGCCGCCCAACAGAACGGGGGCGTCAACCCCGGCGGCGGGGGACAGAGCCGTCCCGGCTGTGTCTCCATCATGACGGTGCACCGTTCCAAGGGACTGGAATTTCCGGTGGTTTTTGTGGCGGGCACCACCCACAAATTCAACCAGAGTGATGTCATCCGGCCGGTGCTCTGCCACCGCAGCCTGGGGGTGGGTCTGACCCTGCGGGACGGCACCAAGGCCAGCCGGTACAAGACCTTGCCCTACGCAGCCCTGGCCCAGAGCATCCGGGCCGAAACCCTCAGCGAGGAAATGCGGATTCTGTATGTGGCCCTCACCCGGGCCCAGGACGCCCTGATCATCACGGTGCCCTGCAAGAACCTGGAACGGGAACTGTCGGTGCCGGCTTTGTGCGCGGCAGCCGGGGCCACCGGCGCCGAGACATTGCAGGGGTTCCAGAACTGGGCGGGCTGGCTGCTCACCGCCGCCCTGTGCCACCCGGCGGGGGAACCGTTGTGGAAGTACACCGGTTTCCTGCCCCATTACGCGGAAACCAAAGCCCCGTTGACCCTGCAGGTGCAGAACCCGCCGCCCCCGGCCGAAGCCGCCGCGCCCCAGCCGGAGGCCGCGCCGGACCAAACTCTGCACCGGGCATTGCTGCAAAACTTTGCCTGGCAGGACCCGGCCGCACCGCTGTACCACATTCCGGCCAAGGTCAGCGTTTCCGCCGTCACTCACGCCGCCCGGGATGTGGCCCTGGAACGCCCGGCCTTTATGCAGAAATCCGGCCTGACCGGCGCCGAGCGGGGAACCGCCATCCATGCCTTTTTGCAGAGTATGCCTTTTGATCAGGCCGAACCCGACCTGGATGCCGAGGTGAAGCGCCAGCTGGACCTGCAGCTGCTGGACCCGGCCCTGGCGGGGGTGCTGGACCTGGAAGCGGTGCAGCCCTTCCTGCAAAGCGGGCTGTGGCGGCGCATCCGCCAGGCAAAGCGGATTTTGCGGGAGGAACCCTTCATCACCTCGCTGCCCGCATCGGAGGTGGTGGACGGCGCTCCGGCGGGGGCCGGGGTGCTGGTGCAGGGCATTGCCGACCTGGTGCTGGTCTTTGAGGACCACGCCGAGATCGTGGACTACAAAACCGACCGTTCCACCGATCCGAACTATTATATAAAGGAGTATGCCGGCCAGCTGCGGCTCTACCGCCGGGCTTTTGCCCTGCGCCTGGGGGTACCGGTCAACCGGCTGACCATCTACGCCTTTGCCCTGCAGCGGGAGATCGACCTGCCGCTGTAAGAAAAAATGCCCGGACTGAACGGCAGAGTGTAATTTTATTTGCCTCGTCCCCTTGACGAACAGGGGGTTATTGTGCTATTATGATAGCACCTCTTTTGCGGGTTTTATTTTTTGTGCCCATTTTCAGGGCCGCCCGCAAGCCGAGGGAGGCTTGGACCGCCGAAATTTGACCGCGCGGTCCGCTACAAACCGTTAAAATGGAGGTGCCGAACAATGACTGTCAAAATCACCCTGGCTTGCACCGAATGCAAGCAGCGCAACTACAACAAGCAGAAGAACAAGAAGAACAATCCCGATCGTCTCGAGATGAAGAAGTACTGCCGCTTCTGCAAAAAGCACACGGTCCACCGCGAAACCAAGTAAGTGAAGGAGCTCTGAACAATGGCTGACAAGAATGCGGTCAACGAAACCGCCGCCAAGGCTTCGGAACAGAAAAAGGACAAGAAAGCCGCTTCCGGCAAGAAAAAGTCCTCTTTCATGGACAAGGTCAAGGGATTCTTCGCAGGCATCGCCAAGTTCTTCAAGGACACCAAGAGTGAACTGAAAAAGGTCGTGTGGCCCAGCCGCAAGGATGTCAAGACCAATACCATCACCGTCATCGTGGTCGTGCTGATCGCGGCCGTGGTGCTGATCCTGTTGGATATGGCATTTGGCGGTCTGATCCACCTGCTCATTGGCGCATAAAAGCGGAGGCGAACCCATGGCTGAACAAGCGTATTGGTATGTGGTGCATACCTATTCCGGCTATGAAAACAAGGTCGCGCAGGACCTGATGACGATGGTGGAAAACCGCCGTCTGCAGGACATGATCTGCGACGTGAAGGTCCCCACCGAGACCGCCGTCGAAGACGTGTTCGACAAGCAGGGCAACAAGATCGGGGAAAAGGAAGTCCAGCATAAGGTCTACCCCGGCTATGTGTTCGTCAAAATGGTCATGACCGACAACACCTGGTACATTGTGCGCAACACCCGCGGCTGCACCGGCTTCGTGGGCCCGGCTTCCAAGCCGGAACCCCTGTCCGAAGAGGAAGTGGCCAAGCTGGGCGTGGATATGGTTGCCGAGCCGTCCATCGATTATGCGGTGGGCGACACGGTGGAGATCACTGCCGGTCCCATGGAAGGCTCCGTGGCCACTGTGGAGGAGATCGACAAGTCCGCGCGCAAGGTCAAGGTCAAGATCACCATGTTCGGCCGCGAAATTCCGGCCGAACTGGAGCTGTATCAGGTCAAGCTGCTGTAAGGCAGAGCGGCAGTTGTGCCGCAACCCGCAATTTTCGGTAAAAACCGCAGGTCGGTTTTTATAGGGCGCATTCCCGCGCCCGTGGGAGGCCCCCCAGGGGCCGCAACTCACCACAAATTTTGGAGGTGCAAATATCATGGCACAGAAAATCACTGGCTATATCAAGCTGCAAATTCCCGCCGGCAAGGCGACTCCGGCACCGCCCGTTGGTCCTGCTCTGGGCCAGAAGGGCGTCAACATTATGTCCTTCACCAAGGAATTCAACGAGCGTACCAAGAACCAGATGGGCATGATCATCCCCGTCGTCATCACTGTGTACGCTGACCGTTCCTTCAGCTTCATCACCAAGACCCCGCCGGCTCCGGTCCTGATCAAGAAGGCCGCCGGCATCGACACCGCCTCCGGCGTGCCCAACAAGAACAAGGTCGGCTCCATCACCCTGGCTCAGGCCGAGGAGATCGCCAAGACCAAGATGCCTGACCTGAACGCTGCTTCTCTGGAAGCCGCCGTCAGCATGATCAAGGGCACCTGCCGCAGCATGGGCGTCACCGTCGAGGGCTGAGGCCGCCGCAAACGTGGGAGGAAGATTCCGATACACCACATTATGGAGGAATGAGTAATGAAACACGGTAAGCATTACGTCGAGAGCGCCAAGCTCATCGACCGTACCAAAGTATATGATCCGCAGGAAGCTCTGGAGCTGTGCTGCAAGACCGCTCGCGCCAAGTTCGACGAGACCGTCGAGCTGCACGTGCGTCTGGGCGTTGACAGCCGTCACGCCGACCAGCAGGTCCGTGGCGCCGTCGTGCTGCCCAACGGCACCGGCAAGAACGTCCGCGTCATCGCCATCTGCAAGGGCGACGCTGCCAAGGCCGCTGAGGCCGCCGGCGCCCAGGAGGTCGGTGATGATGATCTGATCGCCAAGATCCAGGGCGGTTACCTGGACTTCGACGTTCTGGTCACCACCCCTGACATGATGGGCCGCGTTGGCCGTCTGGGTAAGATTCTGGGCCCCCGTGGCCTGATGCCCAACCCCAAGGCCGGCACCGTGACCCCCGACGTGGGCCGCGCTGTCACCGAAGCCAAGGCCGGTAAGATCGAGTACCGCCTGGACAAGCAGAACATCATCCATGTTCCCGTGGGCAAGGCTTCTTTCGGCGCCGAAAAGCTGATGACCAACCTGGACACCGTCCTGGATGCCATCGCCAAGGCCAAGCCGGCCGCTGCCAAGGGCCAGTACTTCAAGAGCGCGACCATCGCCACCACCATGGGCCCCGGCGTTCGCGTTGCTACTACCAAGTACGGCGTCTGATCCAAAAGGTATTGACAAACGCACGCTTCTGTGCTATACTAGCTACGCTGTTTTTAAGACAGCAGGTGCTGACTTTCTGTCAGCCTAACGGGCGCAAGCCCGCCTGCCGAGAAACGTGCGCTTGATTTATGCTTTTCAAGCCCCTTTTCCCGGCAACGGGAAAGGGGCTTTTTTCGTGGGAATTTTCCCTAAAAAGCCGCTTGCCTGTTCAACTGAAATCTGCAAGCGGAACGAGGTGAAAAAGAAATGCCCAGTGCAAAGATTCTGGAAACCAAGAAGGCGTTTGTTGCCGAACTGAACACCAAGATCACCGGTTCTCTGGCCGGCGTTGTGGTGGCTTACAACGGCATCAGCGTTGAGAACGACACCAAGCTGCGTAAGGAACTGCGTGAGGCCGGCGTGGAATAC
The DNA here is from genome assembly GCF_016900095.1 of Gemmiger formicilis. Taxonomy (GTDB): domain Bacteria; phylum Bacillota; class Clostridia; order Oscillospirales; family Ruminococcaceae; genus Gemmiger; species Gemmiger formicilis_A. The sequence continues at coordinate 27,863 of NZ_JACJJP010000027.1, forward strand.
ATGGTCGTGAAGAACACCATGCTGCGTCGCGCTGTCGCCGGCACCGCTTACGAGGGCCTGACCGAGTACTTCAAGGGAGACACCGCCATCGCGCTGTCCGCCGAGGACCCGGCTGCCGCTGCTCGTATCCTGTGCAAGTACGCTGACAACGACAAGTCCAAGCGGTTCACCGTCAAGGGTGGCTTCTGCGATGGCCAGCTGCTGGATGCAGCCGGCGTCAAGAGCCTGTCCACCATGCCCAACCGCGAGGGTCTGCTCTCCATGGTTGCCGGCTCCCTCAACTCCATCATCGGTGGTCTGGCTGTTGCCATTCAGGGAATCGTCGACAAGCAGGAAGAAACCCCTGCCGCCTGATAGCTCAGGTTGCCTGAGGGCTGCGGCATAAACGGGCCCCTCGTAAAACAAGCCTGCCGCAAAACCTAATTCAAAATTAAATGGAGGTATCCTACCATGGCTTCTGAAAAGATCACTGCCATTGTCGAGTCTGTCAAGACTATGACTGTTCTGGAGCTCAAAGAGCTCGTTGACACCATCTGCGAAGAGTTCGGCGTTTCCGCCGTTGCCGCTGCCGCCGCTCCTGTTGCCGGCGCTGCTGCTGCTCCCGCTGAGGAAGAAAAGACCGAGTTCGACGTCATCCTGAAGGACGTCGGCGCCAACAAGATGCAGGTCATCAAGGCCGTCAAGGAACTGACCGGCGCTTCTCTGATGGAAGCCAAGAAGCTGGTTGAGACTCCCGACGCCAAGCTGAAGGAGCAGGCTCCGAAGGCTGATGCCGAAGAGATGCAGAAGAAGCTGGAAGAAGTCGGCGCTAAGGTCGAACTGAAGTAAGCTTTTTCCCTCATACAGTTAAAAAGGCCGCTGCCCCGCAAAGGGCAGCGGCCTTTTTGTGTTGTTTTTTTGGGGGGCAGCGGTCAGAAAACAAACGCCGGAATCGGAGTTACGCTTTCTCAAACACCGCCGCTGTCTCAACCAGCAGATCCCGGATGGGCAGATGCTGGGGGCACACATGCTCGCACTGGCCGCACTTGACGCAGTCGGAGGCCTTGCCGTGGCCGTTGGTGTTCACCTCATAGTAAAACTCGCTGTTCCAGTCCTTGTACTGCTTTTTGGCGTTCAGGCAGGCAAACAGGTCGGGAATCAGGATCTGTTTGGGGCAGCCGGCCACACAGTACCGGCAGTTGGTGCAGGCGATGGTATCCTGCCGGTGCAGGATGGTGCATACCTGGGACACAGCGGCCCGCTCGGCACCGGTCAGCGGGGTGAACGCCTGCATGTAGCTCAGGTTGTCCCGCATCTGTTCCAAGCTGCTCATGCCGCTCAGAATCATGCCGGTGCCCTCGTAGGAGGCCGCAAACCGCACCGCATAGCTGGCGGCGCTGCCGCCGTGCAGGTTGGCAAGCACTTCAGCGGCTTCCGGTACCAGGTTGGCCAGACGGCCGCCCTTCACCGGCTCCATGACGATGACCGGCTTGCCGAATTCCTGACATACTTCATAGTTGGCGCGGCTCTGGATACCGGGATCTTCATAGTCGGCGTAGTTGAACTGCAGCTGCACCACTTCGATCTCCGGATGCTCGGTGAGAATGCGGCGCAGCAGTTCCGGCTTGTCATGGAAGGAAAATCCCACATGGTGCACCATGCCTTCGGCTTTCAGCTGCTGGGCCACCGCAAAGGCGTTGCACTCACAATAGTGGTTGTAGTTGTCGGCGGTGAGGGAATGGAGCAGATAGAAGTCGAAATACGCCACCCCGCAGGCTTTCAGCTGGCTTTCAAACAGCGGCCGGATATCCGCCTCGGTCTTGAAGAAGGAGGAGGTCAGCTTGTCCGTCAGAATGTAGCGGTCCCGGGGATACCGGCTGGTCAGGCAGTCCCGCACGGCCAGTTCGCTCTTGCCGTCCAGATAGCCGTGGGCCGTGTCAAAGTAGCAGAATCCCCGGTCCAGAAATTCATCCACCATACGGCACACCTGATCGGTGTCCACCACCTGGGTGCCGTCATCTTTCTTGAGCATTGGCAGGCGCATCATGCCGAAGCCCAGCTTTTTTGCCCCGAAGAGGGAAGCAAATTTGTTTTCCATGTAAATCCTCCATTACGTTTGTTACTCCGCAAAAAAGGCGTGCCGTACAGCACGCCCCGCAGTTTTACAGTGATTTCAGGCGCGCTGTGCTGCGGCACGGCGGGTCTTGGGTGGGGGCACCTTGCCGTTGCTTTCGGCGGCAAGCTCATACTGCTCGGTGAAATGGCGCAGGATGACGGTACGGCGTACCATGCCGATGAATACATTGCGATCGTCCACCACCGGCACAAAGTTCTGGTCAATGGCCGCGTGCAAAAGCGCACGCATGTCGGTGGTGACGGGCACGGCCTTGTAATCCCGCCGGCGGGGAAAGCTGGAAATAGGCACATCCTCGCTGGCATCCAGGTCCAGCCCGTGCAGGTTCTTGATGCCCCACAGAATATCACCTTCGGTGATGGTGCCCACATACTCGCCGTTGCGGCGCAGTACCGGGATGGTGGCGAAACGCTGATTGGTCCACTTTTCAAGGGTCTGGCGCAGGGTAAAATCCTCGTACACGAACAGGACTTCCTGCTTGGGTGTGAGGAAAAACAACAGGTTCATAACGGGGTCTCCTTATGAGGAATGGTAAGGTTCCAAGCGGTAGGGAAGGGAAGCCGCCGCTTCCCTTAAAATCAGTATACGCGGCCGGAATGGAAATTTTGTGAATGGAATGTAAAATCCGGCTGACAAAAATGCCGGGGGTTTTTGGGCATCTTTTCATGGCTTTTCTTTTCGCTTTCTGCAAAATGCCCCTGTTCAAATGGCGCTGAATAGTGTATAATAAACTATAATTATACGGCGCAAATCACCGGCGGCATTCTCCGCAAGGCGCTTTGCCGCTGATCTCGCAAATAAAGGAGGTTCGGCTTGTGATCACAAAAGTCAATCCCTATGGGCATATCTCGCTTACCAATGAATACTTCTCCGGCCTGGTGGCACAGGCGGCCCGGCAGTGCTACGGCATCGCCGCCATGGGACAAAACCCGGCAGCCAACACCGTGCGCCAGACCCTGCGCAACGGCAGTCTGCCGGAAAAGGGCGTCAGTGTGTCCCAGCAGGACGGCAAACTCGTCATTGCGCTGCATATCAAGGTGGGGTATGGGCTGAATATCGCGTCCATCACCCAGAGCATCACCCACCGTGTGCAGGACGAGGTGGAACGCGCCACCGGGCTCAAGGTGGCCCGCATTGATGTGTTTGTGGATGACATCATCTCGGACTGAACCCCGCCAGAAGAACAGAGTGTAAGACAATGAGGTGCAAGAATACATGATCAACGGTAAAACACTGCGTGACGCCATCCTTTCCGGCGCCAACAACATTGCCAACCAGCGCGTCCGTGTGGACGAGCTGAACGTTTTCCCCGTTCCGGACGGTGACACCGGCACCAACATGAGCATGACCATCGGTGCCGCCACCCAGGAACTGCAGGCCATGCCCGATACCTGCACCGTGGCCGAAGCCAGCAAGGCTGCCGCTTCCGCCATGCTGCGCGGCGCCCGGGGCAACTCCGGCGTCATCACCAGCCTGCTGTTCCGCGGCTTCTCCAAGGCGCTGCAGGGCAAGACCAACGCCGAGGCCGCCGACCTGGCCAAGGCGCTGCAGATGGGCGTGGAGGCTGCCTACAAGGCGGTCATGAAGCCCACCGAAGGAACCATCCTCACCGTCACCCGCCTGGCTTCCGAGGCCGCTGCGGCCTCCACCGCCACCGAAGTACCCGCCCTGTGGGCTGAGGTCATGGCTGCCGGCCAGGCCGCCCTGGAAGACACCCCCAACCAGCTGCCCGTGCTGAAGAAGGCCGGCGTGGTGGATGCGGGCGGCCAGGGCATCATGCTGGTGTTTGCCGGCATGCAGCAGGTCTTTGAAGGCCGCGGCATGGTGGCCAGCGAGGAAGTGGCCCCCAAACCCAAACTGAACAGCGAATCCGCCGGCAAGGGCGTCTTCACCGACGACCTGATGAAGGTGGAGGACATCAAGAACGGCTACTGCACCCAGTTCCTGCTGCACAAGAACGAGAACGCCAGCGTGGCCAAGCTCCGGGCTTTCCTGGAATCCAACGGCGATTCTGTGGTGGTCATCGAGGATGACGACGTGGCCAACTGCCATGTGCACACCGCCGACCCCGGCATGATGCTCAGCGAGGCCATCAAGTACGGCTATCTGACCAACTTCAAGATCGAGAACATGCACGAGCAATTCCTGGCCCGCCAGAAGCAGGGCAAGGGCCTGGAGAAGCAGGCGGAGGCCGAAGGCCATGCCGCCGGTGAGGAGTTCGTCTACGCCGCCGTGGACCCCGAGCGCACCTACGGCTTTGTGGCCGTGGCCGCCGGCGAAGGCCTGCGGGCCGTGTTCGGTGACCTGGGTGTGGATGCCGTTGTGTCCGGCGGTCAGACCATGAACCCCGCCACCGAGGACATCCTGGCCGCCATCCAGAGCGTGCCGGCCCAGACCGTTCTGGTTCTGCCCAACAACAAGAACATCATCATGGCTGCGGAGCAGGCCCAGAAGCTGGCCGACCGCAAGGTTCTGGTTCTGCCCACCCGCACCGTGCCCCAGGGCATGACCGCCATGCTGAACTTTGACCCCGACGCCGCCCCCGAGGAGAACGCCGTCAACATGATGGCCGCCGCCGACAAGGTGGCCACCGGCCTGGTAACCTACGCCGCCCGGGACAGCGAGTTCGACGGCAAGCCCATCAAGAAGGGCGAGATCATGGCCCTGGAGAACGGCAAGATCGTGGCCACCGGTTCCGACATCACCAAGATGACCTATCGCCTGGCCCGCTCCATGCGCAAGAAGGATACCCAGTTCATCACGGTGATCTCCGGCTGCGACGTGGACGAAGCCGATGCCGAGCGCACCACCGAACTGGTGCAGTCCAAGTGCGGCGGCAACATCGAGGTCAGCCATATCAATGGCGGCCAGCCGGTGTACTACTACATGATCTCGGTGGAGTAATCCGGTTTACAAACACACAAAAGGACGAATTTGTGCCAAAAGCCAGGTTCGTCCTTTTTTAGCATCGGAAACCCAATCCGAAAAAAATTCCCAGAAAGGAGGTCCCGCCTATGCCGCCCTTGGACGGTTCCATCCAATATCTCAAGGGGGTTGGCCCCAGCTTTGCCAAAAAGTTCGAAAAACTGGGCATCACCACCGTGCGGGACCTGCTGCTGCACTATCCCCGGCGGTACATCGATTATTCCCAGCCCTACACCGTGGCGTCCGCGCCCTACGACGTGGACTGCTGCGTGCGGGCTACCGTGCTGCAGAAGGAGCCGGACCGGCGCATCCGGGGCGGCCGGGTGCTGACCCGGGTGCTGGCCGCCGACGACAGCGGCACCCTGAACCTGTCCTGGTTCAACGCTTCCTACGCGGCCCAGAATCTGGAAATAGGGGAGACCTACTACTTTGAAGGCAGGGTGGGGGGCACCCTGACCCGGCGGGAGATCCTGCACCCCCTGGTGCGGACCCAGGCCCAGGTATCCCTTTCGCCCCTGCTGCCGGTGTACGGCGCCACCGAGGGCCTGCCCTCCGGCCGCATTTCCCGCTGTGTGGAGGCGGCCTTGCCGGCCGCCGCCGACCTGCCCGACCCACTGCCGCCGGAACTGCTCACCCGCTACCGCATGCCCCCAAAATCCGAGGCTGTGCGGGCCATCCACGCCCCCCACAGCACCGAGGAGGCCGCCGCCGCCCGCCGCCGCCTGATCTTTGAGGAGCTGTATATCCTGCAGCTGGGCATCTTTTTGCTGCGCAGCCATGGCCGCCGCGCCGCCGGGGCGCCCATGCGGCCGCTGGACCTGGAACCTTTCTGGCGCAGTCTGCCCTATGAACCCACCGGTGCCCAGCGCCGGGCCACCCAGGAGATCACTGCCGACCTTTGCCGCAACACTCCCATGAACCGCCTGCTGCAGGGGGACGTGGGCAGCGGCAAGACCCTGGTAGCGGCTGCCGCCATCTGGTACGCGGCCCAGAACGGCTGGCAAAGCGCCCTGCTGGCCCCCACCGAAATCCTGGCCCGGCAGCATGCCGCCACCCTGGCAGACCGGCTGGAACCCTTCGGGGTCAACGTGACCCTGCTGGTGGGCGGTATGAAAGCCGCCGAACGCCGGGTGGCCCTGGCGGCCATTGAGGACGGCCGGGCGGGCCTGGTGGTGGGCACCCACGCGGTGCTCACCGATAAGGTAGTGTTCAAGAACCTGGGCCTGGCTATTGTGGACGAACAGCATCGGTTCGGCGTGCGCCAGCGGGGCGTTCTGGTGGGCAAAGCCCGCAGCCCCCATCTGCTGGTCATGAGCGCCACCCCCATTCCCCGCACCCTGGGCCTGCTGCTGTACGGCGACCTGGATATCTCGGTGCTGGACGAGCTGCCCCCCGGCCGCAAACCCATCAAGACCTGGTTCATCACCGGGCGCAAGCGCCGGGACATGTATGGCTATCTGGACCAGCAGATCGAAGCCGGGCACCAGGTGTATATTGTCTGCCCGGCCATCGAGGAGAACGAGCTGGATTCCGGCATGAAAGCGGTGAAACAATACTACGAGGACACCGCCTGCGCCCTGCTGCCCCACCGGCGGATCGGCCTGCTCCACGGCAAGCTGAAACCCAAGGAAAAGGACGAGATCATGCAGCAGTTCAAGGAGGGCAAGCTGGATGTGCTGGTCAGCACCACCGTCATCGAGGTGGGCGTGGACGTGCCCAACGCCACCGTCATGGTCATCGAGAATGCCGAGCGCTTCGGCCTTTCCGCCCTGCACCAGCTTCGAGGCCGGGTGGGGCGGGGTGCAGCGGATTCCTGCTGCATCCTCATTTCGGACAATGAGAACGATTCGGTGAAGGAGCGGCTGCATTTCCTCTGCCACACTTCCGACGGCTTTGCGGTGGCCCGGTATGACCTGGAACACCGGGGACCGGGGGATTTCTTCGGCGAAGCCCAGCACGGCCTGCCCACTTTGCGGGTGGCAGACCTGGTACAGGATACCCGTACCCTGAAGGTGGCCCAGCAGGAAGCCAAGGAGCTGCTGACCAAGGACCCCAACCTGGCTCTGCCCGAACACCGGGAACTTTCCGACGAGGTGGAACGGCTGTTCGCCACCGCCGGCGCCATGAATTGAGGGACAAGGTTTGTGCCGGACCGAACTTTTTGGTATACTATATCTGTATCCGCGGGTGTGCCCGCATGACCTGTGAACCAAGGAACGTCATATGGATTTACATCGCCTGAAAAAATGTCTGGCTGCCTGCCTGACGGTGCTGGTGCTGGCCTGCCTGCTGGCAGCGCCTGCGTCGGCCATGTCGGGGTATGACCCCGACTTCGAGATCAGTGCTCCGGCGGCCTATGTGGTGAATCTGGACACCAATCTGGTTGTCTATGAGAAGAACAGCGACACCTCCATGGAGGCGGCCAGCCTGACCAAACTGATGACCATCATCCTGATGCTCAAGACGTATCAGGATCAGCTGGATACAGTCACGGTGACTGCTCCCAGCTATATCTACGATATTCTGTATGGTAAGGATGCCTCTACCGCCGACATTCGAAGGGGGGAGACCCACACCCTGCGCAGTCTGCTGTACGCCATGCTTCTGCCCAGCGCCAACGAGGCGGCCTATATGGTGGCCGACTACATGAGCGGCGGCAGCATCGACAACTTTGTGGCCATGATGAACGACGAGGCCAAGGCCATCGGCTGCACCGGCACCACCTTCACCGACCCTTGCGGCCTGGATCCCGGCAACGTGACCACCGCCCGGGATGCCTACCTGCTGCTGCGGGCGGCCATGAGCTACGACGCCTTTGTGGAGGTGGCGGGGACCAGCACCTACCAGATGCCTGCTTCCACCGCCCACGATGCGCCCTACAACATCCTGACCACCGATAAGATGCTGGTTTCCGGTACCAACTATTACCGGGAATACACCCAGGGCGGCAAGACCGGCAGCCTGTCCGACTGGCAGAACTTTGCCAGCTGGCACACCAAGGACGGCATCAGCTACATCTGCGTGGTGCTCCACAGTTCGCTGTCTGTGGATAACAGACCGGCTCTGTACGAAACGGCACAGCTCATGGACTGGGCCTTTGCCACCTTCTCGGTATCCGCCGCCCTGGATACCACCCAGCCCATCTCGGAACTGCCGGTGCGTTATTCCACCGAGGCAGACACCGTCATGCTTTACCCGGTGGATGATATGCTCACCCTGCTGCCCAGCGACGGCGGCGCCTCCCTGACCCAGCAGACCTTCCACCTGCCGGACAGCCTGCCTGCCCCCATCACCCAGGGGGATGTGGTGGGCAGCGTGACCGTTTCCATCCAGGGGGAGGAAGTGGGCACGGTGGACCTGATTGCCGGCAGCAATGTATCCCGCAACCAGGTGCTGTACACCATGTCCCGGGTGGGCGAATTTTTCAGCTCCACCTACTTCAAGGTCGTGGTCATCATCACCATGATCACGGTGGCGGTTTACGCCTTTGTCTGGGTGGCCGCCATGCTCATGGCCATCAACGAGGAAGGCAAGAGGATGGGCAAACGCCGCCGCTGACCGGAACAAACCAAAACAAAACCGGACCGGGAATTTCCCGGTCCGGTTTTTGCATGTCAGTTCAGGATCAGCCGCGCTTCACATAGTCACGCACCAGCGCCTGCAGCAGATCGTCGCGGTCAATGCGACGGATCAGGGCACGGGCATTCTTGTAGGTGGTGATGTAGGTGGGGTCCTCCGAAAGGATGTAGCCCACAAGCTGGTTGACGGGGTTATAGCCCTTTTCTTCCAGCGCGCTGTATACCAGCATCATAACCTGCTTGATCTCCTGGTCTTTATCGTCGTGGATGGAAAAGACAGCAGTCGGTTCCGAAATCGCCATGGCAACAACCCCCTTTGTCAATCCTCTTTTAGGAATTTCTGCCTTCCATTATATACGATTTTTTCCGGTTTCGCAAGGGGCTCACACGGCGAAACCCACAAAAAAGCCGTATTTTGGTCGGAAAATTTTGCCAAACTCGGAACTCAGTCCTGCAGGACCTCGCCGTGGCGGATGACAGTGCGGATGTTCAGGTCGGCGTCGGCCAGAATCACGTTGCCGATGCGCCCTTCCGCCAGGCTGCCGTAGTCCTCCTCGATGCCGATGCAGCGGGCCGGGTTCTCGGAAGCGGCGCGCACGGCGCTTTCCAGAGGCACGCCCATCTCCCGCACCGCGTGGCGCATGCAGTCGTACAGGCAGGTGGCGCTGCCCGCAATGGTGTCGGGGTGCTCGGTCAGGGTGGCGCGGGGCCCGCGCACCGTCACGGCCTGGCCGCCCAGGCTGTAGGCGCCGTCCGGCAGACCGCAGGCCATCATGCTGTCGGCAATCAGCACCACGTGATCATCCCCGAAGGTATTGAAGGTAAACCGTACCACCGCGGGGTGAATGTGCACACCGTCGGTGATCAGCTCCACCATGGCGCCGTCTTCCAGGGCAGCGATGATGGGGCCGGGTTCCCGGTGGTTGATGCCGGGCATGGCGTTGTACAGGTGGGTCATGTGGTTGGCGCCGGCGGCAAAGGCAGCCTTGGCGGTGTCATAGTCGGTGCAGGTGTGGGCGATGGAGATGCACACTTCCTTGCTGCACTCCTTGATGAAGTCCAGGTTGCCCGGCTCTTCGGGAGCCACGTCCACCAGCTTGATCAGACCGCCGGAACGCTCGTTCAGGCGGCGGAACATGCCGGCGTCGGCAGCCATGACGTACTTGGGATTCTGGGCACCCACCTTCTTGGGGCTGATGTAGGGGCCTTCCATGTTGATGCCCACCAGGTCGGCACCCCGCTCGTTCTTGTGGGCGGCGGCCACGTCCATGATGCCGTTCAGAATCTCCTCACTGAAGGTCATGGTAGCCGGGCAGATGGCCAGCACACCTTTGCTGGCCTCGAAATCGGCGATGGCCTGCAGACCTTCGGGATCTGCGTCGCAGAAATCATGGCCCACGGCACCGTGGAAGTGGATGTCCACCAGGCCGGGCAGGGCGTACAGCCCGTCGGCGTCAATGACCTGTTCCCCGGGTTCGGCCTTGGCCTGGGGCACGATCCGGCCGTTGCGGATGACCAGATCCTGTACGGCAAAGGTGTGCTGCGGGGTATAAACCTTGGCGTTGCGGATAATCATAGTATGTTCCTCACTTATTTGATAAAACCCCCGCCCCGGCGGGGCAGGGGAGTGGTGGTGGGATAATCAGATCTCGCTCAGTGCTTCCTCATCGCCGACCAGGATGAAGTCGGGATGCATCTGCAGGATGGAGGCGGGCACTTCGGGGGTGACCGGGCCGAAGAAAGCCTTCTTCACAATGGCAGCTTTGTCCTTGCCGCTGGCCACCAGCAGCACCTTGCGGGCCTGCATAATGGTCTTGATGCCCATGGTGTAGGCCTGGCGGGGCACGTCGTCGATGCTGTCGAAGAAGCGCTTGTTGGCCTCGATGGTTTCCTGGGTCAGGTCCACGCAGTGGGTGCCCAGCTCAAAGGCGGCACCGGGCTCGTTGAAGCCAATGTGGCCGTCATGGCCGATGCCCAGCAGCTGCAGGTCGATGCCGCCCACGCTGCGGATCACTTCGTCATAGCGCTTGCACTCGGCCTCGGCGTCCAGGTTGGTGCCGTCGGGCAGGTTGATACGGTCATGGTTGATGTTCACATGGTTGAACAGGTTGTCATGCATGAAGTACCAGTAGCTTTGGGGGTTCTCCCGGGGCAGGCCGCGGTATTCGTCCAGGTTGACGGTGGTCACTTCGGAGAAATCCAGGTCACCCTTGTTGTACCAGTCGATCAGCTGCTTGTAAGTGCCTACGGGGGTACCGCCGGTGGCCAGACCCAGCACACAGTTGGGCTTCATGATGACCTGGGCCGAAATGATGTTGGCGGCCTTGCGGGACATATCCTTGTAGTCTTTTGCACGAATGATTTTCATAGTCAATGAACCTCCGGAAATGTGGGATCGTGGTGAATGTTTCAACTGCCTTTAGTATAGCAATTCCGCCCGGAAAAAGCAATCTGAAAAAACGAGCATTTTGTGCGAAAAAGTGAAAAAATGGGCTAACAGGCGCAATCTTTTCTTCGTAAACCGGGCGGGAAAACACAGCGGCGGGCCACCAAGGAAAACGAAGAAAAAATACCGGGCAAGCAGGCACAAAAAAGGCCACGGGCGGGCAGAACGCCCGCCCGTGGCGGTACATGCAGCGGAGAGAACCAGCGGCTCCGCCCCGGAAACGGCTGCGAAAGAAGTGCCTTACAGCATCTTCTTCAGCTCATCGTACACGAACTGCACCTTCGGACCGATGACGACCTGGCAAGCAGTCTTGCTGGGACGGATGACACCGGCGGCGCCGGCAGCCTTGACGGCCTTCTCATCAACAGCGGTGCTGTCCTTCACTTCGAAGCGCAGGCGGGTGGCGCAATAGTCAACGTTGGCCACGTTGCCCTTGCCGCCGATAGCGGCCAGAACGCCGGAAGCGATGGCGGTGAAGTCATTGTTCGCCAGCTGGATGTTGGATTCGGCAGCTTCGGCATCCTCATCTTCACGGCCCGGGGTAACCAGGTTGAACTTGGTGATGGCGAAGCGGAACACAACGTAGAAGACGATGAAAGCGGCAATGCCCAGAGGAATGATCATCCAAGTGTTGGCATGGGCCGGCAGAGAAGCGGAGAAGACCAGGTCAGTGGCACCGGCAGAGAACATGAAGCCGGCACGGAACCCAACGTAGTAGGTGATGACGGTGAAGATGCCGTACAGCAGGGCGTACACCACGTACAGGGGGAAGCACAGGAACATGAAGCCGAATTCGAAGGGCTCGGTAACGCCGCAGACGAAAGCGCAGATAGCGGCGGAGGTGACCAGGCCGATGGCGGCCTTCTTGTTCTTGGCGGTGTGGACCATGGCCAGAGCAGCACCGGGGATACCGAACATCATGCAGGGGAAGAAGCCGGACATATACATGCCGAGGCTCCAGGTGACATCCTGAGAGGTCTCGCCGGCCCAGTAATGGGTCAGGTCGCCCAGGCCGATGGTGTCAAACCAGAACACGTTGTTCAGAGCGTGATGCAGGCCGGTGGGGATCAGCAGACGGTTGAAGAAGGCGTACAGACCGGCACCGAAGCCGCCCAGACCAACGATGGCGTCGCCAACCCAGACCAGAGCGTTGAAGATCAACGGCCACAGGAACAGCAGGATGACGGAAACCACGATGGAGACCAGGCCGGTGACGATGGCCACGCAGCGCTTGCCGCTGAAGAAGGCCAGCCAGTCAGGCAGCTGGGTGCTCTTGAACTTGTTGTAGCAGGTGGCGCCGATGATCGCGGCCAGGATGCCGATGAAGGCATTGCCGGCGGTTTTCTGGAAGGCAATGTAGGTAGAGGTGCCTTCGGTCAGGTTCATGAAGGGCAGAGCGCTGACGACGGCCACGCTCAGCAGCTGGGTCATCATCAGGTAGCTGACCAGGCCGGCCAGAGCAGCGGTGCCGTCATGGTCGTCGGACAGGCCAACGGCAGCGCCGACGGCGAACAGCCAGGCCATGTTGTCGATCAAAGCGCCGCCGGCTTTGATCAGGATGAAACCGACGGTGTAAGCCAAACCGGTGGTTTCGCCGGCAGCACCCATGGCAGCCGGAGCCAACGCGTAGCCCAGGCCCATCAGGATACCGCAGACGGGCAGCGCGGCAACGGGCAGCATAAGCGCCTTGCCGAGCTTCTGCAAGAATTTCATCATAAAAGCATTCCTCCTAAAATCATGGAAGCATTTCCACGCTGTCCCGTATGCACTGGTTCCTGCACACTGAACAACTTGTTAAATATATATTAACATAATTGTCACAAAAATGAAAGATGTTTGCCGTGAAATTGGCAGAATGACGAAAAAACGATTTTTTGCCGAAATAAAATTTCCCGGCACCCAGGAACAAATTGCACTTAAAGGGAAAGTTTGAAACTTTTTTTCAACCTTTTTCATAAGAAAATCAACTTTTTCATCGGGCAATTTCCAGGGGCGCCGATAAAAAATGAAGCGAAAAAACCACGAATTTGGTTATTTTGCTAGTTGGAGGGTTTTGAATATCAGAAGTTTAACGACGTTTTTCCCTCCCATCCGGCCGCCGCAGCAGGGCTTTGACTCTGGTACGGTAGTCAGGGGTACTGCGCAGGCTTTCGCAGATTTTCCGGATGGCCTTGTTGTGGGTGAAGTCGTCCAGAGAATCCTCTTGCAGGTAGGCAAGCCCCAGTTCCGGTTCTTTTACCGCCGCAATGCTCACCGTCCAGGCCACGGCCAGCCTGGTGTACAGGGCGGGGCAGGAGGCGGCGCTGCAGGCGTCCAGGGTCAGGCGACGGCCTTCCGGTGTGGCGGTAAAGTGGTCCAGCAGGCAGACCAGACCGAACCGGGCAGCAAATTCCTCCGGCCGGCGGGCCAGGGCTTGCAGCCAGGGCAGCCAGAAACCGGGATTTTTGGCCATCCACTTGCAGGAAGCCGCCGCCGAGTCGCAGACGCTCCAGTTGGTCACCCGGGGAAGAAATTCTTCCAGCCGGGTGCGGCGCTCCTCCTCGCTCAGCCGGGCTGCGCCGATGAGCATGCCGTGGAGCATGGCCTGCTCCAGATAGGGGCCCTGCAGGGCGTCCCACAGCTCCGGGGCGGCGGGCAGAACTTTGGCCAGTTCCTTGGCCAGAGCGCGCAGCCGGGGCAGCCGCACCCCCAGAATCGGCGGCGGGTCCGGGATGAGTGTGGCGGAAAACCGGGCATACTCCGGCTCCGCCATGGTTTGTAAACGGGTGAGAATCTCTTGTTGGGTGTACGACATCAGGACGGCTCCTTTCGGTTGGTATTTTTATGGTAACATCCATGGAGTCTGCCCGCAAGATGCGGCCAAACAAAAACGCCGGTGCGCGGCGGGGCGCATCGGCGACAGGAAACCTTCTATTACAGGAAACCTTCTATTATAAATAGGAAACTCAATCCGCAGCAAACAGTTTGGGGGCGGCCTTGTACAGCAAAACCACGGCCACCACGGTCAGGATGGTTTCGGGCAGCATATAGCTGGCGTTGTAGCCCAGGCTGTAGGTCCAGGCTGGCAGACCGTCGGACAGGTTGCCCCAGATCAGCACGCCGGAGAAGAAGCTGCACAGGAAACGGATGATGCAGACGACGGCGGAGCCCACGGCCACACCCACCAGACGGTTGCGGAAGGGCTTGGCAAAGACGCAGGCCAGGCCCAGCAGGGTGAAGGCCAGTACATAGTCCAGCATGATCATGCCGAACAGGGGCAGCAGGCCGGGAGCCGGCGGGGCGTAAAAGCCCAGCAGCATCTGCAGCAGGCTGTTGACAAAGCCGGTGAACAGGCCCCACTTGGCGCCGTGACGGAAGGAAACCAGGATAAACGGCACCATGCTGAACAGGGTGATGGAGCCGCCGTTGGCCAACTCAAAAATCTTGATGTTGGCCAGCACTGTGCCGAGAGCGATCATCAGGGCGCACTCGACCAGGATGCGGGTCTTGGATGCAGTTTTGGACATGGGGAAAACACTCCTCAAAACGATAGTAGTCCATAAAAACAAGAAGCGCGCCCGGCAGGAAAAACCTGCATGCGGGCGCGCGAGCTTCCGTATGATGGGAAATTATCCCGTCCACTCCCTACGCCGGCATTACCCGGATCAGGTTAAAGGGTACTCCTTGCGGATCTCAGCCTTGCGGCGCCCCTGTTTCTATGTCCAAAAACAGTATACACATTTTGGCAAAATTGTCAAGACAAGGCGAATACAGCCCCGCTCATGGGGGGCAGATACAGCGCAAACGCGCCGCCCCGCACCGGCAGGTCACCCTCCGGCACCGGTCCCGCCGCAAACAACAGCGTTCCGCGGCAGGCCCCGCCGCGGTCTACGGCGGCGTCCAGCGGGCAGTCCCCCAGATTGAATACGCACAGCAGGGTTTCTTCGTCGGCTTGCCGACGGTAGCCCAGGGCCAGGCGGTCCCGGTCCTGCAATGCCCAGCCGAACCCGCCCCGGTGCAGGGCCGGGTGGGCGCAGAACAGTTCCCCCAGGGCCGCGGTGTAGCTGTCCATGGCCTGATGCAAGGGATGCCCCAGACAGGCCCAGTCCATCTCCTTGTAAGGATCAAAGGCCAGGGGCTGGCCGAACTCGCCTCCCATAAAGGTCAGGGGGCGGCCCGGCCGGGTGAACTGCAGCAGATACGCCACCTGCATCTGCCGGAACTTTTCTTCCTCGCTGCCGGGCATCTGCCACCACACCGAACCGGTGCCCCAGGTGTTGTCGTCGTGGCTCAGGGCGTTGACGGCGGTGGCGGCCGGGTCCCGCAGCAGGGCGGCAAAATGGCGGATCCGCCCGGCGGGGGCGGCAAAAAAGGTCAGTACATCCCGGGCCCAGGCACTGTCCCACACCGCATCAAATCCCAGCCCGCCGCGGTGGGTGGGCACAGCGGCATTCAGGGCTCCGGCGGTATCCTCGGCGGCCAGAAACACCGGCCCGAACCGGGCGTGCAGCCCGGCGGTCAGGGTCTTGAAAAATTCTGCCGCCGCCAGGGCTTCTCCAGCGTCCTGGGGGCGGTAGAGGGCATGGCCCACCGCGTCCACCCGCAGCCCGTCGCAGTGCAGTTCGTACAGCCAGAAGGCCGCAGCACTCAAAAGAAAGCTGCGTACCGGTCCGCTGCCCAGGTCAAACCGCAGACTGCCCCAGTCACTGGGCCCCGCTTCATACAGGGGGGCACCGTCCCATTGGGCCATCCGGTCGGGATCGGGGGCAAAATGTACCGGCACGAAGTCCATCAGCACCGCAATGTCCGCCTGGTGCAGCCGGTCGATCAGTTCCGCCACCCCCGCAAAACCGCCCAACCGGGCGGTGGGAGCAAAGTAGCCGCAACCCTGGTATCCCCAGCTGCCGTCAAAGGGGTATTCGGCCAGGGGCATCAGTTCCACACAGGTAAAGTGATGGGCCTGCAGATAGGGGATCAGCACATCGGCCAGTTCTCCGCCGGAGTAATACCGCCCGTCCCAGTGGCGGCGCCAGCTGGCGGCATGCAGTTCATAGATGTTCAGGGGCGCCAGGGACAGATACCCCCGCCGTGCCATCCAGTCCCCGTCGGCAAACCCGTACCGTGGACAAAGAAGCCGTCCGGCGGTGCCGGGCAGCTCTTCATAGGCAAAAGCGAAGGGGTCCGGCTTGAGGTGCCATACGCCGTCCGGTCCCAGAATGTTGTACTTGTACAGCTGGCCTTCGGCGGCTGCGGGAACCTGCCCGCGCCAGAGTCCGTCCTCACAGGCGGCCAGCTCGGTGGCATTCCACAGATTCCAGCCGTTCCAGTCGCCCACCACCTGAACCCGGCGGGCGTGGGGCGCCCACACGGTGAACCGCCAGCCCTGACCGGCCGGGTGAGCGCCCAGCAGCCCATAGGCATCAAAGCTGATCCCGCCGTAAAAATCCGCCACATCGGGCCGCATGCCGCTCCCTCCCGCTCTTCACAAAATATCCTGCGATGATTTGTTTTTATTGTAGCACGGGGGCCCGCACAAAGGCAACCGGACCGGATACAACCCATGGCACAAAAAGCCCGCACAAACGCCAAAAATCCCCAAAATGTGGAAAAGAGACGAAAATAGTGACGCCATTACGACAAAATTTTTACATCTTTTTTCGGGAAACACTTGCATTGCGCGCCTGTTTTCGTGTATGATTAAAACTGTATTTTGCTACAATGCAGCCGGTCTGCATGGATATAGAGAAGATGAAGAGGAATCAACATGGCAAAAAAGAACCCTATGAAGTATTTTTCCGGCAGTACGGTGGCGCGCCTGCCCCTGTACAAGCTGATCGCCGGCGGCACGGCGGTGCTGCTGTGCGCCAGTCTGGGCATCGGCGCCATGGCGGCGGGGCTGGGCGGCGTTGATCTGTCGGCCAGCCCGGTGCTGCCCACCGCCACGCCGGCTCCCACCCCTGCGGCCACGCCGGAAAGCACCCCCGAACCCACCCCCACGCCGGAGC
>NZ_JACJJP010000028.1 GCF_016900095.1 Gemmiger formicilis
CCGACCCCACCTTGCCCGCCCCGGGGGACGACCCCGCGCTTTTGGACGAACCCATTGCGGCCTATGAGAACTGCAAGCGATATTTGACCGAGGACGACAAGGCCGACATCGCCACCCTGATCCGCCTGCGGGCGGAGATCAACCGGGGGCGGCGCTGACCCTTTGTCCCGGAGAAAGGAACGCCATGTCATACGACCTGGAAAGCACCGTGGCCGAACTGGAACGGGAGGATATCTGTGTGCTGGATTGCTCGCTGCGGGCCAACCGCTGCCTGGCCCTGGCCGACGGGCGTCTGGTGGGGGTGGACACCCGCCGCTTTGACACCCAGGCCGAACTGCGCACCGCCCTGATCCATGAGGACGGCCATTTTGCCTCCGGCGCATTTTACACGGCCTACAGCCCTTACCAGCTCAAGGCCCAGGCCGAACACCGGGCCGACAAGGCCGCGGTGCTGAAATACCTGCCTTACCGGGAGCTGGCCGCCCGGCTGCGGGCGGGGGATACCCCCGCCGAAGCGGCGGAATACTTCTGCGTGACCGAGGCGTTTTTGCGCAAAGCCTGCGAAATGTACCGGGCCATGGGC
Organism: Gemmiger formicilis; assembly: GCF_016900095.1. Taxonomy (GTDB): domain Bacteria; phylum Bacillota; class Clostridia; order Oscillospirales; family Ruminococcaceae; genus Gemmiger; species Gemmiger formicilis_A. The sequence goes on from NZ_JACJJP010000028.1 coordinate 584, forward strand.
AAAACCTTTGCTGCCGGAGAGCAGGAACCGCTTTGAATTTGGGGCGGAATATGCTATAATAAACAGAAGTCATGTTTTTTGACGGGCAACCGGGGAAGGAGGTGCGCGATTGCGCATCCTGGCAAATGATCTGAAGCGGCAGTATGATCTGCACGCGCCGGAATACGAGGCCAAAGCACTGGAAGTGCTGCGGGGCGGCTGGTATATTCTGGGCAAAGAAGTGGAAGCCTTTGAGAAGGAATGGGCCGCCATGGTGGGCACCAAGTACTGTGTGGGCCTGGCCAGCGGTCTGGATTCGCTGTGGATCGCCTTCCGGCTGCTGGGCATCGGCCCCGGGGACGAGGTCATCGTCTCGGCCAATGCCTACATCGCCTGCGTCATGGGCATCACCATCAACGGCGCCACCCCGGTCTTTGTGGAACCGGACGAATACGACAACATCGACGCGGCCCGCATCGAGGCCGCCGTCACCCCCCGCACCAAGGCCATCCTGGCGGTGCATCTGTACGGCCAGAGCTGCGATATGGACGCCATCGGCGCCATCGCCCGCAAGTATGACCTGAAGGTGGTGGAGGACTGCGCCCAGAGCCACGGCAACCACTGGCACGGCCAGGTGGTGGGCAGTTTCGGGGACGCGGGGTGCTTCAGCTTTTACCCCACCAAGGGGTGCGGGGCCTTCGGCGACGCCGGATGCCTGACCACCAACGACCCCGACCTGGCCGACCGCTGCCGGGTGTTCCGCAACTATGGCAGCCGTGTGCGCTACCAGAACGAGGTGGTGGGCGCCAACAGCCGCCTGGATGAGATTCAGGCCGGGCTACTGCGGGTCAAGCTGACCCATCTGGAAGAGTTCAACGCCGAGCGCTGCCGTCTGGCCGACCGCTACGACGCCGAACTGACCAATCCCTGCCTGCAAAAGCCCAAAATTCGCCCCGGGGCGGACAGCAGCTGGCACCAGTATGTGGTGCATCTGCCCGGATGCCGGGACCGTATGGCCGACTACCTGAAGGAGAAGGGCATCGGTACCATCATCCACTATCCCATCCCGCCCCATCTGAGCCAGGCTTACGCCTATCTGGGCCACAAGGCGGGGGATTTCCCGGTGGCGGAACGCTACGCCGCCGAGGTGCTCAGCCTGCCCATGTACAACGGCATGACCGAGGAGGAGCAAAGCTACGTGATCGACGCCATCAATGCCTTTCGTTGATTACGAGGAGTAATATTATGAATAAAAATGACAGCGCGTATTTCATCGAGTTTGCCGAGCACGGGGACGAGCGGGGCAATCTGGTGGTGGTGGAAGGGGAACGGGACGTTCCCTTTGCCATCCAGCGGGTGTTCTACATCTACGGGTCGGATACCGACATGGTGCGCGGCCAGCACGCCAACCGCAAAAGCCAGTTTGTGCTCATCAATGTGGCGGGGCAGAGCAAGGTCAAGGTGATGGACGGCCTGGGCAACGAGGCGGTCTTTTGCCTGAACCGCCCCCGCACCGGGGTGTACATTCCCACCATGGCATGGAAGGAAATGTATGATTTCAGCCCCGACGCGGTGCTGCTGTGCCTGGCCAGCGAGCACTATGACGAGAGCGAATATATCCGGGATTTCGACGCCTTTGAGGCGGAAATTGCCGCCATGCACAAGGGCGGCGCCCAGTGAAAACCGCCGAAACACAAAGGAGTGATAGCGTGGACAACGCAGCCAAACAGCCGAAAAACAGCCAGTACAAGGTGATGATGACTCACTTTGTGCAGTATATGCCCCTGGTACGGGAACTGGTGGGCCGTGACCTGAAGGTCAAGTACCGCCGCAGCTTTCTGGGCTATGTGTGGAGCGTGCTCAACCCCTTGCTGATGATGATTGTGCAGACCATCATCTTTTCCTACATGTTCCGCACCGACATCCCCAACTACCCCCTGTACCTGATCTGCGGCAACACCCTGTTCACCTTCTTCAACGAAAGCGCCAACATGGGTCTGACCTCCATCATCTACAACGCGCCGCTGATCAAGAAGGTCTACATCCCCAAGTATATCTTCCCCCTGAGCCGGGTGGTGTCCAGCTTTGTGACCATGAGCTTCAGCCTGGCCGCCGTCGTGCTGGTCATGCTGCTCACCCGCTCGCCCATCTACTGGACCATCCTGCTGTTCTGGATTCCGCTGCTGTTCCTGCTGCTCTTCTGCTGCGGCATCGCCCTGACCCTGGCGGCCCTGACCGTCTATTTCCGGGATATCCAGCACCTGTTCAGCGTCATCACCCTGGGCTGGATGTATGCCACCCCCATCTTCTACCCCATTGAACAGCTGCCCGATTTTGCCCAGACGCTGATGAAGTTCAACCCCATGTACCACTATATCAACTTCTTCCGCAACCTGGTCATGCACGGCAACATCCCGGGCCCCAATACCTGGATCGCCTGCATCTTCTCCAGCCTGGTCATGCTCTGCCTTGGCCTGTGGGTGTTCCGCAAGCTGCAGCGCAACTTCATCCTGTATGTGTAAGGAGGCCGACATGAGCGTGAACGAACAACCGGTTATCGTGGACGTGAACCATGTTTCCATGCGGTTCAACCTGGCCACCGAAAAGACCGAGACCCTGAAAGAAACCCTGGTCAAGCGCCTGCAGGGCAAGCTGACCTTCAACGAGTTCTACGCCCTGAAGGATGTGTCCTTCCAGGTGCGCAAGGGCGAGGCTGTGGCCCTTATCGGCCGCAACGGCTCCGGCAAGAGCACCATGCTCAAGGTGGTGGCCGGCGTCATGTACCCCTCCCAGGGCGGATGCACCGTCAGCGGCAGCATCGCCCCCATGATCGAGCTGGGCGCCGGTTTCGACATGGACCTGACCGCCCGGGAAAACATCTACCTCAACGGCGCGGTGCTGGGCCACGACCGGGAATACATGGACCAGCATTTTGAAAACATTGTGGAGTTCTCCGAGCTGCGGGACTTCATCGACGTGCCGGTGAAAAACTTCTCCTCCGGCATGGTGACCCGCCTGGGCTTTGCCATCGCCACCGAAGTCACCGCCGACCTGCTGGTGGTGGACGAGGTGCTGGCCGTGGGCGACTTCATGTTCCAGCTGAAGTGCCTGGACCGCCTGAATCGTATGCTGGCCAACGGCACCACCCTGCTCTTCGTCAGCCACAGTTCGGAGCAGGTGCGCAAGCTGTGCAGCCGGGCTATCTGGCTGGACCACGGTGTCAAGCGGGGCGACGGCCCGGTGGACGAGGTGTGCACCGAGTACGAGGAAGCCATGCGCCGGGGCGAACAATAAGACTCTTTTGCAGCCGCCCGCGGGCGGCTTTTTGTATTGGCGGTTGCATTTTCGGCAACGCCGTGATACGGTATGGATACCGCACTTCGGGCCTGTGGGCACCGTCCCACGGAAAGGAATCCTATGGAGGAAGTCAGAAAAAAAATCAAGAATCTGCTGCAATTTGTCTTCAGCCGTCTGGTGGTCACCATGCTGCTGCTGTTGCTGCAGGCCATCTGGATGTTTGTGCTCTTCAACGAGCTCACCGCCTACGCCAGCTGGATCAACATCCTGTGCCTGATTATCAGCATCATCATGTGCGCCGCCCTAATCCGGCGGGATTCCACCGTGCCGGAATTCAAAATCAGCTGGATGGCGCTGTTCATGCTCATGCCGGTGCAGGGCGGGCTCTTGTACCTGATGTGGGGCGATCACCGCCCCGCCTACCGCCTGCGCCGCAAGCTGGAAAAGGCCGGCGAGCGCATCCGTCCTTTGCGCACCGATGCCCCCGGCCCCTATGAGGCCCTGGAGGCGGTGGATCCCCGGGCGGCCCGCACCGCCGACTATCTGCGCACCCAAGGCGGGTTTCCCCTGTACGGGGACACCGACGTGACCTACTATCCTTCCGGCGAGGCCATCTTCCCCGATATGCTGGCCGCCATGGAAAGCGCCGAACAGTACATATTTGTGGAGTTCTTCATCATTGCCCAGGGCAAGATGTGGGACGCCGTGCACGACGTGCTCAAACGCAAGGCTGCCCAGGGGGTGGACGTGCGGGTGATTTACGACGACGCCGGCAGTGTGACCCGCCTGCCGGTGGGATACTGGCGCAAGCTGGAAGCCGAGGGCATCCGGGCACTGCCCTTCAACCCCTTTGTGCCCATGCTCAACCTGGTCATGAACAACCGGGACCACCGCAAGATTCTGGTGGTGGACGGCAAGGTGGCCTTCACCGGCGGCATCAACCTGGCGGACGAGTACATCAACCGCATCCGCCGTTTCGGCCATTGGCGGGACGCCGGGGTGCGGCTGTGCGGCCCGGCGGCCTGGAGTTTTGCCACCATGTTTCTGGAATTCTGGACCGCCAACCGTCCCCAGAGCGACGAACGGGCGGTGCCCCGGCCGGAACCGCCCAAAGGCGTGCAGCATACCGGGTTGGTGCAGCCCTTCTGCGACACACCGGTGGACGACGAATGTGTGGCCAAGAACGTGTATCTGGAGATGATCAACCAGGCCCAGCGGGAACTGTTCATCACCACCCCCTACCTGATCCTGGACAACGACATGCTCACCGCCCTGTGCCTGGCCGCCAAGCGCGGGGTGGATGTGCGGGTGTACACCCCCGCTATCCCGGACAAGAAGAGCATCTACCAGCTCACCCGCAGCTACTTTCCGGTGCTTATCCGGGCCGGGGTCAAGGTGTTCACCTACACACCCGGCTTCCTGCACGCCAAGAACTGGCTGTGCGACGGCCGCATGGGGGCCGTGGGGTCCATCAACCTGGACTACCGCAGCCTGTACCTGCATTTTGAGTGCAGTGTGGTGCTGTACGGCTGCAAAGCCCTGGAAGATTTGCGGGCCGACATGCTGGACATTGAGGAGAAAAGCCATCTGGTAGACCTGAGCGAATGCCGCACCAGCTGGTTCGGCACCCTGCTTTCCGCCGCCCTGCGCCTGCTGGCCCCCCTTTGCTGAAGATTCCCAATCCCCGACGCCTTTGGCGCCGGGGATTTTTTGTGGGTGAACAAGAAACCGCTGCAAATTTTGGTAAATTGCCACTTGACAACCTATGGTTGTTGGAATATACTTCTTTTACAGAAAACAGTAACAACGAACCGGACAATACAAGGAGGAGCTATGAACAATCGGGAAAAGATCAAGTGGCTGGAGCAGTATCGCCGGGAGCAGAGCCGTCTGCGGATGCTGTGCACCGAGCTGGACGCCCTGCGGGCCCAGGGGTGGGAACTCTGCCGCGCCCGGGACGGGCGGGAGGATGCCCCCATGCCGGACTGGCTGGCCCGGGACCTGGCCCAGGCCCGGCAGGAGATGGAAGTACAGGGGGCCCGGTGCGTGCTGCTGCGTCGCCGGGTGGTCAAGGCCATCAGCCGGCTGGAGGACGAACGCCAGCGGGAGGTACTCTGCCGCCGGTTTTTGCAGGGGCAGACGGTGGCCGAGGCTGCCGACGAGATGGGCGTGGTACCCCGGCGGGTGGAGCAATTGCAGACCGAGGGGGTGCGTTTGCTTGCAGTGGAAGTACAGGAAACCGGAACGGAAACCGCAAAGAAGGCGCGGCTGAAGCGGGGAACCCCGGACCTGTGAGAAATCCGAAAGGAAAAATACCCGGTGGAAGGCGGATTTTCAGAGGATTTCGGGGTTTTTTCGGAATCTGTTCTTACAGAATACGGTAACGTTTTGTTGAAGTTTCGGGGCGGGGCGTGGTAGTCTTGTGGTGCGGAAAGGGGGATGGACGATGCAGGACGAGATCACGCCCGAGCAGGTGCTGGGGGAACTGGCGCTCATCGCCTTTGCCGATCTGCGCAGCGGCGACCTGCCGGTGAAGGCGGCGGACAAGCTGCGGGCGCTGGAGATGATTTATCGCTACCTGGGCATGGGCGAGGGTGCCGGCAGCGACGAGGGGGTGGTGATTCTGGACGGGGACTGACCCCCAAACGGGAAAGGAGGAACAACACATCCGTGTACGACTGAAAGATGTGATTGCGCCGGTGTTCTGGGGCGTGCACTGTGCGGTGCGCCGGGGCGAGGTGCAGGAACTGGTGCTGAAAGGCGGACGCGGCAGCGGCAAGTCCAGTTATGCCTCGCTGGAACTGATCCTGCAGCTGCTGCGCCACCCTGACTGCCACGCCGTGGTGCTGCGCAAGGTGGGCGGCACCATGCGCAGCAGCGTCTACACCCAGATCTGCTGGGCCATCGCGGCCCTGGGACTGGGACGGCGGTTCCGGTGTACCGTCAGCCCCATGGAGTGCACCTACCTGCCCACCGGGCAGAAGATTCTCTTCTTCGGGCTGGACGACGCGGGCAAGCTCAAGAGCGTGCGGGCCCCCTTCGGGTACATCGGTCTGGCCTGGTTCGAGGAGCTGGACCAGTTCGACGGTCCCGAGGAGGTGCGCAGCGTGGAGCAGAGCGTCTTCCGAGGCGGGGACTTCACCCTGGCCATCAAGAGCTTCAACCCGCCCGCCATGGGCCGCAGCTGGGTCAACCAGTATGTGCTGGAACAGCGCCCGGGACGCCGGGTGCTCCACGCCACCTACAAGGACCTGCCGCCTCACTGGCTGGGACCCCGGTTCCTGGCGGATGCCGAACACCTGAAACAGACCAACCCGGTGGCCTACCGCCACGAGTATCTGGGCGAGGTGGTGGGCAGCGGGGCGGCCGTGTTCGACAACCTGCGGCTGGAAGAAATCCCGGAAGAGCAGATTGCCGGATTCGACCGGCTGTACCACGGGGTGGACTGGGGCTGGTACCCAGACCCCTGGGCCTACAACGCCGTGGCCTACGACCCGGCCCGGCGGGTGCTGTACATCTTTGATGAGCTCACCCGTCACCGCACCCCCAACCGGGACACCGCCAAGCTGCTGCTGGACCGGGGCGTGGGCGGGGACGAGGGCGGCTGGCTCACCGCCGATTCCGCCGAACCCAAAAGCTGCGCCGACTACCGGGCCTACGGTCTGCCCTGCCGGGCAGCCCGCAAAGGCCCCGGCAGTGTGGAACAGAGCATGAAATGGCTGCAAAGTCTGGCGGCCATCGTCATCGACCCCACCCGCTGCCCCCACACCGCCGCCGAGTTTTCGGCCTACGAGTACGCCCGGGACCCCCGCACCGGCGAGGTGCTGCCCGGCTACCCCGATGTGAACAACCACCACATCGACGCGGTGCGGTATGCGGTGGAAACCGTCTGGCGGCGGCGGGGCAGCTGAAAGCCACAACAAGGAGGATGGATTGAAAAGTTTTCTGGAACAGGCCTTTGGCCGGGCGGATGTCACCGGACCGGCCATGCATGCGGCCATCCGGGAATGGTTCGACCTGTATTTCGGCCGTCCCGTTCCCGGCGAGGACCCCGCCGGCCGGCTGCCGGTGCTGATTGTGGACAAGCTCTGCCGGGCCGTCTTTGCGGAGTACGAAACCCGGCTGACCCCCGGCGGCTGGATGGACCAGAACCTGCAGGCCCTGAACGCCGTGCGGCGCCGGGCTTTGCAGAACGCCCTGGTGGGCGGGGAATGTCTGCTGAAACCGGTGCTGCGGGGCCAGGGGTTCGACTTTGTGCCGGTGCGCCGGGACTGCTTTGCCCCCCTGGCCCGGGACGCCCACGGCCGGCTGCAGGCGGTGGGCACCATGGAACTGCTGGCCCGGGGCGGCCGGCGGTACGCTCTGCTGGAGCGGCGCAGCGCCGCCGCCGACGGGCTGTGCATCGAGACCCGGCTCTTTGAGCTGGCGGGGGAGGCCCTGGGCCACGAAGCCCCCCTCTGTGCCCTGCCCGAGACCGAGGCCCTGCGCCCCACCCTACTGCTGCCCGGCGTGCCCGGGGTGGGACTGGCCACCCTGCGCACCCCGCTGCTCAACTGCGTGGACGGCGGCCCCGAGGCGGTGGCGGTCTTTGCCCCGGCGGTGGGGCTCATCCACAGCCTGGGGCGCACCGAACACCAGCTGCGCCGGGAGTTCGAGAACGGGGCTTCCCGGGTGTTTGCCTCGGAGGACCTGCTGCAGGAGGACGGCGCCGGCCGCCGCAATCTGCGGGACGACCTCTTTGTGGGCCTGCCCGACGACCCCGCCAACCTGGGAGTGACGGTGTACAGCCCCGCTTTGCGGGAACAGAGCTACCTGGCCCGCAAGCAGGACATCCTGCGGGGTTGCGAGAGCCTCATCGGTCTGAAACGAGGGCTGCTCAGCGAGGTGGAAGCCACCGAGCGCACCGCCACCGAGGTGACGGCCAGCACCGGGGACTACGACCTGACCATCCGGGACTTCCAGGCCATGTGGGAGAACGCCCTGCGGGAGGCCCTGACCCTCTGCGATGCTCTGGGCCGGGCCTACGGCCTGTGCGGCGGCGAACCCTTTGACCCCGCCACGGCCCTGACCCTGGACTGGGGCGACGGGGTGCTGTACGACCGCACCCGCACCTGGAACGAGTACCTGGACATGGTGGACGGGGGACTTCTGCGCCCCGAACTGGCCCTGGCGTGGTATTTTGGCCTTCCGCACGAAACCGAAGCCGACCTGGCGGCGGTGCGTGCGCGGTATATGCCCGGCGAAAGGGAGGTGAAACCGGATGGAAACCAATGACCCTAAGGTGACGGCACCCGCCCCCTACGCGGCGGGAACCGGCACGGCGGCCATGCTCCCCGGAAGGGAAGCGCTGGACCGCATGAGCTATCGGGAACGGCTGGCCCTCAAGCACAGCGATCCCGCAACCTACGAACAGCTGCGCCGCGGCTGAGTTACACCCGATTGTGAAAGGAGAACGAATACATGGCGGATATGACCACCAAACTGGCGGACCTCATTGACCCCGAAGTCATGGGCGATATGGTGAGCGCCCGCATCCCGAAAAAACTGCGCGTGGCACCCTTTGCCAAGGTGGACGACACCCTGGTGGGGGTCCCGGGCGATACCATCACCGTGCCGGCCTACGGCTACATCGGTGACGCCGACGACGTGGCCGAAGGCGCCGAGGTGGCCATCGAGAAGATGACCACCTCCACCCGCAAGGCCACCGTCAAGAAGGCCATGAAGGGCATCAGCCTCACCGACGAGGCGGTGCTGTCCGGCTACGGCAACCCGGTGGGCGAAGCCAACACCCAGCTGGCCCTGTCCATCGCCGCCAAGATCGACAACGACTGCATGGACGCTCTGCAGGGCGCCAGCCTGACCTTTGACGGCAGCGCCGCCGCCATCAGCTATGCGGGCATCGTGGACGCCCTGGACCTGTTCGAGGAGGAGCAGGGCAGCGACAAGGTCATCTTTGTCCACCCCAAGCAGGTTACCCGGCTGCGCAAGGACCCCGACTTCCTCTCCGCCGACAAGTACCAGGCCGGGGTCATGGTCTCCGGCGAAATCGGCATGGTGGCCGGCTGCCGGGTGGTGCCCTCCAAGAAGGTGCCGCTGGTGGATGAGGAGGCCAACTACTCCTGCCCCATCGTCCGCCTGGAAAGCGACCCCGAAACCGAGGACGAAATCCCGGCCCTGACCATCTACCGCAAGCGGGAGGTCAATGTGGAGGCCGAGCGCAAACCCAAGATCCGCACCACCGAAATCACCGCCGACGAGTTCTATGTGGCGGTGCTGTCCAACGAAGCCAAGGTGGTGCTGGCCAAGTTCCAGGCCTGAGAGGGGGCATCGCCTTGCCGGACTACACCTTTTACACCGATGCCTACCTGGGGGAGGACATTCCGGAAGACGACTTCCCCCGCTATGCTAAACGCGCCGCCGCCAAGCTGGCCTACTTCCACCAGGTCTTCCGGGTGAGTGCCCGCCCCGGCATCCCCGACGCCGAGGACAACGCCCTGTGCGCCATCGCCGACGCCATGTACGAGTTCGACGGCGAGGACAAGCGCCGGGGTCTGGCGTCGGCCAGCGTGGGCTCGGTGAGCGAAACCTACACCGCCCCGGCGGAACTCTCCGCCACCACCCTCTATCTGCGGGAATCCTACTTCCGCCAGGTGGCCGCGGACTTTCTGCTCATGAAGCGGGGGGTGCGCCATGGGTGAGGCCCTTCGCTACGCCCTGTGCACCCAGACGGTAACCCTCTACCACCCGGACGAAACCACCCGGCAGGTGGTGCGCACCGTGCTGGACGGGGTGTTTCTGGACCGGCGGGTCAAACTCAACCGCACCGAAACCGGCCGCCAGCTGGCCCAGGCCTTTCTGCTGGTGATCCCCGCCGCGGCGGGGCAGCCGGACCGGGACTACACCCTGGAACCCGGGGACCGGGTGCTGGAAGGCGTGGGCCCCGACCTGGCCTGGGCCGGTTGGTCCGCCTTTGTGCCCGCCGCGGTGGAAGGGCTGTGCTGCGTGCAGTACACCGCCCCCAAAATTCTGGGCGGGCGGCTGTGCCATCTGGAAGCCGGGGGCTGGTGGACCCGCTCGGGCAGCGGCGCCCACAGCCTGACCAACTAAGGAGGAACCGCCCATGGACGAAACCCAACTGCAGACCCTGTGCGACTGGCTGCGCACCGCCCCCGCCCTGGCGGGGGTCGGGACCCTCTGGGTGGACGACGCCCCGGCGGTGCCGGGCACGGCGGGGCTGTTCCTCGCAGGGGTCCAGGTGACCGAACGTCGGGTGAACCTGCTGGGGGAGGTGCGCCTGCGCTGCCGGGCCTCCTTCACCCTGCGGCTGGTGCTGCCTTATGACGGGCAGAGCACCCAGCCCAATGCGGCCACCCTGCTGGCCTTCCAGCGCTGGGTGCTGGAACAGAGTGCCGCCGGTCTGGCCCCGGTGTTCGGCAACGCCGACACCGCCCGGGAACGGCTGACCGCCGCCGACGCCAAGCTGGAACGGGTCACCGACGAGAGCACCGCCGTCTACGCCGTGCAGCTGAAAGCCGAATACACCCTGCAGTACTGAAAGGAGAGAACCTTTTTGAAGATCGAACGCAAATACATGGCCCATTACCTGAACGCGGCCTTTTCGGATTCGGACAGCGAATACTGCCGTCTGGGCGCCGACCTGGAGGAGTATTCCCCCGAACTAAGCGCCAATGTGGAAAAAAAGACCAACATTCTGGGCCAGACCTCGGTGGTCATCGACAGCTACCAGAAACAGGGCGAGGTTTCGCCCTACTACGCCGAGAAGGACGACCCGCTGTTTGAAAAGCTGCAGGCCATCATCGACGGTGACCTGGTGCTGGACCAGCTCAAGACCGACATGGTGGAGGTCAAGCTGTGGGGCGATGAGGGCGACGGCGCTTTCCCCGCCGTGAAGGAGGAAGTGTACGTGGAGATCGTCAGCTACGGCGGCGACACCACCGGCTACCAGATCCCCTTCAACGTCCACTACACCGGCGTCAAGACCGCCGGCACCTTCGACGTGAACACCAAGACCTTTACCCCGGCGGGCTGAGCCTGCCGGGCGGGTGGGCGGGAAATGACAAAGGAGCGTGAATTCTGATGCACAAGCTGCTGGTGGATACCGGCGTGGAAGAATTCGAGGTCAACGGACGGGGCGTGCTGCGCTTCAACCCCGGCGACCCCAACATCTACCACCGTTTTTTTGCGGCCCGGGAGGAACTGGCCGCTCTGGACGAGGAACTGACCCGGCGCGGCGCCGCTTTGCCCCAGGGGGAGGACGGGTCCGCTTCGCTGGAACTGCTGGCCGAGTACGACCGGCGGATCAAGGCGGTGCTGAACCGGGTGTTCGGCGCCCCCAACGACTTTGACACCCTGCTGGAAGGGGTGAACCTGGCCGGTGTGGGCACCAACGGCCGCCGTGTGGTGGAAAACCTGCTGGAAGCCCTGGCGCCCATCCTGCAGGCGGGGGCCCAGCGGACGGTGCAGGCCACCGCCGCCGAAGCCGTGGCCGAAGCCGAGGCCGCCCGCGCCGCCCGCGCGGCGGGCGAATGACCGGCTGGGACCTGCCCACCCGTCTGACGGTGGGAGGAAAAGCCTACGAGGTGAACGCCGATTTCCGGGATATGCTGGACATCATCGGCTGGCTGGAAGGGGCGGAAGGGGAGGATCTGCTGCCCGAGGAACGGTGGTACATCGCCATGGCCCTGTTCTACCGGGATTTTGCAGCCATGCCCCTCACCGATCACCCGGCGGCAGCCCGGGCCCTGGCGGATTTCCTGGCCGGGGGCCGGGAACCCGACGCTGCCCCCGGGCCCCGGCTGCTGGACTGGCAGCAGGACGCCCCCATGATCGTGGCCGGGGTGAACCGGGCCGCGGGGTGCGAGGTGCGGGCCCTGCCTTTCCTGCACTGGTGGAGCTTTCTGGCCTGGTTTTCGGCCATCGGCGACGGGCCCCTGGCCACGGTGGTGGCCATCCGGGACAAGCTGCGCCGGGGCAAAAAGCTGGAAGCCTGGGAGATGAGCTACTACCGCGCCCACCGCAGCGAGGTGGATCTGCGCCCCGCACGCAGCAAGGCCGAGCAGGAGGAACACGACCGCCTGCTGGCCCTGCTGGCCAAGTGAGAAAGGGGAACGATTTTGGCAAAAACCATTGCATTTGAGGAGGAAGCCGCCGCCCTGGGCACCCGGGCGGGCCGTCTGCGGGACAGCCTGCAAAGCCTGGACACCGCCCTGCGCACCGCCGAAGCGGGCGCCAGGCGCACGGCGGCCTCCACCCAGAACCTGCGGGCGGCCTTTGTCCATGCGGCCGCCCCGCTGACCGACACCCTGAACCCGGCCCTGGCCGAGCTGGACACCCTGACCGGGGCCCTGGGCAGCCGCAGCGGTGTGGCCAAGACCGCCGCCGGTCTGGACCAGGTGGAACAGGCCGCCGCGGCCGCCGCCAAAACCACCGCCAAGGCGGTGCACAGCCTGGCTGGGTTCGACGAGATCATCCGCATGGGGGCGGTGAGCGAAACCGCCTCCAAGAGCTCTTCCGGCTCTTCGGGCAAAAAGTCCTCCGGTTCCTCCTCCAAAAAGACGGCGGAAAAGGCGGCGGCCGAGGCCGAAACCCCGGTGCAGAGTCTACTGTCCCGGCTGAAGGGGGCGCTGGATGCCTTCTGGGCTTATGTGCGGCAGTATTATGCCCCGGCCATCCTGGCCTGGGGCGCTGCCTGGAACCGGATGAAAGAGGCCGCTCTGGCGGTGTGGGAGCCGGTGAAAACCGCCGCCCTCGACCTGTGGCAGAACACCCTGGCGCCCCTGGGCAACTATCTGCTCACCCAGTTCGTGCCCGGCATTGTGAACAGCTTTTCCCTGGCATTGTGGTCGGTGGTGGGCCAGCTGGGAGCCGCCACCATCACCGCCCTGGGCAACACCTTCGTCTGGCTGGCCGGGGTGGTGCAGCAGGCCATGGACGGGGTGGTACGCCCCGCCCTGGAAAACGCCCTGGCCATCTGGTCCACTATGATGCAGGCCATCTACAACGCCTGGCAGGTGTACGGCCAGCCCATCTATGACGGCATCATTGCCGCGGCGGACAACCTGTGCGCCGTGCTGGACGCTTTGTGGACCGGCACCGTCCTGCCCCTGCTGCAGGGCCTGGTGGGCCAGCTCAACACCCTGTGGCAGGAATCCCTGGTGCCCCTGTTTTCCGACCTGATGATGCTGCTGGGCTCGGTGGGACAGCTGTTGCTGAATCTGTGGAACCAGGCCATTGCCCCGCTGCTGCAATGGCTGGTCACCGCCTTCGGCCCTGCTGTGTCCCAGATCTGTCTGCTGGTCAGCGGCGCCGTGACCACCGCTGTGGGCGTGGTGGCCGGGCTTATCAGCACCCTGCTCACCGCCCTGCGGGGGTTGGCGGATTTCCTGTCCGATGTGCTCTGCGGCCGGTGGAGCGATGCCTGGAACGATATGGCCGACACCGCCGCCCGGGTGTGGGAGCGCATCACCACCACCGTCAGCAACGCCGTCAACGGCATCAAGGAGCTGGTCAGCGGCTTTGCCTCCGGCATTGTGGACGCGGTCAAGGGGGCTTTGTCCGCCCTGGACAGCCTGAAAGACCGGGCCTCCGCCGGCACCTACAAGGTGGGCAAGGCGGAGGCGGAAAGCCGGGCCCTGCCCTACAACGCCCTGCCCTCCCTGCCCGATGCGGGAACCCTGCGGGTGCCTGCCCTGGCCCGGGGCGCGGTCATCCCGCCCAACCGGGAATTCCTGGCCGTGCTGGGCGACCAGCGCAGCGGCACCAACGTGGAAGCCCCCCTGGCCACCATCCAGCAGGCGGTGGCCGCCGTCATGCAGGATATGTCCGACGGCGAACTGGCCGCTTTGCAGCAGGTGGTGGCCACCTTGCGCCAGATTCTGGAAGCCGTGTACGGCATCCGGGTGGGGGATGAGGTCATCGGCCGGGCGGTGGAACGGTACCGGCTCAAGCAGGCCATTATCACGGGAGGTGGCTTTGTATGAGACAGAAGGTGAATTTTTACCAGGTGGACGGCGTGCCCATGCTGGCCCCCGATGCGGAGCCGGAATTCAGCTTTGCCGACCTGGATGCCAGCGATTCCGGCCGGGACGAGAGCGGCGTCATGCACCGCATCATGGTGCGGGAAAAGGTGGGCACCTGGAGCTTCTCCTACGCCCATCTCTCCGACGAGGAACTGGCCTATCTGCGAAATCTGTTTGCGGGCAAGGCCCAGTTTTCCTTTACCCATCCTGTGCTGGGGCAGAGCAACGCCACCGAGACCTGCACCGCCTACATGAGCCAGTGCAGCGCCCTGTGGAAGAACCAGCGCACCGGACAGTGGCGGAACTTCCAGTTCAACATCATCCAGTGTTGAGGAGGTGCCCATGCTGAAACACAAACTGGTGCTGGGGAACGGCACCGTCCTGACCAGCGGGCCGGGCACCGGCAACGCCATCCGCAGCGTGACCCTCACCGAGCAGGTGAGCGACAGCACCGACCTTTGCCCCGGAGCGGCCTGCGCGGCCTGCGCCGAGCTGGAGCTGTGGGCGCCGGAAAACGGGTTGCGCATCACCCAGGGGGAGACACTGACCCTCTACCGCCTGGACACCGACGCAGGAACCGAGACCAAGGCGGGCATCTTCCTGGCGGAAAAGCCCACCAAGTCCAGCGCCAACGTCTACAAGGTCACGGCCTACGACCGGATGAACCTTTTTGACAAGGATCTGTCCGCCTGGCTGCGGGACAACCAGGGCATGTTTCCCCTGGCGCTGACCGAATTTCTCCGCAAGCTGTGCGACCAATGCGGGGTGGCGCTGAAAGCAGGCACCCTGGACGACCTGCCCAACGGCGGATACAGGATCCGGGCATTCAGCGCATCCGACCTGACCGGGCGGCAGCTGCTGCAATGGGCCGCCCAGGCGGCGGGACGGTTCGCCCGCATCACCGCCGACGGCACCCTGGAACTGGCCTGGTACGAGGAGCCTTCCGGGAAATCGGTCATCGTGGCCCCGGGCGAAACCGTCGCCCGCACCGCCCTGCGCCTGGCGGGCAGCGTGCTGCGCACCAGGGCCGGGACCATCTGGCGGATGGGCAACGCCACCCGCTACTACCTGCAGGGAACCCTGCAATACGAGGAGTACGACACCGCACCCCTGGACAAGGTGCAGATCCGGCAGAGCGAGGAGGATGTGGGGGTGCTGTGGCCCGCCGACGCCAAGGGGGACAACGCCCTGGTGCTGGAGGAAAATCTGCTGCTGACTGCCGACAGCCCCGACGCTCTGCGGACGGTGGCCCGGACTCTGTACGAACAGATGGGGGCGGAATCCTACACCCCGTTGCAAGTGACCCTGCCTTTTTCCGAAGACCTGCGCCCCGGAATGCGGCTGGATGTTCTCGACCCTTACGGCCGGGTGCACCACACCCTGGTGATGAAGCGTACCGTCACCGGCCAGATTATGGAGCTGGAATCTACCGGTAATGCCCGGCGGGATTCCACCGCCGCCGTGAACCGGCAGAGCTGGCGGGATGTGTCCGGCCGGATGCTGGAAATCAAAACCGACATCGACGGAATGAAGATCACCCTGTCCGGCAAGCTGGACGGGCAGGATGCCCAGACCCTCATCGAACAGAACCTGGAAGGACTGACCCTCAGCGCCCAGGCGGGAGAAAAGGCCAGCACCCTGACCCTGAAAGCGGGGCAGACCACCCTGACCAGCGCCCAGATTACCTTCAGCGGCATGGTGGAGTTCGCCGACCTGAGCACCCCGGGGCGCACCGCCATCAACGGCGCCAACCTGCGCACCGGCGTGGTGCTGTCCAACTCCGGGTATACCCGGCTGGATCTGGACAGCGGTGTGTTCCAGGTGGGCAAGGACGACACCGTCTATGTGCATCTGGAACCGGACGGCATTACCTGGCGGGGCGGCCAGGATGTGGACGGCGCCACCGCCCACGGCCAGATCCGGGCCACCGAAGACCGGCTGTGGGTCACCTCGGACACAAGATACCAGATGTTCGGCTGGCGCCACGAAGCCAGCGGCACATACCAGTGCCTGGAGATGGAACAGGTGGATAACGCGGTGAGCGTGCCCAACCGCCTGAATGTGGGCGGGGTGTGCTCGGTGCGCACCCTGCTGGCCTGGGACGCCAAGGAACGGGTGGTGCAGACCGAAACCTGGGGCAGCCGCGGCATGGCGGCCATGGAATCCCCGGAACCCCTCTTCTTTGACGCCGGTTCCGGCGTGCTGGACGAAAACGGCGTGTGCTGTATTGAGGCCGCCCCGGTATATGAGGAAGTCACCAGCCCCACCGTGGAGCGGCGCTGGTATGTGACGCCCACGGCGGCAGGGACCCTCTGGGTGGAAAAGACACCCTGGGGCGCGGTGGTCCACGGCACCCCGGGAATGCCCTTCGACTGGATGGTAAGCAGCGTCCAGCGCGGGTATGAGGGGGTGTACGCGGAAGCGCATGCCGAACCATACCCGGATGTGCGCTGCAAACCGGGAGATTTCCTGAACGAGGAGGTCCTGGATGAGGTCTTCGGGCCGATTCTGCAAACGGAAAGGGAGGAAAGTGAATGATTGCGATTACAGCAATTTCCAGTGTGGCCACCGGGGAAGGCAAGCGCCTGGTGGTGACCTACAGCGAGGTGAACGACCAGGGCGAGTTTGTGCGCCAGAACATGAAGAAAAACTATGTGGCCACGGCAGCCGAGACCCTGGCGGCCATCGAGACGCTGGAGAAGGACGCTATGAGCCACATCGGCGGGCAGTAAGGAGGGGCACAAATGGAAACCGGAAAAGCGGTGACCCGACTGGAACAGCAGCTGGTGGACGCCGTGAACCAAAGCCACCTGCACCCGGTGGTGGTGCGGCTGGTGCTGCTGAACATCCTGCACGCGGTGGAGGACAAGCAGCGGGAACTGGAACAGGAGGGAGACAAGGCGGATGGCTGACAACCTGACCTATTACGACAGTCCTCTGACCGGGGAGGAACTGGACGCGGCTTTTCGCAAGCTGCCCCAGCTGGATGCCAGCGTGGCCGCGGCGGCCCAAAGCGCCGAACTGGCCGAGAGCTGGACCCAGGGCGGCACCGGTGCCCGGGCGGGGGAGGACACCGACAACGCCCGATACTGGTGTGAGCGGGCCCAGATGGCCGACGGCGCCCTGGGATGGTACGCCGATGCCGCGGGCCTGAAATCCGCCCACCCCACCGGCCGGGCAGGCCAGTGGGCGGTGGTGGGGGCCAGCGATACGGTGTTTGTGTGGAGCCCGGACGCCAACGCCTGGGTGGAGAGCGGGGCATCCCTGTACAAGGCGCTGTTTTCCCTGGATAAGTGGTCCGGCGGCGGTCCCTTCACCCAGAAAGCCACGGTGACGCCGCTTAACGGCGGACCGCCGGTGAGTGCCCGCAGCACCCTGTGCAGCGGGTTCGGGGTGGATGATACCCTGGGAGCCCAGGCCTATACCTTGCTGCTGGGCATGGCCGCGTCCCTGGGCAAAACCGGAAACAAAACCTTCGGCGACGGGACCCTGACCCTGACGGTGGACCAAAAGCCGACGGTGGATGCAGAACTTTACTTTATGGCCAGGAAAGGCGGTGTGTGATATGGGACTTTCGTTTCCCGGAACCGGGGCCCAGTTTACCAAGGTGTGGGAAAACCCGAACCCCAACGGAAACTTTGCCGGACAGGTGGTGCAGATGGACCTGTCCAACTATGATGCGGTGCTGATTCTGCAGCGCGCCGGTACTTCACTGTGGATCCGGGTGGGACAGGACGCCATTGATACCTCGGCCAATATCTGGGCCAACGGTCAGATCGGTGCTTCGTATGACCTGAAAAGCAGACGATATTATACGTCCACCACCAAAATCACCTTCAGTGATTGTATGGTCACCTACGGCGGTTCCGGCAATGTGGAAACACAGAACAACTGGCATATTCCCATTGCTGTATACGGCGTGAACTTTGGAGGGTAAGGCATGAAGATTTACGATGAGATCACCCGGGAGGAACTCACCGATCCCGACCTGAGTGCGGGGCGGCTGTATGACGGCGAGATCGTCACCGGTCACACCGAGGAATACCTGGAAGTCATGGACGGCACCGTCACCGAGGACAGACCCGAGGGCCTGCGCCGGCTGGTGCCGGCTGCGGAGATCACCGAGGCCTGCCAGTTTTATCACCAATACACCGCAGGTGAGCTGGCGGCCATGGCCCACCCCACCCAACTGGACCGGGTGGATGCCCAGGCTACCTACACCGCCATGATGACCGATACGCTGCTGGAGGTGTGATATGTTCGAAAAGATCAAGAAATGGTACGCCATGGGCCTGTGGAAGGAAACCCAGGTCCGGCAGGCCGTAGAGAAGGGTGTGCTCAGTGAAGAGGAGTGCGCCGAGATTCTTTCCCGGCAATAAAGGGCAGGTGAGCGGATGCAGACCATTGAAATCAGGCAGGGGGACACCGTACAGCTGAAGCTGAACCTGACCGAAAACGGACAGCCCTTTGTGCCGGACCAGGAAAAGGTCGTCTTTTCGGTGGGGCGGTACAAGGACCTGCTGTTCAGCCTGGAAGCGGTGGACGGCGTGGTGAAAATCCCCCACGAAAAGACGCAGGCGCTGAACCCCGGCGAGTACAAATTCGATGTGCGGGTGTATGACGCGGACAAGAATCTGGTGGCCACCCCGATGGTGGGGGTGTTCCGGGTGCTGGAGGTCGTGAACCATGACCTGTTATAAGCTGGCGGGGGACATCTCCGACGTGCGGGAGATTCACTGCACCCTGGGACAAACCGGGGAACTGGCCGCCGACATGCAGGTGGAACACTACGCCGCAGGCGGCACCGCCTACAAGATCGGCCACGGCCTGAAGCTGGACCAGAGCACCAACACCCTGTCGGTGGATACCGCCGACCAGGTGGAACAGGACAACACCCTTCCCGTCACTTCCGCCGCCGTGGCCGCCACGGTAGGCAATATTGAAGTGCTTCTGGGAACCATCTGAGGAGGATCGCTTTTGAGTATTCAGACAGAAATTTCCCGAATCCAGTCGGCCCGGGACACCCTGCGGACCAAGGCGGTGGAGCTGAAAATCTCCGCCGGCACCGAAAAGCTGGACGAGCTGGCCGAGGACTACGGCGGGATCACCAACCAGGGCGGTGTTACGGCCCAGGTGAAGGAAGGGGAGACCTACACCATCCCCAAAGGTTACCACGACGGCACCGGCACGGTGTCCGGTGTGGCGGGCGGCGGCAATTACAACCTGCAGAGCAAGCAGGCCACCCCCACCAAGAAACCCCAGCAGATCACTCCGGACGAGGGCTACTACGGCCTGTCCGACGTGACGGTGGGGGCCATCCCCTCCCAGTACCAGGATGTGTCCTCGGTGACCGCAGGGGAGGCGGACGTGCTCACAGGCAAGATCATCGTGACGGCGGACGGGTCGGTGGTGCCGGGCAGCATGCCCAACAACGGCACCGTGTCCAAAACCCTGGACGCGGCCAGTACCAGCTATACGGTGCCCAAGGGCTACCACAGCGGCAGCGGTACCGTGAAGATCGTCACCGAGGAAAAGACCGTCACCCCCACCAAGTCCGCCCAGCCCATCACCCCCACGTCGGGCAAGGTGCTGAGCAAGGTGACGGTGAACGCTATCCCCGCCGCCTACGTGGACACCACCGGCGCCACCGCTGCGGCGGCGGAGATTCTGCTGGGGGAGACCGCCTATGCAGGCGGCGCCAAAGTGACCGGCACCATGCCCAACAACGGCAGCGTGAGCAAGGTGCTGGATGCCGGCACCACCGCCATGACCATCGCCGAAGGCTACCACGACGGCACCGGCGGGGTGAGCATCGTTCCCGAAACCAAGAGCGTGACCCCCACCAAGTCGTCCCAGACGGTGAGCCCCACCTCCGGTAAGGTGCTGACCAAGGTGACGGTGGCGGCCATTCCGGCCCAGTACATCACCACCACCGACGCCACCGCCGCGGCGGCGGACATTCTCAGCGGCAAGACCGCCTATGTGGGTGGGACCAAGCTCACCGGCAGCATGAAGAACAACGGCGCCATCTCCGGCAGCATCGACGGCCTTTCCGGTACCAGCTATGCAGTGCCGGCGGGGTATACCAGCGGCGGCACCGTGAGCCTGACCGGGGACATTGAAGAAGCGCTGGCCGACATTTAAGGCGGTGAGAAGATGAGCGTACAAACCGAACTGAACCGTCTGCAGGCGGCTAAGACCGGCCTGACGGCGGTGCTGTCCCAGAACGGGGTGGCGGTGCCGGCAGGCACCACTCTGGACGAATATCCCACCCTGTTCAGCCAGATGGGCACCAGCCTGGCGGTGGGCCTGTTCAAGGCAACGTTTGCGGTGGACCGCTGGACAGCGTCCAGCGGCAACTATACCCAGACCGCCGCCGTCACCCCGGTGGCCGGGGTGGAAAACGTCACGGCCGGGTCGGTCATGGCCTCCCCGGTGTTTGTGGCGGATACCTACCCGGACGCTACCCAGCGCCAGGTACGGGTGTCCGGCGGGGTGGTGGATGCCGGGAAAAAGAGCTTCGGCGCCGGCACCATGACCTGCACCACCCGGGGCGGCAGAAAGCCGCCCAGCGATGTGGAAGTGTTTTTTCTGGCAAAGAAGGGGGAATGAACCATGCGATTGAACAACGGGGATGTGGTCCTTTGCTGGCCCCTGGCCCTGCATGTGCTGACAGCGGGTTACTTTTACAGCGACGGCAGCCGCCATGAAGCTATCGACCTGCGCACCAACCAGGGCGGCAGTGTGGTCAAGCCGGTGTATGCGGCCGAGGACGGCACCGTGGAGGAAACCCAGACATGGGACGGGCACACCAAGACCGGCATGCAAAGCTACGGCACCATGATCCGCATCCGCCACGGCGATTACCGGGGCGTGACCTTGCAAACCAGATACGCCCACCTGTCCCGGCTGTGTGTGAGCAAGGGCCAGACTGTCAAGGAAGGCCAGCTCATCGGCTACACCGGGGAAACCGGCAACATCAGCGGCGCCCACCTGCACTTTGAGGTGATCCTGGGCGGCAACCGCCGCAATCCGTTGGTGTGGCTGGACGATGACTTCACCACCGCCAACACCGGCGTGTACACCTACCAGCCCGGGGAATATGCCGCCTCCCGCCCGGCGCAGACCGCCGCTCCGGCCGCTGCCCGGCTGCAGACCATCACCATCGGTCCGGTGAGCCAGGGCGATGCGGACGCCATTCTGGCCCTGTGCAAGGAGCGCAGCCTGGACCAGCTGGGGCTGTACCGCTCGGTCTGGGCCGAGGAGGTGGGGTGATAGCCGTGGACAAAGTGACGGATGTGCTGGCGGCGGTCCTGCCGCTGCTGACCGCCTTCTGCGGTTGGGCGGCGGCCCGGCTGACCCGCAGCCGCAGGGAGGAAAAAGCCCTGCGGGATGGGGTCAAGGGCCTTTTGCGGGCCAAGGTCATCGACCTGGGACTGCACTACATCGACGAAAAGGCGGTGCCGCCCTACGGGGTGGAAACCCTGCGCAGCTGCTATGACCCATACATGGCCCTGGGGGACGGGGACCCCTCGGTGACCCACATCATGCGCCGCTGCGAAACCCTGCCGGTGCGTTCCGGCGGGAACTGAGGGAGGAAGAGGATGGAAGAATTCTGGAAAAACCTGGCCGCTCTGCTCAAGGTCAAGACCATCGTGACCCTGGTGGTCATCGGGGTGTTTGCGGCCCTGGCCCTTGCGGGCAAACTGCAGCCGGACACGGTGATGACCATCGTCACCATGGTGGTGGCCTTCTATTTCGGCACCCAGAGCCAGCGGCAGAACAAAGGGTGAAGAGGTGTGCCTTGTGAGGATTGCACAAGAATCCGCTGTTGATTTCTAACAGAAGGCAGGGGGGGATCCCCTTGACGATGTCGGTGTGGATTGGGTATCATAAGGCAAAAGGAAGGTGCTGCAATGCAGCCGACAGAATGGGGGATACCGTACCTATGACCAAGCAGGAACTGAAAGAAATTCTGGCAGAACAGTTCAGCTGCGACGAGAACGAACTGACTTCGAAAACCACCTTGGCAGAACTGGGCGCAGACCATGAAGATCTGATCGAGCTGGCCTGGCAGTTGGGGGAAGCCATCGGTGTGGAAGTGGACGAAGACCGTCTGCAGGAAGTGGAAACGCTGGACGAACTGTGGCGTCTGGCCAGAGAGCTGGAAGAAGAAGCCGAATAAAACCCAACGAACAAAAACGGGGCTTGCTCTGCCTGCGGGATGCCGCTGGCGGGCAGGCCCTGTTGTTTTATGTAAAATGATTGTTGAAGTTGGTGGAGAACAGACGTATCTCTGCCGTTTCAGTCGTTTGTAAAAAGGTGACAAGGGGTTGTTTGCCCCATCATAATAAGGTATAATGACAGAGTACGAGAATACAACGGGAAATGGCCGAAAATCTGGGATCAGGCATTGCCCGT
This sequence comes from Gemmiger formicilis, assembly GCF_016900095.1. Classification (GTDB taxonomy): domain Bacteria; phylum Bacillota; class Clostridia; order Oscillospirales; family Ruminococcaceae; genus Gemmiger; species Gemmiger formicilis_A. The sequence goes on from NZ_JACJJP010000028.1 coordinate 23,320, forward strand.
TGAAATTTTGTGTGGCCACGGCTGCGGAAAACGGAGGGGACAGGGTGCTGACGGAACAACAGACAATCTCGGTGATTGTGCCGGTGTACAACACGGCCCCCTATCTGGAAGCCTGTGTAAAAAGCATTCTCTGCCAGACCTACCCCCATCTGGAACTGCTGCTGGTGGACGACGGTAGCACCGACGAAAGCCCGGCCCTCTGCGAGCGCCTGGCCGCACAGGATGGGCGTATCCGGGTGCTGCACAAGCCAAACGGCGGCCTTTCGGACGCGCGGAACTTCGGCATGGACCATGCCCGGGGTTCTCTGTTTGCCTTTGCGGATTCCGACGACGCTCTTCACCCCCAGATGCTGGACCTGCTGGTCCGGGCGATGGAACAGACCGGGGCATCCCTGGCCATGGGTCTGTTCAACGAGGTGACCGACCTGCCCGAAGAACATCCCGTCTATGATCCCCGAACGCTGCCGGTCTGCCGCAAGGGGCGGGAAGAGATCTTCCGTTCCATCACGGTGGAATACGTGGTGGCCTGGAACAAGCTCTATCGCCGGGAACTGTTCGAGGACATCCGTTACCCGGTGGGGCGGCTGCATGAGGATGAGTTTGTGGCCCATCGCCTGCTGTGGAAGGCGGAACAGGTGGCCCGGGTGGACCTGCCGCTGTACGACTACCGGCAGCGTCCCCAGAGCATCATGCACACCGCCATTGACCCCCGGCGTCTGGACGGGTTGGCGGCTATGCGGGAACGGGTGGAGTTCTGCCTGGAACAGGGCCGCCCCGACCTGGCCTGCCGGTCGGTGGATTCGCTGCTGGGGGTGACCGAAAGCCTGCTGCGCCGTCAGGACGCCATGACCCCCGAAGCCCGGGACCTGTTTGTCCGGGGCATCCGGGAGGACGCCCGGCGCTGGCCCCAAATCCAGAACCGCACCCAGAAACAGCAGTGGCAATGGCTGTGCACCCTGCCGGCGGCGGAATACTTTGCCCGGAAAGAGCGGCAGGAGCGCCGGGCCAGGGCCATGGCTGCCCTGAAAAAACCTTTGAAGGCCCTTTTGGGCAAAACGGCGGGGCAGGAGGAGTCGAGATGAAAAAGATCAGTGTGATCGTGCCGGTGTACAAGGTGGAAGGGTTCCTGGACCGGTGCGTGGCTTCCATTGCGGGGCAGACCTACCGGAATCTGGAAATCATTCTGGTGGACGACGGCAGCCCGGACAACTGCGGCAAGATGTGCGATGCCTGGGCGGAAAAAGATGACCGCATCCGGGTCATCCACAAGCCCAACGGCGGTTTGTCCGACGCCCGGAACGCGGGCATTGAGGCGGCCACCGGCGACTGGCTGGCCTTTGTGGACAGCGACGACTGGCTGGACCCCCGGATGCTGGAAATTCTGGAAACCCAGGCGGAAAAGCACGGCGCCGAACTGGCCGAGTGCAGCTACCGCAACCTGTACAAGGATATGGTCAAGGAGGAAACCCCCTGCACCGGCCGGGTGACCGTGGCCACCCCTCTGCAGGCCATTGAGGGCAATCTGGACTGGAAAAACTTCAAGCCGGTGGCCTGGAACAAGCTCTACCGCGCCGACATTGTGGGCGCCATCCGCTACCCAAAAGGCAAACTGCACGAGGACGAGTTCACCACCCACAAGTTTTATCTGGCGGCCAAAACCATCGTCTACGTGGATATTTCGGCCTACAATTACGACCGTCGCCGGGAGGGCAGCATCACGGCCCGGTTCAGCCTGCGCAATCTGGATGCCTGCCAGGCTTACCATGAAAAAACCAACGATGTCTGCCATGCGCCGGAACTGGCGCCCATCCGGCAGAAGATGTGCGATACCTACGGCTGGACGCTGTTTGACTGTCTGGCCAAATGCGCCGACGCGGGCCTGAGCGGCCCCGAACTGGACCGGACCCTGGCGGATGCCATGGCGGACCGGCCCATGCTGGAAGAAAACGGTTTGAACCAGCTGTACCGGGAATGCTTCCGAGTGCTGGAGAAAAAGGGCCTGAACGCCTGTGCGGCCTATTGGAAAGGGAAGAGTGGGCAATGACGGAAAACAAAGTCAGCATTGTGGTACCGGTCTATAATGCACAAAAATGGCTGGGATACTGCCTCAATTCTCTCCTGGCGCAGACCTGGACCGAATTTGAGGTCATCCTGGTCAACGACGGCAGCACCGACGATTCGCTGGAAATCTGCCGCAACTACGCCGAACTGGACAGCCGCTTCCGGGTACTGGACGTGCCCAACGGCGGGGTGAGCCGGGCCCGCAACCTGGGTGTTTCCCAGGCCACCGGGCGGTATCTGGTGTTTGTGGACAGCGACGACGTGGTCACCCCGGATATGCTGGAAGTGATGCTGGACTGTGCCCGGCGCACCGGCATGGAGCTGGTGGCGGGGGATATGAGCCTGGTGGATTTCGCCCGGCCGGAAGCTCCCCGGGGACTGCTGTGTGCCCGCTGGGCCGGCGAGGGCGAGCGGGTGTACGACAAGGAAGCCTTTGCCCGCAACCGGATGCGGCTGATCTTCAACACCAGTTTGCTGGAAGGCCCCTGCGCCAAGCTGTATTCCCTGGACCTGTGGCGGAAGCTGGACCTGCAATTTCCGCCGGAACTGTCCCTGGGGGAAGATTTTGTCACCAACATGCAGTATTATGCCGCCTGCAACGGCATTGCCTTCCTGAACAGGACGGTATACTACTACAACAACGAATCCCAGTCCAACTCCCTGACCCACCAGTACCGCAAGGACCTGTTCGAAACCAAGATGTACCTGATCGAACGGCTGCGGGAGTTCATCGGCCCTCAGGAGGAGATGGACCCCGACGAATGGTCCTGCTATTGCAGCTATGTGGCCTGTACCGGGTTCAAGTGCCTGGCGGCCGTGGTTTCGGACGAGCGGTTTGCAACCCAGGAAGCCCGCCTAGAAGAGGTGCGCAAGATTGTGGATGATCCGCTGTTCCGGGAAGGCTGTGCCCGGAACTCCTGGATTCCCGATGAGTTTGTGGCGGCCCGCAAGGCGGTGCTGGACGGCGATGCCGAAAAGACCCTGCACATTCTGCAGACCCCCACCCCCCAGCTTGTGCAGAAAAAGCGGGAGCTGGAAGAAAAGGTGCAGGCAAAGAAGGCGGGCTTCAAAACCGGATGCAAGCATTTGCTGCAAAAGGTGTTGTATCCCCTGCAGCGCCTGAACCGGTATATCAACCGCCTGCAGACCCAGGAACTGCAGAATCAGCTGCAGAATATGGCGGTGCATAGTCAGAAATTGCAGCTGGATGCTTCCCTCTCCATGGCCCACGAAAGGCAGAAAGCCGATTTCGAAAGCTGGATGACCGAAGTCTTGGACCGAAAGTCCCAGGAACACACCGCAGAACTGGCCACCCTGCAGCAGACGCTGGAGCAAACGCTGGAACAGTTCCGCCCGGTCTTGTCGGTCACCGACACTCTGGAGCAGCTGAAGTCGGACGTGGAGATGATGCGTGGCGCCCTGTGGAATGAGACCAAGACCTTCGAACAGCAGCAGGTCATGGAACTGCGGCAGAAGAAGAAAGCCCTGATGCTGGCCACCGCCGAACACCAGAACATCGGCGACGCCGCCATCGACCTGGCGGAACAGAACCTGTTGCTGCAGTATTTCCCGGATTACTTCCAGGTGGAGTTCTCCACCTATGAGATGCCCAACAAGTACCATTTCCTGCAGGCCATCATCAATCCGTCGGATATACTTTTCATCAACGGCGGCGGCAATATGGGCAGCCTGTACCGGGAAGAGGAAGAACTGCACCGCCGGATTGTGCAGGATTTCCCCAACAACAAGATTGTGGTCCTGCCCCAGACCATCTATTTTGCCGATACCCCCGAAGGACAGGCCGAGCTGGCCCTGTCTGCCCGGGTGTACAACCACCACAAGGACCTGACCATCTTTGCCCGCGGCCGGGAAAGCTACGACTTTGCCAGCCGTCATTTCGGGCATGCCAAGATAAAGCTGATGGCCGATGTGGTTCTCGCGCTGCACCGGGACTACGGTTTCGACCGCAGCGGGATGCTGCTCTGCCTGCGAGGAGACGGCGAAACCGTCTTGGTGGACAGCAAACAACAGATTCTGGATACGGTACAGCGCTTTGACCCCGATGTGGAAATCCGCACCAACATTGCACAGCAGGATATTTCCCGGGTGGAGCGTGCCGCTGTGGTCAACGATGAGCTGCAGCGGTATGCCCGGCGTCGGGTGGTGGTGACCGACCGGCTGCACGGCATGATCTTTGCGGCGGTGACCGGTACGCCCTGTGTGGTGCTGGACAATGCCACCCACAAGAGCCGGGATTTTTACCGCACATTCCTGCAGGATTCCAATGCTGTTTTCTATATCGGCACCGACTGCGACCGCCTGGAAGAAGCTATTGCACAGGCGTTGGCGGTGGAAAATCCGGTGTATGGTGCCTTTGACCGGGCTCTGTTTGCGGACCTGGCCGCCGTGCACGACAGTATGTGAAGGATAATATAACGAGTGTTGCCCGGAAAATCCGGGGCGACGAAAAAGGAAGGCTGATCCTATGGATAAAATTGCAGTGTTGGTTCCTTGCTATAACGAAAGTGCCACCATCGAAAAAGTGGTGAAGGATTTTCGCCGCGCATTGCCGGAGGCAAAAATCTACGTTTACGATAACAATTCCAAGGATGGAACAGCAGAACTGGCCGCTGGGGCCGGGGCCATTGTGCGGCACGAGTACGCCCAGGGCAAGGGCAACGTGATGCGGCGGATGTTCCGGGAAATCGACGCCCAGTGTTATGTGCTGGTGGATGGAGACGATACTTACCCCGCGGAGGTGGCACCCTCCCTGGTAGAGCCCGTGCTCAGCGGAAAGGCGGAAATGGTGGTGGGAGATCGCCTGTCCTCCACCTACTTTACCCAGAATAAGCGCCCGTTCCACAATTTCGGCAATACCATCGTGCGTTCGTCCATCAATTTCCTGTTCCATACCGAGATCAAGGATATCATGACCGGGTACCGGGCATTCAGCTACGAGTTTGTCAAAACCTATCCGGTGCTGTCCAAGGGATTTGAGATCGAAACCGAAATGACCATTCACGCCATTGAGCGCAACATGCGCATCGAAAATGTGGTCATCGAGTACCGTGACCGCCCGGCGGGCAGTGTTTCCAAGCTCAACACCTACTCCGACGGGTTCAAGGTGCTGTGCACCATCGGCCGGCTGTACAAGAACTACCACCCCTTCTCCTTCTTCGGGGTTCTGGCGCTGGTCTTGTTCCTGGTCAGTCTGTTGTTCTTTATCCCTGTCTTCGGGGAATACCTGGTCACCGGGCTTGTGCCCCGCCTGCCCACCCTGGTGGTCTGCGCCATCGGTACCCTGATGGCTCTGCTGCTGCTTATGGCCGGTGTGATTCTTTCTACCATGCAGCAGAAGGACAAGCGGGATTTTGAGATGTACCTGATCCAGGCGGCCGAGCGCAAGGCCGGCCGTTGAGAGGGCAGCACGGTTTTCGGGGGAAACACAATACTATGAATGACCGCAATTTTTTACCTGAAAATAGCCGGATATCCCTGGTACAAAATGGAATTTTGATGGCTCTGTCCTTTCCGCTGGCCTGGGTGCTGGTGCGCTGCCTCCGCCTTCCGGATGATTCGGTCGTGCTGCTGCCGATGGTACTGGTTGTGTATCTGGTGCAGCAGAAAGGACTGTCATACCGCAAGGCACAAAGGGAAAAACTGAAATGGATTCTTCCCTTTGCCATCCTGCTTTCCTTCTTTGTCACCCTGGCGTTTCACATCGACCCTTCCAACGCATACAGCCTGGTGGCCGATCACAACGCGTTTTCGGCGCTGTCGGCATTGGATCCGGTGTCCTTTGTGGCGATGACCTACCTGTTCAGCCTGGCGCTGGTCTGGGTCTTTGCAGCCGGTTTTCGCCGTTCAAAAGAAACCTACACGTCGGCCCGGCTGCGCACCGGCATCCGGAAAGAACAGCGCAAAGTTATGCTGGTGCTGGCGGCCGTTCTGTTTTTGGCCTGGCTGCCTTACTTTCTGGTGTATTATCCCGGACTGATCTACGGCGACTCCATGAATTCCATCACCGAGGCCATGCACCAGGCGGCGTATGAAAACCATTTTCCGCTGTTTTATACCCTGTTTGTGGAGCTGTGCCTGAAAATCGGGATGGCCTTTGCGGATATCACGGTGGGATGTGCCATCTATACCCTGGTGCAGATGGCGGGGCTTGCATTGCTCCTGGCCTATATGCTCTGCTGGATGGACAACAAAGGCGTTCCCCGTGTGCTGACCTTATTTTCCCTGCTGATGTTTGGCGTGGTGCGGTATTTTCCCCAGCATGCGGTGAGCATGTGGAAAGATCCCTTCTTTTCTGCAGGGCTGATGTTTTACAGCCTGAAGCTCTTTGATCTGCTGGCATCAGAAGGCGCCCTGGCCAAAAGCCGGAAATTCCTTCTGCAGTGTGTCCTGAGCATCGTGGTCATCTGCCTGAGCCGGAACAACGGCGTGTACATCATCGCTTTCTGCATGGTGCTGTTGTTCCTCATCGCGGCGGCAAGAAAAAATCTGCGTGTGTATCGCCGTATGGTGCTGCTGCATCTGATCTCGGTGCTCTGCATCCTGGTTCTGACCGGACCGGTCTACAGCAAGCTGGGCATCGGCAAGGATGATGTGGAAAGCTTCGGCATTCCGTTGCAGCAGCTGGCCCGCACGGTGGCCTACGATGGCAATATCAGCGAGCAGGACAAGGAATTTCTGGACAACCTCCTCCCGCTGGAACGCTGGAAAGAGGTGTACACCCCAGCGCTGGTGGACCCCATCAAGTGGGATGCAGAATTTGACAAAGACTTTTTCTCCCGGAACAAGGGCGAATTCCTGATGGTGTGGCTGCGCACACTGCTGAAAAACCCGGTGCGGTATGTGGAGGCATGGTGCCTGACCACCTACGGGTACTGGGCGCCCAACCTGTGGGAGCTGAACGGCTACGAGCAAAACCTGACTTCCGGCAATCTCAATGCAGTGGCGGAGTGGTATATTGATTTCGGCATCCGGCAGACCAACCTGACCGGCAGTGACTGGCTGCAGGAAATCTGCTCTCTGACAACCACGGCGCCGTCCTCGGGGCTGCTGACCTGGGTGGTGCTGTTCATGGTTCTGTTTGCCCTCATAAAGGGCTGCGGACGGTATTGCCTGTTCTTTGCGCCGGCTTTGGGCAATCTGATTACCTTGCTGCTGGCCTCTCCCAGTGCCTACTGGCCGCGCTATGCGCTGGTCTATCTGTATATGCTGCCGGTGATTTTCCTGTTCCCGCTTCTGCTTCGCGGGGAAAGAAAAACGGAATAATACGACTTTCCTATGAAAGAGAATGAGAACGCCATGAATACCATTAAAATCAAGCGCTTTATTGACTGTTACATTCCCGTCACTACCTGCAATCTGCGGTGTTCTTACTGCTACATTGCCCAGCAGGGATTATTCAAGAATGCTCTGCCGGAGTTTGAGCATACTGCACAGGAAATCCGCAAGGGGCTTTCGGTGGAAAAAATGGGTGGTACCTGTGTGTGCAACCTTTGCGCTGGCGGCGAAACCCTTCTGGCAGAGGAAGTGGTGGAGATCATCCGTCAGCTGCTGGAGGAGGGGCATTTTGTTTCGGTGGTGACCAACGGAACCCTGACCCGCCGCTTCGAACAGTTGGCGGCTTTTCCGGAAAATCTGCGCCGGCACCTGTTCCTGAAATTTTCCTTCCATTATCTGGAACTGAAACGTCTGAACCTGTTCGAACAGTACTTTGCCAACATCAAGATGGTGCAGAAGGCCGGAATCTCCTTTACGGTAGAGATGACTCCCTGTGATGAGGAAATCCCCCTGATTCCCGAAATCAAGCAGGTTTGCATGGACAACCTGGGGGCACTGTGCCATCTGACCATTGCCAGGTCGGACATTGACCCGGACCAGCGTATCCCCCATCTGTCGGAACATTCCTTCGCAGAGTACAAGAAAATTTGGGAAACTTTCGAGTCACAGCTGTTTGACTTCAAGGCTTCTATTTTTTATCACAAACGTAAAGAATTTTGTTATGCGGGGGATTGGAGCTTTTATGTAAGCCTGGGCGATGGAGAAGCCGTGCAGTGTTATGGTGGCAAGCGCATTGGCAACATTTTTGCGGATGATAAACTTCAGTTTGAAGCCATCGGGAAAAAGTGCACCCAGGCCCACTGTTACAACGGCCATTCCTGGTTGACTTTTGGGGATATTCCGCAACTGAAATCCCCCACTTATGCGGACATGCGCAATCGGGTGACCGTTACCGGTGAAGAGTGGCTGGGCCCGGAAGTCAAGGAGGCTTTCAGTGCCAAATTGTGCAGAACGAACCGGAAATATCCCTTCTGGAAGCGGTACAAAATCGACCATCAGAAGTGAAGGGGCGGAGAAAAACAAGGTGTGTAAGGAAGAAAATCCTGTGGTAAAATTCGGCAGGGGAATTGCATTGTCACTGTTCAGTATCACGCTTTTGATTGTGGCAATTTTTCCCGGTTTTATGTGGTATGCGACCAAAAAGCAGGTGGCAGTCTGGAATGTATGGTTCATTCTGGGCGCGGCTGTTTTGGGTGTGCTGCTGGCGTTTGTGCTGTCCAAAGGCAAAAAGTATACCCAAAAGCTGAATGAACAACCCTATTTTTACGGATGGACGTTGGGAATTGTTGCGCTACTGACACTGGTGCAACAGTGGACTATCAATCAGGTCTGGTTTGTGACCGGATGGGATGCCTATGGCGCGGTGCAGGAGGCGGTAAGCCCCGGATACTACGCCTATGCCTACTCTTACTATCCCAACAATCTGGCCATTGTGGGAATCTTCCGATTCCTCAGCCGCATGTTCGGAAAATCTGATTTTTACGACGCCTATCTGTTGATTATCCATGTGGGTGGCCTCATCGTATCCCTGTCCTGCCTGTTGGTGGTCTACGCGGCCAAGCGGATGACCGGCAGCAACTGCGTGGGATATGCGGTGCTTGCGCTGGAAGGCATCTTTATCATTCTGTCGCCCCAGTGCCTGATCCCCTATACCGATACATACGGTATGCTGGCGCCGGCTCTGGCACTGTTTTTGTACACGGCGCCGCTGTCCCGCTATGTGAAGGCGCCGGCAGTTACACTGGTTCTGGTTTTGGGCAGCTTTATCAAACCCAATGCCATCATTGTGTGGATAGCACTTGTGCTGGTGGAACTTTTCTCCCACAACTGGGTCATGCAGCTGTGCAGCCGGACGGTGTCCTGCGTGGTCCTGGCGGTGACCATCCTTGCGGGAATTGGCGTCGGAAGTCTTCTTGGCACGCAGCTGAAGGCGTATTCTGTCCGCACTGGCACGATTTCCGATGCAGAATTGTCCATGTCCGCAGCACATTATCTGATGATGGGATGGAATGAGCAAGGGGCAGGCGGATATTCCTATGATGATGTAGAATTTTCCACATCGATTGAAGCGTATGAGGAGCGGGTGGATAAAGACTTTGAAGTTTTTACCGACCGCATACGGAAAATGGGGCCCGGCGGTGTGGTCCGGCAGTTGGTCAGGAAGACACTCAGCAACTATGCGGACGGTTCCGGCAGCTGGAAAAAGGATGGCGAATTCTTCCAGGAAATTAAGGGAGAAAACGGCACTTTGCAGGCGCTGTACGGCATTTCGGATGCGGAGTACGTCGCCCCCTATGAATACGGGGCACAATTGTTGTGGGCCCTGATTCTGTGTGGGTTGGTGTTGCAGTGGCTGGCCCAGGATTTTACTAAGGCGAGCTGCGTTGTCAACGTGGCACTGCTGGGACAAAGCGTGTTTCTGCTGCTGTTTGAATGCCGTGCCCGGTATTTCATCCAGTTCTGGCCGTATTTTGTACTGGCGGCCGTTCTGGGGTGGCAAGCGCTAGCCAAAAAGTTCCGCTGACGCCTCAAACGGAGCATGGTGAGACCGAAATCGATGGCCCTTTAGATTGGAAAAGTCAGTCGCTTGCCAAATACTACGATCTTGCCAGCGTGGCTTTGATCGGAGAAGATTGAACATCGAAAAAGGAATGGAGGCCTAACCCATGAAACATTCCCCATTGCCGGTTCTGTACATTGTTATTCCCTGCTACAACGAAGAGCAGGTCCTGCCCATCACGGCGCCGCTGTTCCTGAAAAAGATCACCGACCTGGCCGCTGTGGGCAAGGTCAGCCCGGACAGCCGGGTGCTGTTTGTCAACGACGGATCCAAGGACAAGACCTGGTCCATCATCTGTGACCTGGCCAAGCAGGACCCGCACTATCTGGGCATCAGCCAGAGCCGTAACCGCGGGCACCAGAACGCCGTGCTGGCAGGTCTGATGGAAGCTAAAGACCGGTGCGACATCACCATCTCCATCGACTGCGACGGTCAGGACGACATCAACGCCATGGACGCCATGGTGGACGCCTACCATGACGGCTGCGAGATCGTGTACGGGGTGCGTTCCAGCCGCCAGACCGACACCTTCTTCAAGCGGTTCACCGCCGAAAGCTTCTACAAGCTGCTCAACGCCATGGGGGCGGAGGTGGTGTTCAACCACGCCGACTACCGCCTGATGAGTGCCCGGGTGCTGCAAGAGTTCGCCAATTTCAAGGAAGTGAACCTGTTCCTGCGCGGTATGGTGCCGCTGGTGGGCTTCAAATCCACCAGCGTGGCCTATGAACGCCACGAGCGCATTGCGGGCGAGAGCCATTACCCCTTGTCCAAGATGCTCGGTCTGGCCTTTGACGGCATTACCAGCTTGTCCATCAAACCTATACGGTTTATCACCGGGTTTGGTGTGCTGGTGGCGGTCGTCTCCTTCCTGGGTGTGCTGTGGGCGGTTATTGAGGCTATCCTGGGATCTACCGTGTCCGGTTGGGCCAGCATGACCAGTATCATCTGCTTTGTGTCCGGTGTGCAGCTCATCTGCCTGGGCGTGATCGGCGAATACATCGGCAAAATTTACATGGAAACCAAGTCCCGTCCCCGGTACATCATCAGCGAGCGTACCTGGGAACAGGAATAAACCTGCTACAAATGCAAAAAGACCTTCCCCACGGCATCTGCCGGACGGAAGGTCTTTTGTATTTACATGGTGGCCAGAACCCGGAGCAAAGGCCCCCAGGCGTTGGCCCGCAGCAGCCAGGCTGCCAGCCGGGCCTTTTTGCCGGTGCCGGGGGGCGGGTCCAGCAGGCTTTGCCGGGCCAGAGGTACCCCCAGAAGCCGCTGGGTCTGGGCCAGGGCGGTCTTTCTGTCCGGGGCGTATTGCAGGATGTAGCGCAGAATGCCCAGCACCTTGCCGTACTGCCAGCCCCGGAAGGCGTCTTCCTCAGCTTTGACCAGGCTGTTGGGCCCGGCAATGTGGAACAGCTCATACTGCCGCTGCATCAGGGGAATCTCGTCGTCGCACACCCCGGCATAGAACCGGTGCATGGCCGACCCTTCGTGCTGGTCGTAGTGGTAGAGCTTTTGGGGGCACACCGCAATGGAACGGCAGCACAGCAGGTAATCCTGCACAAAATAGGCGTCCTCGCACCGGCGGACCCCGGCGGGAAAGGCCAGTCGGTTATTCCGGATGAGGGCGGTCAGAAACAGCTTGTTGCAGGGGTAGTTGGTGTACACGGGATTGGCATACCGGGAAGGGGTGGCCCGGAAGATATCCAGGGGCACCACCTCCTGCCGCACCTTCTCGTTCCAGTCCGAAAGGTCAAAGACACAGCACACCGCCATCTGGTTGTCGCCCAGGGTGCGGTAGAGGGTTTCCAGGTAACCGGGCTCCACCCGGTCGTCCCCGTCCACAAAGGCCAGATACGCCCCCTGCACGGCCTGGATACCGGCGTTGCGGGCTGCCGAGACCCCCGCATTTTTCTGGTGCAACACCCGCACCCGGGGCTCTTTGGCCGCCCAGGCGTCGCACAGCGCCGCCGAACCGTCCCGGCTGCCGTCGTCCACCAGAATCGCTTCCCAGTTCTGCCAGGTCTGGGCCCGCAGGCTTTCCAGGCAGGCATCCAGATAGGGGGCGCAGTTGTAAACCGGGATGACGATGGAGATCAAGTCTTGCATACACAGGGTCCTTTCGTTGGGAGTTTATTGCCCCATGCGGCCGGTATGGCCCCGCAAAAAGTCCACCGCACCCCGCCATTCGCCGTAGCTGCGGCCCTTGCGGTGGCCCAGGGCGGCGGCCGCAAGGCAGCAGGCTCCGCCCTTGAGGGCGGCCAGCGTGCCGGCCAGGCGGCGATAGGCAGCGCCGCGGCCCCGGCAGCGCAGGGTCAGGGTGTTGCGGGTGATGTAGTACACCGACAGCATTCCCCCCGCCGTGCCTCCGGCCTTGTGGTGCAGCACCGCGTCGGGCAGATACCACAGGGGCACACCGGCTTCGGTCAGCCGGATGCAGTAATCCACATCCTCACAGTACATGAAGAGATCTTCGTCCAGATACCCCACCTTCTCGATGACGCTGCGGGGCAGCAGCACACAGCAGAAGGTGATGAATCCCACCTGCTTCTTTTCGGAGTAGGCGGGCCCATCCTTGGCGTGGCCGCCCAGATGCACCACCTTGCTGGTGCGGCGGTCCAGGGTACCTCCCGCAAACCAGATTTCATCCGGCGGGTCCATGAACAGCATTTTGGGGCAGGAAACCCCCTCCGGCGGGGTCTGGGTCATCAGCTTTTCCAGCATATCGGGGGCGCAGACGGTGTCGTTGTTCAGCAGCATGACCCAGTCGGCTCCGTCCGCCAGCGCCCGGCGCATGCCCAGATTGTTCACCGCCGCAAAGCCGCGGTTTTCCTTCTGGGGCAGAAAAACCACCTGTCTGTGGGCCGCGCTCTGCAGCCGCTGCACCGAATCGTCGGTGGAAGCGTCGTCCAGCAGCAGCACCTCAAAGTCCTGCCAGGTCTGGGCCCGCAGGCTTTCCAGGCAGGCCAGGGTATCCTGCCAGCCGTTGTAGTTGGAAATCACAATTCCCAGTTTTGGCATAAGGAGGTCCTTCTCTTTCCATTGTTCACTATTTTCATATCACAAGTCTATCATATTGTAAACAGGAATTCAATAAAAGGGAAACCGCACAAAAAAGCACCCCTGCCCGGGCGCAGGGCCATGGGCAAGGGTGCAGGTGGGAACTTATTCGTTGTCGGGCACCGGGGCTTTCAGCAGCGCCAGCAGTCCGGCCGTTACCACCGACCCGGCTGCCAGAGCAACCAGAAGAAGCCAGGGGCGCTCGGCCAGGGGCAGCAGATACAGCCCGCCGTGAGGGGCCGGCACCCCGCAGCCGAACAGCATGGAAAGAGCACCCGCCAACGCGGAGCCGACCATGCAGCTGGGAATGACCCGCAGCGGGTCCCGCAGGGCAAAGGGCAAAGCACCTTCGGTGACGAAGGAGGCTCCCAGCAGATAGTTCATCAGGGAAGAGTGGCGTTCGGTTTTGGTGAACCGACGGGGAAACAGGGTGCAGGCCAGGGCCACGCCAAACGGCGGTACCATACCGCCCAGCATGACTGCGGCCATGAATCGCTCCTGCCCGGCGGCCAGGGTGACGGTGCCGAACAGGTAGGCGGCCTTGTTCACCGGTCCGCCGAAGTCCACGGCCATCATGCCGCCCAGCACGGCGCCCAGCACCATCCGGCTGCCGCCGCGCATGGACTCCAGGCATTGGTACAGCCAGTCATTGAACTGGCCCAAAGGCGGGTTGATCAGCACCACCATGAACAGGGAAATCAGGGTCAGCCCCAGAACGGGGTAGAGCAGGGTGGTCTTGAGGGGGTCCAGCCCGGCAGGGAACCGGCTGAACAGCTTGCGCAGCCCCCGGATGAGCCAGCCGGACACGAACCCGGCCAGAATGGCCCCCCAGAACCCGGAGGAAATCCAGGTGCTTTCGGGACCGATGGTCACCCCCTGGTAAGCCAGGAAGCCCCCCATCATGCCGGGCAGCAACGCAGCCGGACCGGCCATGGCGCTGGCCACAAAGCCGGCCATGATGGGGTACATCATCCGGAAGGCAAGCTGTCCCACCAGGGTGACCAGCCAGGACAGGGAGGTACCACTTCCGAAGGTGATGTTGCCCACGTTGGCCCGGTCCAGAAAGTAGCCCAGGGCAATGAGGATGCCCCCGCCGGTGACAAAGGGAACCATGTGGTTGATGCCGTTCATCAGGTGGGCGTACACATGCTGGCCCCGGCTGCGCAGATTATCCCGGGAGGCGGACAGGGGCGGAAAGAAGGTTTCGTCGTTGGGGTTTATGTTCATCACCGGCACACCTCCCGAAACCGCCCGCCGCAGCAGGGCTTCGGGATGGCGCAGGGCTTCGGCCACCGGCACAATCAGCACCGGCTTGCCCGCAAAGCGGTTCAGGTCCACCGTGCGGTCGGCCGCCACCACAATGCACCCGGCGGCGTCGATCTCGGCCGGGGTCAGCACATTGCGGGGGCCGTCGGCGCCATTGGTCTCCACCTTGAGGGAAATGCCCATGGCGGCCGCCTGGCGTTCCAGGGCCTCCGCCGCCATAAAGGTGTGGGCCACCCCCATGGGGCAGGCGGTCACCGCCAGCACCTGGCAGGGGCCTTTTTCCGGCTCCCGGGCAGCGGGCTGGCCTGCCGCGGCGGGGGTCTCCCGGTCGGCAATGACCTGCAGAAATTCCTCCGGGGTTTTGGCTTCCAGCAGCTGGGTGCAGAAATCCGGGTCCATCAGCAGGCGAGCCAGGTCGGCCAGCACCGCCACATGCAGGTTGGCGTCGGTGTCCGGCACCGCAATCTGAAACAGCAGCCGTACCGGGGCGCCGTCCAGGGCCCCGTAGTCCAGGTCCTCGCACAGGGTCATGGCGGCCAGGGCAGGTTTGGCCACCCCGGCGCTTTTGGCGTGGGGAATGGCCACCCCGCCGCCCACCCCGGTGGAACCCTGGGCTTCCCGGTCCAGCACTTCCCGCTCGTAGCGGGCGGCGTCGCGCAGACAGCCCCCGTCGTCCAGCAGGGCGGTCATGGTGTGGATGGCAGCGGCCTTGTCGGCCACTTTGGCCCCCAGCACGATACGCTGCGGGCTCAGCAGTTCGGTGATGCGCATGGTATGTTTTCCTGTTCCGTGTGTTGTTTACGAAAACGGCGGCCCTGCCGCAGAAGGCGGGGCCGCCGTTCAGAATGATTCAGTTGTAATACCGGATCAGTTCAGGATGGTCAGTTCGGTATCAGGATCGAACAGGTGGATCTTGTTGGTATCCATGGCCATGACGACCTTGCTGCCGCGGCGAGCCTTGGAGGTGGGGGCAACACGAGCCATCAGGTTCTGGCCCTGATAGGTCAGGTACAGGTAGATTTCAGCGCCCATCAGTTCGGAAACTTCCACTTCGGCGTTGATCTTGCTGTCGGGATGCTTGGCCAGGAACTCTTCGTCGTCCTTCATGTCTTCGGGACGGATGCCGACCTTCAGGCTCTTGCCGACGTAAGCGTCCAGCTTGCCGTCCGCGGTCTTGGCCTTCGGCAGAGGAATGTCGGTGCCGGCCAGATCAACAGAGTACTGGTCGCCGTTCTTCTTCAGGGTGCCGTCCAGGAAGTTCATCTGCGGGCTGCCGATGAAGCCGGCAACGAAGATGTTGCAGGGATAATCGTACAGGTTCTGCGGGGTATCAACCTGCTGGATGACGCCGTCGCGCATAACCACGATGCGGTCGCCCATGGTCATGGCCTCGGTCTGGTCATGGGTAACGTAGATGAAGGTGGTAGCCAGCTTCTTGTGCAGCTTGATGATCTCGGTACGCATGGAGGTACGCAGCTTGGCGTCCAGGTTGGACAGAGGTTCGTCCAGCAGGAAGACGGCCGGGTTACGGA
This sequence comes from Gemmiger formicilis, assembly GCF_016900095.1. Lineage (GTDB taxonomy): Bacteria > Bacillota > Clostridia > Oscillospirales > Ruminococcaceae > Gemmiger > Gemmiger formicilis_A. The sequence continues at coordinate 39,154 of NZ_JACJJP010000028.1, forward strand.
CCATGGCGCGGCCCAGGGCAACACGCTGACGCTGACCACCGGACAGAGCCTTCGGCTTACGGTCGAGCAGGTGTTCGATTTCCAGGATCTTGGCGGCTTCACGCACGCGCTTGTCGATCTCGTCCTTGGGCATCTTGCGCAGTTCCAGGCCGAACGCCATGTTCTTGTACACGGTCATGTGCGGGTACAGAGCGTAGTTCTGGAACACCATGGCGATGTCGCGGTCTTTCGGGGGAACGTCGTTGATCAGGCGCTCGCCGATGTACATTTCGCCCTTGGAAATTTCTTCCAGACCGGCGATCATACGCAGGGTGGTGGACTTGCCGCAGCCGGAAGGACCGACGAAGACGATGAATTCCTTGTCAGCGATTTCCAGGTTGAAATCCTTGACGGCAGTGACATTGCCGGGATAAATCTTGTAGATGTGACGGCAGCTGATACTGGCCATGTTGATACCCTCCAAATGGTTTTTTATTGACGCCTTTGGGCGCCTGATTTTCTTGACAAACTTATAATATCAGCTTAGAATGGGAAATGAAATAGCATTTTATTGATATAGGAGGCCAGAAATTGATATTTGACTGGACACGCTGCTGCCGGGCCTGCGAAACCCGGGAACTGCAGGGGGAAGACCCCCTGGTGCTGGACGGTGCGGGGCTGTGGACGGGGGTGCTGTCCAGCGGCGCCTGCGCCCTGGACGCCCCCGGCGCCGACGGCGTGCAGGGGCATTCGGGGGACATCCTGCTGGCCTTCGGGGATGTGACGCTGCGTCCCCTGTCTCCCTGCCACCTGCTCTGCCTGCGGCTGGACGGGTCGGCAGTGGCGGAATTCCTGCGCGGCCTGCCGGCCTCCTGCTTTGTGGACAGCGCAGCCTGCCCCACCGCCGCCGAACAGCTGGCCCGGCTGTGTTCCGCCCCGGAAAGCGAGCCCGGCGCCGCCCCGGACCCCGCCCTGGGGGCGGCGCCCTACGCCCTGCTGTGCGCCCTGGCCCACGCGGACGAGCCGCCCCGTCGGCTTTCGCCCCTGGTGGCCGAAGCGGTGGAGAGCATCCGCAACAACTATATGGCCCTGTACGGGGTGGAGGACCTGGCCGAAGCCATGGGGGTGAGCAAATGCCACCTGGTGCGGGTCTTTTCCGCCGAGATGGGCATCTCCCCGGGCAAGTTCCTCACCCACACCCGCATCGAAGCCGCCAAACTGCTGCTGCTGGACCGGGAGTACAACCTGGAGATGATCGCCAGCCTGTGCGGATTTTCCGGCGCCAACTACCTGTGCCGGGTCTTCCGGCGGGAGACGGGCACCAGCCCCGCCGCCTGGCGGGAGGCCGCGGCTCCCCACGCCGAGGTCAAGCGCCTGCCGCCCCGCCGCAACGAAATCTACGTATAAAGAGGAGCCCTGTCATGACAACCACCTGTCCCACCCGCACAACCTGTGCCGCCGCCCTGGTGCGGGCCGCGCTGACGGCCTTGCCGGGGCTGTTGCTGCTGGCCTGGATTGCCCCGGCGGTGGGAATGCTGCTGCAGGGGCCCCGGGATCTGTACGACCTGACCCCGGCGGAGCTGGAAGGCAGCTACGCAGCGGCCAACCTGGATACCATCTGGGACTGGTACGCCGAGAGCGTCTCCACCGCAGCCGACGGGTCCACCCGGGTCACCGCCCGGGAATACCTGGTGCCTTTGTCCGACGGCAGGACCTTCCTGGGGGTGCGGGTGCCCGCGGCCCGGATGGACCGGGCGGAGGCGGTACTGCGGCAGACCGGGCTGTGGCGCAGCGACCCGGACAACTATTTCTGGGACGGGTCCTACCTGACGGTGCGGGGGAGCATCCGCCCCATGGACGAGGAAACCCGGGCCCTGTATTACGACCTGCTCACCGGCTATTACGGCCTGGAGGAGGCGGACCTGGAAAACTTTCCGCCCCTGGTGCTGGTGGACGGCACCGTGGACGGGCTGAACGGCAGCACCCTGACCCTGCTGGGCCTGGCCGGATTGTTTCTGGTGGGGCTGGCGGGGGTGCAGGCGGCCCGGGCCCTGGGCCTGCCCGCCCGCAAAACGCCGCCCGCGCCGCCGGACACCTGGCAGGAACCGTAAAACAAGCAATAAGACAAGCCGCCCCGCCTTTCTGCATCCGGCAGAAGGCAGGGCGGCTTTTTTGCGGGCAGAACCCGGTTATTTCTTGCGGCTGTACATGTGGTCGGGCAGCAGATGCAGCCCTTCGCCGGTGGCGTACCAGGCGCAGACCAGACCGGCCACACCCCACAGGCCCATGGCCAGGGAGGCGGCCAGCTCGGCCATGGTGGCGCCGCCGTGGAAAAAGGCAAACACCGTCTGGGGCAGTTCATGGCAGGTGCACAGCATAAAGGCGATCATGCCGGCGGCAAACACCGCATGGCCCACCGGCAGACCGGGGGTCAGGAACACCCGCAGCACCATGGCCAGGAACAGCAGGGCCGCTGCGGCGCTGAGCACCCCCAGGGTGCAGCCCAGGCGCATGACCGAGGCGGGGGCCACCGCAAAACGGTTGATCATGGTCCACAGGAAAAAGGCGGTGCCGGGCAGGGCGGCCAGGGTGTGGGGCAGGTTGCGGGTGGGGTCGGCCAGAGGTCCGAAGGCCCGCACCCCCCACAGCAGGGCCCACAAGGCGGAGAGCAGGGCGGCCACCGCGCCGATGAGGGCGGTGACGCTGCCGAACAGCAGTTCCGGCAGGCTGAGCAGGGCTGTGGCCGCCAGGGCGGCGGTGAGCAGGAGCAGACAGATGCCCAGCCCGGTGCAGGGGCCCAGCAAAGCCCGGGGACGGCGGGCCACCCCGCCGGAGGCCAGATAGCTGAGAGCCACCGCCACCAGGGGCAGGGCGATGCGGGCAAAGTAGAACCCGTTGGTCACAAACCCGGTGGCGGGGTCGGTGAAGAAGGCAAGGTCCAGGATGCGCAGCACCAGGGTGAGCAGACACACCGCCAGCATCCCGAAAAAGGGCAGGCGATGGGGCGCGTTGTTCGGTTCGGTCATGGGAAACGCCTTTCCCGGCGGGGCATATTCGTCCCGGCCGATGAATATACTGAAACAAGCGGGCGGGACAAGCCCGGCGCCGCAGATATGCCTATTATTGTAGCCTGCCGCGCCGCAAAATGCAAGCCGTCCCTGCCGGGAGGTACCCTTGTGAAACATACAATTTTATGCGCGGCGCTGCTGGTTTTGCTGGCGGGGGCCGCTCCCTTCCTCTGCCTGGTGCTGCCCCCCACCGGGGCGGTGCCCACCGGGGCGGTGCCCACCGGGGCCGCACCGGTGTCCACGGCGGAAACCGCCGCCCCGGCCTCTGCCGAGCCCACCCCTGCCCCCACCCTGGAC
>NZ_JACJJP010000029.1 GCF_016900095.1 Gemmiger formicilis
CTGATAGTAGAAGGTGATCACATTCTCACCGGTGGTGATCTCGATGGACTGGGTAGAGGGGCTCAGCAGAGAGTAACCGCCGATTGCAGGAGCCGTCTCGGTCACCGTGGTGCCGAAGGTCTGGCCTTCCACCGTCTTGGTGCCGGCCACTTCACGTGCGGTGTAGTTCTCCAGATAGCGGACCGTGTAGGTCAGGTCGGTGCGGATGACGAAGGTGCAGATAAAGCTGTGGTTGCTTTCCTTGGTGACCGTTGTATCCGCCGGATTCCAGGTACCGTTTACAAAGCCTTCAAACGGGGTAGTTCCGGGCAGATTGGCCTTGGCGGAACCGGTCTCGGACCATTTGCCGTTTTCATCCAGCAGAGTCAGTCGTTCGCTCTTCTGCGCGTTGCCGCCTTCAGTCCAGGTACCGTTGACGACGTCGTAGGTTACCTTGACCTGGTACTTGTCGGGGATATCATCCGGGTCTTCGCCGTCATCGCCACCGCCCGTTTCGTCCACATCAAAGTGAGCGGTAAAGGTGGTGTCAGTGCTGGTCTTGACTGCACGGATTTCATCCAGAGTCCAGTACTTGGTGCCGTCGTTGTCGGTCCAGTAGTCGAACGCATAACCGGTGTCAGCCTTCACGGTGACTTTCGCCTTCGGGGAAGCTTCCGGCTTGCCGCCGCCAATGTTTTCGTACTTCTCGACCAGTTTGCCTTCCACCGTGCCGTTGCCGGCGCTGGTGTAGTTGAAGACGGTCTGGTACTTATCGGGGGTGCCGTCCGGATCTTCGCCGTCATCGCCGCCGCCCTTTTCGTCCACGTCAAAGTACGCGGTGAAGGTGGTGTCGGTGCTGGTCTTGACCTCACGGAGCTCTTCCAGCGACCAGTACTTGGTGCCGTCGTTGTCGGTCCAGTAGTCGAACGCGTAACCGGTGTCAGCCTTCACGGTGACTTCCGCCTTCGGGGAAGCTTCCGGCTTGCCGCCGCCAATGTTTTCGTACTTCTCGACCAGTTTGCCTTCCACCGTGCCGTTGCCGGCGCTGGTGTAGTTGAAGACGGTCTGGTACTTATCGGGGGTGCCGTCCGGATCTTCGCCGTCATCGCCGCCGCCCTTTTCATCCACGTCAAAGTACGCGGTGAAGGTGGTGTCGGTGCTGGTCTTGACCTCACGGAGCTCTTCCAGCGACCAGTACTTGGTGCCGTCGTTGTCGGTCCAGTAGTCGAACGCGTAACCGGTGTCAGCCTTCACGGTGACTTCCGCCTTCGGGGAAGCTTCCGGCTTGCCGCCGCCAACGTTTTCGTACTTTTCGAACAGTTTGCCTTCCACTGTGCCGTTGCCGGCGCTGGTGTAATAGAAGAAGGTCTGGTACTTATCGGGGGTGCCGTCCGGATCCTTGCCGTCCTCACCGCCACCCTTTTCATCCGCGTCAAAGTAGGCGGTGAAGGTGGTATCGGCGCTGGTCTTGACCGTACGGACTTCTTCCAGCGACCAGTACTTGGTGCCATTGTCGTCGGTCCAGTAGTCGAACGCATAACCGGTGTCAGCCTTCACGGTGACTTCCGCCTTCGGGGAAGCTTCCGGCTTGGCGCCGCCAACGTTTTCGTACTTTTCGAACAGTTTGCCTTCCACCGTGCCGTTGCCGGCGCTGGCGTAATAGAAGAAGGTCTGGTACTTATCGGGGGTGCCGTCCGGATCCTTGCCATCCTCGCCGCCGCCCTTTTCATCCGCGTCAAAGTACGCGGTGAAGGTGGTGTCGGCGTTGTAACCGATTGTGAACATCTGGGGAGATTTCACAAATTCCTTGTTGGTGCCATCGGTCCAGTAATCGAACGCAAATCCGTCTTCCGCAGTGGGAATCGGCAGTACCTTGTTCACAGTACCCGGAACCGCTTCCATGGTTTCCAGAACAACACCGTTGGCGTGTTCAAAGGAGAAGGTTTCGTGGTTGGGATAAACCTTACCGGTCGTCGGATTGGCACTGATGTAGGTCAGAACAATCTGTGCATAATCCGGGATTTCGTCAGGAGACTGGCCGTTATCGCCGCCACCCTTGGTATCCTTGGCATAATAGACCTTGATCACATTGCTGGCTTCGTCAGCCGTAATCTTCAGGCTGCCGTCCGCAGGCTCCATGTAATCCAGGACATAATTGGTGTTATTCCAGGCGGTGGACTTATTGGGCGTCACGGTCACCGTTTCATTGTACGGGGTTGCCGGACCGGTTTCGGTATTGCCTTCCTGCATGTCGTAGTAGTATACGACCTTGTAGGTGTAGCTGTTGATGGTAAATCCGCCGGTGATCTGCACATCCGTTTCCGGCATGATGAAGGTCCGGTTCGGCTGGACAGCCGCATCGTTGGTTTCCCAACCGGTGAAGGTGTACCCTGTCAGGGTGGCATCCGGAGCCAGCGTCACCGTTGCACCGTACTTGTACTCCACGGCTGCGGGCAGAATGGGTGCGCCTGCAGGAGGATTATCGTAATTGTAATAAACGGTACTTACGACGCGGTCATAATAGACCGACAGAACCAGCGATCCGTCGCCGGCGATGTTGCCGGTCAGCTTGGACTTGGTGCTGTTCACGATGAAGCCGGTTTTATCAGGGGTCGGCGCGGTCGCCTCGGTATCCGTCTGACCAGTCAGCTCTTCGGTTTCGTCGTCGTTCTTGGTGTAATCATCATTCTCGATATTCTGATAATAATACTCCACCGTATACTTGGTATCGCCGTTTGCCGTAAAGGAACCGGTGATCACCACATCGTTTGCCGGCATGGTAAAGGTGGCGTTCTGCTGGCTCCAGCCATTGAAGGTATAGCCATCCGGCGTGGCGGGGGCAGGTTCCACATTTACGGTTTCGCCAAACTTGTACGGTTTCGTTGCGGGCACGTCGCCTGCACCGGCGGGAACGGTACCCGTGTAGCTGTAAGATACATCATAGGTATTGCGAGTATAGTACAGCTTCAGAACCAGGCTGCCGTCGCCCTTGATGATACCTTCGGTAACGGTACCTTCCACATCGGGATCATAGGTGAAGCCGATGTAAGAATTCGGCGTGGCAGTAGCCTCTTCACCAGTGGTTCCGTATTTGGTATCCATGTCTTCCTGCGCAAACACGCCATCATCCAAGGTTTCCAGATAATGAATCACCGTGTACGGGGTGTTCGTGTTGGCAGTGAAGTAACCGGTGAAGGCCACATTCTTGGCGGGCATGGTGAACGCGCCTTCAACAACAGGCACATCCGCTGTGGTCCAGCCGTTGAAGGTATAGCCGTCCAGTTCAGGCTGCGCGGCCACATTCACAGGTTCCTCATACTTGTAGGTTGCTTCTGCCGGAGCAGCTGCTGCGCCCTCGGGTGCAGTTTTGCTGTAAGCATAGGTAACCTTGAACTCGTCACGGGTGTAGTACAGCTTCAGAGTCAGGCTGCCGTCGCCTTTGATGGTGCCTTCGGTCACGGTGCCTTTCGCACTGGGATCATAGGTGAAGCCGGGGTAGCTCTTCGGCTCAGCGTTGACGGTCTCGCCGGTGGTACCGGTCAGATTTTCCGTTTCGCTGGGTGTGGTGGGATAGGTGCCGTTCAAAGTCTGCTTGTAATGCTCTACCTTGTAGGCAATACCGCTCTGGGCTGTGAAGGAACCGGTGAAAGTGACATCATTGGCGGGAACATCAAAAGTTCCATTCGTAACCGTCACGTCTTCGGTCGTCCATCCGGAGAAGGTATAACCGGCCGCCGTAGCGGGAGGTGCCACTTCCACACTCTTACCGAACTTATAGGACACGGTAAGGGGTTTCTGGCTCGCATCCGCAGGGACAAATCCGCTATAGTTATACTCGACCTTATACTTGATGCGGTCATAGTAGACTTTGAGAACGGTGGAACCATTGCCGGCGATCTTGTCCTTCAGCAAAGATTTTTCTTCGTTGATCTCAAAGCCGTCTCGCTGTTTCGGCACAATGATCGCTTCGGACCCGGTCTCGCCTTTTTCGGTCGTGGTCGATTCCTGCGTATAGTCGTCATCTTCGATGTCCTGCACGTAATACTCGACGGTGTATGGCGTATCACCATTGGCTTTGAAGCTGCCCTTGATGACTACGTCTTCGTCGGGCATGTTGAACGCTTCTTCAATGGACCACCCGCTGAAGGTATAGCCAGCCGGTGTGGTGGGGGCCGGAGCGATGGAAACCAGTTTACCGTATTTGTAATGTGTTGCTTCCGGAAGCAATCCAGCTCCAGCCGGAACAGTGCCTTCATACTCGTAGGTGACGGTATGCTCATTCCGGGTGTAGTACAGCTTCAGAGTCAGAGTTCCATCACCCGTGATCGTTCCGCTGGTAACAGTGCCAACCGCATCGGGAGCATAGGTAAAGCCTTCATACATCCTTACCTGTCCTTCGGTGGTAACGGTCTGTCCGGTGGTACCGGTCATGGGATCTGTATCACTGGGATCGGCAGGATAGCTGCCGTCCGGGTTCTGCTTGAAGTGCTGGATGACATAGGGAGTATTTGCGTTGGCGCTGTAGGTTACGGTTACCGTGACATTGTCCTCGAGCATGGTACCGGAAACCGTAGTCACGTCCGGCGTGTAACCAGAAATAGAGGGGCTTTCCACGCTATACGTCGCATTGTAGGTAAGCGTTTCCACATGAGACTCATGCGCCTTTTTGCCGGCCAGAGTCGTATCCGGGATGTCATCCGCGTACACATAGTTGATGGTCAGCGTATACTGATTCTGGGTGTAGTACACGATGAATTCGTTGGATCCATCTGCGGTGATCACGAAGTTGTCATAATCAGCATCGACAACTGTGTAACCGGGGATGGTCTTGACCAACGGATCCACAACAGTTTTCAGGTTTGTTCCGACCTGTGCCTGTCCGGATTCATCCGGCGCGACTTTTGTTGTTGTGGGCTGCAGATAGTAGTGAACGGTGTAACTGCGTACGGTTGCCTTATAGTAGACATACACCACCAGGTTTTCGCTGGCGTAGCCGCTGGTGGCGCTGACGGCTTCGTATCCGTCAACATCAGGCCAAGCGGATTTGGGTACGGTAACCAGCTGTCCGCGAGGCACATCGTTCCTCGTATCCTGGGGATGTACCTCCTTGTCTGTATCCATATCTACATATTTGATGGTGTAGGCAGGATTGGCAATTGCCTCATACACGAAGGTAACCGTGGCTTCATCCCGGATTGCCGTCAAAGCAGCGTTCTGCGCACGGTAGCCGGGGATTGCCTTGGCAAAGAACACATAAGAATCGGCGTCGGTGACGGAAACAGTCGTATTTTCTACAGGTGCTCCGTCAATCGTGATCTGGTTGCCCGCTGTATCAATGTACCGCGCCGTGGCGGTCCAGGCCTCTTTCTTGGTGTAAGTAAAGGTAACCACCTGGTCCGGCGTCTCAATCTTCACAGACTGACTAGGAACCTCGGGTGTATATCCGGGGATTTCGGGCGCCACAACTGTCACATACGAACCGGCTTCCGCGGTTCTTGTCACGGTAATCGGATTGCCATCTGCATCTTTGATGGGATTACCTTCAGGGTCCCTAGCCTCGATAATATAGGTGCAGGTTCCGCTGTAATCCCATTTTGCGTACAGGGTCATATTGCTTACAATCTGTTGTTTTTCCACAAACAGATTCTGGAACGAGGAATCCGTATACCAACCAACAAAGGTATATCCTTCCCCTTTGTTCCACGATTCATCAGGTACAGGCAACGTGATCGTGCTGCCCTTTTCAACCGTCATCGGCGGTATGGTAACGCCCTGGCAATCAGGTTCAAACGTTACTGTATAGGTTGGCTTTTTCCAGACAGCAAAGACCTGCAGGTTGTGGGCAGGCATCTTACCAGCCCAATCTACCATTGTTACTCCCGCAGGATCATAGGCCCATCCAACAAATCTGTAGTCGGATTCTACCGTATCAGGACGTTCAGGATTGGTCGGGGGATTGGCAGAAGAAAGCGTAGCCTCATATTTAAGGCTTACAGAATCAACATTTTTGCAATTTTGGAATGTAATTTGATAGCTCTTGCGGGGGTATCTTATTTCTGCTGTGCGCCAATTGCTGTTATCAAACGCATTCCGAGGTGTAAATGTGTAGTTATCTGAATCAAAGCCCTCGATTTCCAAAATATCTTCCGGATCAGTCAAGTAAAGCCCACCGTCCGACCGTAAGGGTACCGTTGTATGGAGTTTCCAACTCCCATCTAGTTCCTCAACATAATGCTTAATGGTTTGTGTGGTCCACCCAGACATTTGTTTGCCATAAAGCGTTATATCCCGAGTAACACCTTCCAAAACATTCAACCAAGGGCCCTCATTCCAGTTATACCGGCTTTCGCACCATTGGTATCCAGAGTAGCCCTCAGGCCACAAGGAAGAAATGTTGGTTCCATATTTAACGGTAAACGTGTGCGTTAAATTCCAACTTCCACCTCCCCACCCAGACGATTCATAAACATATAGTTTGACGGTTTTTATTACGCGGTCATAGTACACATTCAGCACAGCGTTTCCGTCCGCAGTCACTTCCACTTGTTCCGTGTTATTTGCACTGCTTAACTGGAATCCATCATAATTTTTGCGATCGGCAGTCTGTGCACTTACCACACTTCCGACACGTGCATTCTGAACCGTTTGAGACTCAACATAGTCATATCCTGTTTCTTTGTCGGGGATTGCACTAACATCATCATCCGGCAAAGCAACTTTTTCTTGCCAGTACACAACAGTATACGAAGCCTGCTCATTGGGCTTCCACTCTGCCGTCACAACTGTGTCTTCGGCGGGCATCGTGGCAGGCATACCATTCCACTGTACAAAGGAATAGCCAAGTTTGGTGGGATCATTTTCAGGCCGCACAACCGTTGCGCCATACTTGTAGTTGACCGGCGCAACGTAGCTGCCGCCGTCCGTGTTCCAAGTCAGCGTATAGCTGTTGCGGGTGAAGTAGATTTCAACCACGGTGCTGCCGTCCGCCGCAATGGTCAGCTGCGGAACTGCACCCTTGGTAAAACCTTCGTACTGCACATTTTCAGGTTCCGTCGCCGTTTCGCCTGCAGTGCCCGTACAATTTTGGGTTTTGGACAGCGTGTACCCATCATTGTCCACGTTCTGCTGATACCAGTTGACCGTGTAAGAGACTTGATCACCCTGATAGGTGACAGTTCGCTCCAGATTGCCTGTAACGGCAGTCTCATTGAAGACCAGTTCTGCCGGATTCGGAGTATACCCCGTGATTGCAGGGATCGGAATTGCTTTGTTATAAGGCTGACCGATGATAACGGTTTCCTTGTAATCGGGGGCAGCTTCCGTTCCGTTGGCATACCGGTAATGTACCGTGACCGTGGCTGTGGAAATTTCTTCCCACTGCGCTTTCACGGTCAGATCGGACTGCACATTGGTAAACGCCTGGTCCCATCCCTTAAATGTATATCCTTGACGGTCGGGAATTTCGGGAGCAATGGCGTCTTTTCCTGCCTGAATTTCCTGTTCGACAATAATATCCGCCGTCTCCGGATTATTGTCATAATCGTAGCCGTACTCGAAGGTAACGGTATACACCACAGGTTCATCCAGCACAACGGGCTGGTTGGCGTCAGGTGTATTGTTCGGATCAGCCGCAGGAACCGAATCAGTTGTCGGCTGGGTCGCCGGGGCAGTCTCCGGCTGGGTGGCCGGAGCGGTCTCCGGCTGGGTAGCCGGAGCGGCATCCGGCTGGGTGGCCGGCGCAGTCTCCGGCTGGGTGGCCGGCGCAGTCTCCGGCTGCGGATCCGGTTCCGGCTCGGGTTCCGGGATAGTCTCCGGCTGCGGATCCGGTTCCGGCTCGGGTTCCGGGATAGTCTCCGGCTGCGGATCCGGCTCCGGTTCAGGTTCGGGCTCCGGAGCGGGTTCGGATTCAACCACCGGCTCCGGATCGGGTTCCGGTACCGGATCAGCCTCCGGCACACTTTCCGTTGTCACATCACTGACTTCCCCTGTGGTGGCAGGGACGCCTGTATCTTCGCCTTCCGCGAAGACCTGGATGGGCGTAATGGAAGCCAGCATCGCGAAGACCAGCACCATGCTGATCACGCGGCGTGCTTTGTACCATAACTTGTCCATGGAATACTCCTTTCCGGGTGTATGCACCCTTCATTTATTGCCCCTAACGGTGCAATCCATGACTTTATGTCCTCATTATATACTCGCTTGGTCACAACTCGGTCACAAAATCATCACATTTTGATCGCAACGCATAAAAAATCTTTATTTTATTGAAATTTTTAGTATTTTTCTACAATTGTAATCTTTTTGCAACTTTTGGCATGTTATCGCCGCGCCGCACATACCCATTACAGGGGATTGCATCTTTTTTCGGCAAAGGAGGGCGTTATGGCAAACCGAGAGCTGCATATTGAGGAAGTTTTTTCCGCTGATTTGTCCCATCGTGCACAAACCCTGCAGCAGCTGGCCGATACCTGGCTGCGCATGGCAGCCAGGCAGGCTTCGGCATGAAAGCCGCCATCTACTGCCGGCTGAGCAAGGAGGACGAGAACCTGTCCGGCGGCGCGCAGGAATCCGAAAGCATCCAGAACCAGCGGGCCATGCTGCTGGAATACGCCCGGCTGCACGGGTATGAGGTGGCGGAAGTCTACACCGACGAGGATTATTCCGGCATGGACCGCACCCGGCCGGGGTTCAACCGGATGCTTGAGGCCGCCCGGGGGCACGCGTTTGATGTGATTCTGGTCAAGACGCTGTCCCGGTTCACCCGGGATATGGAACTGGTGGAAAAATACCTGCACGGGCTGTTTCCCCTGTGGGGCATCCGGCTCATTGCGGTGGTGGACCACGCCGACACCGCCGACACCGCGGGCAAGAAAAGCCGCCAGATCAACGGGCTGATCAACGAGTGGTATCTGGAAGATCTGTCCGCCAATGTGCGCTCGGTGCTGACCCACAAACGCAAGACCGGGCAGTACATCGCCGCCTTTGCCCTGTACGGCTATGCCAAGGACCCCGCCGACCACAACCGGCTGATCGTGGACGAACCTGCCGCCCGGGTGGTCCGGCGGATATTCGGGCTGTATCTTTCGGGGTACGGCTGTGCCCGCATCGCCCGCCTTTTGAACGAAGAGGGCCTGCCCTCGCCGGGCCGTTACCGGCGGGAAGCAGGCCGTTTACCTTATTATAAAGAAGATACCGGAAACGAACGCTGGACCAAGGCCACCATCCATCGGCTGCTGACCACCCGCACCTATGCGGGGGAGCTGGAACAGGGGCGGCACCGGCGGGTGAGCTACAAGTCGGACAAAACCGTCTGGCTGCCCCGGTCGGACTGGATCGTGGTCCCCGGCACCCACGAGGCTCTCATCTCCCCTGCCGAGTACGACCGGGTCCAGGCCATGCTGCACAGCCGGGCCCGCAGCGGCACCGGCGGAACCGTGCATCCGTTGGCGGGCAAGGTGGTGTGCGGCCTCTGCGGCCGTGTCATGGAGCAGACCGCTTCCGGCCATGTGGGGAAGGACGGGCAACGGGTGCGGTATTTCCGGTGCCGCACCGCCCTGCTGGACAAAACACTCTGCCCCGGGCAGCCTTATCTGCCCGCGTCGGCACTGGAAAAAGCGGTGCTGGAGCGCATCCGACAGCACCTGGGGCCTTTTCTGCACCCGGAGAACCCGGCCCTGTATCCGCCTTTGCCCGAAGAAAAAGCCCGCCGGGCCGAGAAGACCCGTCTGCAAAGCGAGCTGGACCACCGGCGCACCGCCCTGGAAAACCTGTATCTGGACAAGTGCGGCGGGCTGCTGGCGGAAGAGGAGTTCTTGTCCATGAACCGGCGGTTCCACCGGCAGATTGCCCAGCTGGAGCAGCGGCTGCAGGCCCTGGAGGCCCAGCCCGACGCCGAAACCCGCCGGGCCGCGGTGCGAAAGCGGCTGACCGAGGCCACCGCCCTGCCCGAGCTGGACCGGGCCCTGGTCAGTCTGCTGGTGGCGCAGGTGCGGGTGTTTCCCCCCGCCGGAAAGGACGCGCCCCGCACGGTGGAAATCCACTGGACCTTTTAGGCGTGGCTGCGCCTGTCCCGCCCAGGTGGGATAGACTTCGCCGGAGGCCACATTGGCGATATACGCCTGAAACGGCACGGTGACATTGCGGGCGGATTCGGTGGGGCGGCCCAGATGCACCGTGATGGTTTTGGGGATGACCACCTCGGTGAGCACCCGTGCCCCCGGACAGTTGCCCGCCGGGGCAGGTCCGCTGCCGCCCCGCCCCGAAAACAGCGGGTGGGGCGGAATGTCCACATTGCTTTCCGCCACGATGCCCGCGGTGGCCACGGCGGCATCCGCAGGCAGAAAGTTCATCCGGGCCACCGTCTCCTGGCCGTCGAACACCTGCACCCCGGTCAGCCGCACCGTCTGCCAGCCGTCCTTTTCGGCCACCAGATCGTACACCGCATAGGGCCGCACCGTGGTATTGTTCTCCTCCAGGCTGTAGGAACGATCCGGCGCCGGCAGGTTATCCTGCACGGCGGTGCCGTCTTCCCCGGTTTCCAGGCGGGCAACAGGCACGCCCGTCTCGTCCAGCACGGTCACCCGCACTCCCGCCAGCGGCGCGGCCTGTTCGGCCAGGGCCGCCGCAATCCATATACTGCCAGTCGGCATAGGTAACACCTCCCTGCCAACAGAATATGACCTTTTCCGCCGTGGTGTGCGAAGGCCGGAAAAATCCCGGCCGGGTCCTCTTTCCATTTGCGGGGATTTGGGGTATACTGAAAAAAAATGCTTGGGGGTAAAATCATTATGCGGTATACCATTGAAAACGCCGATCTCCGCCTGACCGTGGACACCCACGGCGCCGAGGCGGTCAGCGTCATCAACAAACACACCGGGGCGGAAATGCTGTGGCAGGCGGACCCCGAAGTCTGGAACCGGCATGCGCCCATCCTGTTCCCCTACACCGGCAAGCTCACCGACGGCAAGATGCTGGCCAAGGGTGTGGAATATGCCGGTGGACAGCACGGCTTTGCCCGGGATGTGGAGCACACGCTGGTGAACCAGACGGCAGATTCTCTGGTCTTTGAGCTGGTGTCCGACGCCCAGACCCTGCAGAAATGGCCCTACGCCTTTGTGCTGCGGTCCACCTTCACCCTTTCCGGCAAGACGGTCTGCCACACCCTGACGGTGGAGAATCCCGTGGAGGAGCAGCTGCGGTTCGGCATCGGGTACCACCCGGCCTTTGCCATCCCCTTTGACGACCAGCACACCACCACCGATTACGAGTTCCGCTTTGACGAGCTGGAAAGCCCCCTGTGTCTCAGCTGCCTGCCCAACGGTCTACTGAACGGGCGGGACTTCTACTATCTGGCCCGCAACACCAAGACCATTCCCCTGACCGACGACCTGTTTGCCAACGACAGCTTCTGCATGGTGAATCTGCGCAGCGCCAACCTGGCCATTGTGGAGAAGGACACCGGGCGCAAGGTTTCCTGCAACATTGAGGGCTACCCCTACGTATTGATCTGGTCCGCCAAGGCCAAGCCGGTGCGGTTTGTCTGCATTGAGCCCTGGCAGAGCCTGCCCGGGGAGGAAAACGGCCCCATCGACTGGGAGCAGCGCCCCTGTGCCGCCAGCCTGGCCAAGGGCGAGACCTGGTCCACCACCCTGTACACCACCTTCGACCGCTGATGGATGACTGAGCTTATGTCACGTTTCATTGGTTCTTCCCCCGCAAGAAAGCGGGCGGCAGAGGTGTTGTGTGCCGTTGTGCTGGCGGTCTATCTTGTGTTCCTGTTCGTGAACTGTGTGCAGACCGGCACCTTTTTCATCGGCGAGGCGGCCAGCTATTCCCTGACCACCGTGTCCCTGGCCCATGACGGCAACGGTTTTGTCAGCGGCGAGGAACTGGCCCTGGCCCGGGAATGGTTTCCCGATTGGGCCTCCAACTACCAGAGCTTTGCCGGGTCCGGGTATGTGCTGGCGAACGGAGACGTGGTGCCCTGGTATTTTCCCACCTACTCTGCCTGCTGCGTGCCCGCCCTGTGGATTCTGCAGCTGCTGAAGCTGCCTCTGTACGGTACATTCTGCTACACCAACTTTGTGCTGTTTGCCCTGGTGCTGATCCTGGTCTTTACCGACCGTGCCCGGCTGCACCTGGCCCAGCGGGTGCTGATGACCCTTCTGCTGGGCATCAACCCCATTTTGTTTTATTTTGAATGGGCCAGCGCCGAAACCTTTCTGTTTGCCTTTGTGGCCCTGGCCTGCTGGTGCTGGGTGACCAACCGGCGCCACCGCGCCGCGCTGATGATCTCCCTGGCCGGGACCATGAACCCCTGTGCCCTGGCCCTGGGTCTGGTCATGATTGCCGAATATCTGGCGGGTCTGTTCCGGCAGGCTCCGGGCGGCGCCCGTCTGCGCTCCGTCCTGGGCCGTTGGAAGGAGATTCTGCTCTATGCCTGCTGTTATCTGCCGGGACTGGTGCCTTTTGCCTACAACTATTCCATCTGCGGCAGCATCAACCTGACGGCCTCTCACAGCAACGAGATTGCCGACTTTTGGGACGGCACCGTGCTGCGGCAGCTGGTCGCCTATTTCCTGGACCTGAATTTCGGTCTTCTGCCCTACTTCGGGCCTCTGCTGCTTGTGGCTGTCCTGCTGCTGGTTCCGGCGTTGTGCCGGCATGTCTGGCGGTATCCGCTGATGCTGCTGGCCATGGCCGGCATGCTGTTCGGCTGTTCCTTCATGGCCAACATCAACTGCGGCATGGCCGGGATTGCCCGGTACAACGCCTGGGGCGCCGCTGCCATGAGCACCGCCGTGGGCTTTTACCTGCCCCGGCTGGTTCAACGCCGCGGACTGCGGCTGGCCGGGGCAGCCGCCGGGGTGGTCTGCTGTCTGTACACCGGCTCTGTGATTCTTTGGTACGGCGGCCTGAAAACCACCGAGTGCGTCAGCTACCTGTATGCCACCCCCATCACCGAGGCAGTGGTAGCCCGCTGGCCCGCTCTGTACCATCCCCTGCAGTCCACCTTTGCGGCCCGGGCCAACACCTCCCCGGGGTCTGCCTTCGAGTATTACCGGGACGACAACCTGCATCTGCGCAAACTGATGGCCAGCGCCGCCGACCGGGACCTGATCCTGCAGTCGATGGCGGCCCAGGATCCCGCCGACCTGACCTGGCTGGAAGAGCAGCTGCAATCTCTTGGCGAGAAGCCGCGCTACATCGATATTCCTGCCGGCCGCAACCTGTACATCCGCACCCGCATCCTGGTGGCCGGCTGCAACGAGCTCAGCGTGGACGGCCGCTATGATTCCGCCGGGGCCTTTGTGCAGACAGCCCCCGACCCGGGGTACGCCATGACCGGACCGGGGGACGATCTGGGGGCCGGGCAGTATACCGTGACCCTCACCTACACCGCCGATCCCGGCTGCCAGGCCCAGTTCCAGATCACCCGGGGGTATCAGGATGAGATGGAAATTCTAGCTTCCGCGCCTCTGGATCCCGCCGCGGGAACATTGAGCCTGTCTCTGAACGTGACCGTTCCCCTGGAGGATGTGGACTACCGCATCTACCAGGAGGAAGGGTCCACCTTGCGTTTCTATCAGGTGCAGATTGACCGCATCGCCTGACCCTGTCAAACAGGAACATCCCCGCTCTCTGCCAAACAGAGGGCGGGGATGTTTTGTTGCAATCAATACCAGATTCCGAAATAGGATTCCAGATCCTGCCGCTGTTCGGCAGTCAGATCCATGGCGATATCCTGCACCGAGTGGACCAGATCCGGGCGGCCGCTGAGACATTCATCCAGCAGGTTCCAGTCCAGCTCCGCCGCGGTGCCGGCCTGCACCCGGGCCAGATGGTCCATCACACAGATTTTTTCCACATCAACGGCGCAGAGCACGCAGAAACTCACCGCCGCCGCCAGCACCCAGATGCGCACCGCGGGCAGCCGGCGCCACAGCCGCACCAGGGCCAGCACGGCGGCCAGCCCCAGCACCGCCAGGCACCAGGCGGAGATCACCCGCCGGGGCGTAAGCCCCCACAGCCGGATGTACACCCCCAGCTTGGCGGCGGCCAGGCCCACAAAGCCCAGACCGAAGGCGCAGAACAGGGTGAGGAGTCCCCGACGGCGGCCGGGGCGGTCCACCGGGGCGGGGCTGAGGAAGTGCAGGGCGCCCAGCACCCCGAAGTCCAGCACCAGCACCCGGCACAGTTCCCAGAAGCCGTCCACCGCAAAGCGGGAGGCTTCCACCGCGGCCAGGGGCAGAGGTGCTCCCAGGGCGGCGGCGAACTCGCCGCACTGCACCCCGAAGAAGAGGGCATACACCCCGCACAGGGCCCCCACCGCCAGGTTGGCGGTGACAGCGGGCAGCCGGGGCACGCGGGAAAGGCCGCGGTAAAATTCGGCTTCGGTCAGGGGCGGGGCGCTGCGGCGCAGGCCGCTGCCCACCAGGCCGAACAGCCACATGCCCACCGGGATGGAACAGATCAGGTACAGCAGTTCCACCCCGTCCCACTGCCAGCACAGGGGGTGCAGCAGCCCTTCCACCATCTTGCCGAAGGTCTCGTCCGCCACGGCCAGCTGGGCCGCCGCGTACCACGCCAGCACCAGGGCCAGCACCACCCCGGCCAGGGCTTCCCATATCCGGCGGCGGGAGCGCACCCGGCCTTTCAGGCAGGTGCGTGCCCCGGTCCACAGGGCCCGCAGCCGCAGGAAGAATCCGGTCCAGGGCAGCACGAACACCCCGGCCAGCACATCGATGACCACCATGGCGTTGGCCTTGCCCGCAGCCTGCATGCCGGTGCGGCAGAGCACAAAATACACCGCCGACAGGTGCCAGGCCAGCATCTGCCAGAGCTGGAGCACATCTTCGTGGAGGCCGTAGACGCTCAGGGCCAGACTCTGGGCCAGCCAGCAGGCCCCCCAGAACCAGGTTTCCCGGCTGCCCTTGCGCCCCAGAGCCCGGCTGAACAGCTCCACCGCCAGCAGAAACAGACAGGTGAAGACGGTGTAGGCCGGTCCCCGCATAGCTCCCATAAGCACATACTTGGTGTAGTACCAGGCCAGGGGATAGCTGATTATCGCCGCCCCGCCCCACAGAAGGGGGCTGCCGGGCAGGGGTCTGGGGGATGCGGGAAGCTCCGCGGGCAGATTTTTTGGCGCACTTGAATAAAGGGGACGCGCCGCGCCCTCTTTGTTATATTTTTGCATAATATTACCTTCTGTATTATCTCGGTATCAGTCGGCGCCGTCGTCGGGCCGGTATTCCAGCAGGTCGCCGGGCTGGCAGTCCAGTTCCCGGCACAGGGCTTCCAAGGTGGAGAACCGCACCGCCTTGGCCTTGTTGTTCTTCAGAATGGAGAGGTTGGCGGGGGTGATGCCGATTTTTTCGGCCAGCTCCCCTGCCCCCACATGACGCCGGGCCATCATCACATCCAGATTCACATATATGGACATTCCCGTTCTCCTTTACACCGTCAGGTCCAGTTCTTCCTGCATCTCCACCGCCTGGCGGAAGGCATTCATGATGACCCGGACGATCAGCGCCATGAACCCGGCGCACAGCCCCAGGGAAAAGACGAAGGGCAGACGCAGCAAAAGCCCCGTGGGAGTGCACAGGAAGGCCGCCCCGGCACAGCACCAGCTGATGCGCCACAAAGCCGTCACATTGGCCCGCACAAAGACGGTGCCTTTCTGGATACGGCCCAGGAACCGGTAGAGATTGTACAGCATGGCAAAGGCCAGCACCGCACACACATACCCCAGGCCCAGCAGCCCGCCCCGCAGCATGGTCAGCGCGGCGCTGCCGGTGTAGTCCCGCAGGGCCCAGCCCACCAGCTGGGGGCCGCAGCCCACCATGATCAGGCAGATCACCCCCATGCACAGGGTGCTGAACTGGCTTAAGGCAATGCTTTTGTCCCGCGTTGCGGCGGGGGTCTTCTTTGGCATGAAACCTTCCCCTTTCTGTTTTCAGCTTAGCACTACCATACCACAGGTCATATCGTTTTGCAAGTGTTTTTTATTGTTTTTCAATATATTTTTTCTGTTTTTCGGTTTTTCGGGGCATAAAAAAGGCCCGCCGGGGAAGGCGGGTCCTGTGTTGGTGTTTCTTCGGTTGTTCAGCGGCCGTCGGCGCCGGTATCCACCACGCAGTCGGCCTTGTTCTCTACCCCGTACCGGGCAAAGTAGCCCTCTTCCAGGGGAATCCAGCAGCTGCGGAACATTTCGTAGTGTTCCCCCTCCCGGGTGCGCAGCCGCTGTTCCCGGCAGGCAGCCGGGCAGGT
Source organism: Gemmiger formicilis (assembly GCF_016900095.1). Classification (GTDB taxonomy): domain Bacteria; phylum Bacillota; class Clostridia; order Oscillospirales; family Ruminococcaceae; genus Gemmiger; species Gemmiger formicilis_A. The sequence goes on from NZ_JACJJP010000029.1 coordinate 16,249, forward strand.
GACAAAGACGGTCAGGTCATACCCGCCCAGGTCGGGGTGGTGGCTGTAGCTGCCTTCCAGCACCAGCAGCGGTCCGGCGGGCAGGGGCTCCTCGTCCGCAAAGCAGTCGGCGTGGCAGTCGTAGGCCCGGTATACCCCGTCTTTGCCGGCCCGCAGGGGGTCCAGCACCTCGGCGCGCAGCCGGTCAAAGTCCATATTGGCCGCGGGGACCTCCCTCCAGTTCCGGGCACGGCGGGCAAAGGGCAGGTAGTAGTCGTCGGTATGTACCACCGGGCAGCCGAACATCCGGCCCAGGGCGGTGCCAAGGGCGGTCTTGCCGCTGCCGCAGCGCCCGTCCACCGCCACCAGGGCGGTGCGGCCCGGCTGCACCAGCGCCTGCACCATCCGGGCCAGCTCCGCCGGAACCTCGCCGGGGGCGGCCATCAGCCGGGCGCTCATGAGGCGATGGCCGCGCACAGACCGTCGTACATCCGGTCCAGCTCCGGCATCATGGCCACGGCGCCGTCCCAGTCGTCGGCCCGGAAGGCGGCCACCTGGCGGGTGAGCAGCTCAAACAGGGCGGTCATGGAAAGGTTGCCGCACACCCCCTTCATGGTGTGGGCGGCGGTCAGGGCCCCTTCCCGGTCGCCGGCGGCAATGGCCTGGGCCAGCCGGTCATGGTTGGGGTCCGCCGGGAACTTGCCCAGAAACCGTTCCAGCAGGGCCTCGTTGTTCATAAAGCGTTCCAGGGCGCTGTCCACATCAATGCCCGCGTCCTGCAGGCGCTGTTTGCGCATAAGGTCCATGGTCATTCCTCCTTGTTGGTTTCGTACAGGCGGTGCAGCCGGGGCTCCACCGCAAAAAACGCTTCCAGCAGGTCGGGGTTGAACACCCCGCACTGGCCGGTGCGGATCATTTCCAGCACGGTTTCCCGGTCAAAGGCCTTCTTGTACACCCGCTTGCAGCTCAGGGCGTCATACACGTCGGCCAGGGAGACCACCTGGGCCCAGACGGAGATTTCCTCCCCCTTGAGCCCGTCGGGATAGCCCCGGCCGTCCCACCGTTCGTGGTGGTGGCGGGCGATGTCGTAGGCGTAAGGGTAGGCTTCGTTGTCCCGCAGCTGGGGGATGCGCTCCAGCATCTCGGCGCCGCGGATGGTGTGGGTCTTCATGATCTCGTATTCTTCGGGGGTGAGCTTGCCGGGCTTGTTGAGGATGGCGTCCGGAATGGCGATCTTGCCCACATCGTGCATGATGGAGGCGGTGGCGATGAGCTCAATCTCGGCATCGCTGATGCCCCGGCCCAGGCGGGTGTCGCTGAGCAGCATCTTGGTGATGTGGTGGATGCGCCGGACATGCTCGCCGGATTCCCCGTCCCGGAATTCGATGGCGGTGGACAGGGCTTCCAGCATGCCCATGTTCAGCTCGGCGATCTGCCGGGCCCGGCGCATGAGTTCCGACTGCTGGATCTCCACCGTGTTGCTCAGGCGGCGGCGGGCCTCAAACAGTTCCACCACCGACTGCACCCGCCGCAGCACCACATAGGGCACCACCGGCTTGCTGATCACGTCCATGACCCCCAGGCGGTAGGCTTCCCGCATGACTTCGTCCCGGGCTTCGGCGGTGATGAGGAACACCGGCAGTTTCTGCAACAGGTCCTCCTCCTTCAGCCGCTGCAGCACCTGCAGGCCGTCCATCTCGGGCATGACCACGTCCAGCAGCACGGCGCTGATGGCGTCGGGGTCGGCCAGGATGGCCTCCAGGCCCAGGCGGCCGTTTGCCGCTTCCCGTATGGTGTAATAGGGCGCAAACAGGTTGTCCAGAATGGCGCGGTTGAACTCGTCGTCGTCCACAATGAGCAGGGTGCGGTGATCGGTGGTTTTGGGCCGGCTGCTTTCTTCCATCCGGATTCCCCCTTTCGTTCTGTCTGGTTCCAGTATACTCAACTCCGGCCAAAATCACAAGCATTTTGCCCCAAAAGCCGAAACGGGACCCTGCATGCGCAAAGTCCCGTTCCGGTTGGTATAGGAAAAATAAGAGAATGGTATGGCAGGGGCGTATTACACAATCTTGCGGGATTTGTGCACGCCGGTCTTGAGGAACTCGACCCATTCGGCCACGTTGACGGCGTGGTCGCCCAGACGTTCCAGATACTTGGTGATCATGAACAGGTCCAGGGCGGTCTGTGCCTCGTTGGGGTGGTCGGCAATGTAGTGGGCGATCTCGCCGCTGATGCGGTTGAAGGAAGCGTCGGCCACATCGTCCTTGGCAATGACCTCGGCAGCGCTGGCCAGGTCTACCTGCACATAGGCGCCGATGGCCTGCTTGACCATCCGGAGCACCAGGTCGCCCATGCGGTAGATGTCCTCCATGACGCCCACGGTGGTGGCGGTGTCCACATGCAGATGCAGGATGATCTCGGCAATGTCCGAGGCCTGGTCGGCGATGCGCTCGATGTCGGTGACCATTTTCAGGGCGGTGGACACCTTGCGCAGGTCGCTGGCCACCGGCTGCTGACGCAAAAACAGGGTCAGGCAGCGGTGTTCCACTTCGTGTTCCGCGGCGTCGATCTCGCTGTCCCGGGCAATGACGCTGCGGGCCAGTTCAATGTCGCCGGTTTTGAGGGCGGTGAGGGCGCTTTCGATGGCGCCGCCCGCCGCATGGCCCATCCGGGCCAGCATGGTATCGAGCTGCAACAGCTCTTCATCATAAATCTTACGGCTGCTGGTAGGCATGCAATCTTTCCCCCTTGTATCAGCCGAAACGGCCGGAAATGTAATCTTCGGTGCGCTTGTCCACGGGCGTGGCAAAGACCTGCTCGGTGGGGCCCATCTCCACCAGTTCACCCAGCAGGAAGAAGGCCGTCTTGTCCGAGATACGGGCCGCCTGCTGCATGTTGTGGGTGACGATGATGATGGTGTAGTCCTTTTTCAGGTCCATGGCCAGCTCCTCCACCTTGGAAGTGGAGATGGGGTCCAGGGCGCTGGTGGGTTCGTCCATCAGCAGCACTTCGGGCTCCACGGCCAGGGCGCGGGCGATGCACAGACGCTGCTGCTGGCCGCCGGACATGCCCAGAGCGCTCTTGTTCAGGCGGTCCTTGACTTCATCCCAGATGGCAGCGCCCCGCAGGCTCTTTTCCACGATCTCGTCCAGCTGGGCCTTGCTGCGCACACCGTGGGTGCGGGGGCCGTAGGCGATGTTGTCGTAGATGCTCATGGGGAAGGGGTTGGGCTTCTGGAAGACCATGCCCACCCGCTTGCGCAGCACGTTCACGTCCATCTTGTCCTTGTAGATGTCCACGCCGTCCAGTTTGATGTCACCGGAGATGCGGCAGCCTTCCACCAGGTCGTTCATCCGGTTCAGGCTTTTCAGGAAGGTGGACTTGCCGCAGCCGGAAGGGCCGATGAAGGCGGTGATCTCTTTTTCGGGGATGGAAATATTGATGTTTTTCAGCGCATGGAAGTTTCCGTAGTACAAATCCATGTTGGAGACTTCAAATTTATTCATCGTCACTCAGTTTCCTTTCGCAAGTTTGCTTGCCACAAAGCTGGACAGGGCGTTGATGACCAGCACCAGCACCAGCAGCACCACGGCGGTGCCGTAGGTTTCGCCCACATGCAGGCCTTCGTTGGACAGCATATACATATGCACGGCCAGGGTACGGGTGGAGCTGAACACGCTGGTGGGGATGGCTGCCACGGTGCTGGCGGTGTAGATCAGGGCTGCGGTTTCGCCCACGATACGGCCCACGGCCAGGATGACGCCGGACAGGATGCCGGGCATGGCGGAGGGCAGCACGATGCTGAAGACGGTGCGCAGCTTGCCGGCGCCCAGGCCGAAGCTGCCTTCCCGGTAGGAATCGGGCACGGCCAGCAGGGCTTCCTCGGTGGTGCGCATGATGACCGGCAGCACCATGATGGACAGGGTGAAGGCGCCGGCGATGAGGGAGTAGCCCCATTTGAGCTGGGTGACAAAGAACAGCATGCCGAACAGGCCGTAGACGATGGAGGGAATGCCCTGCAAAGTCTCGGTGGTCAGGCGGACGAGCTTGACCAGTTTATTGCCGCGCTTGGCGTACTCCACCAGCCAGACAGCGGCGAAGATGCCCAGGGGGGTGGCGATGAGCAGGGAGAAGGCAGTCATCAGGATGGTGTTGATGAGCGCCGGGGTGAGAGAGACGTTTTCGGAGTTGTACTCCCAGGCAAAGAGGCTGGGCTTGAGGTTGGGAATGCCCATGACCAGAATATAGCCGATGAGGAAAATCAGAACGGCCACGGTGACCAGGGCGGCCAGGCGGACCAGCCACCGCATGACCAGGGCCCAGACGCGGGCGGCGGTGCGGTTTTCACAGTTTTTGGCCGGGGGTACCAGCTGGGCGCGGGACGCGCTGTATTCGCCGGGATTGGCGCCGGTCGTAATGGTGGACTCAGGCATTTTTCTCCCTCTCCTTCACAAGACTGAAGCTCACGTTGATGAGCAGAATGAATACGAACAACACAACGCCGGTGGCAATCAGGGCTTCCCGGTGCAGGTCGGCGGCATAGCCCATCTCGATGACGATGTTACTCGTCATGGTGCGCAGGCCCTGGAACAGCCCCTGGGGCATCCAGGTCTGGTTGCCGGCCACCATGACCACGGCCATGGTTTCGCCGATGGCGCGGCCGATGCCCAGGATCACCGCCGACAGCACGCCGCTCTTGGCGGCGGGCAGCACGGTGAAGAAGACGCTGCGTTCATGGGTGGCGCCCAGGGCCAGGCTTCCTTCGTAGTAGCTCTGGGGCACGGCATCCAGGCTGGTCTTGCTCACCGTGATGATGGTGGGCAGGATCATGATGCCCAGCAGCAGGCTGGCGGTGAACAGGCTCATGCCCTTGCCGTTGGTGATGTGCAGGGTCTTGCGGACGAAGTCGGTTTTCAGCACTGCCTGAATGCCCGGTACCAGCACCACCATGCCGAAGAAGCCGTACACCACCGAGGGGATGCCGGCCAGCAGCTGAACGGCGGGCAGCAGCACCTTGTTGATGCGCTTGGAGGCGAACCGGCTCATGTAGATGGCGGTGAGCAGGCCGATGGGCACGCCCACGATGATGGCCCCGGCGGTGACGTAGATGCTGCCCAGGATCATGGGCAGGATGCCGTAGATGTCGTTGCCCGGCTTCCAGGTGGTGCCCAGAAGGAACTTCAAGGGTCCGATCTTGAAGAGGGTGGGCAGGCCGTTGGCAAACAGAAAGACGCAGATGAGTCCCACCGCCAAAATCGAAATGCAGGCGCAGGCGGTGAACACCCACTTCATCACCACTTCTTTTGTGTTGGCTACTCTCGTACTCATTTTCCTATACTCCAATCCTGTTTGGGGGCGGACCCTCAAGGGCCCGTCAAAGGGTTCACGTTTCTACCAAAAGAATGGCCGCTGCTTGATGGGCGGCAACGGCCATTCGCTTTTACAAGGTTTTGGTTACTGGATGGCGTCCCAGGTGGTGGTCTCACCGGTGTAGATGCTCTTGATCTGGTCGGTGGTCAGGTCCTCGATGGGGTTGGCGGGGTTGACAACCACCGCGATGCCGTCCAGGGCCAACACGGTGGCCTTGGCGCCGGATTCCACTTCGGAATCCTTCAGTTCACGGGAAGCCATGCCGATGGTGTAGGTGCCGTCCAGAGCGCCGGAGACGCCGACGGTGGAGTCGGTGGTCAGCAGTTCCAGGCTGGCGTTGGGGTTCACGCCCTCATAGGCTTCGATGAGCTTTTCCATCAGGGGGCTGACGGAGGAAGAACCGCCCACGGTGATGCTGCCGGAAGGCTGGGTGCCTTCGAAAGCGGCGGCGCCGTCGGCGCCGATATAGCCATCCTCGGTGGCAATGGCCTGACCGTCGGCGCTCATGCAGAAGTTGATGAAGTCAACGGCCACGGGGTCGGTGGCATCGCCGTTGGTGACGATGTTGAAGGGACGGGCCAGGGTGTAGGTGCCGTCCTTGACGGTGTCGGCGGAAGCGGCCACGCCGCCCACGGTGACAGCCTTGACGGTGTCGTTCAGGCTGCCCAGGCTGATGTAGCCGATGGCGGTTTCATCGTTGGCCACGGTGGTCATGACACCGTTGGTGGAGTTCTGAGTGGCGGCGCCGGGGGTGGTGTTGTCCACCTTTTCGCCGGCATCGTTCTTCTCTTCCACGCCGGTCAGCTCGATGAAGGCGCCGCGGGTGCCGGAACCTTCCTCACGGGTGATAACGGTGATGGCCTGGGTATTGTCGAAATCGCTGGCAGCGGCTTCTTCACCGGCGGCTTCGGAGGTAGCGGAGCTGCTCTCGGAAGCGGTGCTCTCGGAAGCGGTGCTCTCGGAGGCGGTGCTCTCGGAAGTGGTGGAAGCGGTGTTGCCGCAGGCGGCCAGGCTCAGGGCCATGGCGGCGGCGCAAACCAAAGCAATCTTACGTTTCATAACTGTCTTTCTTCTCCCTTTTTGCTCAATTTTCATGTAGCAAAGTATCCGCTGCGGGTTTCTTTCCAACCGTCCCGCTGCGGCGTGCCCGTCCTTCCGGGCGCAAGGGTATTGTAGCAAAACCGGGGCCCGGGTTTCGACCATGACGCCGTACAATCGGCGTAAAATTTCGGTCAAATGGGGCGGCGAAATGAAAAGGAATTGTAAAATTCGTAAAAAAACGGGCAAGATTTTCACCAAAAATGCCCAAAAAGTGCCTTTGCAGGCCGGTTTTACACAAATTTTACAAACACTTTACCGTCTCTTGCTACCGCATCTGTACGCAGCACCGTTATAATAAGAAATGGTATAGCGCTGCTTAGGGCAGCACGGAGCCCAAAGGCTCCGCAGAAAAGAAAAATAAGAGAACGGAAGGTTTTCCCAGTATGAGCATTTTCAATGTGTTCAGTCTGATGGGCGGCATTGCCATGTTCCTGTACGGCATGGACATGATGGGCAAGGCCCTTGAACAGACCGCCGGCAACAAACTGCAGGGCATCCTGAGCAAGATGACCTCCTCCCCCATCAAAGGCCTGCTGCTGGGCCTGGTGGTCACCGCGGTGATCCAGTCCAGCGGCGCCACCACCGTCATGGCCGTGGGCTTTGTCAACTCCGGCCTGATGCAGCTGCACCAGGCCATCGGCGTCATCATGGGCGCCAACATCGGCACCACCGTCACCGGATGGCTTCTGTCCCTGTCCGGTCTGGAAGGGGACAACTTCGTCACCCAGATGCTCAACCCCAATGCCTGGAGCCCCATCCTGGGCTTCATCGGCATCTGGATGTACATGCTGGGCAAGGACCGCAAGCGCGGCGTGGGCAAGATCATGATGGGCTTTGCCATCCTGATGGCCGGCATGAACACCATGTCCACCTCCATGAGCCCCCTGGCCGGGGAGGAATGGTTCATGGACATGTTCCTGGCCTTCTCCAACCCGCTGTTCGGCGTGGTGGCCGGCGCGGTGCTCACCGCCATCCTGCAGTCCTCCTCCGCCGCGGTGGGCATCCTGCAGGCACTGTCCTCCACCGGCGCGGTAACCTACAGCGCCGCCGTGCCCATCATCATGGGCCAGAACATCGGCACCACCGTCACCGCCCTGATCTCCTCCGCCGGTGCCAACAAGAACGCCAAGCGCACCGCCTTTGTGCACCTGTATTTCAACGTCATCGGCGCCGTCATCTTCCTGTGCGGGTTCTACGGCCTGCACGCGCTGCTGCAGTTCCCCTTCTTCAATGACCAGATCAACACCTTCGGCATTGCCATCGTGCACACCGTCTTCAACGTGGTGACCACCGCCATCCTGCTGCCCTTCAACCGGGTGCTGGAACGCCTGGCCATCATGACCGTGCCGGACAGCAAGTCCGACACCCCCGAACAGCATTCCCTGCTGGACGAGCGCCTGCTGTCCACCCCCTCGGTGGCGGTGAACCGCGCCATGCTCACCGGCGGCGATATGGCCGAAATCTGCCGGGTTTCCCTTCTGCAGGCCATGTCCATCACCCACAAGTGGGACGACGCCCTGGCGGAAGAGATCCTGCACAAGGAAGACGCCGTGGACCACTACGAGGATGTGCTGGGCACCTACCTGGTCAAGCTGGGCAACAAGCATCTGTCCCGGGAGGATAACCGCACCGTCAACAAGCTTTTGCAGACCATCGGCGACTTTGAGCGTATCTCCGACCATGCGGTGAACCTGCTGGAAGCCGCCAAGGAGATCAAGGAGAAGGACATCCGGTTCAGCAAGGAAGCCCTGAGCGACCTTTCGGTGCTGGAATCCGCTTTGCAGGACATCGTGAACCGCACGGTGGACGCCTACCAGCAGAATGACCTGTACGCCGCCGGCAAGATCGAACCCCTGGAAGAGGTGGTGGACGGGCTGGTGCGGGAGGTCAAGACCCGCCACATCGCCCGCCTGCAGGCCGGCACCTGCACCATCGAGTACGGTTTTGTGCTGGATGACCTGCTCACCGACTACGAGCGCATTGCCGACCACTGCTCCAACATTGCGGTGGCCATGATCGAGGTGGCGGAGGACAAGTTCGACACCCACGAGTACCTGAACAACATCAAAAACGGCTCCAGCGTGAAGTTTGAGGAGCGGTACGAAAAGTACCGCGACCGCTACACCTTCCCGTCCGAAGCCGCATCCAACGGATAAACCAGAAGCCCGCCGGTTTCGGCGGGCTTCTTGACGCAAGGAGTGTTATGCATGATTTACATTGTGGAGGATGACGCCAGCATCCGGGAACTGGAGCAGTACGCCCTGCAGACCAATTCCTACACCGCCAAGGGCTTTGCGGACGGGGCCAGTTTCTGGGCTGCCGTGTACGAGGCAGTGCCCGACCTGGTGATTCTGGACGTGATGCTGCCCGACGAGGACGGCTACCAGATCCTGGGCAAGCTGCGGGAGAACGCCGCCACCCGAAACGTGCCGGTGATCATGGTCACCGCCAAGACCAGCGAGATCGACGTGGTGAAGGGGCTGGACAAGGGCGCCGACGACTATCTGTGCAAGCCCTTTGGCATCATGGAGTTCATCAGCCGGGTGAAGGCGGTGCTGCGCCGGGCCCAGAGCACCGCGGTCACCCCGCCGTCCTCCCTGCGGTTCGGCACCATCGCCCTGGACGACCTGACCCGCACGGTGACGGTGGAGGGCGAGCCGGTGGAACTGACCTTCAAGGAGTACGCCCTGCTGCACTTCTTCCTGGAACATCCGGAGGAGGTGCTGGCCCGGGAACGGATCATGAAGGCGGTGTGGGACACCGACGACCTGCTGGAATCCCGCACCATCGACATGCATGTGCGGACCCTGCGCCAGAAACTGGGCGATGCGGGCGAAGCCATCCGCACGGTGCGCAAGGTCGGCTACAAGCTCAGCGCCCGGGGCACGGAGAACAGCGATGAAACCTGAGGAATCCCGCACGGCCCCCCGCAGCATGTCCCACCTGCTGCGCCTGGCCCTGATCCTGGTGGGGCTGGTGGCGGTGGTGCTCACCTCGGTGGGGGCGGCCTTTTTGTTCCACCGGGCTTTTGCCGCCCAGGTGGACCGGGACCTGGCCCGCACTGCCCGGGCCCTGGCCGCCGGGTATGAGGCGGACCCCGGGTACAGCGTGCTGGAAGAGGCGGTATCCGGCAGCACCCTGCGCCTGACCCTGGTGGACACCGACGGCACCGTGCTGTATGACACGGTGGAGCCCGCCGACCGGATGGAGAACCACGCCAGCCGACCGGAGATCGCCGCTGCCCGGCAGTCCGGGGAGGGGTCCAGCGTGCGCCAGAGTACCACCCTGGGACGGGAGGTGCACTACTACGCCCTGCTGCTGCAAAGCGGCCAGGTGCTGCGCCTGGCCGAGGAGACCAGCACCATGTGGAGCCTGTACAACCAGGTTCTGCCCCTGCTGGGGGCGGGCTGCGTGCTGGTGGTGCTGGTGTCGGCCCTGCTGGCCGCCGCCATGACCCGCTGTCTGGTGCGGCCCATCACCCGCATGGCCGACCATCTGGACACCATCGAGGCCAATGTGCCCTATGAGGAGCTCATTCCCCTGGCCCACACCATCCAGTCCGACCGCCGCCTGCGGGAGAACAACGAGACCATGCGCCGGGAGTTCACCGCCAACGTGAGCCACGAGCTCAAGACCCCCCTGACCAGCATTTCCGGCTATGCGGAGCTAATCGAGACCGGCATGGCCAAGCCGGAGGATGTGCCGGTGTTCGGCCAGCGCATTCACAAGGAGGCCGGGCGGATGATCCGGCTGGTGTCGGACATTCTGCAGCTCAGCGAGCTGGACGGCATGCACAGCGAGGGCTCTACCCTGTCCGAGCCGCTGCCGGTGGACCTGGCTTCGCTGCTGAAAGAGGTCAACGGCAACATGACCATGAACGCCCGCAAGGCTTACGTGACCCTGCAGTGTGACCCCGGCCCCGCCACCGTGCTGGGCAGCCGGGATCTGCTCACCGAGCTTGTCACCAACCTGTGCGACAACGCCATCCGCTACAACCGCCCCGGCGGCCATGTGACCCTGCGCAGCGGCACCGACGGCACCGGCGCCCCCTATGTGAGCGTGGAGGACAACGGCATCGGCATCCCCCAGGACGCCCAGAGCCGGGTGTTCGAGCGATTCTACCGGGTGGACAAGAGCCGGTCCAAGGCCACCGGCGGCACCGGTCTGGGCCTGGCCATCGTCAAGCACATCGCCGTGCTCCACGGCGCCCGCATCGACCTGCGGTCCACCGTGGGCACCGGCACCACCATCCGGGTGACCTTCCCCGCCCCCAAAAACAAGTAACCCACACAAACAAGCCGCCCGCCGGCAAGCCTGTACAGGCACCGGCGGGCGGCTCTTTCTGTTGTGTTTTCCCGGGGAATCAGAGCACGGCCACGCACTCGATCTCCACCAGGGCGCCCTTGGGCAGGGCCCCCACCTGGAAGGCCGCCCGGGCCGGGAAGGGTTCGGTGAAGGCCTCGGCGTAGACTTCATTCATGGCGGCGAAGTCCCCGATGTCCTGCAGCATGACGGTGGTCTTGACCACATGGGACAGGTCGGTGCCCGCCTCCTTCAGGATGTTGCCCAGGTTTTTCAGGCACTGGCGGGTCTGGGTGCGGATGTCCTCCCCGGCAAAGGCACCGGTGGCAGGGTCGATGGGAATCTGGCCGGAGACGTAGACGGTATCCCCCGCCTTGATGGCCTGGGAATAGGGGCCGATGGCGGCGGGAGCGTTGGGGGTGTGGATGGCGATGCGTTCCATAACAGTTCCTTCTTTCCTGGTTTTTCTTCAGTATACCAGGCTGGAGCATTCCTTGGCAAGGGGGTCAGCCCAGGGCGGTGTCCAGCACCATCATGACCAGGAACCCCGCCATGACCCCCAGGGTGCCGCTGTGGGAATGCTGGCCCAGGTTCGCTTCGGGGATGAGTTCCTCCACCACCACATACAGCATGGCGCCGGCGGCAAAGGCCAGCAGCCAGGGCATGAGGGGCTGGATGCTCCCCGCCGACGCCGCCACCAGGATGCCGAAGACGGGTTCCACCACCCCGGAGACCGCCCCGCTGCGGAAAGCCCGCCACCGGCCGAATCCGGCCTGGCGCAGGGGCAGGGAGATTGCGGCGCCTTCGGGGAAGTTCTGGATGCCCATGCCCAGGGCCAGGGCCCAGGCGGCGGACAAGACCCCCGGATCCCCGTGCTGGGCGGCCAGGGCGAAGGCCAGGCCCACGGCCATGCCTTCGGGGATGTTGTGCAGGGTCACCGCCAGCACCAGCAGGGTGGTGCGCCGCCAGCCGGAGGGCATGCCTTCCGGCTCGTCGGCGTTCAGGTGCAGGTGGGGCAGCAGCCGGTCCAGGGCCAGCATGAAGGCGATGCCCAGCACAAAGCCCCCGGCGGCGGGCTGCCAGCCGGGCACGCCGGCGGCCTCGGCCTCCTCCATGGCGGGCAGCAGCAGGCTGAACACCGACGCCGCCACCATGACCCCCGCCGCAAAGCCCAGAAACACCCGCTGCAGCCCGGCCTGTACCGACCCGCGGAAGAAAAACACCGTTGCCGCCCCCAGGGCGGTCATCAAAAAGGTGAAGCCGGTTCCCCCGGCCGCCCACAGAATTCCCTGCATCTTGCTCTTCGCCTCCCTGCCCCGCGGGGCCTTTTTTGCCGCATACCGCTCTTTTTATCGGTTAGTTTTGGCTAATTCGTTGGCAAAAGCATACCACGCCCCTGGGTTTTTGTCAACCCGGGGGCGTAGCGGTTGGGGTTTGCTTACTGTTCGGTGCTGGCATCCGGCCGGGCAAAGGCGGTGACCTCGGTCACCAGGGTGGTGGTGCCCACGGGGATGTCATACTTCACCGCAGGAATGGCGGTGTTGGTCACATACAGGCTGGTGTTGGGCCAGGCGTCCACGATCTCGGCGGCGCCGGCTTCGCCCCGCACTTCGCAGCGCTGGCGGTCGTTGGCCACCAGGGCGGTGCGGTCCTCGGCCCGGGCGGCAAAGCCGGGGGCGAACTTGGCCACCGCAAAGCCGCAGTCCCAGGCGGTGCAGGCCCGGTCGCTGACCACGGTGTGGCGGCGGATGTGGCCCTGTTCGGTGGGTTCCACCTCGGTGGTGACGGTGATGCCCTCAAAGGGGGACCAGGTGGAGACCATCTTGCCGTCCTGCACAGCAAAGCTCTGGCTGTGGCGGCGCACAAAGATCTGCCCGCCGATGAGGAAGGCCAGCATGCTGTCCGGGGCGGCCTGGGCCAGTTCCGCATAGCTGCGGCTGGCCGAGAAGCCGAACCGGGTGCTGTAGACAAACTTGCCGTATTTTTCGGCAAACTGGCCGTGCTCGTTCTGCTCCACCTCCGCGGGGGCGTAGGCATTGACCTGGCCGTCGGGGGTGCGCTGCATCAGCAGGTGGGCGGCGGGCAGTTCGGTCACGCCGGGCTGCACCGGCAGGGGCGCGGCCTCGGCGGTCCAGAAGGGATGGTTGTCGGGCAGGCCCAGCACGATGAAGGTCTTCAGGCCCCAGTAGGGGCTGCCGGGGGCGTTGTAGCGCTCGCTCATGAAGAACTGGGGATAGCAGTACCCCACCGTGAGCACCCCGCTGCGGTCAAAGATGGGCTTGGACATCCACCACTGCAGGTTGCGCACAATGATGCCCTTCATCACCGGCAGGGGCAGGGGTTCCAGCCCGGCCCAGATGCAGGCGGAGTAGAAGGCGCACTGGCCGAACCGGTAGGTCAGGCTGCGGCCGTAGGGCAAAGCGGCGCCGTCGGCGTCGAACCAGGTCATGAACTGGCTGCCGAACTCCATGGCCCGCTGCCGGAACCGGGCGGCCCGCTCGGGGTCCTCCTTGGCGGCAAACACGCTGTACAGCACCCCGTAATACTGCAGGGCCCAGGGGATGTAGTAGTCCCGCTGGGGCTTCACCTCCGGGCTGCCGTCGCTGTACCAGCCGTCGCCGATGTACCAGCTTTCGGCGTTCTGCAGGTCCTGTTCCAGCAGGGCCGGGTCCCAGGGCATGTCCACCGAGCGCAGGGCCAGGTTGACCAGCACTCGGAAGAACAGCCAGTTGCAGTTGGGCAGTTCGTGGTGGTTGATGGTGCCCAGCCAGGCGGCCAGGTGGGTGCGGGCTTCGGGGCTCAGGGGTTTCCAGGCCTTTTCGGGCACTTCCAGAATGGCGCAGGCGATGGCCGCCATCTCCACAAAGCACTGGTCGTAGTCCTTGGTGTCGCCCCAGTATTCGGGATGGGCAGGGTCGGTGCCGTGGTCCAGGCCCGCCTGGTAGATGCGCTCAAATTCCGGTGCGCTGCCGCCCCCCAGCCAGAAGGGAGCCAGAGCCCACAGCGGGCGGGAGAAGGCTTCCAGCTCGATGGCGTTCCGGTCATAGCTGGCGCCGGTCTCGCCCAGGTGCAGCCGTGCGCCCCCCGCCGAGTAGCAGGGCAGCAGCGGGTCCAGGATGCGGTGCATCAGGTCGGTAAAATCCTGTTTGGTGTTCAGTTTCATGGTGGTTTCTTCCTTCCCGGCTCATTCAGCCCTTGTAGCCAAAGTTGGGAATGGCGTTCCAGCGGCGGCGCAGCAGGTGCGCGGCCAGCTTGGGACGGCGGTCCCGGGTGAGCACCCCTTTGCGGTTGCCGCCCACCCGCATGGGACCCTGGATGGTGGCAAAGTCCGCAAAGTTCCACAGCAGTTCGCCCACAAAGAAGGGGCGCTTGTCGATTTCAGCGTTGATGCGCTCGAAATACTCGGCCTGGTATTCCTCGCTGAACATGCCGGCCCGGGTGTCGTGCAGCCCTTCCACCGTGTCGGCGCCGTACTCGGTGAACATGACCGGCTTGCCCTGCTGGGCCCAGAAGTCCAGTTCCTCGTTCCAGGCGGCGCAGGCGGCGTCCAGGTCACCGGACAGGTTGTACCAGCCGTAGTACCGGTTCAGGCAGACCACGTCCATGGTGCGGGTGGTGATGTCCTTGGTGTAGTCGTTCTGGCAGCACACCAGGGTGACCGGGCGGTTCTGGGGGTCCAGTTCATAGGCCAGGTCGTACAGCGGCTTCCAGTAGTCGTAGGCGGACTGGGGGAAGTGTTCCAGGTCGGGCTCGTTGCCCAGGCTCCACATAATGACGCAGGGATGGTTCTTGTCCCGGTCGATCATGTCCCGCAGCACATCCCGGTGATGTTCGGCGATGGGGAAGGTCTTGTAGGGGTCCTGGGCCGCCCCGGCGCCGATGCCCACGGCGGGGGTCTCGTCGATGACCAGGATGCCTTCCCGGTCGCACAGGGCGTAGAATTCCTCGCTGTAGGGATAATGGCTGGTGCGCACCGCGTTGGCACCCAGCCAGTGCAGCAGGTTCACGTCCTTCACGTTCAGGCACTCGTCCAGGCCGCGGCCATGGAAGGCGGAGTCCTCATGCTTGCCAAAGCCCTTGAAGTAGACCGGCTTGTCGTTGAGCAGCACCTGCACCCCGTCCACCCGGATTTCCCGGAAGCCGAAGGTCTGGTCGTACCGGTCGGCGCCGAAGCTGACCTGCACCGTGTACAGGTTGGGGGTGCCGGGCCAGGGTTCCCACAGCTGCGGGTTCTCCACCGTCAGGGTGCCCTTGGCTCCTTTGGCCGTGGTCACGGGGGTGCCGTCGGGGGCCAGCACGGTCAGGCTGGGTTCCCCCTCCCCCACCGTGTCGATGGTGTATTCCACCTTGCCGTCGTTGTGGGGCACCAGGGTGATGTCCCGGATGTAGGCGGCGGGGGTGGTGTACAGCCACACCGGGCGATGGATGCCCGCAAAGTTGAAGAAGTCGAAGTTGGGGCGGTTCTGGGGCGCGGCGCTGGCCTTGGCGTGCTCCACCGAGGGGATGCCCGCGTTGTCCGACCCGAAGAAAGCGATCTGCCCCGGCTCGTTGCCGATGGGCAGGGTGGAATGGTCCACCCGGTTGTCGCAGGCCACGGTGAGCAGGGCGGGGGTGCCGGGGGTGAGCAGGGCGGTGACATCCGCCTCAAAGGGCAGAAAACCGCCTTTGTGCTCGGCGATGAGGGTGCCGTTGAGCCAGACTTTGGCCTTGTGGGTCACGGCGCCGAAGCGCAGCACCGCCCGCTGGCCGGCGCACAGGGCGGGCAGGGTGATCTGCCGCTGGTAGAAGGCCCAGCCGTAGTGGTCCCGCAGTTCCTTGTCCTCCCCCTGGTCGTTGTAGCTGGCGGGCACCGCCATGGGCCGGGGATTGGGCAGGGGGGCGGCGGGATTGATATCCCCGGCGTTCAGGTCATGGCTGAGGCAGAAATTCCACAGCCCGTTCTGGGCCACGCACAGCCGCGCGGCGTTCTGTTGCGGATACAACATAGGTTACTCTTCCTTTCCGGCAAGGCGTTGCTTACCAGTACAGCTGCCAGTCCTTGGTCAGGCGGGTCAGCGCTTCCATGTAGAAATAGTCGCCCCAGCTGGTGCATTCATCCACGCCTTCGGGGGTGCAGGTGTTGTAGGGGCTCTTCTTGCTGTAGGTGCCGTGGAGGATCTGCCCCGCGCCGGGCTTGTGGTCGTGCACAGCGTAGTTCTTGACCAGGCTGCCCATCATCTGGCGGGCCAGCTTGTCGCAGGCGGCGGCTTCATCGGCGGGCAGGTACTTGGCCGCTTCCAGCAGGCCGCAGGCCACGATGGCCGCGCTGGAGGAATCCCGGGGTTCCTCGGTGCCGGTGGTGAAGATCATATCCCAGTAGGGCACCAGGTCGTCGGGCAGACGGGTGAGGTAGAAGTTCAGCGCCTTGCGGAAGGTGTCCAGGTATTCGGGGTTCTTGGTGTAGCGGTAGCTCAGCACGCTGCCGTACACGCCCCAGGCCTGGCCCCGGGCCCAGAAGCTGTCATCCTTGTAGCCCTGGCAGGTGGCGCCGTGGCTGGGGGTGCCATCCGGGTTCATGAAGAAGGTGTGGTAGGTGGAACCGTCCGGCCGGAAGGAGTTGGCCAGGCAGGTGGTGATATGCCGGTGGGCGATGTCGGCGTACTTGTTGTCGCCGGTGGTCTCGGTGGCCCAGTACAGCAGGGGCAGGTTCAGCAGGCAGTCGATGATGTAGCGGTAGTTTTCCGGCGCGCCCATCTCGCCCCAGGCCTGGATGAACTGGCCCTTTTCCTGGAAGCGGGAGATCAGCTGGTCCGCGGCCTTGATGGCGGCGTCCCGGGCTTTCTCGCTGCCCACCAGCTTGTAGGCCGCCACACAGGAGGGGCTGTACAGAAAGCCCATGTCGTGGTGGTCCACCTCGATCTTGTGGTCGATGCGGTAGGCAAAGCTGTCCACCAGGGTCAGGGCGGACTGTTTGAAGGATTCCTCCCCGGTGCGCTCGTAGGCCAGCCAGACTTCCCCGGGCCAGAAGCCGCAGGTCCACTGGTTGTTGTCGCAGGCGGGATAGAGGTTGTTCACGCTGGAGTGATTCTGGCACCGGTCGGTGTACAGGGGCAGGTTGATGCGCACCTGGTCACAGGCTTCGTCCAGGGCGGCCGCGGCGGCGGTGTTGTCCAAAACCGGGAGGTCAAAGGTCTTCATATACAAATCTCCTTATGGTTGGTTTTTGGGGAAACCCACGCAAAAGGGGCGCCGGGCAAAGTCGCTCGGCGCCCCGCGGGGTTCATTTGCCTTAATTCGATTTTAGCCCTTCAGGCCGGCAGATGCAACGCCCTGCACGAAGTATTTCTGCAGAGCCAGGAAGACGATCAGAACGGGGATCAGCGCGATGACCGAAGCGGCCATGATCAGGCCGTACTCAGCGGAGTACTGGCTGATGAACATACGCAGGCCGATCTGGATGGTCTTCAGTTCGGTCTTGGTCAGGTAGATCAAGGGTCCGAGGAAGTCGTTCCAGGTGGAAACGAAGGTGAAGATGGTCAGAGTGGACAGAGCCGGCTTGGACAGCGGCAGCATGATCCGCCACCAGATACCGTATTCGGACAGACCGTCGATACGGGCGGCCTCGCACAGTTCGGTGGGAACACCTTCATAGAACTGCTTCATCAGGAAGACGCCAAAGGCACTGAATGCCTGCAGGCAGATGATGGCCAGATGGGTGTTGTTCAGACCCCAGGAGCGCATCATCATGAACTGGGGCACCATGTAGGCCTGCCAGGGCACCGCGATGGTGGCGATGTAGCCCAGGAACAGGACCTTCTTGCCCTTGAAGTTCAGCTTTGCGAAGGCATAGGCCGCGAAGCTGGAGGTGAACAGCTGCAGCAGGGTGACGATGATGGTCAGCTTGGCCGTGTTGGCGATGAAGGTGAGCAGGGGGATCTTGGTCCAGATGTCCACGTAGTTGCGGGGACGGGGGTTGGAGGGGATCCACTCAATGGGGAAGGCGAAGACGTCCTTGTTCATCTTGAAGGACGCGGAGAGCATCCAAACGAAGGGGATCAGCATCAAGAAGGCGATGACGATCAGCAGCACGTACACCGCAACCATGGTGATCTGGTGCTGACGTTTGGCAGAGCGGGATTTGACCGCGAGAGTTTGTGCCATGATTCAACTGCCTCCTTTTTTAGTCGTTGGCGGACGAGCCGCGGAACTGGACGATGGTGACGATGAGAACCAGCACGAACAGGACCATGGAGATGGCACTGGCGTAGCCGTAACGCGGGGTGTTGACGAAGGCGACGTTGTAGATATCGTACACCAGAGTCATGGTGGCATTGCCGGGGCCGCCCTGGGTGATCATGTACATCTGGTCATACACCTTGAAGGAGGAGATGGTCAGCATGATGATGACGAAGAAGGTGGTGGGGCGCAGCTGAGGCAGAACCACATGCCAGAAGATCTGCCACTTGTTGGCGCCGTCCAGCTCGGCGGCTTCGTTCAGTTCCAGGTTGGTGCCCTGCAGGCCGGCCAGGTAGATGACCATGTAGTAGCCCATGTTCTTCCAGACGCTGAACAGGATGACGGTGATCATGGCCGTTTCCTTGCCGGCGGCCCAGCGGGGCAGGTTTTCCACGCCCAGAGAGGCCAGCAGCTGGTTCACGGGGCCCATGGAGGGGCTGAAGATCATGTTCCACACAGCGGCCACGGCCACCAGAGAGGCAACGTAAGGGAAGAAGGAGACGGTGCGGAAGAAGTTGCGGCACTTGACCTTCTGGTTGAGCAGAACGGCCAGGCCCAGGCTGCACACCAGGGTCAGGGGCACAGTACCCACGGTGTAGACGATGGTGTTGACAAAGGATGCCTTGAAGGTTTCATCGTCCATCAGGTCGATGAAGTTTTTCAGGCCGACGAATTCCACAGCGTGCACGCCGTCCCAGTCACAGAAAGCCAGGGCAATGGCGAAGATCATCGGTACCAGGGTAAAGACGCAGAAACCAATGAAGTTGGGTGCGATGAAGCTGTAGGCGATCAGGCTGTCGCGCATGTTTTTGCCCATGCCCTTTTTCTGGGCAGCGGGGGCCGCTTGGGCGGTTCCGGGCATAACAGATCCCTCCTAATCTCAGGATTTTCGGGGTGACACCGCACAAGAAAGGGGCGGGCGCTTATCGCCCGCCCTCGTACGGTTGCGGTTTATTGGTTTGCGGTCAAACTCAGCCGTTCAGGATTTCCTGCACGCGGGAGTTCATGTTGGCGATGCCTTCGTCCACGCTCTCGGAGTAGGTCATGATGGCGTCATGCTCCTCGTTCAGGACGGTCTCGATCTCGGAAGCCTTGTCGGACAGAGGCATTTCGAGGTAGACGGCGGTGGTGGTCAGAGCCTCCTTGGAAGCTTCGTCAGAGGGGAAGCCTTCGGTGGCGGCGATGATGTCGTTGATCTCGCTGTTGGAGACGGCCGGGAAGGTGCCGGTGGCGGCGATGGCGGCAGCGCCCTCGTCGGAGACACACCAGTTGATGAAGTCAGCAGCGGCTTCCTGGTTCTCGGAGTAGGGGTTGATGCCCAGGCTGGTCACAGTGCCCAGAGTGGTGCCGGCCTCGACTCCGTCCGGATGAGGATACTTGACGATGCCGAAGTTGACGGGGGTGACACCGTTGGCTTCCGCTTCGCTGTTGTAGGTCTGCAGGGTGGCGATGAACCAGCTGCCCATGTTGCACATGGCGGCCTGGCCGTTTTCGAAGGCAGCGGAGTAATGCAGGCCGCTAGTCTTCAGTTCGCCGTAGTCAGGCACGACACCGTCGGTCTGCTCGGCCAGGACGGTCTCGTAATACGGCTTCAGGAAGTCGTAGCTGCCGTCGATGATGGTGTTCTGGCCATCCAGGATGCCGAACAGGGTGACGTCGGAACGCCAGGTGTGGTAGATGTTGCCGTAAGCGCCGGTCTTTTCGGCCACTTCACGGATCAGGGTGTCGAATTCGCTGAAGGTCATGTCGTTGGACGGATACTCGATACCGGCCTGATCGAACATGTCCTTGTTGTAGAACAGAACCCAGAAGTCGGAACGGAACGGAACAGCGTAGAAGTTGCCGTCGGAGGCGGTCAGCTGCTCGATAACGCCGCCGAAGTCAGCGGTGTCGCGCTCCAGGATGTCGTTCATGGGAACGAGCATTTCCAGGTTGATCAGGTTGGAGTAGCCGGGGATGTCCTTGATGGTCAGGACGTCCAGCTCACCGTTGCCGCCGGCCAGCTGGGTGGCCAGCTGGGTCATGTAGTCGGTGGAGCCCAGGTCGGTCATCTCGATGGTGACGTTGGGGTTGGCGGCCATGTAGCCGTCGGCCATTGCCTGCCAGTAAGCGGTGGATTCCAGGTCCCAAACAGCCCAGTTCAGGGTAACCTGTTCACCCTCAGCGCTTTCGGTGGTGGTGGAAGTGGCGTCGGTGGCGGTGCTATCGCTGGTAGCGGTAGATTCGCTGCTGGCGCCGCAAGCGGCCAGAGACAGCGCCATGGCGCCGGCCATGGTCAAAGCCAAGAGCTTCTTCATAGTGTTTTCTCCTCCTTATGTAGTGGCGGGGTGGGGTCCCTCGCCTTTCAGTGTCTATATTATAGCGGATATTTTTTGAAAAACAGATGGAATTTTTGCGGCAACTCCTGCAAAAAAGCCAGAGTCTTTCATCTTTTGGACACAAAAAAGATGCATTTTCTTAAAAAACATGTATTTTTTCATTCTCTTGAACAATTCCTTTGCTTTGCCGTGCATGATTTTGTATAATAAAACTACGAATGCGGTTGTCTGCCCTTTCGGCCGCTGCCGTTCTTCGCCATACCTTATTAATAAGGAGTTTCGCATGCACAAATTGCGCCATTCCATCCAGGCGCGGGTCATTCTGCTGGTCATGGCCTTTACCGCCCTCATCGCCCTGGCCGTCTGCGGCGCCAGCGTGGCTGCCCTGTACAAGAGCACCGTGCGTTCCACCGCTCAGAGCGCCGAATATAACCTGCAGATCGCCGCCGGACGTCTGCGCCAGGATGTGGAGGAGATCGACAGCCTGGCCGACTGGGCCACCGTAAACAGCACGGTGCGCAATTATCTGTTTTCCAGCTACCAGCGCACCCAGATCCTGGATATCTACAACACCATCCTGAGCAAATATTCCTCCCAGCACACCGCCCGCTACATCCGCCGGTTCATCATCACCAACTGCGAAACCGGCCTGATGCAGCAGGGCACCGCCGTGTCCCAGTCCATGGCCTTGTCGGTGGAAAATCTGAACGAACTGCCCGGCTTTGAGGACGCCCAGGACAGCGATTCCTGGACCATCCTGGCCGAAGACCCCCTGATCACCGTGGGGTCCGCCTCGGTCATTCCGGTGATCCGCAACACCAAAAACTTTACCACCAACCAGACGGCCCGGGTCTACATTGCGGTGTCCTCGGCTCTGATCACCGACGCCGTACAGGATTACACCCTGCCCGAAGATGCCGCCCTGTACTTCATCATGGACGGCCGGCCCTACCGCATCGACGGGGGCGCCATGATCTCCGCCGACGTGGAGCTGACGGATTTTCCCGACGCAGCGCTGGAAAAGCAGTATGACCTGCTGGACAACCGCACCGTGGCGTTCCAGGTGAACGGGGAGAACGCCCTGGCTTACCCCCTGGGCAGCAGCGGGCTGTATGTGGCCCAGACCCTGCCCAAAGCCATGGTCACCAGCCAGCTGCCCGCCATGATGCTGCCCCTGACCGCCGCCTTCTGCATGATCCTACTGCTGGGGCTTTTGCTGGGGCTGCTGCTGCGGCAGATGATCTCGGTGCCGGTACAGGCCCTGCAGGACCAGCTCCGGCGCATCGGCCAGGGGGATTTCACCCCCAACCCCGCCATCGAGTGGGACAACGAGATGGGCGACATCGGCCGGGGCATCAACGGGCTTTCCCGGTCGGTCACCGGCCTGATGGAACACCGGCTGGAGGACGAACGCCAGAAAAAAGACCTGGAATACCGCATGCTGCAAAACCAGATCAACCCCCATTTCATCTACAACACCCTGAACAGCATCAAGTGGATGGCCACCATCCAGCACGCCCCCGGCATTGCCGAGATGACCATGGCCTTGTCCCGCCTGTTGAAGAGCGTTTCCAAGGGCAACGAACGACTGGTGCCCCTGCAGGAAGAATTTGCGCTGCTCAACGACTATTTCACCATCCAGCAGTACCGCTACGGCGGCACCATCACCATGGATGTGACCTACATCGAGGACGAACGCCTGTGCCGGGACTGCATGATTCCCCGTTTCACCCTGCAGCCCCTGGTGGAAAATGCCATCTTCCACGGCATTGAGCCCAAGGGCTGTGCGGGCAACATTGAAATTCTGGTGCTGCGGGACGCCACCGGCGACGTGCTCATCGACCTGAAGGACGACGGGGTGGGCATGAGCCCCGAGCAGGCCGCCAAGGCCCTGTCCGAACCCGGGCCGGAGGAGGCCTCCGCCAAATTCCGCCATGTGGGCATGTGGAACGTCCACCGCCGCCTGCAGTACAGTTTCGGAGAGGGATACGGCCTGTCCATCCGCTCCGAGCCGGGCAAGGGCACGGTGGTGACCGTGCGCCTGCCCCCCACCGAATCCCAAAAAGGAGGCAACTCATGACCCGCGTTTTACTGGTGGATGACGAACCCCTGGTGCTCATCGGCATGCAGAGCATGATTGACTGGGCCGCCAAAGGATTCGAGCTGGCCGGCACCGCCCGCAACGGCGGCGAAGCCCTGGAAAAGATCGAGGAGCTGCACCCGGACATCGTCATTTCCGACATCCGTATGCCGGTGATGGACGGGCTGACCCTGGCCGCCCGCTGCCGGGAAAAGGATGCGGCCCTGCCCGCCTTCATCATGCTCACCAGCTACGAGGAATTCGACTACGTGCGCCGGAGCATCGGCATGGGGGCGGTGGATTACCTGGTCAAGCTGGACCTGACCCCGGAAAACCTGTGCGCCGCCCTGGACCGCGCCCGGGACGCCGTGCAGAAGGAGAAGGCCCTGCGGGCCCCCGCCACCCCGTCCGCCGCCGGCCTGGAAGTGTACCGGGACCGGTTTTTCATCCAGCTGTACAGCGGGGCGTTCCACACCGACGCCGAGATTGCCAAGGCTGCCCGGGAGCTGGGCCTGGACCTGAACGCCCCCTGGTATGCGGTGGCCATTGCGGACATCCGCAACCGGGAACTGGACCCGGAACAGCAGGCCACCCTGAGCGCCGGCGTCACCCGCATGGCCGCCGACGTGCTGCCCAAATACCAGCCCTGCTATGTGTCCACCATGGACCTGCGGCATTTTTCGGTGCTGATTCCCCTGCAGGACCCCGACAAGCTGGAAGAGGAATTCGGCGAGGTGCTTAAAAAAGTCACCAACATTCTGTACAAGTATTTCAGTGTGGGCCTGTGGTGGGCCATCGGGCGCCCGGTGCAGACCCTGCATGAGGTCTGTGCCAGCCGGCGCACCGCCTTTTCGGCCCTGCCCCTGCTCAACGAAAAGCAGACCGTGCTGTTCTGCCGCACCGAGGCCAAGAGCAGCCTGGACCACCGGGCCCGCATTGTGGCCGAAGTGCAGGAGTACATCCGCCACCATCTGGACAGCAAGCTTTCGCTGAATGATGTGGCCGCCGTCTTCAATTTCAGTCCCGGGTACCTGAGCCAGCTGTTCACCCAGAACGGGGAGACCAGCTTTACCGAGTTTGTCACCGAGACCCGCATTGCCGCCGCCAAGGACCTGATGGCCTCCACCGATCTGAAGATCTACGAGATCAGCGAGCGGCTGGGTTTTGAAAGTGCCTTCTATTTTTCCAAAGTATTCAAGAAACTGGAAGGGGTCAGCCCCCGCGCTTATCTGCAAAAGCTGCGGGGCACCCCGCCGGAGAAGGGAGATTCCGCCGATGTTGACTGAACTGCTGGACCAGAATCCCGATTTTGCCCCGGGACGGTGGGTGCCCTGTCCGCCCACCACCGACCGGGATGCCTGGGACACCCTGCCCGGCTTTGACCGGCTGCTGGCGGCGGGCAACGCCGCCGCCCGCGAGGGCCGCCGGATTCCCGCCCTGCCCCTGTCCCTGTGGCTGCGGTTTATCCGCAAGGGCGAGCGGGTGAAATACGAGGCCGCCTACTTTGCCCGCCGCCGCACCCTGGCCCGGCTGGCCCTGGCCGAAGCGCTGAGCGATGCGGGACAGTTTCTGCCCCAGATCGCCGATTATGTGTGGGCCATCTGCGAGGAGAGCGCCTGGCAGCTGCCCGCCCACAACAGCTACATCCGGGACACCCCCCAGCTGCCCCTGCCCGACACGTCCCGCCCGGTGGTGGACCTGTTTGCCGCCGAGACCGGTGCCCTGCTGGCCATGGTGCACTATCTGCTGGGCCCCGCCCTGGACGACTACGCCCCCGGCCTTGCCGCCCGCATAGCCCGGGAGGTGGAAGCCCGGGTGCTGCGCCCCTGGCGCGCCGAGCATTTCTGGTGGATGGGCAACGGCGACGAACCCATGTGCAACTGGACCCCCTGGTGCACCCAGAACTGCCTGATTGCCCAGGCGCTGCTGCATCCCCACAGCGCCGCTGCCAACCGGGCAGCGGTGCGCCGGGCAGCTTACAGCCTGGACTGCTTCCTCAAGGACTACGGCGAGGACGGCGCCTGCAGCGAGGGCGCCCAGTATTACTCCCACGCGGCCCTGTGTCTGTACAACGCCCTGGACATCCTGTGCGCCATGGCCCCCGGCGTCTTTGACGCCGCCTGGTCCGACCCCAAACTGCGGGCCATGGGCGAGTACATTGCCAACGTCCATGTGGCCGGGCCCTACTACCTGAACTTTGCGGACTGCAGCCCCCTGGCCGGAGCCCGGGGCGCCCGGGAATTCCTCTTCGGCCGCCGGGTGGACAGCCGTCCCCTGATGGCCCTGGCCGCCGCCGACTTTGTGCGCTGGCCGGACGGGGAACCCACCACCGATTCCGCCGCGGGCATCAACCTGTTCTACCTGGTGCAGGCCGCCTTTGCGGAGGCGGACATCCGCACCTTTGCCCGGGCCGCGGCCCACGAGGGCGCCCCCCAGCCCGGGGACGCCTGGTACCCCAGCGTGGGGCTGCGCATCTGCCGCCGTGGGGCCTTTGTGGCGGGGATGAAAGCGGGCAACAACGCCGACAGCCACAACCACAACGACACCGGCAGTGTGACCCTGTACAAGGACGGTCGTCCCTACCTCATTGACCTGGGGGTGGAGAGCTACACCCAAAAGACCTTCAGCCCCCAGCGGTACGAGATCTGGACCATGCAGTCCAGCTGGCACAACCTGCCGGAGTTTGACCCCGACGGTGCCGCCTGCCAGCAGCTGCCCGGGGCGGAATACGCCGCCCGGGAGGTGCACGCCCCCGAGGGCGGGCTGTGCATGGACCTGGCCCCCGCCTACGGCCCGGTACCGGGGCTGGGATACTACCGCCGCAGCCTGGCCCTGACCGGGGAGGGGCTGCACCTGACCGACGAGACCGACTATGCCGGCACGGTGGCCATGACCCTGATGAGCGTGGAGGAACCCGCCTTGCAGGAAGGCAATCTCTGCTTCGGTACCTTGGGGTACACTCCCCTGCCCGCCGATGTTCGGGCCGTGATCGAAAAGGTGCCGGTGACCGACCCCCGTCTGCGGGGGGCCTGGCCGGACGCCGTCTACCGCACCCGCCTCTACTTCACCGGACGCCTGGAACTGTTCCTGCAGTGACCGGACGCCGGAGTTCTGTATTTTCCGCCATACATAAACAAGGAGTTGATTGTGATGTCCAACCAAATCGAGACCATCAAATTCAAGGTTCTGAACGCCGCCGGCCATACCCTGATGACCTGTGACGCCGCCCCCCGGGTGAGCCTGGTATACACCGCCGCCTACTGCCCCGGCGACCGCATTGCCCTGGAGATCAACACCCCCGGCCGGTACTGCTGGGTGCAGTTTGAGGACAGCATGCCCGAAGCCCTGGTCTACATCCAGAAGCGGGAGATCAATTTCCACATTCCCTTTGCGGAGCAGGCCATCACCTACAGCCCCAAGAGCTTTACCGGGGACCGCCATGTGATCCGGGCCCGGCTGGCCGAACCCTGGGAGATTGCCACCCGCCGCAACCTGGCCTTCAACCCCTACGACGAGCACGGGGACACCGGCTTCTTCCCCCATGCCAGCGCCAACGTGGAGACCCGGGGCGAGGCGGTCTTTGCCGCCCGCAACGCCATTGACGGCATCTTTGAGAACAGCTCCCACGGGGAATATCCCTACCAGAGCTGGGGCATCAACCGGGACCCCAACGCCGAGCTGCACCTGGATTTCGGCCGTCCGGTGGTGCTGGATGAGCTGCGCCTGACCCTGCGGGGGGATTATCCCCACGACAACTACTGGACCTGTGCCACGGTGGAATTCTCCGACGGAGAGCGAATGACCCTCTCCCTGACCAACGACCGGGCCCCCCAGCGGTTCCCCC
>NZ_JACJJP010000002.1 GCF_016900095.1 Gemmiger formicilis
TCAGGTCCCCCAGGACCTGAGTAGGCCGTCCCGGAGGGGTGGCCGCATATGGGTCCAGGGGTGAAACCCCTGGTCGGCGTCCACCGCGTCGAAACGGTGGGACTTTTCGCTTCCTTTTGGTCACAAAAGGAAGGACTGACCGGCAGCCTGCTGTCTGCCATGAAAACAAGAAACATAGAAATTATATTCCGAGCAATCAATGTTCCCCGTGGAACATCCCCCACCTCCCCAAATACAAAAATCAAAAAAATCCGGTCAAAATGTTCCCCGTGGAACATTTTGGGCCCCAAAACACCCCCAAAACCACCCAAAATGCCAAAATTGCCGCCGAAGTCTTTCTATTGCATCGCTTCTGTGGTATAATAAGCCCAAAACGCGCCCCGGCACACCCCGGCAGGCAGTACAACATGATTTTGCAAGGAGGATGTGCCAATGGCTAAGGTGGTTGCCATCGCAAACCAGAAAGGCGGCGTGGGCAAAACCACGACCTGCGTCAACCTGTCGTCCTGTGTGGCGGCGTTGGGCAAGCGGGTGCTGGTGGTGGACCTGGACCCCCAGGGCAACACCAGTTCCGGGTATGGGGTATCCAAGCATGAGCTGAACTCCAACGTCTATACCTGCCTCATCGACGACGAGGACGTGCGGCAGGCCATCGTCAAGACCAACTACAACGCCGACCTGCTGCCCTCCAACACCCAGCTGGCCGGGGCGGCGGTGGAACTGGTCAACCTGCCCCGTCGGGAAAACCGCCTGCGGGCCGTGCTGGCCCCGGTGGTGCCGGTGTACGATTATATCTTCATCGACTGCCCGCCCTCCCTGGACCTGCTCACCATCAACGGCCTGTGCGCCTGCGATACCGTCCTCATCCCCATCCAGTGCGAATACTACGCCCTGGAAGGCTTGTCCGAACTGATGAACACCCTGAAAACGGTGCGCAAAAAGTACAACAAGTACCTGGACATCGAAGGTGTGCTCTTCACCATGTACGCCGGACGCCTCAACCTGACCATGCAGGTGGTGGCCCAGGTCAAGAAGTATTACGGGGACAAGGTCTACAAGACCGTGGTGCCCCGCACCGTCCGCCTGTCCGAAGCCCCCAGCTTCGGTATGCCCATCAACTTCTACGAACCCAACGGCAAGGGCAGCGAGGCCTACATGGCCATGGCCCGGGAATTTTTGCAGAACAACGAACGATAAGGGGGATGGACCTTGGCCAAGAAGAAGATCGGCGGGTTGGGCCGCGGGCTGGACAGCCTGTTTGCCGACCTGCCCGAAGAAGAAAGCTCCGACGGGATCTCCACCCTGCCGGTGCGGGAGATCGAGCCCGACCCCGACCAGCCCCGCAAAAATTTTAATGAGGAAGCCCTTTCGGCCCTGGCCCAGTCCATCACCGAAAACGGTCTGCTCCAGCCCATCGCGGTGCGGCCCAAAAAGGCCGGCCCCGGCTACACCATCATCGCCGGCGAGCGCCGCTGGCGGGCCGCCCGCATCGCCGGGCTGGACGAAGTGCCGGTCATCGTCAAGAACGTCACCGACGAACAGGCCGCCGCCCTGGCCCTGATTGAAAACCTCCAGCGGGAGGACCTGGACCCCATCGAGGTGGCCGAAGGCTGCCGCCGTCTCATCGACCAGTACGGCCTGACCCAGGAACAGGCCGCCATGCGCCTGGGCAAAAGCCGCAGCGCCATCACCAACACCCTGCGTCTGCTGGGCCTGCCCGACGACGTGCGGGATGCGGTGCGCGCCGGCGCTATCACCACCGGCCACGCCAAAGCCCTGCTGGGCCTGCCCAACGCCGATATGATGTCCGCCGCCGCCAAGCAGGTGGTGGAAAAGAACCTGAACGTGCGCCAGACCGAAGCGCTGTGCCGCAAGCTGGCCAAGCCCCCCAAGGAACCCAAACCGGTGGATGCCTTCATCCGGCCGGTGCTGGCCACCGAGGTGGAAGCCGCCTTGAAGGAAGTCACCGGCAGCGAAGTCCATGTGGACTACAAGAACGGCAAGGGCAGCCTGCGCATCGACTTTTATTCCGACGAACAGCTGCGCCGCTATGCCGACCTGCTGGGCCATTATAACCCCGAGCAATCCTAAACCGTCTCACCGCCAATACAAAACATAGAGGAGAGAAAGCATCATGTTAGACATCCGTTTTGTGCGCGAGCACCCCGACGAAGTCAAGGAAAACATCAAGAAGAAGTTCCAGGACCAGAAGCTGCCCCTGGTGGACGAGGTCATCGCCCTGGACGCCGAGTACCGTGCCGCCATCAGCGAGGCCGACAGCCTGCGTGCCAACCGCAACAAGCTGTCCAAGCAGATCGGCATGCTCATGGGCCAGGCCAAGAAGGACCCCTCCAAGGCCGCTGAGGCCGAGGCCGTGAAGGCCCAGGTCACCGCCCAGGCCGACCGTCTGAAGGAACTGGAAGCCAAGGAAGCCGACCTGCAGGTCAAGATCCGGGACATCATGTACACCATTCCCCAGATGGTGGACCCCAGCGTGCCCGTCGGCCCGGACGACAGCTGCAACGTGGAAGTGCAGCGCTTCGGCGAGTGCACCGTGCCCGACTATCCCATCCCCTACCATGTGGATATCATGGAAAGCTTTGACGGCATCGACCTGGATGCCGCCGGCCGCGTTTCCGGCAACGGCTTCTACTACCTGCTGGGCGACATCGCCCGCCTGCATGAGGCTGTGCTGGCCTACGCCCGCGACTTCATGATCGACAAGGGCTTCACCTATGTGATTCCGCCCTTCATGATCCATGGCAACGTGGTGCAGGGCGTCATGTCCTTCCCCGAGATGGATGCCATGATGTACAAGATCGAGGGCGAGGACCTGTACCTGATCGGCACCAGCGAGCACAGCATGATCGGCCGGTTCATCGACCAGGTCATCGACGGCACCAAGCTGCCCCTGACCCTGACCAGCTATTCTCCCTGCTTCCGCAAGGAGAAGGGCGCCCACGGCATCGAGGAGCGCGGCGTCTACCGCATCCACCAGTTCGAAAAGCAGGAGATGATCGTGGTCTGCAAGCCAGAGGACAGCATGGTCTGGTACGACAAGCTGTGGCATAACTCGGTGGAGCTGTTCCGCAACCTGGAAATCCCCGTCCGTCAGCTGGACTGCTGCACCGGCGACCTGGCCGACCTGAAGGTCAAGAGCTGCGACATCGAGGCCTGGAGCCCCCGTCAGCAGAAGTTCTTCGAGGTGTGCAGCTGCTCCAACCTGGGCGATGCCCAGGCCCGCCGCCTGCGCATCCGCTACAAGGACGAAAACGGCAAGACCCAGCTGGCCCATACCCTGAACAACACCTGTGTGGCCCCGCCGCGTATGCTCATCGCCTTCCTGGAAAACCACTACCAGGCCGACGGCACCGTGACCATCCCCGAAGTGCTGCGCCCCTACATGGGCGGCAAGGCCCTGCTGGTGCCCACCAACAAGAAGTAAGTATGCCTTTGCTGCTGGTTTTCGGCGGCGAAGATGTGAGGCAGTCCCGGAAACGGGGCTGCCTTTTTTTGATGGTTTTATGGGGGGAGCTTCCCCTGGGGGTGAGAAAAGCGGGACTCGGCCGCTCTTTTCCCCAAAGCCTCCCTTGTGTAAGGGGAGGTGCCGCGCCTTTTTCCTCTAAGCCTCCCCTGTGCAAGGGGAGGTGCCGCGCCGCGGCGGAGGGGTTGTAAAGCCGGCCTTGCAACCCGTTACCGGGCAATGCCTCATGGCATCCAACCCCTCAGTCGGCCTCGCGGCCGCCAGCTCCCCTTGCACAGGGGAGCCGGACTCTACCGCCAAAACGCAGACACCTAAAAATGAGACGAATTCTTGTTTCCAAAATTTGCCTGAAAAAAATTCAAAAAAGGCTTGACAAAAAGGGCTTGTTTCCGTATAATAAACGAGTAACCCCTTCCGGGGTGGCACATGTGGCGGTATAGCTCAGTTGGCTAGAGCATTCGGTTCATACCCGAAGTGTCACCGGTTCAAATCCAGTTACCGCTACCACAATGCAGGCTTTCGCTAAAATACTTGGGGGCCGGCTGCAGTAGTGGTCGGTAAGTTGCTTGCTGTTTTAGCGAAATCCTGCGTATTATGGCCCGTTGGTCAAGAGGTTAAGACACGGCCCTTTCACGGCTGTAACATGGGTTCGATTCCCGTACGGGTCACCAAGGCACCTGCTTCTTAGGAAGCAGGTGCTTTTCTTTATGTACAGCCCTCGGGTAGGGCACAGACCCGGTGACCCGTACGGGAATCGAAAAGCTCGGGTCCGCCGTTTGCTCCGGCGGACAAAAACGTTCCTGCGGAACGTTTTTAGAGCGCGGGGGTTTTATTTTTTGCGCACCACTCGTTAAATACCTTTAAGCAATGGAATCTGCCGGAGCGGCGGGTTCCGTTTTGTTTTTGGCCGTCTTTCCCGCACTGAGCTGATCCTGGACCTTCCCGATAAAGCGATAATAAATTTCGATCCGCATGACTGGCAGGCCATCCAGAATTTCTTTTTCATGGATGACAATTTTCTCAATCAACGTATGGACCAGCTCTTCATCCAGTTCTGTGATATCGGCATAAGGGGCGACCAACGCAGCAAAATCCCTGCTGTTTTGTGTTTTGCTTGCGGACTCCGCCAGCTGCGTTTGGATTTCTGCGGTGCGTGCTTTCAAGTTCTTGGTTTCCGCTTCATATTTGGCAGAAAGCGTCTGATACAATTCTTCTGGCAAGCGGTCGAAAACATGGTCTTCATAGATGCGCTGTACCAGCGTAGCCAGTTCGGCCAGCCGGTGTCTGGAAGTTTCCAACTCCTTTTTCAAGGCGTTTCCTTCGTCTGCCTGTCCGGCTTTGGAAAGCTGCATCAGATAGTCAATATATCTGCCAGTGTCTTCCGATGCCAGCATGGCATTCCGACGAATATCTTCCAGAACGATACTTTTGACCTGTTCCAGCGTGATGTAATGCGTGGTGCAAAACTTGCCTCCGTACCGGCGGTTGGTGTTGCAGCTGAAACTTCCCAGCGATTTTCGCCGTTTTTCATTTTTGCGGTTGCAGAACGCCATCCGTTTACCGCATTCGCCGCAAAACAGCAAGCCACGGAAAATGTTGGCGTTGCAGCACCGCTTGCGCGGCTGCTTTACCTTCACCCGTTCCTGCACAGTCCAGAATGTTTCGGCATCCACCAGCGGCTCATGTGTACCTTCCACCACGATCCAATCCGTCTCCGGTTTCCAGATGAGTTTTTTCTCCTTGAAGTTCTTGCTGCCGGTACGGAAGTGTACCATGTTTCCGATATACACCTGGTTCATCAGGATGGCTCGGACGGAGCTGTGGTCCCAAGCAAAGGGGTACTGCAAAATCCGATCCGAAACAAACTTACCAAACTTCTCATGAAGGTAAGCCTGCGGACGAAGGATTTGCTGTCTTTCCAGTTCGCGGGCAATCTGGCCGCAGGTTTTTCCCTCCAACGCCATCCGAAAGATTTCCCCAATGACCGAACTGTACTGGTTCGGCACCAGTTTATGCCGGTCTGCGGGATCGCGGTCATATCCATAGGGAGGATACGCACCGGTATACTCCCCTCGAAGCGCCTTGGCTTTAAAGGCTGATTTCACTTTTCGGCTGATATCCTTGGCATACCATTCATTGATAATGTTTTTGAACGGTGCAAATTCGTTTTCCCCGACTGCAGAATCCACCCCGTCTGTGATGGCGATAAATCGCACCTTGTATTCGGGGAAGATCACCTCGGTATAGCGCCCCACCTCCAGATAGTTGCGCCCCAGACGGGACAGGTCTTTGACCAGAATCGTTTTGACCCGTCCCTGTTGCACCAGTTCCATCATCTCGATGAATGCCGGTCGGTCGAAATTGGTGCCGGAATAGCCGTCATCCATAAAGAATCGGCAGTTGGTAAAACCGTGTTCCTTGGCATACTGCCCCAAAATTGCACGCTGGGACTGGATGCTCATGCTTTCGCCGCTCATTTCATCGTCGCGGCTCAGTCTGCCATATAAAGCGGTGATATCCTGTAGCTGTTTCTGATTCATATACCGTCCTTTCCGAACAGCGATTCAGGATGTTTGCCTGTTCACAGTATACATCTTTTCAGCGGTATTGTGTAGTTCTTTTTTACAGTTCCTTCCGTGACGCTGTCCTGTTTATGGTATTTCTTTTTGCTTGTTTCCGGTGTATAATGAAAAATCATCCATACCGGAACGGTATAATGTCAGTATACGGAAGGACTGCGCAAAACACATTGCGCGTAAATTGCAGGAATTTTGAGCACCGGAGGTGAGAGTATGGAACGCGTGGACTTTTGCTCCTGTATGACGGTTCTGCGCAGATATCTGCAGGAAGATCAGATGGGAAATCAGCTGGATCTGATGTATGCCCTGTTCCGCAGCTTTTTGCAGAGTGAGGAAGCTGCCAGTTTCGATCTGGATAATGGACAGGTCTGCCGGTGGCTCAATGGCATGGCAAAAGTCAGCCCCAAAATTACAGGGTTTTACCTGACAGGTAAAGAATATCTGCTCGCTGCGGACATCCGGGAAGAGATCTTCCCGTATCTTTCCGACCCAGATATGGCGATACAGGAATTTTGTCGCTTGATTCTTCAGGACCCTTCTGTGTCGGAAAGAAAAAAGCGGGCCCTGCTCGAAGAAAACGGCACCGATCCGGTGCAGCAGGCAAACTTTCTGGCAGATGTTCTCTGCTTTGCCCTAGGACGTGAGTTTCTCAAACGCGATGCGCGCACCAAGACTTTGCGGGCAGCAGGAAATCTCTCCCCCAGTATTCTGGATTTTATTTTCAGCGCAGACCCGCCACGCCCCTGCAGCTATTTTTGTGGGCGAGATGTAGAGATGGAACAGCTCCATGATCTGCTCTCAGAAAACGGAAAGGTGTTTGTGCATGGGATTCCCGGCATCGGAAAGAGCGAACTTGCCAAGGCCTACGCCAGCAGGTATCAAAAGGAATACACCAACCTTTTATATATAGCGTACTCGGGAAACCTGGTGCGGGATATTTCCGAGATGGATTTTGCCGAGGACCAGCCGGAAGAAAACGAACAGGATCGCTTTCGGCGGCACAACCGCTTCCTGCGAAGCCTGCAAACCGATACGCTGCTGATCGTGGACAACTTTGATACAGCGCCCGAGGAGGAAGCCTTTTTACCGGTCTTGCTGAAATACCGTTGCCAGATCCTCTTCACAACCCGCTATCGTCCGCGACATTACACGGCATTGGAGATTACGGAAATTCAGGATGCTGCCATGCTGTTTCAGCTGGCAGAACGTTTCTATCCGGAAGCGGCAGATCATACGGAAGTCCTGGAACAGATCTTCCGTACGGTGCACGCCCATACTTTGGCCGTGGAACTGGCGGCACGCCTGCTGGGCAAGGGTGTTCTGACGCCGGAAGAGTTGCTGGAAAAACTGAAAGCCGAAAATGTGGCACTGCAATCTCAGGAAACCATTCACACGAACAAAGACAACCGCCCACAAAAGGCCACCTATTACCAGCACATTCATCTGCTTTTTTCGCTGTACAAATTGAGCGCCCCACAGCAAGCTGTACTGCGCTGCATGGCGCTGGTTCCGCCTCAGGGAATCTCTGTCCGCCGTCTGGTACAGTGGATGCAACTTTCCAGCAGCAACACCCCGGAAGAACTGGTGGACGCTGGATTTTTGCATCCCCAGCCAGGGTATTGTCTTGTGATGCATCCTCTGATCCGGGAAATCACTCTGGCCGACGAAAAGCCTTCCGTTACCAACTGCCGTTGCCTTTTGCAGGAAATCCAGAAGCAATGTCTGCTGTTGGGGGTTTCCATTGACTTCGCGCCGCTTCTGTTCCAGACGGTAGACGGTATCCTGGACCATTGCATCCGGGATGATCCCGAATATTTCCTGCTATGGCTGGAAGATGTCTTCGGTTATGCGGACAACTACTCCGATGAACCCCGACTTCGCAGAATACTGGAGGAAATCCAAGACATTCTGGAGCGAGGCAAAGTCGGAAAAGCCAAGGACCATGCCATCCTGTTGGATTATACGGCGGCATTGACCGGCAATTACGACCACCGCTATAGAGAAGCCGCCGAGTTGGATCGGAAAGCACTGGATATTCTCAACCAGCAGGATTCGCTGAACTCTACAGAACGGCAGCTTTTCTGCAATATTTCCTCCAATCTTTCCCTTTGGTACACCCGCTTGCAGCAGCCACAACGAGCCTATGAGCAGATGAAGTTGGGTCTGCAGCTTCTTTCCGAGGGGCAGGTGGAGGTGAGCCGAAACACCATCCCACAGATCCTGAACTTTTCCATCATTGCCGCAAATCTGGGACGACCCGAAGAAGGCATTCCGTATTTGCAGATGCTGCGGAAGTTGTATCAGCAACAACAGATGACCGAAGGAAGCGACTATGCGGAAGTGACCTATCGGCTGGGAACGCTGTATCTGGCCGCTGGTCAGCCGAAGGCAGCCAAAGATTTTTTGGAAGAAGCCTGGCAGATTTTCAAGACCGTATATGCCGACCAACCCAAACTTCTGGAAGAAAAGAAAGCCTTCTACCGCACCTTGCTGCAGATGCTCGGTGCGCAGTTTCTTCCCGATCCACAATCACTCACCTGAAAATTCCAACCGGCCCCTGCGCAGATGCGCGGGGGCCGGTTTTGTTGTATCCTCAATTTGCGCTCAAATTCCGCACAATGAGAAAACACCCCTCTTTCGTTAGAATGAACCTGTAAACAAAACAGCACCAACGAGTTCGAAATTGGTGCCTGGTTCCAGGGAAAACGAAAGGGGGCTTTTTCTATGGATATCGAAGCACAGAATCCGGTTCTGAGAAAACCGTACCGCCATACCGTGGGCCGCGCTGTTTTTGAGGTTACGGCCTACGGAAACCCGGCAGGTACGCGAACCGCCCACCAGCTGCTGCTTCAAAGGATGGAGCGGCAGTTGGCGAAAAAAGCAAAGGAGGAACAAGCAGATGAAGCAACTGAATCAACTGACTATTGTGGGGATTGACCAGGGATACGGCAACATGAAAACAGCAAACACCCTTTTTCCCACCGCCATCACCGCTTTTGATACCGCTCCGGTGTTTCAAGGAGATGTACTGGAATATGACGGACGTTTTTACCGCGTGGGCGAAGGGCATAAGGGATTTGTGGCAGATAAGTCTTCCGATGAAGATTTTTATCTCCTGACGCTGGCCGCTGTGGCCAAAGAGTTGGAACTGTATCGACTTTTCACTGCCAACCTTTGTCTGGCCGTGGGATTGCCGCTCAGCTGGGTGGGCAGCCAGCGGGAGAGTTTCCGCCAATATCTGTTGCAAAAGCAAGCGGTCACTTTCCGATTGAACGGGCATTTGTTTCAGCTGCGGATCACAGGATGTAAGGTTTATCCCCAAGGGTATGCAGCCGTAGTTCAGCAGTTGGGTACCTTTGAGGGAGAACACCTGCTTGCGGACATTGGCAATGGAACCATGAATCTTCTGTATTTGCAGGATTCCCAGCCACAGGAAAGCCGTTGCTGGACTGAAAAAATCGGTGTCAATCAGTGTATGATTCGCGCCAAGGAAACCGTCCTGCGTAAGTTCGGCACCAAAGTCAGTGACCATACCGTGGAACAGATTTTTCGTACCGGCACCGCCAAGATCGACGCAGCTTACCTTGCCTGTATTCGTGATGTTGCTTCTGCTTATGTGGAGGAACTCTTTGCCGTACTGCGCAGCTATGAATATGATCCGGCAACCGTACAGTTGATCGTTGCCGGTGGCGGCGGACAGCTCATCAAGCATTTTTACTCCTATGACCCGGCGCAGATTACTATTTTGGATGACCTTTGCGCCGCCGCCAAGGGCTACGAATATCTGGCATACCGACAGCTTATGCGGGAGGCCTGAGATGGGAGAAATTCGCACAACCAATCTCCGCCTCAATCTGGAAAAGCCAATACAGCGGCAGGCATGGGAATATCTGCAAACTATGGATAAAGCGGTATTCAAGTCCTATAGTCAGGCAATAGCCACTGCACTGGTGGATTATTTCGACCGGTATTACAAAAAGCAGGAGGACCCCTATCTGGAAACCCGTGCCCGGGAAGAACGGTTTGTCCAGCAGATCGTAACCGCTGTGGAGCAAGCCATGCGGGACGTACTGCCGCTTTTTCTGGCAGGTTGTCTGGCAGGTATGGGGCAAAGCGCCGGGTCGATTCAGCCGGAAGCCCCAGATTCAAAAGAGTCGGATTGCGTAAACTGGGATTTTGCGGGAGGTTGATGGGAATATGAAAACCTTACAGCAATGCCTGGAGGAGTTGGCAACCGAACGGCCGTTGCAGCCGGATGAATATCTGGACCCCAAAACCGGGCTGCCCCGCTGCAAACGCTGTCACAGCCCCCGCCGCATCCGGAAATCGCTTTTCGGCAGGGAACGGCTGCTTCCCATAGCTTGCAAATGTCAGCAAAATGGTGACAGTTCCGGGAAGAAAAACACCAAAAAGCAGGAAAAATGATGCTGCATTTTGCCCTCAAAAAGTCCGTCGACCAATGGGATCAATCTTTGATACCGGAAAGGAGTTTCTATGACTGAAAATGAGAAAAAAGTGGTACAGGCCAGGCATCGTTTGGAGGCTGCACAAGCCAGGAACCGCCAGAGAGAACGAAAGGAGCGAACACGACGATTGATCCAGGAAGGAGCCATTCTGGAAAGTTTACTGCCGGAAATCCGCGACGTGCCTCTGTGTGATCTGCCCGCAAGATTGCAGGTTGGATTGCGCAACGATCCGTAAGGGGAAAACTGTCCCGGAAGGGCGCACTTACTCACCACCGGCAAAGCCGGCGGTGGTAAGCGCGCCCGCTGCGGCGGGAGGGAAAAACGAAGGAGGTGACACGCCGTGGCGATTTACCACCTGGAAGCAAAAATCATCAGCCGCGGAGCAGGACGTTCGGCCATTGCCGCTGCGGCTTATCAGAGCGGCGAAAAGCTGTACAATGCATACGACGGCCTGA
This sequence comes from Gemmiger formicilis, assembly GCF_016900095.1. Taxonomy (GTDB): domain Bacteria; phylum Bacillota; class Clostridia; order Oscillospirales; family Ruminococcaceae; genus Gemmiger; species Gemmiger formicilis_A. Next base: position 10,985 of record NZ_JACJJP010000002.1, read on the forward strand.
CCCATGACTACCGGAAAAAAGGAGGTATCCTGCACACCGAGATTTTACTGCCGCCCCAGGCACCCGCTGCCTGGAAGGAACGTCAAATCTTATGGGAAGCAGTAGAGACCGCCGAGAAAACCCGGGACAGCCGCCTGGCGCGTCAGCTCATCGTTGCCCTGCCGGTGGAACTTGCCCAGGAGGATTGGCTGCGGCTTCTGCGATCCTTTTTGCAAAAGGAATGTGTCGACCAGGGGATGTGCGCCGATCTGGCGATCCATGATCCGGATGGCCACAACCCTCATGCGCACATCCTGCTCACCATGCGTCCCCTGAATACACAAGGGCAATGGCAGGCAAAAACACAAAAAGAATACCTGTGCAGCAAAGCGGGACAGGAACAAGGCTTTACCGCACAGGAATTTCTGCAAGCCAAAACGGAAGGCTGGGAAAAACAGTATAAATACAAGAACCCGCAGGGCCGGACAGCGTGGCTGACACCCTCACAGGCCGTCCAAAACCCCGAGTGGGTACGCTGCTCGAAGCAGCCGAAAGCGGCAAAATTTGGGCGACAAAATCCGCTGTGTGCCCGGTGGAACAGCCAGGAGCAGCTGCTCCAATGGCGATGCGCCTGGGCAGAGGCCGTCAATCACGCGTTGGAAGAAAAGCAGCAGACAGCCCGTGTTACCCATCTGAGCCATGCGGCACAAGGCATAGCGGAGCAGCCAACCGTTCATGAAGGATACCACGCCCGCAAGTTGGAAAAGCAGGGAATCTCTGCGGACCGCTGCGAACTCAATCGGCAGATTCGGGCCGACAATGCGTTGCTGCACACGCTGAAAGAGCAGTTGGAAAAATGGACGGAATGGGTCGGCCAAGGGGTGGAGAAGATGGCTGCTCTGCTGGAACAGCTGCGCAGCAATCTGATCCTGCTACAATACCGGGTCCTTTCCAATGAAGCGCGGACAGATATTTACAAACGGGAGGCGGCCTATATGCGTCCACTCTTGAAAGATGTGGACGATACAAACCGACAGTTGACGGAGATCCAATTGCAACGCCAAAAGGCACAGGCGGACAAAAAGAGCCTTTCCCCGCTGCAGCTCCGAAAGTACCGCCATTTGTCTGAGCAAATCGCCGCCCTGACCGAAGAACTGGAAGAACTGCAAAGCCGCCGCCATATGTTGATGGAAAAGCTCTATTGCAAAAAGGATAGCGATGTTACCCGAAGGGAAAAAGAGCTGGTGCAGCTTACCCTGATGATTGAGCAGTTGGATACGCAACGGAACAGTCTTCAGGAGCAGCTGAAAAAAGATCTGCAACATTTTACAGGTCTTATAAATTCCATTCCCGAACCGGACCGGGAAGCCGTTATGGACGAGCGGGTAAGACTTCGCAAACAGATTACGCGGGAACTCTATCATTCTTTGCAAGCAAAGGAGCTGGAATTCAATTTTTCCCGGGCTGCCAATGCCGAAAGAAAAATCGATGATTTCACGGGAGAAACCGGTCAGATGCAAAAGATATTGCTTCGGAAGCGCAAAAAGCAAACTTCAAGGCAAGGCAGAAATTCGGAAGAGCGAGCCCTTTGAACAGAGTTTACTTTATCTGAAGCAATTCTCGATTCCGCAATTGTTTTAAACTCAGCCGGAAAACGCAAAAGTCGAAGCAAACCCAACACATTAGCCGCACCGGAAGATCCCATCCCGGCTACCCTGCCGCAGGGAATCTTAACGACGGCGCCGGAGCCGCCCGCAGCGGATTTTTCCGGCATCGGGAGGAACCGGTCTTACCGCCTGGTTTGCCGGATCACGGTAAAAATAAAGTGCCTGCTGCCTGTCATGTGCAGGCAGCAAGCACCTTTCGTTGCTTGAATCGCTTTTGGAAATTCAGGGATTCATTCGTCCGTAAAGTTCCATCTGGTGGCGGACTTTGGCGGCCAGAGCGTCGTCAAAGACGCCGGGCAGCGCCCGCCAGCACCAGTTGCCGCCCAAAGTGGAGGGCGTGTTCATCCGGGCTTCGTGCCCCAGCCCCAGCAGGTCCTGAGCCTGTACAATAGCCAGATCGGCCACGCTGGCCCAGGCCGCACGCATCATGCCCCAGTGGTAACCTTCTTCCCGGGTCAGTTGCAGATAGTCCAGGGCGTGGGCAATGTCGGGGGCGGGGGCAGTCTCAAACCAGCCGTTCACCGGCTCGTTGTCGTGGGTGCCGGTGTAGACCACACAGTGCCGGGGATAGGTGTGGGGCAGGTAGTCCCCGCCGTCCCGGCTGTCAAAAGCAAATTCCAGCACCTTCATGCCGGGATAGCCGCTTTCCCGCAGAAGCTGACGCACATCGTCGGTGAGAAAGCCCAGGTCCTCAGCCAGGATGTCCCGCTTGCCCAGGGCCTTTTCCACAGCCTTGAACAGTTCGATGCCCGGTCCCGGACGCCAGTGTCCGCCGCAGGCGTCGGTCTGTCCGTAGGGGATGGCATAGTACCCCGCAAAGCCCCGGAAATGGTCGATACGCAGCACATCGTAGGTGCTGCACAGCACCCGGAACCGCCGCACCCACCAGGCATAGCCGTCGCGGGCCATTGCGTCCCAGTCGTACAGCGGGTTGCCCCACAGCTGCCCCGTGGCGGAAAATCCGTCCGGCGGGCAGCCAGCCACCTCGGTGGGCAGCAGGTTCTCGTCCAGCTGGAAGGCTTCCGGGGTGCTCCACACATCCACGCTGTCGGCGGACACATAGATGGGCAGGTCCCCGATGATGCGGATGCCCCGGTCGTTGGCGTAGCGCTTCAGCGCCCGCCACTGGGCAAAGAACAGGTACTGCACCGCCTGCCAGAAGCGGATGGCTCCGGCACAGCGGATGCGGGCGGCGGCCAGGGCGGCAGGCTCCCGGTGGCGCAGCGCCGGTTCCCATTCGCTCCAGGCACGGCCGCCGTGTTCGTCCTTCAGCGCCATGAACAGCGCGTAGTCCGGCAGCCAGAAAGCATTGTCCCGGCAAAAATCGGTGTAGGCCGCGGGCGAGTCTTGCAGCAGCCGGTCACAGGCCTTGCGCAGCACCGCCCACCGCTTTTGGTAGAGCGCACCGTAATTCACACGGTCGGGGGTGCTCTCCCAGTCGATAGACCGGTATTCCTCGGACCGCAGCAGGCCGTCGGCGGCCAGTGCGTCCAGATCGATGAGATAGGGATTGCCCGCAAAAGTCGAAAAGGACTGATAGGGGCTGTCCCCGTAGCTGGTGGGGCAGATGGGCAGCAGCTGCCAGTAGCGCTGCCCCGCTGCCGCCAGAAAATCCACAAATGCCCTTGCCGCCGCGCCCATCGTGCCGATGCCATAGGGCGATGGCAGACTGGACAGATGCATCAATACACCGCTTGCGCGCATGGGCAAACCTCCTTTCGGTCAATGGATTTTGTTGGGATCGGGCAGACGCTGTATGCTCTCGCCCTCGATTAGTTCGTAGGGCACCAGTTCGTGCACGGCATCGCAGCCCTCCTCGATGCAGCGGATCAGGATGGACACGCCGCACCCGGCCATCCGTTCGGCGGGCTGGCGGATCGTCGTGAGCCGCGGGGAAAGATAATCCGCCAGCTCGATGCCGTCGAAACCGCACACCGACACATCCTCGGGGACCCGCAGTCCGCGGTCCCGCAGCGCGCGGATGGCGCCGATGGCCATGATGTCACTGAAGGCAAACACGGCGGTCAGCCCCGGCAGATTGTCCAGCAATTGTTCCATGGCGTGGTAGCCGCCGACCAGCGTGTAGCGGGCCTCGATATACTGCCCGGCGGGGTCAAAGGAAAGTCCCCGGCGGGAAAACTCGCTCAGACAGCCGCTCAGGCGGGCGGAACTGGGCTGGGAGGAAGTCAGGTCGCCGCCGATAAAGGCGATGCGCCGATGGCCGTTGTCCAGCAGATGCCCCACCATCCGAACCGCAGCCGCCACGTCGTCCACGCTGACGCTGGACAGGTTGGGGATGGCCGCGGTGGCGGCAGTGTTGGTCATCAGCAGGCAGGGCACGCCTAGGTCGGCCAGATCGGGGCCGAAATGGTTGCGGTCAGAACCCAGGAAAATCACACCGTAGGGCTTGCGCTCCCGGCAGACGCAACGCGCCTGTTCCACTTCGTTGTCATTTTCGTCGATATAGAAGACCATGCTGCTGTATCCAGCGGCACTGCATTCAGCCTGCATTTTTTCCAGCACCGAGGCAAACAGCATGTTGTGCGTGCCTTTTACGATCATGGCAATGCCCTGATTCGCCTGCTGCTTGAGATGTTTGGCGTTGGCGTTGGGCTGGAAGTGGTATTTCTCGATCACTTCCAGAATGCGCGCTCTCGCAGCGTCGCTGACGTTCGGGTTGTGGTTGATGACGCGGGAGACAGTTCCCACCGCATACCCGGACTCACGGGCAATGTCTTTGATCGTCATAGTATGCCTCTTTTTCTGATGCGGAATCTAGTCTTTGCTCAGCCCTTGACGGCGCCGGCTACGACGCCTTCGATGATATACTTCTGGCAGATCAGGTAGAGGATGACAACCGGCAAGACGGTCAGCATAATGCAGGCCATCATGGGGCCCATCTCTACTTTGCCGTAGCTGCCGCGGAAATACTGGATCGCCATGGGGATGGTCCGGTAACTCTTGATGTCCAGCACCAGCGTGGGCAGCAGATAGTCGTTCCATACCCACATGGTTTCCAGAATGGCGGTGGAGATCATGGTGGGCTTCAGGATGGGGCAGACCACCCGGAAGAAGATCTGCAGCGGATTGCAGCCGTCGATCATCGCGGCTTCCTCAATTTCCACCGGCATAGATTTCATGAAGCCGGTAAACATGAACACCGCCAGCCCGGCGCCGAAGCCCAGATAGATGATGCAGATGTTGTAGGGGTTGTTGAGCTTGAGGGTATCGGCGGTCTTGGCCAGGGTGAACATGACCATCTGGAAGGGCACCACCATGCTGAAGACGCACAGGTAGTACATGCCGGTGGACAGTTTGCCGTGCACCCGGGTGATATACCACGCGCACATGGAGCAGCATAGCAGGATCAGCACGACCGAGGACACCGAGATAAATAAACTATACCAGAAAGACTTGAGAAAGTCCATTGAGGTAATGCCGTAAATGTAGTTGTGCAGCCCCACAAAGCTCTCGGCGGTGGGCAGTTCAAAGACGCGGGTGGTGGTGATACTGCGCTCCTGTTTGAAGGAGTTGAGCAAAATCAGCACAATGGGGTAGATGTAGGCCAGGCACAGCAGCGACAAAACCACCGAGATGACGGTGTTGACGCGCCTGGTTGTTTTAGAATTCTGCATTACTGCTGCACCTCCTTGGAGCGGGTCAGCCGCAGCTGGACCAGGGCGATGACCACCACCGCCAGGAAGAAGACGACGGCCTTGGCCTGGCCGATGCCCTTCCACTGGGCACCGCTGCGGGCATAGAAGGTATCGTAGATGTTGTAGGCCAGCATCTGGGTGGCCTTGGCGGGTTCGCCGCCGGTCAGCGAGAGGTTCTGGTCGAAGAGTTTGAAGGAGTTGGTCAGCGTCAGGAAGGTGCAGATGGTGATGCTGGGCATGACCATGGGGATCTTGACCCGGAACAGCACCTGGCGGGCGGTGGCGCCGTCGATGCGGGCGGCCTCGATGAGGTCGGGGGGCACGTTCTGCAGCCCGGCGATGTAGATAATCATCATGTAGCCGATCTGCTGCCAGCACATGAGGATGATCAGGCCCCAGAAGCCGTAGGTGGCGTTGAGCTGCAGCAGCGGCTTTTCCAGCAGGGTGAGCACGCCGTTGAGCAGGGTGTTCCAGATATAGCCCAGCACCACGCCGCCGATGAGGTTGGGCATGAAGTAGACGGTGCGGAAGACATTGGTGCCCTTCACATGGCGGGTGAGCAGCAGCGCCAGCAGAAAGCCCAGCACATTGATGAGCACGGTGGCCACGATGGTGAAGGCTGCCGTGAACCAGAAGGCGTGGAGGAAGGTGGTGTCGGCCCAGATCTTGATGTAGTTCTGGATGCCCACAAAGGTCACGTTCTTGACGGTGGTGAACTGGCAGAAGGACAGCCCGATGCCCCAGAGGAAGGGCCAGATGAACCCGATGATGAAGGCCAGCAGGGTGGGCAGCACAAAGACCGGCCAGTATTTTTTGATGGCTTTTTCCATAATGATGTTCCCCATAAAGAAACGGGAAGGGTGGGCGCTGTATCGCCCGCCCTTCCCGCAAGGTTACGCGTATTCCGTCACAGACGGTGGTATCAGCCCGCGTTCAGCGCGGCCTCGGTGGCCCAGCCGTCCACAAAAGCGGTGACCACATCGTCCCAGGTGCCGGTGCCGGCCGCGTAGGCGGTCAGAGCGGAGCCCAGGTTGTTCTTCCAGTTTTCGGAAGGCATGGTGGTGAAGTTCCAGGACACAGGCACCTTGCCCGCTGCGGTCATTTCCTGGTCTTCCTTCACGAAGAGGTTGGTGGATTCCTGAGCGCCCTTGAAGGGGATGACAAAGCCCATGTCGTCGGCCATGGCCTTGGTGCCTTCCTCCGAGGTGACGCACCAGTAGATGAAGTCCAGGGTAGCCTGGATGTCTTCTTCGGGGGCTTCCTTGTTGACGCACCAGTAGTTCTCGGTGCCGGTGCACAGGCCCTGGTTGGCTTCGTCGCCCACGCCGATGTAGATGGGGATCATGGCCAGGTCGTCATCGGTGAAGGTGCCGTCCTGGGTCAGGTTGACGTACTCCCAGGAACCGTTCTGGTAGAAGACGGCCTCGTTGGCCAGGAACTCGTTGCGGCTGTCGTCGGCGGTCTTGCCGGCCAGCTCGGTGGGCGCGCAGGTGGAGTTGTTGATGTACAGATCAAAGATGTTCTTGTAGTTGTCCAGGTAGGTGCCCTTGATGGCGTCGGTGGAGTTGATGCCCTCGTCCTTGTACTCAAAGTAGATGGGCAGGTTGGCCAGGTGGGTCTTGTAGCGCCAGTCGGAGGAAGAATCCATGCCGGCAGAGGTGAAGGCCGCGAAGCCCAGCTCATCCTTGCGGGCGGTGATGTCCTCGGCCACCTTCTTCAGGTCGGCAAAGCTCTTGATGTCGTCGATGGTGTAGCCCGCCTTTTCCAGCAGGGTCTTGTTGGTGATCAGACCGTAGGACTCGATGACGTAGCCGACGCCCAGCGTGGCGTCCCCGTCTTTCAGGGCGTAGGTGTCGCTGGTCAGCTCCCCAAGGATGGGGGTGCCGGTCAGGTCGTAGCAGTAGTCCTTCCAGTTGGCCAGGCCGATGGGGCCGTTGACCTGGAACAGGGTGGGCGCGTCGCTCTTGGCCATCTCGCTCATCAGGGTGGTCTCGTACTCACCGGAAGCGGCGGTGACCACCGTGACCGGCACGCCGGTCTGCTCGGTGTAGACGGCGGCCAGGTCCTGCCACTGCTGATCCTGCTCAGGCTTGAAGTTCAGGTAGTAAACCTTGCCCGCGGCGGTGGGAGCGGCTTCGCTGGTGGCGGCGGAATCCCCGGCGGCGTCAGTGGATGCGGCAGTGCTGTTGCCCGAAGAGCTGCAACCGGCCAGAAGGGCAGCCGTCATCGTACCGGCGAGACCCAGCGCGAGCATTTTTTTGAATTTCATGGTATTTTCCTCCTTGAATAAAATAAAAATGTGTCATGGTTCGGAAAAACGGATGAGCGGTTCTGGATTGGTAACGTTTCCAACCCTTCGATGTTTTTATAATACACCGGTTGTGCTAAAAATTCAATACTTTTTCGTTTTTTTTTCAATATTTGTTCATAATAGACAAAAAAAGCGCCGTCCGATTTGTGCAGGAGTTTTTTTGAGAGGATCGCCCTTTCCTCGCTTTTCTTACCCCATTACGCTTTTGCAAGGTGCCAGATATCACGATTGTATTCGGCGATGGTGCGGTCGCTGGAGAACAGGCCCGCCTTTGCAATATTGACCACACATTTTTTGGCCCAAGCTTCGGGATTGCACCCATAGTCCGCCAGTGCCTGCCCTTTTCGTACCACGTAGCTGTTAAAGTCCGGCAATGTCTGGAACCAATCCTTCTGGATCAGTTCGTCACGCAAACGGGTCAGATTTTCCTCCCGGCCGGCTTTCAGCATAAGCGGATCGGTCAGGAAGTCGATAGCTCGCTTGATGTTGGCATCCGCATGATACCACTCGGCGGCACAATAATCCTGCTGCGCATAGTGGCGGATGACCTGCTCCGCCGTCTGGCCGAAGACATAGATGTTCTCCGATCCGACCTGGCGGAAAATCTCCACATTGGCGCCATCCATCGTGCCAAGCGTCACGGCGCCATTGAGCATGAACTTCATGTTCCCCGTTCCGGACGCTTCCTTGGACGCCAGGCTGATCTGTTCAGAAAGATCGCAGGCAGGGATGAGTTTTTCGGCCGCTGTCACATTGTAGTTTTCAATAAACACGACCTGAAGCCAGCGGGAGACTTCCGGGTCCGCCGCAATGACCTTGGAAAGGGTCAGCAGCGCATGGATGATATCCTTGGCGATGATATAGGCCGGCGCGGCTTTCGCCCCGAAGATGCTCACCAGCGGCACCGGAGGCAGATGGCCGGCCTTAATCTCGTGGTACTGGTGAATCAGATACAGCAGATTCAGCTGCTGGCGCTTGTATTCATGGAGCCGCTTGGATTGAATATCGAACATCGCGGCAGGGTTCACTTCCACCCCCTGCACACGCTTCAGCCATTCGGCAAGAGTCACCTTGTTCTGTGCTTTAACATCGGCAAATTCTTTCCGTGCCGCCGGGTCATCGGCAAGGGGCAGCAAGGCTTCCAGCTCATCGGCATTTTTATAAAATCCCGTACCGATGTGGCTTTTGATTCTCTCCGTCAGGGCCGGATTGCATTCCAGCAGCCAGCGGCGGAACGTGATGCCGTTGGTCTTGTTATTGAATTTTTCGGGATAGAGGGTATAAAAGCCGTGCAGTTCCGTCGTTTTCAGAATCTCGGTGTGCAGCTCCGCCACGCCGTTGGTGGAATGGGTAAAGTGAATATCCATATGCGCCATATGGACACGATCTTCGGCATCAATGATAGCAAGGCTCTCGTCCTGGGTGCGGGTACGGGCCAGGGCATCCAGCTTTTCAATGATGGGCATGATCTGCGGCACGACCGCCTCCAGATAACTGCGCGGCCACTTTTCCAGCGCTTCCGCCAGAATGGTGTGGTTGGTATAGGCGCAGGTTTTGGTCACGATCTCCACAGCCTCGTCAAATTCCACACCCTTTTCGCCCAGCAGACGGATCAGTTCCGGGATCACCATGCTGGGGTGGGTATCGTTGATCTGGATGGCCGCATAGTCCGCCAGGTCATGGTAGTTGCATCCGCGGGTCGCGCATTCCTGCAGGATCAACTGTGCTCCGGCAGAAACCATCAGATACTGCTGATAGACCCGCAGGCGGCGGCCCGCCTCGTCGGAATCGTCCGGATATAGGAACAGCGTCAGGTTTTTGTCGATATCCGTTTTGTCAAAGACGATCCCGTCGTGGACAATCCCCTCCTCCACCGTATCCAGGTCGAAGAGATTGAGCGTATTGGTGCGGCCCTCAAAACCGGTTACAGCCAGCCGGTACAGACGCGCCTGAAAGGTTTTGCCCGCCAGCATGACCGGGTACGTGGTTTCGGTGCGCTGCGCCCAGCTTTGTTCCGTCAGCCAGGGGTCCGGCAGCTCCGTCTGCACACCCTCTTTCAGCGACTGGCGGAACAGGCCGAAGTGATACCGCAGGCCGATGCCATCCCCCGGAAGGCGCAGCGTTGCCAGCGAATCCAGGAAGCAGGCCGCCAGACGTCCCAGGCCGCCGTTGCCAAGGGAAGGCTCCGGTTCGACCTCCTCGATTTCGCTCAGGCTTTTGCCGGCAGCCGCCAATGTGTCCCGTACGGCATCATACAGCCCCAGGTTGATCAGGTTGTTCGACAGCAATTTGCCGATCAAAAATTCTGCGCTGATGTAATACAGCTTCCGGCCCGTCACAGGCGTAACGCGCTGGGCACTTTCGCGCTGTACCAGCGTCATCAGCGCCAGATACACCTCCTGATTGGAACAGGCACTCAGCTCTTTGCCTGTCAGTTCGGCCAGCGTTTGCTTCATATCCATTCTGTTTTCCTCCGTTCACAATTTTTATAACGTGCAGGAGCGCCGCTCCCTTTCCTTAAGCCAACTATATCACACAAAACTAGCAAAATCTTGTGTGAAGCAAGCATATTATGGTACAATACTATCAAACGAAGGGGATGTGCTTGCATGGTCACGGATATTGCATTAAAAGAAACAAAAAAGCACGGGGCGTTACGTTTTCCGTTCAACATTTACCCGTGCACGATTCCGAAGGATTTTCCCGAAGTGGCGCTGCACTGGCAAAGCAGTATGGAACTGGTGTTCATCAAAAAAGGCAGCGGCATTGTGCAGGTCGGGGGACGTGCCTTGCCTGCACAGGCGGGAGAAGTCTTTGTTTTTACGCCGGGGACCCTTCATGCCTTGTTCCAGTCCCCCGGCATTGTGATGGAATACGAAAATATTATTTTTGATCTTGCGCTGTTGGGCGGGGCGGACGACCTGTGCGACGAGCGCTACCTTTTGCCATTGCAAAGCGGACGCCTGGCCCTGCCGGTTCATCTGACCCCGGAACTTTCCTATTACACCGAGGCGCTGGTGTGCCTGCACGATGCAGAGGAAGCCAACCGCACACGACTGTTCGGCTACGAGTTGGTGATCAAGGGTGCTTTGCTGCGTTTGCTGGGCCTGCTGACGCAAAAAGACGGGAAGCTGTTGTCGTCCGAGAACGCCGACACCCAGCGAATGAAGACGGTACTGCAGCTGATTGCCGATCATTATACGGAAGAGTTGTCCGTAAGTTCCGCGGCCGAAGTCTGCGGGTACAGCACCAGCCACTTCATGCGCTGGTTCAAGCGGATGACCGGGCAGCATTTTACCGCGTTTTTGAACTGTTACCGGCTGAATATTGCCTGCATCGCCTTGCGTTCCGGCAACGACACCATCCTGGCGGTGGCGGAACAGGCAGGCTTCAGAAACCTGTCCTATTTCAACCGCCTCTTCAAAAGCCATTACGGCATTACCCCACAGATGTATCGCAAAAGGGAATAAAGTCCCCTTGCACGGTCACGCCGATGCATAGGCGGCTTGTGCCGCTCCGTAAGAGTTTGTAAAATCCATTGCAGCCAAGCGGCCTGGCCGTTGGAAAGAGACATATTGACATCTCCACGTCGTGTGGCCTAAACTATCTACGTCTTTGTTATTCCTCATTTCAAAGACAACCTCCCTGTTTTTGGAATGTGGTTGGCAAACCCACATCCTATTCTACAGGGAGGTTCTCTTTTGTCTATGGCTAAAGCCGTTTTATTCCACCAGCGGAGCTGGTGGTTTTTTGCGCTTAAGCACTCAAAAAAGGGCGAGCCTATCGAATAGATAGTCTCGCCTTCTTTAGTACAAACATCGGAATCACTGTTCACGTTTGTGGTGCGCAAAAAATAAACCTCCCGGGAGATTCCTCGTGCGGGCAGAGCCTGAAAACTATGACCAAGGCACCTGCTTCTTAGGAAGCAGGTGCTTTTCTTTTATGTACAGGCAAAAAGGAGGCGGGCCGGGAAGGGGACTTCCCGGCCCGCTGGGTGTCAGGCTTTCTTTTTAGTGTCCAGTTCGGCCACCTTTTGTTGGTAGAGCTTCATCAGCTCGGCCACACAGGCGCTTTCGCTTGAAAAAGCAGGGTGCGCCGAAGTAATTCCATATGCAGCTAAAACAGCTTTATCGTTTTTTTGATGCGCCTTTAGCAATTCTGGATATAAAAACATGTTTTCACCGTAAAGATCTGCTAATGAACATTCTGGATATAGGGCTCTTGCATCTATGATTGCTTTGGCCGTTTGTTCTATTTTTTCTTTTGCTTCTTTTGTAGGAGAAGGCCATGGGAATGTATTATAAACAAGCTCTTTTGAATAATTATATCCGTCACCTAAGCGTCCGCCGACTACACGTAACCAAGCCATATGAATATTTGATTCCAAGATACCGAAATGGTAAAGTGTTGCGTTTGCGACAATAAATAATTTGTTGCTGGCAATTATATTCTTATGGAAAAAGCCCATTGGAACATATTTTCTTTTTGAGGTAGAAACTTCAGGGATGGCAAGATAATCTGTTTCGGGCTGAGCAAGCTGTGCAAAGCGAGCCGGGATTTTCGCGTACTGATTGGTAGTTTTTGCTCTGCTGCTCAATCGAAATTCTTGTACCTTTTTTACTCTGTCAATAAGGAAGGGGCTTTTGGCGATAATTTGTGGTGGTGCATCTTTTAACCAAAGACAATAACGATGGGTTCCTTTCATCAATTCAAGAGAACCAATATACGGCAAAATCCACTTTTCAATAGCGGGCTCCTTTTTTATGGCAGCGTCTCTTTCTTCGCATGAAAGAATCAGATTACCACCATCCCGTGGCTGGTTTCCGAAGGCTATAGGCAATGAAATAAAGAGCGGTTTTTTTGCTGGCTTAACGATGATAGATGGTGCCAAAAGTAGGTATGGGCTTATATTGGGACCGGTTTTGAATGTGCCGTTAATGAACAGTTTTTTCATGGGATTAGCATATTGCTGCATGGAAAAGCTGATAATTGTTACAAAAACTTGAGCTGTTTTTTGAGATTCACTTTCCCACTTGAAAGGGGTATAGGCAAAATTGATGGAAACACCCATGTCTTTGATTAAGGTGTTCCAAAGAGGATAGACTTGTTCACCTTGGCAAATACTGCTTGTAGAGACAAATCCTATATTTATATTTGTGCCCTTTATATATCGCGTCGCAACAAAATACCAAGCGGCAACGTAATCAAGGTCTTTGCTAAAATTTTTATACTTATCTGGATTCTCGGAGTTTGTTTCAACGATGTTAATAATATCAGCTTTTTGGCTTTTGGACATTGTCCGTGCGCCGTTAAACGGCGGATTCCCCATAATATAATTCAGCCGGGTCTTGGGCACCACCTCTTCCCAGTTGATCCGCAGGGCATTGCCCTCCACAATATAGGCGTTGGTTTTCAGGGGCAGAAAATCCAGCGGCACCAGCAGGATCTTTTCGGTCTCCTTCATCATCTGGCTTTCGGCAATCCAAAGGGCCGTCTTGGCAACCGTCACCGCAAAGTCGTTGATCTCAATGCCGTAAAACTGGGAAATGGAAATCTGGATGGGGCTTTCGCTGGCGGAATACATGGTCACCTGGCCGTGGGCCAGTTCCAGCAATACCCGATTTTCCAGCCGCCGCAAACTCAAGTAGGTCTCTGTCAGAAAGTTGCCCGACCCGCAAGCCGGATCCAGAAAAGTCAGGGACGCCAGCTTGCGCTGGTAGGCTTTCAGCTTTGCCGTCTTGGTGCGCTCCACCGCTATGGCGCAAATCTCATCCAGTTCCCCTTTCAGCTCATCCAGAAACAAGGGGTCAATGACCTTGTGGATGTTCTCGATGCTGGTATAATGCATGCCGCCGCTGCGGCGGGTATCGGGGTTTAAGGTACTCTCGAACACGGCGCCGAAGATGGTGGGGCTGATCTCCGACCAGTTGAAGTCCTCGCTGGCTTTGGCCAGCAGCAGATCCCTGATCTCATCGGTAAAAGGCGGAATCTCAATATCCTCATCCGAAAACAGACCGCCGTTCACATAGGGGAAGGCCGCCAGCTCCGGGTTGTCGTCCTTCAAGTAGGGGTCCCGGTCCTCCGGCTTGGTGTCCAGCACCCGGAACAGCTCCACCAGCCCTTTGCGCATGCTGCGGGTGTCCATGGCGGAAAGATAGTCGTGGAACATGCCGTGGTGCCCGAAAATCCCCGCATCCTCTGCATACAGACAAAATACCAGGCGCACACACAGTTTATTCAGGCTTTTCTGTGCCCGTTCGCTGTCCGGGTCGGCGTACTGCTTGAAAAAGGCATCGTACAGCAGCCCCACCATCTCACCGGCGGCAATGGACACTTCCATTTCCCGCTTCAGATGCTCGTTGCCGGATTCCACCAGAAACTGCAGGCGGTAAGCTTCGGTTTCCAGTTTTTCCAGTTCGATGACTTCCGGCTCTCCCTGGGGACGTTCCATGTCGTACACATAAAAGGTACTGAAATTGCAGGTGATGACCCACCGGGGATGCCGGGACACGGGCAGTTCGGTGATATACCGCTTGGCCTGCTGGAAGGGGGTCAGATAACTGCCGTCGGACTGGCGGATGCCCTTCTTCAAATCTTTGTCCAGGGCTTTCTGCTCGATCAGAACCCGGGTGGCGGGAATGTACCCGTCTATGAAGCTGGTGTGGTCCAGATGAACCTGGTCTTCAAATTCAATAAACTGTTCTGGGTGCTCCACCCCATACACATCCCGGAGCAAAGAAAGCCAGAATTTCTGACTTTGTCCTTTTTCGTAGCCCTTGCCCTTCCAGTATTCGGCAAACTCTTTTGCGGCTTTCTGCTGCTGCGTTTCGGTCATGTTTTCACACCTCGCCATAGAGAGATCTTATGTACCATCATAACATAAAGCCCCGGGCACGGCAATCGCCTGCCGGGACAAAACAAAAGGCGGAAGGTTGTACACCTTCCGCCTTTTGTCTGTTCTCTGATTGCAGGGGCCCCGGATCTCACGCCCTCACCGGTGCCAGGCCGGCGGCGGATTGCAGGGGATGCTTGCACAGGGCGTTGAACACCGCAATGGAGCGGCCCACCCCCACCATGGACAGGATGGTGCCCAGGCCGATGCCCAGCAGCGCATCGCCGAAGGCAAAGCCGATGAGCAGGGAAGCGGAGACGCAGCCGATGTCAAAGCAGTTCTTGCAGAAACCCAGCTCCTTGCCGAACCGCTGGGCCAGGCTGTTCACAATGCCGTCGCCGGGGTTGGGCACCAGCTGCATGTCCACCGTCATGGCGGCGCCCACCCCGGTCAGGATGATGGCCACCACCAGCAGGGAGATGTCCGCAGGTAGAAACCCGCTCTTATAGGGAATCATGGCCTTGAAGACATTCAAAAATCGGGTAAACACCAGGCTCATCACAAGCTGCAGCAGGTCCACCCAGGTGCGGTTCTTGCCCTTGACCACAAACTGGGCCGCCACCAGCACACAGTAGGCCACCAGGGTCAGGTTGCCGAAGTTCAGCCCTGTCCCTTCGCTGATGGTGAAGGGGATGGACACAATGGCCGAAGCGCCCAGCCCGGTCAGGGTGTTCAGGGTCAGGCCCAGGGCCAGCAGCAACATGCCCAGCAGATACAACACAAAACGGGTCACCAATTTTTGATTGTCTTTTTCCATGTAGATTTCCTTTCTGTATAGTCTGAAAAAACGGGGATCAGCTGCCCAGGTCGTCCGGCATTTCCCGCAATACCAGGAAAAACCGCACCACAAAGGGCAGCGAGACAAAAAAGGCCAGCACATCCGCCACCGGCTGGCCCATCTCCACGCCGGTCATGCCCAGCAGGGTGCTCAGAATCAGCAGGGCCGGAATGAACAACAGACCGCTGCGCAGGCTGGAAAGCAGGGTGGCGGTGCGGTTCTGGCCGATGCTCTGGAACAGCATGTTGGAACACACGGTCAGCGGCTGGAAGAACAGCCCCACCAGCTGCATGGACAGCGCCACCGATCCGATGGCCACCACATCGGGGGCGGGCTGGAACAGGGCAATGAGTTCCGGGCAGAAGAAGAATCCCGCCGCCGCGATGGAGCCCATGAGCACCTCCGACACCAGGAAGGTGAACAGGAACGCCTGCTTGACCCGGCTGTACCGCCTGGCACCGTAGTTGAAGGCGCTGACCGGCTGGAAGCCCTGGCCGATGCCCAGCCCGAAGGAGAAGATGAACTGGGCAATGCGGTTGACGATGCTCATGGCGGCCACGGCGGCGTCACCGTACAGCCGGGCCTGGCCGTTGAGCATCATGGTGGACACGCTGCCCAGACCCTGGCGCATCAGGCTGGGCAGGCCGGTGCGGCAGATCATCAGTACGTCACCCGGGTCCCGGGTCATGTTGCGGGGGGCAATCTTGCTCTGGGTGTGCCCGGCCAGGAACATGTAGAACAGCAGCCCGAAGCTGATGAGCTGGCTCACGCCGGTGGAGATGCCGGCCCCCAGCACCCCCAGGCCGAACCCTTCCATGAGGATCCAGTCCCCGAAGATGTTCAGGATGCCGCCGGAAGTCAGCCCCACCATGGCAAAGGCGGCCTGGCCTTCGTACCGCAGAATGTTGTTCAGCACGCAGCTGGACGCCATGAACGGCGCCCCCAGCAGGATGAACAGGGCGTACTGCCGGGCGTAGGGCAGGATGGTGTCGGTGGAGCCCAGCAGCCGCAGCAGCGGGTCCATGAAGACAAGCCCGCCCACCGTGATGCACAGCCCCGCCCCGAAGGAGCAGAAAAAGCTGGTGGTGGCAAAGCGGGAAGCGCTGTCCACATCCCTGGCGCCCAGACGGCGGCTGATGATGGACCCGGCGCCGTGGCCGAACATGAACCCGAAAGCCTGGATGATGGCCATCAGCCCGAAGACGATGCCCACCGCGCCGGACGCGCTGATGCCCACCCGGCCCACAAACCAGGTATCGGCCATGTTGTAGATGTTGGTGACCAACATGCTGATGGTGGTGGGGATACCCAGCTGAATGACCAGTTTCGGGATGGGGGTTTTGGTCATCTTGTCAAACTGAGCGCTCTGGGAAAGCTGTGTGGTCTGCATGGCAAGTCCCTTTCTGCCGCAAGGCACAAAAAAAGAGCGTGCCGGCCGCGGCAAACCCGCAGTCCGGCACAAATCGTGTCTATCTTTCAGTATACCACCGGTTGGGGGTGGATGCAAGGCGGGATACTAATAGGGAAAAGGCTCCCCTGTGCAAGGGGAGCTGGCGCCGAAGGCGACGGAGGGGTTGTGGACCCGAAGGGCATTGCCTGTGAACGGGACATCCGGCAGCCTTGCCAACCCCTCCGGGGCTGCGCCCCACCTCCCCTTACACAGGGGAGGCATCCGGCAGGGGTGCCCCCGCCCCATTCATTCCATTTCCTCCTTTTTCTCCCCGCACACGCAATCTCCGAACCGCTTGATATACGCCTGGATGTCATCAAAAATGGGCATCAGGGCTTCGCCGTGTTCGGTCAGGCTGTACTCCACCCGGGGCGGCACCTCCCCGTAATCATGGCGGGAAATCAGCCCGTCCGCCGCCAGCTCCTTCAGCTGGTTGCTCAGCATCTTGTGGGTCACCCCGCCCAGCAGATTGCGCAGCTCCCCGTAGCGCAGGGTGCCGTGGGCCCCCACCATGAACAGAATCCGCATCTTCCACTTTCCGCTGATCTGCTCCATCACCTGTTCCATCTTGTCACAGCCTACGTCCGCATAACGGCAGTTGCATCCCGGTCCCGGTCTCATGGTCATACTCTCCTTTTGGATAGCGGTATCTTTTAAGTGCGTACTTGCCTTTTTGGCAAATCAGGATAGAATAAGAATACCACCAAAATTCTGTTGCCGCAAGCCCGGGGCTGCGGTACAATAAAAGCATGCCCTGCCTGCTTTTTCGGGCCGGGTAAACCTTATATAAAAGAAGGAACACACAACCATGCAGCTGCAACAACTTTTTGATTTTCTGCACGCGGGGGTCACCCCCTTCCACGCCGTGGCCCACGCCGCGTCCCTGCTGGACGCCGCCGGCTTCACCCGCCTGGAAGAGGCCGATTACTGGAACCTGGAACCCGGCCGCGGCTACTATACCACCCGCAACAACTCCTCCATCATCGCCTGGCGGGTGCCCGACCACGCCATCGGCGGCTGGCGCGTCACCGCCAGCCACAGCGATTCCCCCACCTGGCGCATCAAGAACACCGCCGTCACCTCGGCGGGCTGCACCCGCCTGAACGTGGAAGGCTACGGCGGCATGAACATGGCCACCTGGCTGGACCGCCCCCTGTCCATTGCGGGCCGGGTGCTGGTGCGCACCGAAGACGGCCTGGAATCCCGGCTGGTGGATCTGGACCGGGACCTGGTGGTGATTCCCTCCCTGGCCATCCACATGGACCGCACCGTCAACGACGGCCACAAGTACAACCCCCAGGTGGACATGCAGCCGCTGTACGGCCCCGAGGGCTGCCGTCCGCTGCCCGCCCTGCTGGCCGAGGCCCTGGGCGTGGCCGAGGAAGAGATGGTGGACTATGACCTGACCCTGTACACCCGGCAGGTGCCCACCGCCATCGGCCCGGCAGGGGAATACTTCATGGCCCCCCGCATCGACGACCTGGAATGCGCCGCCACCACTCTGTTCGGCTTCCTTTCCGCCGCCGATGCCACCGACAGCGCCTGCGCCCCGGTCTGGGCCATGTTCGACAACGAGGAAGTGGGCAGCGGCACCCGGCAGGGGGCGGCCAGCGTTTTCCTGCGGGATGTGCTGGACCGCATCTATGACGCGGTGCCCCACAGCGCCCAGGGCATGCAGCGGGCGCTGGCCAACAGCTTTGTGCTCAGCGCCGACAACGCCCACGCCACCCATCCCAACTTTGCGGACAAGGCCGACCCCGCCAACCCGGTGCGGCTGGGCGGCGGTCTGGTGCTGAAGATCAACGCCAGCCAGAAATACACCACCAACGCCCTGTCCGGGGCGGTGGTCAAGGAGATCTGCCGCCTGGCCGATGTAAAAGTGCAGCAGTTCGCCAACCGGGCGGACCTGCCCGGCGGTTCCACCCTGGGCAATTTGCAGAGCCACACCCTGCCGGTGCCCATGGCGGACATCGGTCTGGCCCAGCTGGGCATGCACAGCGCGGTGGAGACCGCCGCCGTGTCCGACGCCGACGCCATGGTGCGGGCGGTGGATGCCTTCTACCGCACCCACCTGCGCTGCCTGGGCGACGGCCGGTACACCCTGGAGGCCGCCCAATGACCGTAGGCCGGTACGCACCCAGCCCCAGCGGCCGGATGCACCTGGGCAACCTGTGCTGCTGTCTGCTGGCCTGGCTCTCCGCCAAGAGCAAGGGGGGCAAGGTGGTGCTGCGCATCGAGGACCTGGACCAGGCCCGCTGCCCCCGCAAATTTGCGGAGCTGCTGCAGCAGGATCTGGACTGGCTGGGTCTTTCCGCCGACGAGGGCGGGGACAAGGGCGGCCCGGACGGCCCCTACTACCAGAGCGAGCGCAGCGGAATCTATCAACAATTTTATGACATCCTGTGGAAAAAGGGGCTGGTCTATCCCTGCTTTTGCA
The DNA here is from genome assembly GCF_016900095.1 of Gemmiger formicilis. GTDB lineage: Bacteria > Bacillota > Clostridia > Oscillospirales > Ruminococcaceae > Gemmiger > Gemmiger formicilis_A. The sequence goes on from NZ_JACJJP010000002.1 coordinate 30,155, forward strand.
GCCGCAGCCAGCTCCACGCCGCCGACGCCCCCCACCGCAGCGACGGCCAGGTGGTCTACGCCGGCACCTGCCGGCACCTGACCCCCGAAGAGGTGGCGGAAAAATCCCGCCGCCGTCCCCCCGCCTGGCGGGTCCGGGTGCCGGAGGAGACCATCGGCTTCACCGACGGCCACCTGGGCTATTACGAGGAAAACCTGGCCCGGGACTGCGGGGACTTCTACCTGCGCCGGGCGGACGGGGTGTTTGCCTACCAGCTGGCGGTGGTGGTGGATGATGCCCTCATGGGTGTCACCGAGGTGGTGCGGGGGGCGGACCTGCTCTCCAGCACGCCGCGGCAGCTGTGGCTTTACCGCACCCTGGGCCTGCAAGCCCCGGAATTTACCCACATGCCTTTGCTGCTGGCCCCGGACGGCCGGCGGCTGTCCAAGCGGGACGGGGACGAAAGCCTGGAACATCTGCAGGCGAAATACACCCCCGAAGAGATCATCGGGCGGCTGGCCTACGCCTGTGGATTGCAGAAGGCCCCCGACCCCCGCACCCCCGCCGAGCTGGCGGAGAATTTTTCCTGGGAAAAGGTGCCCCGGCGGGACATTGTCCTGCCCGAAGGGCTGTTTTGATGAACGCGGTGAGGAGCACCGCAACGGAAAGGAAGTGTACGTATGCAGCGGTTTGAAGTGACCGGCATGAGCTGCGCCGCCTGCAGCGCTCATGTGGAAAAGGCGGTGGCCGCGGTGCCCGGGGTATCCGGGGTGGCGGTAAGCCTGCTGACCAACAGCATGCAGGTGGAGTACGAGGGCGACCCCGTACCCGATGATGTGATTGCGGCGGTGGAGGCGGCGGGCTACGGCGCCGCCGTGGCCGAGGAATCCGACCTGGCCGACGGCCTGGAGGATACCGAGACCCCCAAAATGCGCCGCCGTCTGATTTACAGTCTGTGTTTCCTGGTACCGCTGATGTACCTGAGCATGGGCCATATGGTGGGCCTGCCCCTGCCGCCCTTCCTGGAAGGGGACGGTGCGGGGGCCATCCTCTTCGGCGTCTGCCAGCTGGCCCTGACCCTGCCGGTGTGCTGGATCAACCGGGCCTTCTTCATCAGCGGCTGGAAAGGGGTGCGCAGCCTGTCCCCGGGCATGGACACCCTGGTGGCCATGGGCGCCGGGGCGGCGCTGGTCTACGGCGTCTTCGCCATCATTATGATGGGCGCGGGCCTGGCCGCAGGCAACCCGGACCAGGTCATGCAGTTCCGCCACGACCTGTATTTTGAATCCGCCGCCATGATCCTGACCCTGATCACGGTGGGCAAGATGTTGGAAGCCTACTCCAAGGGCAAGACCACCAGCGCGCTGAAAAGCCTGATGCAGCTGGCGCCTCCCACCGCCCATCTGCTGCGGGAGGACGGGGAGTTCACCGTGCCTGTGGAACAGGTGCGGGTGGGGGACCTCTTCCTGGTGCGTCCCGGCGAAAGCATCCCGGTGGACGGGGTTGTGGAGCAGGGCCAGTCCAGCGTGAACGAGGCCGCCCTCACCGGCGAGAGCATGCCGGTGGACAAGAACCCCGGCAGCCCGGTGAGCGCCGCCACCATCAACCAGAACGGCGCCCTGACCTGCCGGGCCACCCGGGTGGGGCAGGACACCACCCTCAGCCAGGTCATCCGGCTGGTGGCGGACGCCGCCTCCACCAAGGCACCCCTGGCCCGCACCGCCGACAAGGTGGCCGGCATCTTTGTGCCCACGGTCATCGGCATTGCGGCGGTGACCCTGGTCATCTGGCTGCTCATTGGCAAACCCTTTGACTTTGCCCTGGCCCGGGGCATCAGCGTGCTGGTCATCAGCTGCCCCTGCGCCCTGGGCCTGGCCACCCCTGTGGCCGTCATGGTGGGCTCCGGGGTGGGGGCCCGCAGCGGTATCCTCTTCAAGACCGCCGCCAGCCTGGAAGCCACCGGTTACACCGACACCGTGGTGCTGGACAAGACCGGCACCGTGACCACCGGCGAACCCACGGTGGTGGAGATCGTGGGCACCCGCCAGGTGCCCCAGAAGTTCCTGCTGGGCATGGCCGCCGCCCTGGAAAGCCAGAGCGAGCATCCCCTGGCCAAGGCGGTGCTGGCCTGCGCCAAGGAAAACGGTGTGCGCCCCTCCATGGTCAAGGATGTGCAGGCGGTGCCGGGCAAGGGCCTGGTGGGCAAGATGGCCGGCAAGGTCATGGCCGGCGGCAACGAGGCGTTCATCCGCAGCCAGGCCGACGTGCCCGACGACCTGCTGGAAGCGGGCGCCCGGCTGGCAGAGCAGGGGGCCACACCCCTCTACTTCTCTCTGGACGGCCATGCCGCCGGGGTCATCGGGGTGGCGGATTCGGTCAAGCCCAGCAGCAAGCAGGCCATTGCCGAACTGCGGGCCCTGGGCCTGCACGTGGTGCTGCTCACCGGTGACAACGCCCGGACCGCCGCCTACATTGCCCAGCAGGTGGGCCTGGCGGAAGACGACGTGGTGGCCGGGGTGCTGCCCGCAGGCAAGGAAGCGGAAGTCCGCCGCCTGCAGGCGGAAGGCCGGGTGGCCATGGTGGGCGACGGCATCAACGACGCCCCTGCCCTGACCCGGGCGGACACCGGCATTGCCATCGGCGCCGGGGCGGACGTGGCCCTGGACGCCGCCGACGTGGTGCTGGTGCGCAGCGACCCGGCGGACGTGGCCGCGGCGGTGCGCCTGTCCCGCAAGGTGGTCACCAACATCCACGAAAACCTGTTCTGGGCCTTCTTCTACAACGCCATCTGCATTCCGCTGGCGGCGGGCGTGCTCTACCCGCTGGGCATCCTGCTCAACCCCATGATCGCCGCCGCCGCCATGAGCCTGTCCAGCGTCTGTGTGGTGACCAACGCCCTGCGGCTGAACACCGTTGACCCCCACAATTCCACCCACGACGCCCCGCCCAAGCGCAAGGCGCCGCCCCGGGAGGAACTGCCCGAACCCAAAGCCTGCCCGGTGGCCTGCCCGGTTGCCGCGGCGGATTCCACAACCATGAAAGGAGAACCTACCATGAAAAAGACCATTCATATTGAAGGCATGATGTGTGCCCACTGCGAAGCCACCGTCAAGAAGGCGCTGGAAGCCCTGGACGGGGTACAGAACGCCGAAGTCAGCCATGAGGCCGGTACCGCCGTGGTGACCCTGAACGGGGATGTGGCCGACGACGCCCTGCGGGACGCCGTGCAGGCCAAGGACTACAAGGTTACCGGGATCGAGGGATGAGCGCCCCCGAGCGCCGTCACTGGCGGTTCACCGGCAGCGTGCAGGGGGTGGGGTTCCGCTACCGTGCCCAGTATGCGGCGTCGCTGCTGGGGCTGACCGGCTGGGTGGTGAACAACTGGGACGGCAGCGTGGAGCTGGAAGCCCAGGGCGACCCCGCCGTGCTGGATAAGCTGGTACCCACCCTGACTTCCACCAGCAAGTGGATCATGATCGAGAACATGACCTGCCGCACCGTCCCCCTGGAGGAAAACGAACGGGGGTTCCGCGTGCGGGGCTGAGCCCAACATACAAAATAACCCCCGGGACGTTCCCTTGTCTGGAAGGGACTGTCCCGGGGGTTTTATTGCTTTTGGCTGTTTGATGTTGTGGCTGCTTGGCAGACGGCTGCCAGCCGGAGTGTTGTCGCTTTTTGCCGCCAAAAAGCGACGGAAAAACCGCCACCGTTTCGAGGCGGTGGACGCCGACCAGGGTTTTCAACCCTGGACCCGTGTGCGGCCACCCCTCCGGGACGGCCTACTCAGGTCCTGGGGGACCTGAGCAAGGAAAATTTTTGAAATGCCGCTTCCGGAAAGCCTCCCCTGTGTAAGGGGAGGTGCCGCGCAGCGGCGGTGGGGTTGGAAAACCTGCGGCATTTCCCGTTACCGGTCAACACCCCCAAGCTCACAACCCCTCAGTCAGCCTACGGCTGCCAGCTCCCCTTGCACAGGGGAGCCAATTTCGGCTCGTCCGGAAAGCCTCCCCTGTGTAAGGGGAGGTGCCGCGCAGCGGCGGTGGGGTTGGCAAGTCTGCGCTATATCCCATTACCGGGCAAAAAGTTACCCCCACCTGCTTGCGGTAACAGGTGGGGGCTTTGGGGTATCGTTTTGGTGTGAGGAGGAATCATGTTCCAGGGTAACGGTTGCGGCTCCGTTCCCTGTGCTAATACAATACCCAATACTTGCGAAAAATCTATTATCTTCCTGTGAACTTTCTGTTAATTTCGCAGGAAACACGCGTTTTTGTAAAAATACTCGGTGTAACGTATAAATATACCCGCAAAAAATAGACGTTTCGGCCGTTTTTGTACAAAAATCAGGAGCCGTTCCAGAAGAATTTTTCGCAAAAGTTGTAAATTTTCCCGGGGGGCAGGCAAAAAGCCGGTCCCGCCCGGCAAGCACCCCACATTCCACAATAGCCCCTAAAATTGTGGAAAACTTTCCCCGCCGGTCGCCGGGCAGCGGGGGAGAGTCCCCCGCCGCCAGACAAAAGGACAAACAAAGGGGTGAAGAAAGGGGCAAACAAAAGGCCGACCAAAAGGGCAAAACAAAAAAGGCGGTGTCACACCGCCCCGTAAATGCCCCGCACGCTCACCTCGCCGGTGAACACATGCACATCGCCGCCCCCGTCGTCTTCCACCACCAGGCGGCCTTGCTCGTCAATGTCCACGGCGGTGCCGCTGCCGCCCTCAAAGGTCACATGCCGGCCCAGGTTCACGCACAAAGCCTTGTACTCCTCCCGGCAGGCGGCAAAGCCCTCCCGCTCAAAGGCGTAGAGCTCTCTGTCAAACCCGAAAGCCGTCAGGTCCCGGGCCAGGGCGTCGGCGTCCTCGGGCAGATGCACAGCCGCCCCCTGCAGGGCCAGGCTGGTGCCGTGGGGCAGACCCGCGGCGTCAAAATAGCTCTGGGGCTGGGCCAGGTTGAACCCGATGCCCGAAAGCGCGGTCACCTTGGGGCCCTGGACCACCGTTTCGCACAGGATTCCCACGATCTTCTTGCCGTTGAGCAGCAGATCGTTGGGCCACTTGATGCGGCAGTCCACCCCGTATTGGCGGCGCAGCGCCCGGGCGGCCGCCAGGCTGGAATACAGCGACAGCGCCGCCGTGTCCGCCAGGGGAATCTGCAGGACGGCGGTGTAATACAGCGCCTGGCCGTTGGCGTTCACCCATTGGCGGCCCAGCCGTCCCCGGCCCGCCGTCTGGCTGGTGGTGTACACCGCCCCCACCGGGCCGAATCTGTCCAGATGGGCCTTGGCCCAGGTGTTGGTGCTGTCGGTTTCCTCCAGCCGGATCAGGGTATTGGGTTCGCTTGTCTCTTTCATAAGTCCTGGGGCACCTGCTTCCAGCCGAAGGCACAGCGGCCGTCGGTGATGGTGATGACCCCGTAGCTGCCCAGGTCCCGCAGACTGCCCGGGTTGAACAGCGCCGGGGTGGTCAGGGTGGCGGCCCGCAGGGTCTTGTAGTGGGTGTGGCCGAAGAGCGCCACGTCGGCGCCCCGGGCTCCGGCGGCTTCCTGCAGCTGCTCAAAGCCGGATTTCACCCCGTAATGGTGGCCGTGGGTGTAGAAAAACAGCACCCCGCCGAAGGGCGCCAGCCCTTCCGCCGGGTCCTGGGCGCCGAAATCGCAGTTGCCCCGCACCCGGTAGATGGGGTAGGGGGGCTGCATCCGGTTTTGCAGGATGGCCTGGTCCAGGTCGTACAATCCGTCGCCCAGAAAGAACAGGGCGTCGGACTGTTCGTGGCGCAGGATCCAGCGCAGCCGGGTCAGGCGCCCGTGGGTGTCGCTGACAACCAGGATGGTCGATACGTCTTCCGCCATGGGGAAAACCTCTTTCTTTCAAGGATTCTCGGCGGGCAAGAGCTTCACTCTCCCCGCACCAGCTGCCGGTAGATCTCCCCCTTGGAATAGGGGGTACCCGCCGCGGCCTGTTTCGCCGCCGCCGAAGGCGGCATGCCGCCCTCCATCAGGGTGCGGGCCGCGGCCACGGCGTCCTCCAGGGTGGGGGTGTCCGCCGCCTCGGCGGGCGCTTCCGCCCCCGCCAGCACCAGCACATACTCCCCCCGGGGCTCGGTCTCGGCGTACAGCGCCGCCGCTTCGCCCAGGGTGGTCTTGTTGATCTCCTCGTGCAGCTTGGTCAGCTCCCGGCACAGGGTCACCGATCGGTCCGGCCCGCAGGTTTTGATCAGGTCGTCCAGGGTGGTGCGCAGCTTGTGGGGCGCTTCATAGAGAAGGATGGTCCGGGTTTCGGCTTTCAATGCATCCAGCCGTTCCCGGCGCTCCTTTTTGGGCACCGGCAGAAAGCCCTCAAAGACAAACCGGGCGGTTTTCTGCCCGGACACCGCCAGGGCGGTGACGCAGGCCGAAGCCCCCGGCACAGGCACCACATGGATGCCCCGGGCCAGGGCCTCGGTGACGATCTGTTCCCCCGGGTCGCTGATGCAGGGCATACCCGCATCCGAGCACAAGGCGCAGCTTTCGCCGGCCTCGATGCGCTCCAGAATGGCCGCCCCGTGGTGCAGAGCGTGTTCATAATAGCTGACCATGGGTTTCTTCAGCCCCAGATGGTTCAGCAGTTTCAGGGTCACGCGGGTGTCCTCCGCCGCCACGAAATCCGCCGCGCCGAAGGTGGCCGCCACCCGGGGCGGCATGTCGTCCAGGTTGCCGATGGGGGTGGCCACAATGTACAGGGTCCCGGCCATGGGTCAGTCCTCCTTGTCCGGCTTTACCGGGACACGGCGTCCCCCGCGCAGATACTCGCACTCCGACCGCTTGTAGGTCTTGGGGGTCAGGCTCTCCACGCAGCGCACCTTCAGGGTGCCGGAGATGACATTCACCTCGGTGACGGTGCCTTCCCCGTCGGGGGTGCGCACCACGCTGCCCACCTGGGGGGTGATGCTGTTCAGATATTCGTAGCTCTTCTGCTCATAGGCCAGGCAGCACATCAGCCGCCCGCAGGCGCCGCTGATCTTGGCCGGGTTCAGGGAAAGCCCCTGCTCCTTGGCCATCTTGATGGACACGGGCTGGAAGTTCTTCAGGAACCGGCTGCAGCAGAAAGGCTGCCCGCAGACGCCCAGGCCCCCCAGCATCTTGCTTTCGTCCCGCACGCCGATCTGGCGCAGCTCGATGCGGGTGTGGAACTGGGAAGCCAGGTCCTTGACCAGCTCCCGGAAATCCACCCGGTTGTCGGCGGTGAAGTAGAAGACCAGCTTGTTGCGGTCCAGGGTGTACTCGGCGTCGATGAGCTTCATCTGCAGCTTGTGGGCGGCGATGCGCTGCTCGCAGATGGCAAAGGCCTTGCGCTCGTCGGTGCGGTTCTGGCGCATACGGCGGATGTCCATGCCGTCGGCCATGCGCTGTACCGGCTTGATCTCCCGGGAAAAACCGGTGTCCGGCAGGTCGTGACAACCCCGGACCACCTCGCCGCATTCCACCCCGCGGGCGGTTTCCACAATGACGAAGTCGCCGGTCTCCACAACCAGGCTGCCGGGATCGAAGTAGTAGGACCGGCCGCTTTCCTTGAATTTGACAGAGATGACTTTCATGCTTGTATTCCTTTGGTTTTATGGGTCTTGGGCGGTGGCCGCGGCTGCCAGCAGGGTCAGGGTCAGGCGCAGGTTGGCGTTGCCGGCCATGGCCTTCATGGCGTCCCCGGCTGCCCGGGCCAGCCGGGCGGCGGCAGGGGCCGAAAGCCCGTCGAACCCCGGGCGGCGCAAAGCGGCGCTGGCCGCAATGCGGGTCTGGGCCAGCAGGCGGGCGGCGCCTTCCTTGTCCTTCTCATACTTGGCCAGCAAAGCGGCGGCCCGGTAGGTGTCCCGCACTTCGGCCTGGCGGCACAGGTCCCGGGCGGCGGCCCGGGCGGCTTTCACCGCCGGGTCCCGCATGACGGCCAGGGCCGAACCGATGTGCCCCTCATACAAAAAGGCCAGGTCCGCCGCCTGGCGGTCGTCCAGGTCGGGCAGAGCCGCCCGCAAAGCGGCGGCGCACTCGGCTTCGGGCACCGGGGCCACGGTGTAGGCGGCGCACCGGCTGCGGATGGTGGGCAGCACCGCCGCCGCACTGGAAGCCGTCAGCAGGAACACCACCCCTTCGGGGGGCTCCTCCATGATCTTCAGCATGGCGTTGGCCGAAGCCCCGTTCAGGTTCTGGGCACCGTAAATGAACAGCACCCGCCCCGCCGCGTCGGCGGACAGGGCGCTGTGCTGGATCTTCTCCCGGGCGTCCCGGATGCGTTCCACCTTGATCTGGCCGGACGCACCTTCCCCCCGGATGGTGATACATTCGCTGTCCTCCCCGCGCAGCACCGCCTCGGCGTGGGGGCCGCCGGCAGGGTAGAGGTAATCCGCCCCCAGGCAGCGCGCGGCAAAGCCCGCCCCGCAGCCCGGTTCCCCGATGAGCAGAATGCTGTGGGGCAGCCGGCCGGAGCGCAGCGCCGCGGCCAGATCCTGTTTCAGGGCATGGTTGCCGGCAAGGCGGTCCAGCATGCCGGTGGAGCTCACAGCTTTTCGAAGCGCTCCACGTTGGTCACAAAGACGGTGGCGCCGCCTACGGTGACCTCAATGGGCATGGCGCTCTCCATGCCCAGGCCGATGGAGGCCGCACCGGGCACGATCTCGGTGCGCTGCTTGCAGCACTTGGAGATGCAGGCGATGCAGTCGTCCACACGCTCGTCCTCGGTGCCGATGAGCAGGGTCATGTTGCCCGCCATCAGGAAGCCGCCGGTGGTGGCCAGGCGGGTGACATAGAACTTGTTGCGCACCAGTTCGGAGCAGACTGCTTTGGAATCTTCCTTGTTGACAATGGCAGTGACGAGTTTCATATAGAATCCCTCCTTACAGGATCATTCACACAGAATCGGGTTTATTTCCAGCGGTTTTCCCAGTCTTTGCGGCGCTTGTAGCCCACGATGGTGTCCCGGCACCAGTTCCACAGCTCCTTGCCGAAGAAGAGCAGAAAGCCCGCCAGGCCGAACAGCAGGGTGATGCGGTTGGAAAAGCCGCTGAACAGGAAATTCAGCGCCCAGAAGGCCGCCGCGGCCCAGCCCAGCCATTTGACCTTCACCGGCAGGAAGAAGAACAGCAGCACCCGCTGTTCCGGCCACATCCAGGCATAGGCGAAGAAGAGGCTGAGGAAGAGCCCGGACGCCGAGCCGAACCCGGTGATCAGGCAGCTGAGAATGGCCCCCAGCATGCCGGCGAGCCAGTAGACGGTAAAACGGAAATCGCCCCAGGCGCGGGTGAGGGAATTGCCCACCCACCAATAGAAGTACAGTTCCACCAAAAGCCAGAAGGGGGACGTGTACAGACCGGGCACGAAGACAAAGCTGACCAGCCGCCAGATCTGCCCGTGGAACAGCCCGGCGCGGGTGAGCAGCAGGGCCTGGAGCAGACGGCTGTTGATGAACATGATGATGACCCAGGCAATGATCTGGCCCACCAGCACACCGTTGAGCAGGTTGGGGATGCCGAACTTGCCGTAGCGGCGTTCAAGCCTGTCCAGCCAATTCATGGAAACCTCCTTGTGGAAAACCGGGGAATTCCGCCTGGGTAGGGCGGTCGGTTTATTATGCTATTGTACCATTTCCCCGGGGCAAGTTCAACATTTGTTTGTCGAATTTATCACAGGTGGGATAGGGCCCACACAATCAAAAGTTGTAGTTTGTGGAAAACAAAGTGGTTTTCCACACTTTCCACAGGGTTTTCAACATTTTCAACGTGAAAAACCGTTATACGCGGTGGAAAACAAAGGCGGGGATTCATCATTTCGTAATATTCGGCTCCAAAAGGGGCAAGTTTTCCACAAAATCCTCCAAGTTTTCAACTTTTGGCGGAAAACACCGTGTAAAGGCTGTGCAAAACTCGGGAAAACTGTGGAAAACCCATTTCCGCCCCGGAAAGTCGTGCCAGTTACCCTTGACTAACACCCCGGGGGCATGGTATGGTACTGCTTGCATAAGGGAGTAGCTGGCGCGGCGTGCCGCGTGATAGGGCCAACATACTGGGGCGACCCTGGCTTTAGATGAAACAGCGAGACTTATCTTTTGCCTTGCACGGCAGGGCGGGATAGGTCTCTTTTTTTTATCCCGCCCGCCCATCAAACAACGGGAGAGTGGTTCATCCATGTCATTGGCGGATCTGTTCATCATTGCCGTGGGCCTGTCCATGGACGCCTTCGCGGTGTCCATCTGCAAGGGCCTTTCGGTGCGCAAACTGCAGCTGCGCCACGCGCTGATCTGCGGCGTGTGGTTCGGGGCGTTCCAGGCGCTCATGCCCCTGCTGGGATACTGGCTGGGGTCGGGGGTTGCCGGCATCATCGGCAGCTTCGGGCACTGGGTGGCCTTCGCCCTGCTGGCGCTCATCGGCGCCAACATGGTGCGGGAGAGCTTCGGCGACGAGGAGGAGGAAGTCACCCCCGACTTTTCCCCCAAGGCCATGCTGCCCCTGGCGGTGGCCACCTCCATCGACGCTTTGGCCGTGGGGGTCAGCTTTGCGGCCACCGGCACCGACATTGTGGCGGCAGTGAGCTTCATCGGCGTCACCACCTTCCTGCTGTCCGCCCTGGGCGTCAAGATCGGCAACCTTTTCGGCACCCGGTACAAGGCCGCGGCCGAGCGGGCCGGCGGCATCGTGCTCATCCTGATGGGGCTGAAAATCCTGCTGGAAGGACTGGGCATCCTGACCCTGTAAGCAATTCCTACGTTTGAGGGAGTAGTTCCGCACCCTGCGGGGTGTGCGGCGGCATCGTCACCCCGGCGTTTCGGCGCCCGGTGCCGCCTTTGAGGGTACAATCCGCAAAGAATGAGACTCATACGCCAAAGACTTGCCAAAAGTCCTTGGTGTATGGGTCTTATTTATATATAATAGGTAGAGAGGGACGGCGGGGCCTTTTCCCCGCCCGCAATCGAAAGGAGTTCCGAGCGTGAAAAGTTATGAACTGTCTGCCGAAGAAGTTCTTCAGCAGGAGAACGCCAGCCTGGACGGCCTGACAAGCCACGAGGCTGCCCGCCGCCTGGAAGAACACGGCCCCAACAAGCTGAAGGAAGCCCAGAAGGCCACCCTGCTCCAGCGCTTCATCGAGCAGCTGAAGGACCCCATGCTGATCATCCTGCTGTGCGCCGCCGCGGTGTCCGCCGTGACCAGCCTCATCGAGGGCGAGAGCATGGCCGAGGTCATCATCATCCTCATCGTGGTGCTGCTCAACGCGGTGCTGGGTGTCTATCAGGAGAGCAAGGCCGAAGCCGCCATCGAAGCGCTGCAGACCATGACCGCCGCCACCAGCAAGGTGCTGCGGGACGGCAAGCATGTCACCCTGCACAGCGATGAGCTGGTGCCCGGCGACATTGTGCTGCTGGAAGCGGGGGACAGCGTGCCCGCCGACGGCCGTATTCTGGAAAGCGCCAGCCTCAAGATCGAGGAAGCAGCCCTGACCGGTGAGAGCGTGCCGGTGAACAAGATCATCGACAAGCTGCTGCCTGCCGAGGGAGGCAAGGATGTGCCCCTGGGCGACCGCAAGAACATGTGCTATATGGGTTCCACCGTGGTGTACGGCCGTGGCCGCATGGTCATCACCGGTACCGGCATGGACACCGAGATGGGCAAGATCGCCGGCGCCCTGGCCGCCACCCAGGACGAGCAGACCCCGCTGCAGCGCAAGCTGGACGAGCTGGGCCGCACCCTGTCCAAGCTGGTGCTGGGCATCTGTGTCTTCATCTTCATCTTTAACCTGGTCACCCATGGCGAGTTCAGCCTGGATGCCATCCTGTCCACCTTCATGGTGGCCGTCTCCCTGGCCGTGGCCGCCATCCCCGAAGGTCTGGCCACCGTGGTCACGGTGGTGCTGTCCATCGGCGTGACCAACATGAGCAAGCGCAACGCGGTCATCCGCCGTCTTACCGCCGTGGAGACCCTGGGCTGTGCCCAGGTCATCTGCTCGGACAAGACCGGCACCCTGACCCAGAACAAGATGACCGTGGTGGAGCATGTGGGGGACGAAGCCCTGCTGGCCACCGCCATGGCCCTGTGCTCCGACGCGGAATACGCCGAGGAGGGTGCCCTGGGTGAGCCCACCGAGGCCGCCCTGGTGAACTACGCCGCCGCCGTGGGCCTGAAGAAGACCGACCTGGAAGCCCGCCAGCCCCGTGTGGACGAAGCTCCCTTCGATTCCGGCCGTAAGATGATGAGCACCCTGCACGCCGCCGGCGATGCCTTCGTGCAGTACACCAAGGGCGCCCCGGACGTGATCCTGGGCCGCTGCACCAAGTACTGGGACGGCGAGAAGGCCGTGCCCATGACCGAGGAAAAGCGCGCCGAGATCCTGAACGCCAACAAGGCCATGGCCGACAAGGCCCTGCGCGTGCTGGCCGCCGCCATGCGTCCCTGGTCCCAGAACCCCCACAACAATGACCCCGCCTTCCTGGAGCAGGATCTGTGCTTCATCGGCCTCACCGGCATGATCGACCCGGTGCGTCCGGAAGTCAAGCCCGCCATTGTGGAATGCCGGGAAGCCGGCATCCGCCCGGTGATGATCACCGGCGACCACAAGGACACCGCCGTGGCCATTGCCACCGAGCTGGGCATCATCCATGATGCCTCCGAAGCCATCACCGGGTCCGAGCTGGACGACATCACCGACGAGGAGCTGGCCGACGCCATCACCCGGTACGGTGTGTATGCCCGCGTGCAGCCCGAACACAAGGTGCGCATCGTCACCGCCTGGAAGAAGCGGGGCGCCATCACCGCCATGACCGGCGACGGCGTCAACGACGCGCCCTCCATCAAGGCCGCCGACATCGGCGTGGGCATGGGCATCACCGGCACCGACGTCACCAAGAACGTGGCCGATATGGTGCTGGCCGACGACAACTTTGCCACCATCGTCAACGCCGTCAGCGAAGGCCGCCGCATCTACGACAACATCCGCAAGGCCATCCAGTTCCTGCTGGCTTCCAATATGAGCGAGGTGCTGGGCGTCTTCACCGCCACCCTGCTGGGCTTCACCCTGCTGAACCCGGTGCACCTGCTCTTCATCAACCTGATCACCGACTGCTTCCCGGCCCTGGCTCTGGGCATGGAAAAGGGTGAGAGCGACATCATGCACCGCCCGCCCCGTAAATCCACCGACGGCATCTTCGCCGGCGGCCTGGGCTTCGACGTGGTGTACCAGGGCATTCTGGTCACCATCATCACCCTGGCTTCCTATATCATCGGCCATTGCATGGAAGTGGGCTACTTTGAGATGCCCAAGGGGATTTCGGACGACGGCATGACCATGGCCTTCCTGACCATGAGCATGTGCGAAATCTTCCACAGCTTCAACATGCGCAGCCAGCGCGGCAGCATCTTCAAGCTGCACAGCCACAACGTGGTGCTGTGGGGCGCCATGCTGGGCAGCCTGGTGCTGACCACCGTGGTGCTGGAAGTGCCCTTCATCGCCAACGCCTTCGGCTTCACCCCCGTGGACCTGCCCGAATACCTCATCGCCCTGCTGCTGTCCGTGATCGTCATTCCCATTGTGGAAGTGGTCAAGCTGGTACAGCGGTCGATGGCCAAGAACAAGGCCGCCGCGTAACCCTTTTCGGGTGATCTTGTCCGCATAAATCTGCATAAAAAAACCACCGCCTTTTGCCGGGAGTTGTGCCCGGCGGGGGGCGGTGGTTTTGTTTTGAATGGCGCTTCCGGAAGGCCTCCCCTGTGCAAGGGGGGCCGCGCAGCCGCCTCTTCCTCCAGGCCTCCCCTGTGTAAGGGGAGGTGCCGCGCAGCGGCGGAGGGGTTGTAAACCCTGCCAGATTTCCCGTTACCGGGCAATATCCTCAAGTCTCCAACCCCTCAGTCGGCCTTCCGGCCGCCAGCTCCCCTTACACAGGGGAGCCTTCAGCAGCTGCTGCCGGGCAATGGTATAAAAACCATTCCTTGTTCACCGGCCCCCAGGCCGGTGAACAGGCCGTCGTAAGGTGGCCGCACACCCCGGGTCCAGGGCCGCCCGCCGCCCTCCCAAACAAAACAAAAAGACCGGCCTTTTCCCCTCATACGGGAAAAAGCCGGTCCTGTTGTTTATTCTGAAAAAACCTCACACAATGGGATCAGGAATGCCGATGGTCACCTGCATGCGCAGGTTCTGGCTCAGTCCGCTCTTTTCGTAGCGGCTCAGCAGCCGGTCCCGCACGACCTTGTAGTCGTCGGTGTCCTTCACCGAAAGCATCAGCACATACTGGTTGCGGCTGTACCGGGCAAACACATCGCCCTTGCGCAGCATGTTCTTGATGAGCTCTTTTACCGCCAGCATCACCCGGATCATCTCCTGCTTGGGCACTTCCAGGGGCACCAGGGTCACCAGCAGCAGGATCACGTCTTCGGAATTGCGGGTGGCGCTGCGCACCACCATGTGGTACATGTGCTTGAACACCTCATAGGGGCAGAAATACGCCCCCCGGATGGGCCGGTCGTCCCGGGTGATCTCGTCCAGATCCTTCTGGATGTGGCGGATGTCCTCCATGGGCAGGTTGGCGCCCTCGGCGGCCCAGCGGTAGATCTCCCGCACCGATTCGGGCAGGGGTTCCCCCACCTCGTCCAAAAACATGTTGGCCACCACCGGATAGTAGCTCAGCACCGCGGCCTTCATGTCCATCTTGCGCAAGGCGGTGAAATACCGCAGATACAGGTCCTCGCTCAAAGGTTCCAGCAGCAGCGCCCGGGAACACAGGTTCATGACCTCCTCTGCGCCGGTGCGGTCGCTGCCGGTCAGCAGCAGGTCGCTCAGATGCAGCACCATGCTCAGGTACCGCTGGCGCAGGGTGCTGGCCCGGGCCATCAGCCAGTACCGGTCGCTGAGGGCGGGCAGAAAATCCCCCGCATACAAAGCCAGCGCCGCCCGGCAGCAGCGCACCACCGTTTCGGTGGGGGTGCCGGGGGTCTGCATGGCGGTTTCGTACAGTTCGTTGAACCGGTCAATGTCCAGCTCCACCGGCACATCGGGGTTCCAGGCATACTGGCGCTCCCGGGTGATGATGCAGTCCTGGCTCAGACCGGCCTTGGTCAGCAGCCGACGCAGCGAGTAGGCCGCGTTTTTCAGGGCACCGGCCGGATTTTCCACCTCATCATCGCCCCACAGTGCCTCCATGATCTGCTCATTGGACACCTGTACCCCGATATTCAGCAAAAGATACACCAGCAGTTCGATGGGCTTGTTCACGCGGCCGCCCTTTTCCACCAGGCACTGGTCCCCTACGCGGATCTGCAGCCCGCCGAACATCTTGGCCTGCAATGTCTTGGTTTCTTGCATGGGAGGTTCCTCCTTGTTGAAGAGCCGGGGGATGCGGCGCCGCTGCGGCGCCGTGGATGCAGGGCCCGCAGAACCCCCAAAGGGGTAAAAACGGGCCTGGATGATCCTCTTAATTGTAACACGCGTACAGGGGAAAAGCAAGACCCCATATCTGGCCCCCAAAGGGGTACAAAAGCCATAAAAACAACAAAAAAATGGCATGAATGTGTTCGTTTTGCCGAACACATCCGGCGGCTTGGGGCGGGCAAAACCCAAAGACTGTATGTTATAATATAACGGATTGTTTGGCGGGTACGGCCGCCCGGCATCCCGGTTGCCGCAGCGCGCATTTTGTGTTATGATTAAAGGTAAGAATCAAAGAAATTTCCAAACCCGGCTGCAAAGGAGGAAGCCCGTGCTGCGGATCGCCATTGTGGAAGATGAGGCGTCGTGCGCCGAACAGCTGAAGGAATATATTGAACGCTACGGCCGGGAAAACGACCGTACCTTTGAAGTGCTGCGCTTTGCCGACGGCAGCGAGATTCTGCAGGACTACCAGCCCCGGTACGACATCATCCTGCTGGACATCGAGATGCCCAAGGTCACCGGCATGGACGCGGCCAAAGCCATCCGGGAACAGGACGACAACGTGGTATTGATGTTTATCACCAATATGGCCCAGTATGCCATCCGGGGGTATTCGGTGGGGGCGCTGGACTTTGTCATGAAACCGGTGAGCTACTACACCTTCCAGCTCAAGTTCGGCCGGGCCATCCAGCGGGTGGTCAAGCGCCGCAACGAGGAAATCCTGCTCACCCTGCCCGACCGCATCCAGCGGGTGGGGGTGCGCAGCATCTACTATGTGGAGGTGCAGGACCACATGCTGCACTACCACACCGAACAGGGGGAATATGTGCTGCGGGGCACCCTGCAGAACGCCGAAAAACAGCTGGCCCCCTACAATTTTGCCAAGTGCAACCACTGGTACATCGTCAACCTGATGTACGTGGAACAGGTGCGCAAGGACAAGGTGGTGGTGGCCGGCCATGAGCTGGACATCAGCCGCCGGGCCCGGGGCGCCTTCCTCAACGCCCTCACCGATTACATGGGAGGCAGCAGCTGATGGGCGGGGCCCTGCTGCTGGTGGAATCGGTGGCGGTGGTGTTCATGCACGGGCTGTGCGCCGCGCTGTACACCCGGCCTTTGCGCCACCGCGGCCGGTACCCCCTGCGCCTGGCCCTCTGCCTGGCGGCGGGGGTGGTGCTGGGCTTCGCCTACTGGTACTCCGGTTACGCCGCCGCCCACCTGCAATGGTGGCAGCTGCTGGTGGTGTTTGTGTATGTGGCGGCCATGGCCCTGCTGCTGTGCGACCAGTCGGTGTTCGGCAGCCTGTACTGCGCCACCTGGATGATGATGGCCCAGCAGTTTTTTGTGCAGATCTTCAACACCTGGTTCACCTGGATGAACGTCCGCCACGGCCGCGCCCCCCTGCCCTGGCTGTGCGTGGTGCCCTTTGCGGGGGTGTGCTGTACCCTGGTCTACCTGTTTGTGGTGCGGGGCATGACGGCGGACGGCCGGTTCCAGGTGGGACCCCGCCAGACCATCTCCGCCCTGATGCTCTTTGTGGTCTTTGAGTTCCTCACCGCCTCGGTGGTGGTGGATTTCCACATCGTGTCCCTGCGGGGCAACTGGGTGGTCATCCTCATGTGTGAATTCTACTGCCTGACCATCCTGTTTCTGCAGAACGCCCTGTTCAAAAAAAGCGCCATCCAGCATGATCTGGACGCCCTGGACATCCTGTGGCACCGCCAGAAGGAACAGTATCTGCTGGCCCGCAAGAACATCACCCTGATCAACCGCCGCTGCCACGACCTGAAGGTGCAGATCTACGCGTTGCGGGACATGGCCGACGGCACCGAGCGCCGCCGCTACCTGGACGAGATCGACAATTCCATCGGCATCTACGATTCCATTGTCAAGACGGGCAGCGAGGTGCTGGACACCATCCTCACCGAAAAGAGCCTGCTGTGCCGGGACAAGGACATCCACATCCAGTGTGTGGCCGACGGCAGCCGCATGGGCTTTATGGACCCGGCGGATACCTACACCATCTTCGGCAACGCCCTGGACAACGCCATCGAGGCGGTGCAGCAGTTTGCCGACAAGGAAAAACGCCAGATCGACGTGCTGGTGCATGTGAAACAGCAGTTTCTGGTCATCAGTATCACCAACCCCCTGGGGGCGCAGCCGGTGTTCCGCAACGGCCTGCCCGTCACCACCAAGACCGGCGGCGACTACCACGGCTTCGGTCTGCGGGGTGTGCAGCGCACCGTCAAAAAGTACGACGGCCACCTCACCGTCAGCACCGAAAACGACTGCTTTGCCCTCAAGATTCTCATTCCCTTGCCCCAGACCCAGCAGGCCGTTCCCACATAAAACCAACCCAAGACCTCCGCATGGCGGAGGTCTTTTTTGCTTTGTGCAAGCTATCCAAAAAAGATCGTTTAATACATAACAAGTTGACGAAACCATTTTCCAGATGGTTCACAAAAACGACCACTTCCGCCAAACCGGTTGTGAAATAATCATGAATAAGATATGATGAAATCATTAAATAATAATCCATAAATGGGCTCCCTGCCCGGAAAGAGGTTGTGAATTGATGAGAAGAAGCCTTGTTCTGGACCAAGCCTGGCGCTTTTCCCAGCCCGGCCAGCCGGATGCTGTTGTGACCCTGCCCCACACCTGGAACAACATCGACGGCCAGGACGGCGGCAACGACTACAAGCGCTGCGCCTGCACCTACCGGACCACCTTCGACGCTCCGGCCTATGACGCCGCCGCCGAGTGTGTCTACCTCCAGTTCGAAGGCGTCAACGCTTCGGCCCGCATCAGCCTGAACGGCTCCGAAGTCTGCCGCCACGACGGCGGGTATTCCACCTTCCGGGCCGACATCACCTCCCTGCTCAAAGCCACCGACAACGAACTCACCGTCGTCGTGGACAACACCGTCAACGACACCGTCTATCCCCAGAAAGCCGACTTCACCTTCTACGGCGGCATCTACCGGGATGTGAGCTTCGTCATCGTGAACAAGGCCCACTTTGACCTGGATCACTTCGGCGGCACCGGCCTCAAGGTCACCCCCAAGCCGGAAAACGGCTACAAGGACGGCAGCGTCCGGGTGGAGACCTGGCACAACGCCCACGAGGGCGCCGAGATCACCGTGGCCCTGCTGGACGCCCAGGGCAACACCGTGGCCCAGGGCGCCGGCACCGACCAGACCCTGACCATCCACGGCGTGCATCTGTGGGACGGCATCGAAAGCCCCTACCTCTACACCGCTGTGGCCACCCTGACTGTCAACGGCACCCCCGTGGACGAGGTGCGCACCCGGTTCGGCGTGCGGGACTTCAAGGTGGATGCCAAGACCGGCTTCTGGCTCAACGGCCGGCAGTACCCGCTGCACGGCGTTTCCCGCCACCAGGACCGCAAGGGCCTGGGCAACGCCATCACCAAGGCCATGCACGACGAGGATATGGCCCTGATCAAGGAGATGGGCTGCAACACCGTCCGCCTGGCCCACTACCAGCACGACCAGTACTTCTACAATCTGTGCGATGAGGCCGGCATGGTGGTCTGGGCCGAGATCCCCTACATCTCGGAACACATGAACAATGGCCGGGAAAATACCATCAGCCAGATGAACGAGCTGATCATCCAGAACTACAACCATCCCTGCATTGTCTGCTGGGGCGTGTCCAACGAGATTACCATCTCCACCAAGGACAAGAAGGACATGCTGGACAACCATCATGAACTGAACGACCTGTGCCACCGCATGGACCCCACCCGCCTGACCACCCTGGCCTGCTACGCCATGTGCGGCCCCTTCAACCCGGTGGCCCACATCACCGACCTGGTCAGCTGGAACCTGTACCTGGGCTGGTACGTGCCGGGGCTCTTCCTCAACGACCTGTGGATGGACTTCTTCCACCTGGTCTACCCCAACCGGCCCCTGGGCTACAGCGAATACGGCGCCGAGGCCATGCCCAACCTGCACAGCGCCAAGCCCCGCCGCGGTGACCACACCGAGGACTACCAGGCCAGGTACCACGAGTATATGCTGCGCTGTTTCGACCGCCACAAATGGCTGTGGGCCACCCACGTGTGGAACATGTTCGACTTTGCGGCGGACGCCCGGGACCAGGGCGGCGAACCCGGCATGAACCACAAGGGTCTGGTGACCTTTGACCGCAAGATCAAGAAGGACAGCTTCTATCTGTATAAAGCCTGGTGGAGCAAGGACCCCTTTGTGTATATCGCCGGCCGCCGTTACGCCGACCGCACCGAGTCCACCACCACCGTCACCGTCTACACCAACCAGCCCAGCGTGGCGCTGTATGCCAACGGCAAGAAGGTGGGCGAACAGACCGGCGACAAGGTGTTCCGGTTCAAGCTGCCCCTGCAGGGCGAAGTGGAGCTGAAGGCCGTGGCCGGTGACTGCATCGACCAGACCACCATCCGCAAGGTGGACACGCCCAACCCCGCCTACAAGCTGCAGAAGGGCAAGAGCCAGAGTGCCAACTGGGTGTAACACACCCCCAACCAAGGTTTGTCCCTGGGCGGTTCGCTGTTCCAGGGTGAGATAGGGCCCGGGACCGTCCCGTCTGCCGCCGGCCATGCGCGCAGCCGGCGGCAGACGGCGGAACCGATGCCCCGCACAGCAGGCTGCAGCGCCCGAGCCCCCGCAAGGGTGCCGGGCGCTGCGGCAAGACAAACGGAAGAGAGGAAAACAACATGCAGAAAAAGCCCAAAGTTGCGTTGTGGTCCGGTCTGACAGCGGTCAGCGCAGTGCTGACCGCCGCCGCCATGGTGGCTACCTTCGTGGTGGCCCCCATGTATGAAACCACCATCAACGTCGCCACCAATGCATCCACCTATAAGATCATCAAGGGCGACACCACCGAAGATACCAACTACTTTACCAGCGATTTCGCCTCCGACGAGGAGCGCGAGAGCTATGAAGAAGAGCTCTGCGCCACTGTGGAGTCCGAAGGCGCCGCTTTGCTGAAGAATGACAACAGCGCCCTGCCCCTGGCTTCCGGCGCCAAGGTCAGCCTGTTCGGCCGCGGCTCTGTGGACCTGATGTACGGCGGCACCGGTTCCGGCGCTGTCGACACCTCCTCCGCCCCGACCCTGAAGGACGCCCTGACCGCAGAGGGCATCCAGGTCAACGAGACCCTGTGGAACTGGTACGACAGTGAGGACATCACCTCCAA
The DNA here is from genome assembly GCF_016900095.1 of Gemmiger formicilis. Classification (GTDB taxonomy): domain Bacteria; phylum Bacillota; class Clostridia; order Oscillospirales; family Ruminococcaceae; genus Gemmiger; species Gemmiger formicilis_A. The sequence continues at coordinate 50,690 of NZ_JACJJP010000002.1, forward strand.
GTACAGCCGCGTCACGCCGGACGCCATTGCCGACGCTCTGGCCGCCAACAGCCAGTACGACGTGAACGAAGCTCCCTGGAGCGAAGTGGAAACTGCCAACTCCTCCAGCTTTGCTGAGTACGGCGACGCCGCCATCGTGGTCTTCTCCCGCTCCGGCGGCGAAGGCGCCGACCTGCCTTCCGGCGACAACGGCTCCGGCGTGGAATGGACCGGCACCACCAACTACCTGGAACTGAGCCAGGAAGAAAAGGATATGCTGGCCGGCCTGAAGGCCCTGAAGGACCAGGGCGTGTTCAAGAGCATCGTGGTGCTGCTGAACACCTCCAACGCCATCGAGCTGGACTTCCTGAATCCCACCATCTGCGGTGTTGACTACGGCATCGACTCCTGCCTGTGGGTGGGCGATGTGGGCCAGACCGGCGCCAACGGCGTGGGCTGGCTGCTGTCCGGCAGCGTGAACCCCTCCGGCAGCCTGGTGGATACCTTCTGGTATGACAACCTGGCCAACCCGGCGGTGACCAACTTCTACTCCCGTCCCTACTCCAACAACGCCGACTAAGGCTTTGTGGCCGACGACAAGGACAACGGCAACCAGGGCTACTATGTGGTCTACCAGGAAGGCATCTACCTGGGCTACCGCTACGCCGAGACCCGCTATGAGGACGTGGTCATGGGCACCGCCAACGCCGGTGACTTCGACTACGCCAGCGTGGTGGCCTATCCCTTCGGCTATGGCCTGAGCTACACCACCTTCGCCTACAGCGACTTCTCCGTGGGCGAAAGCGCTGACGGCTTCACCGTCAACGTGACCGTGACCAACACCGGCAGCGTGGCCGGCAAGAAGACCGTCCAGGTCTACTTCCAGAGCCCCTACACCGACTACGACAAGCAGAACGGCATCGAGAAGGCCAGCGTGGAGCTGTGCGGCTTTGACAAGACCGACGTGCTGGAACCGGGCGCTTCCGAGACCGTGACCATCAGCATCGACAAGAGCGAACTGCGCACCTACGACGCCAACGGCGCCAAGACCTACATCCTGGATGCCGGCGACTACTACTTCACCCTGGGCAACGGTGCCCATGAGGCTGTGAACAACATCCTGGCCGCCAAGGGCTACACCACCGCCAACGGCATGACCGCCGAGGGCGACGCCACCCTGACCTGGAAGTGGAACAACCCCGCTCTGGACACCACCACCTTCGCCACCAGCGAATCCACCGGCAATGCCATCACCAACCTGTTTGACGACGCCGACCCCAACAAGGTCAGCTACTCTCCCGGCACCGTGACCTGGCTGAGCCGCTCCGACTGGACCGGCACCTACCCCACCGGCACCTTTGACTTTGCTCTGAACGACGACCTGGCCGCTGCTCTGGCCAACACCCACTACGACGGCAGCCTGGCCGACAGCGTGGAAATGCCCACCATGGGCGCCGAAAACGGCCTGACCCTGGCTTCCATGATCGGCAAAGAGTACGATGACCCGCAGTGGGAGACCCTGCTGGATCAGATGACCTTTGACGAAATGAACCTGATGATCACCCAGGGCTTCCACAACACCAAGGCCGCGGCTTCCATCGGCAAGACCGCTACCAAGGACGAAAACGGCCCCCAGGGTCTGACCGCCGCTCTGACCGGCGGCGCCTCCGCTATGTGCTACACCTCCGAGGACGTCATGGCCGCCACCTTCAACCGTGAACTCATCAACGACGTGGGCCGCTGCATCGGCGAAGACTGCCTGGCCATGGGTTACTCCGGCCTGTACGGCCCCGGCATCAACATGCACCGCACCCCCTACTCCGGCCGTAACTTCGAGTACTACTCCGAAGATCCCTTCATCGCCGGCGAGATCTGCGCCGTGGAGGTGCAGGGCATCCAGTCCAAGGGCGTTTACGTCTACCTGAAGCACGTGGCCCTGAACGACTCCGAATCCAGCCGTATGGGCCTGAACACCTGGGTCAACGAGCAGACCGCCCGTGAGGTCTATCTGGAAGTGGCTGACAAGGCCATCGTGGACGGCGGCGCCTGGTGCACCATGTCCGGCTTCAACCGCTGGGGCGCTACCTGGTGCGGCAAGTACGAAAACCTGCAGACCGGCTACCTGCGCGGTGAACTGGGTATGCGCGGCATGTCCATCACCGACTACTCCGGCGGCAGCAAGTACATGGATGCCTGCGACGCTATGATCGCCGGCACCGAGATCTGGGACAGCCCCACGCCTCTGCACACCGAGATCCTGAACAACTACGAGGATGACGCCTACATCGTCACCGAAATGCGCGACGCCGTGCACCTGATCCTGTACACCGTGGTGAACTCCAACGCCATGAACGGCTGGTCCAGCTCCGATCGTCTGGAACTGATCACCCCGTGGTGGAAGCTGGCTGCCTGGAGCCTGTGCGGCGTGCTGGCCCTGCTGACCGTGGTCTGCGTGGTCATGCTGGTCAAGGCCATCAAGAAGAAGAAGGCCGCCAACGCCTGATGGGCGCCAACCTTTATAAACGACATTCCCCAGCGGGTCCTTCCATGTGAGGATATACCCGCGACCTGCCCAACAAACGGGAACCCCGCCCCCTGAACAAGGGGCGGGGCTTCCCCGTATTATCGGGCCTTACCCGCAACTGTAAAGGAGAGGTTTCTATGAGCGAAAACGCCGCCGCCAGCGCACACAACGGCGGGCTGAACCGCGCCAAGATCTATCAGTTGGTGCTGTTCCCCTTCAACAACGGTGCAACCAACGTCTATTACATCCTCACTTCCGCCTACATCGCCTACTACGGCGGCGTGCTGGGCCTGGCCCTGGTCTTTGCCAGCACCATGGTCACGGTCATGCGTCTGTTTGACGCTGTCACCGACCCCATCATCGGCGCCCTCATCGACAAGACCAACGGCAAGTTCGGCAAGTTCCGCCCCTTCATGCTGATCGGCAACATCATCATGATTGTCAGCTCCATCCTGCTGTACTTCTGCACCCAGCTGGTGCCCACCAGCATGATGCCCCTGCGCTATGTGCTGTATGTGGTGTTCTACGCCATCTACGTCATCGGCTACACCTTCCAGACTTCGGTCACCCGTTCCGGCCAGACCGTTCTGACCAACGACCCCAAGCAGCGCCCCCTGTTCACCATCTTCAACCTGGTGGCCAGCATGGTGGGCATGGGTGCCATCCAGTTCCTGGCCCCCATCCTGCGTTCCAGCGTGGGTGACTACACCACCCAGAACTTCTTCAACGTCATGGTCCCCCTGGCCATGATCATCTCCTTTGCCCTGACCATCCTGGCCATGATCGGCATCTGGGAGAAGGACCGCCCCGAATACTTCGGCATCGGCGGCGAAACCCAGCAGAAGGTCAAGGTCAGCGAGTACATCGCCCTGATCCGCGCCAACCAGCCCCTGCAGCGGCTGATGGTGGCCGGCGCCGGCTGCAAGCTGGCCCTGGCCATTGCCACCAACACCGCCGTGCTGTGCATGCTGTACGGCGGCATGATGGGCAACTATGACAGCCTGTACCTGCCCATGATGGTGCTGGGCTATGTGTTCAGCGCGCCCTTCTTTGTGCTCACCGTGCGCACCAGCCAGAAATACGGCCAGAAAGCCAGCCTGATGCGGTATGTGGCTGTGGCCTTTGTGATGTACATGGGCGTGCTGGTGCTGCTGCTGCTCTGGAACCCGGACAACGCAGCCTACAACCTGTCCCTGTTCAGCACCGAGGGCGGCTTCCACCTGACCCTGAACGTGTACACCGTGCTGTTCATCCTCTTCTTCGGCATCGGCTACGGCGCCTACTACGCCACCGCCGACATGCCCATCCCCATGGTGGCCGACTGCTCCGACTATGAGACCTACCGTTCCGGCAACTACGTGCCCGGCATCATCGGCACCCTGTTCAGCCTGGTGGACAAGCTGGTCTCCTCCCTGAGCTCCACCATCGTGGGCCTGGCCGCCGCGGCCATCGGCTTCACCACCACCCTGCCCGGCGGCGATGATCCCTTCCGTCCCGGCATGAACTGGGTGGTCATCATCCTGTTCTGCATCGTGCCCATGGTCGCCTGGGGCGCCACCCTCATCGCCATGAAGGGCTACAGCCTGACCGGCGACAAGATGAAGGAGATCCAGGCCGTCAACGCCGCCCGCCGCGAGCTGGTGGCCGAAGGCAAGACCATCCAGCAGGCCATGGCCGAAGTGACCACCCTGGAACAGGCCAAGGCCATCACCGGCGAGGAATAAACCTCCCCCGCCAAACTCTTCGATTCCGTTGCCCCGCGTCCTTTCCCGGACGCGGGGTTTTTGTGTTGGGGGGCAAAAAATCCCCAGCCCTTTGCTTTTGTCTCCGGGTGTGCTACAATAAACAATACACGCAGCGGCCGCCCCGGCGGTCGCCTTGATTTTTCGGAAAGAAGGCGCAGTCATGCCCGCAGCAACCCAGCCCCGCACCATGGCCGAAGGCAGCATCGGCCGCTGGATGCTCAGCCTGGCGGCACCCGCCGTGGTGGCCCAGGTCATCAACCTTTTGTACAACGTGGTGGACCGCATCTACATCGGCCACATGCCGGGGGTGGGCGCCACCGCCCTGACCGGCGTGGGGCTGTGCATGCCCATCCTCATGCTGGTCAACGCCTTTGCCATGCTGGCCGGCGCCGGCGGCGCCCCCCGGGCGGCCATCGCCATGGGCCGGGGGGACAACGACGCCGCCGAACGCATCACCGGCAACTGCCTCACCGTGCTGCTGGCCATTGCGGTGGCGCTCACCGTGACCTTCTACGCCTTTGCCCCCCAGCTGCTGCGGCTGTTCGGCGCCAGCGACGCCACCCTGCCCTATGCCCTGAGCTACACCCGCATCTATGTGCTGGGCAGTGTCTTTGTGCTGGTGGTACTGGGCATGAACCCCTTCATCACCACCCAGGGCTTCTCCAAGTTCAGCATGCTCACCACCGTCATCGGGGCGGTGTGCAACATCGTGCTGGACCCCATCCTGATCTTCGGGCTGGGCATGGGGGTGGCCGGGGCCGCCGTGGCCACCGTCCTCAGCCAGGGGGTCAGCGCCGTGTGGGTGCTGCTCTTCCTGTGCGGGGAGCGCACCCGCCTGCGGCTGCGCCTGCCCAACCTGCGCCCCCGGGCCAAGGTGATCCTGCCCTGCCTGGCCCTGGGCGTCTCCTCCTTCGTCATGCTCTCCACCGAAAGCCTGCTCAGCATCAGCTTCAACGCCAGCCTGTCCCGCTACGGCGGGGATGTGGCCGTGGGTGCCATGACCATCATCACCAGCGTCAGCCAGCTCATCTCCATGCCCAACCAGGGCATCTGCCAGGGCGGCCAGCCCCTCATCGGCTACAACTTCGGCGCCGGCCGCCCTGACCGGGTCAAAAAAGCCTTCGCCTGCCAGTTCGGCATCTGCGTGGGTTACGCCACCCTGTTCTGGGCGGCGGTGATGGTCTTCCCCCACCTGTTCGTGAACATCTTCAATTCCGACCCCGAGCTGGTGGAGTATACCGTCTGGGGTATGCGCATCTACATGGCGGGCATCTTTGCCAGCGGCTTCCAGACCAGCTGCCAGCAGGCTTTTGTGGCCCTGGGCCAGGCCAAGGTCAGCCTGCTGCTGGCCTGCGAGCGCAAGCTGATCCTGCTCATCCCCCTGATTTTCATCCTGCCTTACTTCATGCCGGACAACAAGGTGTTTGCGGTGTTCCTGGCCGAGCCGGTGAGCGATATCCTGGCCGCCGCCACCACCGTCACCGTCTTCATGACCCGGTTCAACAAGATCCTGAAAGCCGGGCCCGGCAAAGCCTGAGATTTTTGCCCAAAACACAGCGCCCCCACTCCCACAGACCTGTCAGGTTGCACAGGTTTTGGGGCTGGGGGCGTTTTCGGCTTTTCAGGACGGGCAAAGTGTGGTATACTGGTCCCACGGACCGGTTCTGGCCCGGCTTTTTTTCGCAGATACGAAAGGATTTTGTATATGAAAGAGAATCGTCCCAATGTCCTGCGCCTGGTTCTTCGTCTGCTGCAGGGCATGCTCATCGGGGTGGGGGCCGTGCTGCCCGGCATCTCCGGCGGGGTGCTCTGTGTGGTGTTCGGCATCTACAAGCCGGTGATGGAACTGCTGGGCGACCCCCTGCACAAGTTCCGCACCCACGTGCCCAAGCTGCTGCCGGTGATTGCGGGCGCTGCCGTGGGCTTTCTGGGGGTGGCCAAGATTCTGGCCTTCTTCCTGGAAACCTACCCCGCCCCCTCGGTCTGCCTCTTCATCGGGCTGATCACCGGCATGCTGCCCTCTCTTTTCCGGGAAGCGGGAGAGCAGGGCCGCCCCAAGGGCTGCGGCGCGGCCCTGGGCATCGCTTTCGCCCTGATCCTGGGCCTGCTCATCGGGCTGAACCTGTTTTCGGTGGTCATCACCCCCAACTTCGGGTGGTACCTGTTCTGCGGGTTCTGCCTGGCCCTCAGCGTCATTGCCCCGGGCATGAGCTTCTCCACCCTGCTCATGCCCCTGGGCCTGTACACCCCCTTCGTGGACGGCCTGGGCAGCCTGAAACTGGGCATCCTCATCCCGGCGGGCATCGGGGCGGTGATCACCGTCATCTGCCTGGCCCGGGCGGTGGATACCCTCTTCGACCGGTTCTACCCCTATGCCTTCCACGCCATCATCGGGGTGGTGCTGGCTGCCACCCTCATGATCGTGCCCTTCGACAGCTTCACGGTGTCGGCGGCTTCGGCGGTGGTGAATGTGGTCTGCCTGGCGGTGGGGGTGCTGGCCGCCCTGGCCCTGGACCGGTTCAATTCCCGGGTACCCAAGCAGGACGACTGAGATACACCAAACAGCAAACGGAGTGTTCCTCCCTTCCGGGGAGAAACACTCCGTTTTTTTTTACAGCAGTTTGGGGCCCAGCGCCTTGGAGGTGCGCTGCTTGGCGATGGTGGTCAGTTCCAGGTTGTCCATGGTAAAGCGAAGCACCAGCACTTCGGCCACATACAGCATGGCGATCTTGGCGGCAATGCTGCCCCCTTCCAGGGGGCTTTCCTGGGCGCCGCACAGCAGCACCACGTCGGCCAGGGCGGCGCCGGGGGAATCGGCGTAGTGGGTCATCAGGATGATGTGGGCCCCGCAGCTCTTGGCCAGGCGCAGGGTCTCCAGCATATCCCGGGTGGCGCCGGAGTAGGACACGAACAATACCACGTCTTCGGGCCCCATGAGGCTGGCGGTCAAAGCCTGCATGTGGCTGTCCCCGGCGGTGTGGAACTTGGTGGTCACGGTGGCAAACCGGGCCCAGATATCGTTGGCCAGCACCTGGCTGCCCCCCTGGCCGCAGCAGTACACCTGCCGGGCCCGCTGCAGCAGGGTGGCGGCCCGGTCCACGGCGGCGGGGTCCAGGGTATCCCGGGTGCCGGTGATGGCCTCGGTGCTCACCGCCGCCGCATAGGCGCACAGGCTGGCGGTGTCACTGCCCGGTTCCGGCTTGCCGGCGGCGGTGGGCTCGGCGGCGGCGTTGGCCTGGGCCAGGGCAATCTTCATTTCGTTGTACCCGTCAAAGCCCAGGGACCGGCAAAACCGGAAGATGGTGGCCTCGGCCACGCCGCAGGCCTTGGCCAGGGAGGAGATCGACAGATACTGTGCTTCCTCGGGGTGCTGGACCAGGTATTCGGCCACCAGCCGGCCGGACTTGGTCAGATCGTTGTGCTTGTCGCGCAGCAGCTGCCAGAAGCTCTGCTCTTTCATGCTGGGATCGTTCCTTTCTGCAGTGGGTTCTGCGGTGGGGACCCGTGAAGGGGCACGGGTCATAAGTGAAAAATATTTTCTATATTTAGTATAAAAGAAAGTTTTCTGTTTGGCAAGTGCGGCAAGTTGCTTAATCTGGCGATTGTGTATTGTATATATTGCCGGAAAATTCCGAAAAAAATGAAAACCTTTCCCGATTTTTCCACCCCGCATTTCCGGCCCTGCGGGGACAGCGGCCGCCCCGACGGAGAAAAAATCACGGAAAAAGGAAAAACTCTTTCGGGCAGGGCGGGGGAACCGGGGCGGCCGATCCGGTCAAAAAAGAAAAAATCTTACATTTTACATCCGGGCGCCTTCTGTCCGAAAAAAGGCCCGCCGCAGGGGGGACAGGGGAGAAGTATCGGAAAAACGGCGCTATTTGAAGAAAAAACGAGACGAAAAGTTCTGCCTTTGTATAAAACGTTGAAAAAACAGGGAAAAGATTGGGCAAAGAGCACCTAGACAAAATGAAAATAATTTTCTAAAATGAAATCACTGAAAGGGCGCGGACCCAAACGCCCGCAAACGGAACAAACACAAAGGAGAACATTATGAAGAAGCAGCTTTCCCTGTTGTTGGCGGCCGGTATGGCCGTGAGCGTGCTGGCCGGATGCGGCAGCACTTCCAGCACCACCACGACGGACAGCACCGCCACCGCCGACACCGGCGCTTCCAGCTCCGCCGCCACCGGTGAGGCCACCGCCATCACCCTGTGGACCTATCCCATCGGCAGCTTCGGCGATTCCGCCACCGTGGACAGCCTGATTGCCAAGTTCAACGAATCCCATCCCGAGATCAGCGTCACGGTGGAGTACCTGGACTACACCAACGGCGACGACCAGGTCACCGCCGCCATCGAGGCGGGCACCACCCCCGACATCATCATGGAAGGCCCCGAACGTCTGGTTTCCAACTGGGGCGCCAAGGGCAAGATGCTGCCCCTAAACGACCTGTGGACCGACGAGGCCGTGGCCGACATCTCCGCCACCAGCGAAAACGTGGTCAGCGCCTGCCAGTGGAGCGACGGCAACTACTATGAATACCCCCTGTGCATGACCACCCACACCATGGCCATCAACAAGGAAATGTTTGAGGCCGCCGGCGCTTTGCAGTACATCAACGACGACGGCACCTGGACCACCGAGAACTTTGCAAAGGCCCTCAAGGCCCTGAAGGATTCCGGCGTCTCCACCACCGCCATCGTCTACTGCGGCGGCCAGGGCGGCGACCAGGGCACCCGCGCTCTGGTGAACAACCTCTACAGCGGCCAGTTCACCAACGCCGACCACACCGCCTACACCGCCGACAGCGACGCCAACAAGAAGGCGTTGCAGCAGCTGGTGGACTGGGTTGACGAAGGTCTCATCACCTACGACGCCGCCGCCCAGGCCAGCGACGAACTGCAGCTGTTCGCCAACGGCAACGTGGCCATGACCCTGTGCTGGAACGCTTCCAACCAGGCCAACTATGCCGAGTCCGTCACCTTCACCGCCATGCCGGTGGCCTTCCCCTCCGACGACGGCGTGCCCGAACTGTGCGGCGGCATCTGGGGCTTTGGTCTGTTCGATAACGGCGACGACGCCAAGGCCGCCGCTTCCAAGGAATTCATCAAGTTCCTGTGCGACGACGCCGAGCAGGGCCCCGAAAGCGTCCGCCTGACCGGTTTCTTCCCCGTCCGTTCCTCCTTCGGCGATGTGTACGCCGGCACCGAGGATGAAGCCCGCATGGCGCAGTTCGCCAGCTTCATGCAGTATCTGGGCGACTACTACAACGTGGCTCCCGGCTGGGCCGAGCAGCGCACCGCCTGGTGGAACATGCTGCAGCAGATCTTCAGCGGCGTGAGCGTGGACGACGCCACCGCCACCTACCAGCAGAGCTGCGCCGACGCCATCAGCGCCGCGGCCTGACAAAACTGATATGCAAGGCGGCATGACCTGCCGCCGGGGACATGCCCCCTCCGGCCGCTGACAGCCGGCGGGGCCAGCCGCCCCCGCTCCATCGGGTCAAACAGGTGGAGCGGGGGTCTTATTTGTATCCGGTTCTTTTCCCCCGCGGGGGACCCATCTAGTAAAGGAGGGCCTTTGCATGGCTTCCAAAACCAAGGCGGCCGCCGCCGGCGGCGAAACCCTGACCTACAACCAGGGAACCTTCCGCAACTCGGCACTGGTGCGGCAGCAGACCCTGGCGGCTTATCTCTTCCTGCTGCCGGCACTCGTCTTCTTTGTCCTGTTCGTGGTGGTGCCCATGGTCATGTGCCTGGTCACCAGCTTCCTGGACTACCGCATGGGCAAGCCCCTCACCTTTGTGGGCTTCGCCCAGTACATCAAGATGTTCCGGGACCCCGTTTTCCTCAAGGCCCTGCAGAACACCTTCATCCTGGTCATCGTGGCCGTGCCCGCCGTCACCGCCTTTTCTTTGTGGGTGGGCTCGGTGGTGTACAAGATGTCCTCCTTCAAGCGCAGCTTCTACCGGTGTGTGTTCTACCTGCCGGTGGTCACCGGCACCGTGGCCGTGGCCGTGGTGTGGAAGTGGATGTTCAACAAGTACACCGGCCTGATCAACTACGTGCTGAACGCCGTGGGCCTGATCAACGAAAACATCAGCTGGCTGGGCGACGCCCGCTTCGCCCTGGGCTGTATCACCCTGATCCTCTTCACCACCTCCATCGGCCAGCCCATCGTGCTGTACATCGCGGCCCTGGGCAACGTGGACCCCTCCCTGATCGACGCGGCGGAGGTGGACGGCGCTTCCAACCTGCAGGTCTTCTGGCACATCAAGTGGCCCCAGATCATGCCCACCACCCTGTACATCCTGGTCATCACCACCATCAACACCTTCCAGTGCTATGCCCTGATCCAGCTGTTGACCTCCGGCGGTCCCAACCACGCCACCGATACCATCATGTACTACATCTACTACCAGGCCTTCAAGCTGAATGATTACGGCTACGGCAACGCCATGGGCGTGGTGCTGGCCATCATCATTGCCATCCTCAGCGCCATTCAGTTCAAGTTCGCCGGTTCGTCTGACTAAAAGGAGGGTCACACTATGGAATCCAGCGTCAAAAGCAAAGCCCTGACCCCCGGCAAGGTCCTGACCAACGTTGTTCTGGTGCTGCTGGCGGTGTTCTTCATCTTCCCGCTGTACTGGATCGTCACCGGTTCCTTCAAGGACCGCATTGCGGTCAACGCCAGCCCGCCGGTGTGGTTCCCCACCGAACCCACCCTGGACAACTACATCCGCCTGTTTGACAACCCCGCCCTGCGCTGGCTGGGCAACACCGTCTTCATGGCGGTGGTGGCCATGGCCCTGACCTGCATCACCGCCGCCATGGCGGGCTACGTGCTGGCCAAAAAGCGCTTTCCCGGCCGCAAGCTCATCTTCAGCATCATGATCTGCGCCATGGCCCTGCCCAAGCAGGTCATCCTCATCCCTTTGCTGAAAGAGATGAGCTTCCTGGGCCTGCACGACAGCCTGTGGGCGGTCATCTTCCCCACGGTGGGCTGGCCCTTCGGCATCTTCCTCATGAAGCAGTTCAGCGAGACCATCCCCGGTGAGATGATCGAAGCCGCCCGCATCGACGGCGCCGGCGAGGTGCGCACCTTCACCGACGTGGTGCTGCCCATGGTCACCCCGGGCATCGGCGCGCTGGCCATCTTCACCTTCATCAACAGCTGGAACGACTACTTCCTGCAGTTGATCATGCTGAACTCCAGCAACAACCTGACCATTTCCCTGGGCATTGCCAAGATCCAGGCGGAAATGTCCAACGACTTCGGCCTGATCATGGCGGGCGCCGCCCTGGCCGCCATTCCCATCATCGCCGTGTTCCTGGCCTTCCAGAAGTACTTCACCCAGGGCATCGCCATGGGTGCCGTCAAGGGCTGATACTGTATAAGGAGTGTTTGAACGATGAAAGACATCACCAGATACCGCGGCGTCATTCCGGCGTTCTATGCCTGCTACGCGCCGGACGGCTCCATCTCCACCGACGGAGTCCGCGCCCTGACCCGCCACCTCATCGGCAAAGGGGTGAAAGGGGTGTATGTGGGCGGTTCCTCCGGCGAGTGCATCTACCAGCATGTAGAGGAGCGCAAGGCCGTGCTGGAAGCGGTCATGGAGGAAGCCGCCGGCAAGATCACCGTCATTGCCCATGTGGCCTGCAACAACACCGCCGATTCCGCCGAGCTGGCCGCCCATGCGGAAAGCTGCGGCGTGGACGCCATTGCGGCCATTCCGCCCATCTACTTCCACCTGCCGCCCTACGCCATCGCCGCCTACTGGAACGCCATGAGCGCCGCGGCCCCCCACACCGAATTCGTCATCTACAACATCCCCCAGCTGGCGGGCACCGGCCTGACCATGCCCCTGCTGGAAGAGATGCTCAAGAACCCCAACGTCATCGCGGTGAAGAACTCCTCCATGCCCACCCAGGACATCCAGATGTTCAAGGACGCGGGCATCGCCGCCCGGGGTGCCGACGGCTTTGCGGTCTTCAACGGCCCCGATGAGCAGTTTGTCTCGGGGCTGGCCATGGGCGCGGACGGCGGCATCGGCGGCACCTACGCCGTCATGCCGGAACTCTTCCTGAAAATGTACGAGCTGGTCAAGGCCGGGGAGATCCCCGCCGCCCGCACCATCCAGTATCAGGCCGACCGCATCATCTACAAGATGTGCGAGGCCAAGGGCAACCTGTACGCCGTGCAGAAGGAAATTCTGCGCCGCCAGTACGGCCTGGAGCTGGGCGGGGTGCGCGCACCCCTGCCCAACCTGGAACCCGGGGACGAGGCTGTCGTCGCCAAGGCCCAGGCCATGATCGAAGCCGCCGTAAAGGCGCTGTAACGCCCGGCGGACCTTTGCCGAAAGGAGCTGTGCCATGATCACCGATACCCTTGCCAACCTGGCCCGGTACCGCGGGCTGCACAAGAACCTGGACACCGCCATCGCCTGGCTTGCCGGACACGATGTGACGGCGCTGCCCCTGGGGCGCACCGTCATCGACGGGGAGGCGGTCTTTGTCAACGTGATGGAGGCCGAGCTGCGGGACGCCGAGGGCGCCGCCTTCGAGTATCACCGCCGCTACGCCGACCTGCAGATTGATCTGACCGGGGCCGAGCGGTGGGACTGGGCCGCCGCGGGCACCCCGCTGGTATCCCACGCCCCCTACGACCCGGACAGCGATGCGGGCCTGGGCGCCGGGCCGGAACAGGCCACCGGCATGCTGGGAGAAGGGCGGTTTGCCCTCTTCCTGCCTGGGGAACCCCACAAGCCCAGCTGCCACTGCGGGGTGTGCACCCATCTGCGCAAGGCCGTGGTCAAGATCGAGATGGGTTGAAAGGACGCTATGATGGAAAAAGAACAACTGTTCAGACAGATCGAACACGGGCTCATCGTCTCCTGCCAGGCGCTGGAGAACGAGCCCCTGTACACCCCCGAAGGGGGGATCATGCCCCTGATGGCCAAAGCCGCCGCCATGAGCGGGGCGGTGGGCATCCGGGCCAACACGGTGCGGGACATCACCCAGATCAAGGCGGTGGTGGACCTGCCGGTCATCGGCATCATCAAGAAGGATTACCCCGGCACCCCCCTGTACATCACCGTCACCATGGACGAGGTAGATGCTCTGGTGGGCTGCGGGGTGGACATTCTGGCGGTGCAGGGCACCGGCGCTCTGCGCCCGGACGGGTCCACGGCGGCCCAGTTCATCAAGGCTGTGAAGGCAAAATACCCCGACCAGCCCCTGATGGCGGACATTGCCACCTTTGAGGAGGCCATGGCCTGCGCCGAAGCGGGAGCCGACTTTGTGGGCACCACCATGCGGGGCTACACCCCCGAAACCGCCGGCATCAACGACATCGATTTTGAATTTGTGGCCAGACTGGCCAGAGAATGCCCGGCCAAGGTCATTGCCGAAGGCCACATCCACTATCCCGAGCAGGCCCGCAAAGCCCTGGAAGCCGGGGCCTTTGCCCTGGTGGTGGGCGGGGCCATCACCCGCCCGGCGGAGATCACCGCCCGGTTCACCGCGGCCATCCGCGACCCGGGCTGAGAGGAGGACCCCATGGACAAGGTCTATCTGGGGGTGGACATCGGGGGCACGGCGGTCAAGCTGGGCCTGGTGGACACCCACGGCCGGGTCCTGGCCCGGGCCGAGGAGAGCGTGAGCTTTGACGGCTACAAAACCCCCATTCTGGACACGGTCACCGGGGCGGCGGCCCGCTTTCTGGCGGGGCAGAGCATCACCCCTGCGGGGGTGGGCGTTTCGGCCACCGGTCAGATCGACAGTGTGCAGGGGGTGGTGGCCGGCACCTGCGGCAGTCTGCCCGGCTGGGATGACGCCCCCATCCGCACCACCCTGGAAAAGGCCCTGAGCCTGCCGGTGACGGTGGCCAACGACGCCAATTGCATGGTGCTGGGGGAAGTGTGGGTCGGCGCGGCCAGAGGCTGCACCGATGTCATCGGCATCACCATCGGCACCGGGGTGGGGGGCGGCATCCTCACCGGCGGCCGCCTGCTGGAAGGCGCCCGGGGCCTGGGAGGCGAAATCGGCCATTACCGCACCCATGTGCGCCACGGCATGGCCTGCACCTGCGGGGCCGTGGGCTGCTGGGAACGGTATGCCTCCACCACCGCCCTGGTGCGGGCCGCCCAGGCCCGCAACCCCGCCTGGAACAGCGGCCGCGCGGTCTTTGCCGCCGCCGAAGCGGGGGACAGGGAAGTGCAGCTGCTGCTGGACGACTGGATCGAGGAGATCGCCCAGGGTCTGGCGGGGCTGGTGCACATCTTCAACCCCCAGCGCATCCTGGTGGGGGGCGGGGTATCCGCCCAGACCGATCTGCTCATCCGTCCCCTGGCCGACAAGGTGCAGGCATCGGTGATGCCCGCCTTCCGGCAGGGGCTGGACCTGCGGGCCGCCGAGCTGCACAACGACGCCGGCCTGGTGGGTGCGGTGTACTATCTGCGTCAGCACAAACCTGAACTGGTATGAAAAAAGGCTCCCCTTTTCCCAGGGGAGCCTTTTTGGTTGCTTGTTTACTGGCAGACGGCAGGCTGCTGGGCAAGCGGGTGCTTGCGGGAAACTCTTTCCTTTTCGTGCCCGAAAAGGAAACGAAAAGGGCCCGCCGTTCCGATGCGGCGGCCGCCGGCCGGGGCTGCGGCCCCGGACCCCGAGATGCGGCCACCTCACGACGGCCTACTCAGGTCCTGGGGGACCTGAGCAAGGAAGATGATTAAAATGGCTCTTCCGGAAAGCCTCCCCTGTGCAAGGGGGGCGCGCAGCTTCTTTTACCCCAAGCCTCCCCTGTGTAAGGGGAGGTGCCGCGCAGCGGCGGAGGGGTTGTAAACCCTGCCTGATTTCCCGTTACCGGGTAATACCGTCAAGTCTCCAACCCCTCAGACGGCCTTGCGGCCGCCAGCTCCCCTTGCACAGGGGAGCCTGTCTCTGCTCACACAAACAGACTTTCCACCAGCAGCAGCGCCAGCAGGCCCACATTGCACAGGGTGAACCAGGCAAAGTATCTGGGCCGCATCTCGGGATGCTGTTTGGCCACCAGCTTGTAGGAGATCAGGCTGGCCATGGAGGCGATCAGGGTGCCCAGGCCGCCCAGGTTGCAGCCCACAATGAGCTGGGGCCAGGCGCTGCTGTACCCCGAAAGGAGCAGCGCCGCCGGCACGTTGCTGATGACCTGGCTGGCCAGCACCGCCACGGCCACCTCGTGCCCGGCCAGAATCCCGGACAAAAAGTTCTGGAAGCTCTCGATACGGCCCATGTTGCCGATAAAGACAAAGAAGGCGATGAAGGTGCCCAGCAGGGAATAGTCGATGCGGGCCAGCAGGGGCCGGTCGCCGATGATCAGCACCACCGCCGTCACCGCAGCCACCCCCAGCGGCGGCAGCACCTTGGCGATGCACCCCAGGCAGAGCAGGGCACCCACCCCGCACAGGGCCATCTTGCGCTTGTCGCCCAGCGGGGTGGCGGGCAGGTCGGTGTGCACCGGCACGCTGCGGGGCAGCACGCACAGCACTGCAATGCACACCCCGGACAAAACCACATAGGGCAGCATCAGGGCACAGAAGGCCCCGAAGCTCATCCCCGACCGGTTGTACAGATACAGGTTCTGGGGGTTGCCCATGGGGGTGAGCATGCTGCCCAGGTTGGCGGCGGCGGTCTGCAGCACCACCGTGGGAATGACCAGCCGGTCCTGCCCGGCCATGTGCAACACGGTCAGGGCAAAGGGCACAAAGGTGATCAGGGACACATCGTTGGTGATGAGCATGCTGAAAACAAAGGGCAGAAACACCAGCACCAGCACCATCTGCCTTGTGGCGGCCATCCGGCGCAGCAGGGCCGCGCCCAGGGCGTCGAACAGCCCCAGACCCTGCAGCCCCTTGGTCACCGCCATCAGGCTGAAGAGCAAAGCCAGGGTGTCCCAGTCAATGTAGCCCGCCCAGGCGGCGTCCGGCGGCACCGCAATGGACGACAGAATCGCCAGCACCACCGCCACGGTGAGCACCACCTCGCTCTTGATAAACGCCTTGGCCCGCTGCAGCCACAGCAGCACCCGGCCCCATCCTGTCAGTTCCACCGATACATCCGCTCCTGTTTTTGTAAGAATCACGCCGGGGGCTTCCCCGGCGCGCGTTCTCTATTATACCAACCCGCCCGGCGGGATGCAAGAAGGAACCTCTCTCTTTTTCGGCGTGGGGGCGGACATTTTGCCCCTGCAAAACCAAAAGCCGGACGGCTCCGTGCAGGGGCCGTCCGGCTTGGTTTTCATTCTGTTGGAAAAAAGGCAGAGTGTTCTTATTCCTGGGGCGCCGGTTCCGGCTCCAGCAGGGTCAGGCGCACTTCCTGCACCCGGCGGTGGGTGGTGCGGGTGACAATGCCCTCGTACCGGCCCCAGCGGAAATGGTCGCCCACCTTGGGCAGACCGCCCAGCTTTTCCTGCACCAGGCCGCTGATGGACACCGCCTTGCTCTTGTCCCGGATGTGCAGCTCCTCGGCCACATCGTCCACACCGGCGTCGCCGGCAATCAGCCAGCTGCCGTTGCTCTGGGCGCGCACTTCCTCCACCACGTCGTCGTGTTCGTCCCAGATTTCGCCCACCAGCTCTTCCAGGATGTCCTCCAGGGTGACGATGCCGGCGGTGCCGCCGTACTCATCCACCACAATGGCCATGTGATGCTTGCTTTCCCGCATGGTGCGCATCAGTTCGGAGATGCGGCTGCCGGAGGTGGTGTACAGCGCCGGGGTAATGAGCTTTTCCAGCTCGGCGTCCCCCCGGCGGGAAGCCACAAAGTAATCCTTCTCGTGCACCACGCCGATGATGTTGTCGATGGTCTCGTGGTACACCGGCAGGCGGGAATAGCCGCTTTCGGCAAACTGTTCGGCCACCTCTTCCAGGTCGGCGTCGTCGGCCACGGCCACCACGTCCACCCGGGGAATCAGCACGTCTTCCACCTCCACGTCGTCAAAGCTGATGGCGCTGCGGATCAGTTCACTTTCCCGGTCGGTGATCTCGCCGTCCTTTTCGGCTTCGCTCACCATGGTGACCAGCTCGCCTTCGGTCACGGTGTCGTGCTCGTCGGAATGGAACCGGCGGGCCAGAAAATCCTTCCATTTGCCGAAGACGAAGTTCAGCGGGGTGAACAGGGTGGTCAGCGCATTGAGGATCGGGGAGAAGGAGACGGCCAGGGTCTCGGGCATTTCTTTGGCCAGGCCTTTGGGGGTAATCTCACCAAAGATCAGCACAATGACGGTCAGGGCGACCGTGGAGGCGGTGGGGCCGTACACCGGACCCAGCAGATTGGTGAACAGCACCGTGCCCAGCGAAGCCGCTGCAATGTTCACGATGTTGTTGCCGATGAGGATGGTGCTCAGCAGTCGGTCGAACTTTTCGGCCAGGCGCAGGGCCTTGCCGGCGGGCTTGTCGCCGGCCTCGGCGCGGGAGCGCAGGCGGATCAGGTTCAGGGAAGAATAGGCTGTCTCCGAAGCGGAGAAGAAAGCCGACATCGCCACCAGTGCTACGATCAAAATAATGGTGATAATACTGTCCTCGTCCATGGGGGGGAAAGATCAACTCTACTTTCTGTATTGAATTTTGCCGGCGCCGTCACGCGGGTGCACAACGCCAGACTAAAAAATAATTGTATCATAACCCGGCGGCAAACGCAATCGGTTTGCCCGCCCGCGCCGGGATTTTACCCCTTCTTTACCCGGAATATTCCCCGGGAAAAAGCCGTGCCCCGGGGTCAGCTTTCGGCAATGCCGAAGAAATACCGGTTCAGCCGGTACTTGTTGTCCTCATACAGCCCCAGGTCCCGGTACAGGTCCTTATAATAGGTGAGCAGCTCCCACCGGGTGGCCAGCACCTTCACCGGGTTCAGGTTGTGCACCAGACTGTCCGGGTTCTGCACATAGTTGTAGATGGGGGTGGACAGGGCATAAAACCGCTCGGCGTAGCGGATGAAGCTTAAATTGAAGTAAAAGTCCTCGCTGTAGTCCAGCTCCTCGCTGCACGCCACGTCCGGGTGCTGGCGCACCAGGTCCGCCCGGTAAAGCTTGTTCCACATCACCCCGTAGTAGAAGCTGGCGGGCTCCTGCATCAGCCCGTAGGCAAACTGGGCCTTGCCCATGTACCCTTCCATCAGAAACCCGAAAGTCTGCACCTTGGTGAAGGGGTCAAACCCCGGGTCTACCTCCTGGGGCAGGGGCGGGGTGCGCTGGGCCCGCCATTCCCTGGGGGGCTCCACCCGGTTGTAGTGGGCAATCACCATGTCGGCGGCGTGCTCCTCCGCCTTGGCCACCAACAGTTCGGTGGCGTAGGGCTGCAGGGTGTCGTCGGCGTCCACAAACTGCAGATACTTGCCTTTGGCCGCCCGCATCCCCAGGTTCCGGGTGGCGGACACCCCGCTGTTGGCTTTATCAATCAGGGTGATGCGGTCGTCCACCTTGGCGTACATGGCGCACACCGGGCCGCTCACGTCGCTGCTGCCGTCGTTGAGCAACAGAATTTCCAGATTCCGGTAGGTCTGGCGGCGGATGCTCTCTACACAGCGGGCAATGTGGTCTTTGGCGTTGTAGATGGGCACAATCACGCTCACCAGCGGCTGCTGGGCATCAGACATGGACAAAACGCCCCTTTCTTTTCATATTGTGTTTACCATACCACAAAACCGCCTGGGATACAATGGCACCGGGACACAAACCGTGGTATACTGGAACCAGAATTATTTTGCAGGAGGACCCCACCCATGCCCAACACCATCACCGAAAACCTCCGCGCCCTGGAGGACAAACTCTACGCCTGCCGGTACGCCCAGGCCATCATGAGCTATGACGAGGCCACCGCCGCCCCCGCCCGCAGCGAGGACGGCCGGGCCAAGGCCGCCGAGGTGCTCAGCCGCATCTCCTTCGACGCCCTGGTCAACCCCGAAACCGAATCCCTGCTGCAGGAGGCCGCGGCCGCCGCCCCGGACGAAACCACCGCCGCCGAAGTGCGGGAACTGCGCCGCCAGTACGACGAGATCGCCCGCATCCCCGCCGACGAGTACGCCGCCTTCACCGGTCTGGTGCAGCAGGCGGTGCCCGCCTGGGGCCGGGCCAAGCGCTCGGACGATTTCGACGCCTTTGCGCCCTATCTGGAAAAGATCGTGGAAGCCCGCCGCCGCCAAGCCGGGTACTTTGCCCCGGACAAGGACCCCTACGAAGCCTGGCTGGACCGGTACGAGCGGGGGCTGACCATCGCCCAGTGCGATGAATTCTTTGCCGCCCTGCGGGCGGAGATCCTGCCCCTGCTCAAGGAGATCCAGACCCGGGGCAAGCCGGTGCGCACCGACTTCCTGGACCGGGACTGGCCCCTGGAAGGCCAGAAAGAACTGGCCCGGCGGGTGATGGATCTGTGGGGGCTGGACCCCGACCACTGCGTGCTGGACGAGAGCGAACATCCCTTCACCGAAGGCTTCTGGCACGGGGATGTGCGCATCACCACCCATTATATGCCCCGGGATGTGCTGAGCAGCCTGTACAGTGTGGCCCACGAGGGCGGCCACGCCCTGTATGAGCTGCACGTGGACCCGGTGTACGATTTCACCGTGCTGGGCGGCGGGGCCACCATGGGCCTGCACGAGAGCCAGTCCCGCCTGTTTGAGAACATGGTGGGCCGGTCCCGGGCCTTTATCCGGTGGCTGTGGCCGGTGCTGCGGGAACTCTACCCCAGCCAGACCGCCGACTTCACCGAGGAGGAGCTCTACCGCGCCGCCAACCGGGCCGAGGCCAGCCTCATCCGCACCGAGGCGGACGAGCTGACCTACGCTTTGCACATCATGGTGCGGTATGAGCTGGAAAAGGCCCTGCTCCAGGGCACCCTGGCGGTGCGTGACCTGCCCGAAGCCTGGAACGCCAAATATAAGGAATACCTGGGGGTGGAGGTGCCGGACAACGCCCACGGTGTGCTGCAGGACATCCACTGGGCCGGGGGCGATATGGGCTACTTCCCCAGCTACGCTCTGGGCAGCGCCTACGCCGCCCAAGCCTGGGACGACATCACCGCCCGGCTGGGGCAGGGTGTGCTGGAAGCCCACATCGAACAGGGCGACCTGAGCCCCCTCAAGGACGCCCTGCGGGACCGGCTGTGGAAATACGGCAACAGCCGGGAACCCGCCGAGCTGGTGCGCAGCCTGTGCGGCGGCGCCTTTGACCCCAGCCACTACACCGGGTATCTGCGCCGCAAATACACCGACCTGTACGCCCTGTGAGCCCCTGAAACTGTATAAAAATACATGAAAATGTGGTCTAAATGCAATTAAACCGCAAATATATGGAAATTTATACAAAATTTTGCCCGAAAGTGGGGTCTGTTTGTGGGGAATCCCACCTTGATTTTGCCGGAATGGCGTGTATAATAGGAACCATCAGATGAATAAATATTCAACGCACACGGTGCGAATCAAGAGAAAGGGTGCTCACCATGAAAAAGAACAAGCAGGATATCAAGAAGGTCGTTCTGGCCTACTCCGGCGGTCTGGATACTTCCATCATCATTCCCTGGCTGAAGGAAAACTATAACAACTGCGAAGTCATCGCCGTTTCCGGCGACGTGGGCCAGGGCACCGAGCTGGACGGCCTGGAAGAAAAGGCCAAGAAGACCGGCGCTTCCAAGCTGTACGTGCTGGACCTGAAGAAGGATTACGTGGAAAACTATATCTGGCCCTGCCTGAAGGCCGGCGCCAAGTACGAGGATTACCTGCTGGGCACCTCCCACGCCCGTCCCTGCATCGCCAAGGCTCTGGCGGACATCGCCATCAAGGAAGGCGCCGACGCCATCTGCCACGGCTGCACCGGCAAGGGCAACGACCAGGTCCGGTTTGAGCTCACCCTCAAGGCCTTCGCCCCGGACATGACCATCATCGCCCCCTGGCGGGAATGGAACATCAAGAGCCGTGACGAGGAGATCGACTACGCCGAAGCCCACAACATCCCCTTGAAGATCAGCCGGGAGACCAACTATTCCAAGGACAAGAACCTGTGGCACCTGAGCCATGAGGGCCTGGACCTGGAGAACCCGAAGAACGAGCCCCAGTACAACAAGCCCGGCTTCCTGGAACTGGGTGTCAGCCCCGAGCAGGCTCCCGACAAGCCCACCTACGTGACCATCCACTTTGAGAAGGGCGTGCCCACCGCCGTGGACGGCAAGGAAATGGGCGCCGTGGAGATCGTGGAGACCCTGAACAAGCTGGGCGGCGAAAACGGCATCGGCCTGCTGGACATCGTGGAGAACCGGCTGGTGGGCATGAAGAGCCGCGGCGTGTACGAAACCCCCGGCGGCGCCATCCTGTACAAGGCCCACAACGTGCTGGAGACCATCACCCTGGACAAGGAGAGCGCCCACTTCAAGGAGATCGTGGCCCAGAAGATGGCCGACCTTGTCTACAACGGCCAGTGGTTCACCCCCCTGCGGGAAGCCATCAGCGCCTTTGTGGACCAGCTGGAAAAGACGGTCACCGGCGATGTGACCCTCAAGCTGTACAAGGGCAACATGATCAACGCCGGCGTCACCAGCCCCTACACCCTGTACGACGAGCAGACCGCCAGCTTCGGCGAGGATGAGGACTACAACCAGGCCGACGCCACCGGCTTCATCAACCTGTTCGGCCTGCCCATTGCCGAGCGCGCCAAGCTGGCCAAAAAGTGGCCCGCCATCGACTGATTTTCCCATCGCATAACCCAAAAACAAACCGCCGCCGGGGAGGATTATCCCTCCTTGGCGGCTTTGGCGTTCTCATAAACAAGCCTGATTCTCGTAACCAACCCTATTTGTACGGAAAGTGAGGTTATCCCCATGCCCCAACTTTGGCAGGGCCGCGCCAGCAAGGCGGTGGACAGCCGCGTCAACGATTTCAACTCCTCCATCCGGTTCGACGCCCGCATGATCGAACAGGACATCCGGGGCAGCCTGGTGCACTCGGCCATGCTGGGCGCCCAGGGCATCATCTCCGCCCAGGATGTGGAAGATATCCACAAAGGACTGCACTCCATTCTGGATGATCTGCACAGCGGCGCCCTGGAAATCGACCCCACCGCCGAGGATGTCCACACCTTTGTGGAACAGACCCTCACCGCCCGGGTGGGGGATGCGGGCAAGCGGCTGCATACCGGCCGCAGCCGCAACGACCAGGTGGCCCTGGACATCCGCCTCTACCTGCGGGACGCCGCCGCCACTCTGCAAAAGGAGATCAAAGACCTCATCGACGCCATCTGCACAAAAGCCGAGGAGAGCGCCGGCTATGTCATGCCCGGCTACACCCATCTGCAGCGGGCCCAGCCGGTAAGCTTCGGCCACCAGCTCATGGCCTACGCCTGGATGCTTTTGCGGGACCTGGGCCGGATGCAGGACGCGGTGCGCCGCATGGATGCCGAGTGCCCCCTGGGTTCCGGCGCCCTGGCCGGCACCACCTATCCCCTGGACCGGTTCTACACCGCCAGGAAGCTGGGCTTTGCCGCCCCCTGCCATAACTCCATCGACGGCGTGTCCGACCGGGATTTCTGCATCGAGCTCTGCGCCGCCATGGCCACCTGCATGATGCACCTCTCCCGCCTGTCGGAGGAGGTCATCCTCTGGTGCAGCTGGGAATTCCGCTTCGTGGAGCTGGACGACGCCTTCACCACCGGGTCGTCCATCATGCCCCAGAAGAAGAACCCCGACGTCACCGAGCTCATCCGGGGCAAGACCGGCCGGGTGTACGGGGACCTGAACACCCTGCTGGTCATGATGAAGGGCATCCCCCTGGCCTACGACAAGGATATGCAGGAGGACAAGGAGGCCATCTTCGACGCGGTGGACACCCTGGACCTCTGCCTGCGCACCCTGACCCCCATGCTGGCCACCATGACCCCCAGACCCGAGAACATGCGCAAGGCGGCGGCCCACGGGTTCATCAACGCCACCGACTGCGCCGACTACCTGACCAAGAAGGGGATGCCCTTCCGGGACGCCTACAAGTGCACCGGCACCATGGTGGCCGCCTGCATCCGGGAAGGCAAGACCCTGGAAGAGATGTCCCTGGAGGAATTCCGGCGCTACAGCCCGCTGTTTGACCGGGATATCTACGAAGCCATCGACCTGACCCGCTGCTGCGAGGGCCGCACCAGCTACGGCGGCCCCACCAAGGCCAGTGTCCTTTCCCAGATCGCCGACGTGCGCGCCGCGCTGGCCCAATAATACCGAAACGGGTGGATGTTTTGAAAAAGTATCGTATTTTTGTGGACGGGTCTTCCGGCACCACCGGCCTGCGCATTGCGGACCGCCTGGCCGCCCGCCCGGAATTTGAACTGCTGACCATCGCCGAAGCCGACCGCAAGGACCCGGCGGCCCGGGCCGCCGTCATCAACCAGAGCGACCTGACCTTCCTCTGCCTGCCCGACGCGGCGGCAAAGGAGATCATCCCGCTGGTACGGCAGGATGTCCGCATCCTGGACACCTCCACCGCCCACCGCACCGCCTCCGGCTGGCTGTACGGCATGCCCGAACTGGACAACACCCGCAAGGCGCTGAAAACCGCCACCCGGGTGGCGGTGCCCGGCTGCCACGCCTCCGGCTTCATCGCCCCGGTGGCGCCCCTGGTGCGCCGGGGGCTCATCGCCCCGGATGCCGCCCTGTGCTGCTTCAGCCTCACCGGGTATTCCGGCGGCGGCAAATCCATGATCGCCCAGTATGAAGCGGAGCGCACCGACGAGGAACTGTACGCCCCCCGCCCCTATGGCCTGACGCTGCACCACAAGCATCTGCCCGAGATGATGGCCGTCTGCGGCCTGCACACCGCACCGGTCTTCTGCCCGGTGGTGGCCGACTACTACGCCGGCATGGAAACGGTGGTGCAGCTCCAGCGCACCCAGCTGAACGGCGACGCCAAAGATCTGGCCTCCGTGCTGGCCGACTATTACGCCGGCAGTCCGGTCATCACCGTCCATCCCTTTGACCCCGACAATATGCCGGGGTTCCTGCCGTCCAACGCCCTGGCAGGCAAGGATAGCATGGAGATCTTCGTCACTGCCTCTCCGGACGGCGGCCAGATCCAGCTGATCAGCCGCTTCGACAACCTGGGCAAGGGGTCCTCCGGCGCGGCGGTGCAGTGCATGAACCTGATGCTGGGCCTGGACGAAACCGAAGGTCTGGCTCTGTAATCCGCGGCATCCGCCGCAACCTGAATGAGGGGGAGAAAGATGAACTTTACCACAATCGAGGGCGGCATCTGCGCGCCCCAGGGATTTTCCGCCGCGGGCATCCACTGCGGCATCCGGCATAACCACGCCAAACCGGACCTGGCCCTGATCAAAGCCGACGTGCGCTGTGCGGGCGCCGCCTGCTACACCACCAACAAGGTCTACGGGGCCCCCATCACGGTGGACCGGGAACACCTGGCCGACGGCTACGCCCAGGCCATCCTGGTCAACTCCGGCAACGCCAACACCTGCGCCCCCGGCGGGGTGGAGCTGGCCCGGGAAACCTGCCGTCTGGCCGCCCAGGCCCTGGGCGTGGGCGAAGCCGACGTGCTGCCCGCCTCCACCGGCGTCATCGGTCAGGCCATGACCATCGCACCCTTTGCCTCCGGCATCCCGGCCTGCGCGGCCCAGCTGGCCCACAGCCCGGAAGGCAGCCTCAACGCCGCCTTCGCCATCATGACCACCGACACCCACCCCAAACAGGTGGCCGTGGAGTTCACCCTGGGCGGCAAGACCTGCCGCATGGGCGCCATCGCCAAGGGCTCCGGCATGATCCACCCCAACATGGCCACCATGCTGCTCTTCATCACCACCGACGCCGCCATGGAGCCTGCCGTGCTCCAGAAGGCCCTGTCCAGCGTGGTGCCCGCCACCTTCAACCAGATCTCGGTGGACGGGGACACCTCCACCAACGACACCGTCCTGCTGCTGGCTTCCGGCCTGGCGGGCAACACCCCCGTGGCCGCCGACAGCGAGGACTACGTCACCTTCGTGGCCGCCCTGACCCAGGTGGCCGAGACCCTGTGCCGGGAACTGGCCGGGGACGGCGAAGGCGCCACCAAGCTGCTGGAATGCATCGTCACCGGAGCCCCCACCCTGCAGGTGGCCCGGGACGTGTCCAAGAGCGTCATCCACTCCACCCTGTTCAAGGCCGCCATGTTCGGCGAGGACGCCAACTGGGGCCGGGTGCTCTGCGCCATCGGCTACACCCCGGGGGATTTCTCCATCGATAAGACCAGCGTGCGGCTGAAGAGCGCCGCCGGGGAAGTGCTGGTGTGCGAAAACGCCGCCCATCATATCTTCAGCGAGGAAGAGGCAGCCAAGATTTTGCAGGAAAGCGAAATCCAGATTCTGGTGGACCTGGGCTGCGGCGACGCCATGGCCAAGGCCTGGGGCTGCGATTTGACCTACGATTACGTGAAGATCAACGGCGATTACCGCACCTGAGCGGCAGGGGAGAGGAAGAACATGAAGAACGAAGAGATGGCGCGGCTCTTTTCCGAAGCCACGCCCTACATCCAGAAATACCACGGTAAGACCCTGGTCATCAAGTACGGGGGCAACGCCATGGTCAACGGCCAGCTGAAACTGGCGGTGATGAACGACCTGGTCACCCTGACCCTGCTGGGGGTGCGGGTGGTGCTGGTGCACGGGGGCGGCCCCGCCATCAACGCCATGCTCAAAAAGCTGGGCATTGAATCCAAGTTTGTGGGCGGCCTGCGCTACACCGACGCCGAGACCATGGCGGTGGTGCAGCAGGTGCTGGCCGGCCAGGTGAACAAGGACCTGGTGGCCCTGCTCAAGGGCCGGGGCGTGGGGCTCTGCGGCATGGACGGCAACACCATCAGCTGCCGCCGCTACACCAAGGCCGACCTGGGCTTTGTGGGCGAGATCACCGGCATCAGCACCACCCTGATCAACCACCTGCTGGACGACCAGTTCATCCCGGTGGTGGCCACCGTGGGCATGGACCCGGAAAACGGGGTGCTCTACAACGTCAACGCCGACACCGCCGCCGCGGCCATCGCCGTGGCCCTGGGCGCCGAAAAGCTGGTCTCCATGACCGACATCACCGGCCTGCTGCGGGATAAGGACGACGATTCCACCCTCATCCCGGAGGTGGAACTCTCCGAGATCGAGGCCTACAAGGCCGAGGGCATCATCGCCGGGGGTATGCTTCCCAAGATCGACGGCATGGCCGACGCCATCCGCCGGGGCGTCAACGAGGCGGTCATCATCGACGGCCGGGTGCCCCACTCCATCCTGCTGGAAATGTTCTCCGACCGCGGGTCGGGCACCCTGTTCTACCGCAACCACAACCGCTGATTCCCCAAGGAGGACTTTGTCATGAATACCCAGAAGGTCATGGACCGGGACAACAAATACATCATGCACACCTACGGCCGCAGCCCCATCGTCATCGAGCGGGGCGAGGGCATGACAGCCATCGACGCCGACGGCAAGCGCTATCTGGACTTTACCTCCGGCATCGGGGTCAACGCCCTGGGCTACGCCCACCCCGCCTGGCTCCAGGCCGTCACCGAACAGGCCGCCCGGGTGCAGCACACCTCCAACCTGTACTACACCGCCCCCTGCGGCCGCCTGGCCCGGCGCATCTGCCACCGCACCGGCCTGGACCGGGTGTTCTTCGGCAACTCCGGCGCCGAGGCCAACGAGGGCGCCATCAAGTGCGCCCGCAAATACAGCGTGGACACCTACGGCGAGGGCCGCAGCAAGGTCATCACCCTGGTGAACTCCTTCCACGGCCGCACCCTGGCCACCCTCACCGCCACCGGCCAGGATGTGTTCCATCATGATTTCGGGCCTTTCCCCGGGGAATTCGCCTACGTTCCCGCCGGGGACTTTGCCGCCCTGGAAGCCGCCGCCGATGAGCACACCTGCGCCGTCATGATGGAGCTGGTGCAGGGCGAGGGCGGCGTGGTGGCCCTGGACCCCGACTACGTCCATGGGGTGGCCGAGTTCTGTGCCGCCAAGGACATCCTGCTCATTGTGGACGAAGTGCAGACCGGCGTGGGCCGCACCGGCAAGTTCCTGGCCTGCGAGAACTATCACCTGCGCCCGGACATCGTCACCCTGGCCAAGGGCCTGGGCGGCGGGCTGCCCATCGGCGCCGTGGTCACCACCGAGAAGGTGGCTTCCCACATGGGTCCGGGCAGCCACGGTTCCACCTTCGGGGGCAACCCGGTGGTCTGCGCCGGCGCCTGCGCCGTGCTGGACACCATGGACGAGGAATTCATGCAGAACGTCAACGACTGCGCCGCCGCCCTTTGGACCGGGCTGCGCACCCTGCCCCATGTGCAGGGGGTCAGCGGCCTGGGCCTGATGATCGGCATCCAGCTGGACGAGGGCCTGAAAGCCGCCGAGGTGCGCACCGCCTGCGAGAAGCAAGGCCTGCTGGTGCTCACCGCCAAGGACCGCATCCGACTGCTGCCGCCGCTGATCCTGACCGAACAGGACGTGAAGAACGCCCTGACCATCCTGCGCAAGGTGCTGGAAACCGCCTGATTCTTCGCAAAAACCGCATAGTATCTGTCGGGGCGTGCCGCAATTTTTGGTGTGGCGCGCCCCGATTTGTTGTGGTATAATTATCATTGGGGCAGTAGCCGGACTACCGCCCCGCGGTTTTGGGAAAGCACAAACAGGAGGGGACGTCGTCAATGGGGATCATCCGCAAGATCCAAGCAAAAACAGGAGAAGCGCGCGCCAAGGAGAAGATCCGTCCGCTGGTGGAAAGCCGCATGATGAGGGACATCCTTCTGGAGATCGGCCAGCGGGGCAGCGAAGCTCTGGACCCGCAGTCGGTGCCCATGGACCAGCGGGCCCGGGCGGCACGGCTGGCCAGCGAATGCGGGATGGCCGGTATGCGCCAGAGCGTGGTGGACGAAGTGCGCCTGGACGCCGAGGGCATCACCCTGGTCTGCGGCGGGGAGGAGACCGCCTTTCTGTACGGCGACTACAACTACGAGAACATCGAGGACACCGACTGTCTGCCCGCCGTGGCCCAGTACCTGGTGGCCCATATGCGGGGATATTACAACATCAGCTGCACCTTTGCGTCGGCCCCCAAGCCCCACGGCCGGGGCGTGGCCCAGAAGACCCGCCAGGTGTTCATCCGCCGCCACCACGAGGACACCCCCTTCGCCCCCGGCCCGGTGCAGAAACAGCACCTGTTTTAAGGCCGGCAGGGGCATAACACCCTTGACGCCGGGGACCCGGTTTGGTATAATGAACTGTACGCCGTGGGAAATCCACGGCCCATAGGGAGCATTACTCAAGAGGTCGAAGAGGTCGCACTCGAAAGTTTGCAGCCCACTGGCCGATTCGTCCGCCGCGAATGGCGTGACGGCGGGATTTCCCCGGGGTATGGTTTCCGGTTGTATCCGCTTATCTTGCATCGAAATCTTGCATTTCTCCGAAAGGTTTGCAAGGCGGTGCTGGAAAAACTAAATATGGAGATGTACTCAAGAGGTCGTAAGAGGGAGCACTCGAAATGCTTTAGGTCTCGAGAGAGGCGCGTGGGTTCGACTCCCACCATCTCCGCCAAATCCCTCAGGAATCTTCCTGAGGGTATTTTTGTATTTTCACGGCAAGAGCCCCTTGCCGTTTGGGAGGAAGCGCTATGCCGACATTTACCATCGTGGGCGGGGTCAACGGGGCAGGCAAGAGCAGCCTGTCCGGTGTTCTAAAGGTTTGCTTGGGTGATGTGGGCATTGTCGTTGACCCGGACAAGCTGATGGCCCTGAACGGCGATGAGTATGCCGGGGGTCAGGCTGCCGTTGCCAAACTGCAGGACTGCCTGGCCCAGGGCATCGACTTCACCGAGGAAAGCACCCTTTCGGGCAGCTTCTCCCGCAAAATGGCCCGCGCGGCCCGGGACAAGGGCTACACCGTACGGCTGTACTATGTGGGCCTGGATACCGCCGAGGAATCGGTCCGTCGGATCGCCAACCGAGTGGCCCGCGGCGGCCACGACATCCCGACCCAGGACGTGGAGCGCCGGTTTGCCCGGCGTTTCCGGGACCTGGGCAAGCTGCTGCCGCTGTGCAACGAAGCAACCTTCTATGACAACGACAATGGCTTCCGGGTGGTGGCTTTCTATCGCAACGGGGAACTGCTGCCCGCCACCGATACGCCGCCTGTCTGGCTCACCGACCTGCGTCGGGAGCTCGCGCTCTGAACCAGTGTAGGATTACCACCGGTTTTCCGGCAGTTCTTCCGGCAGTGGCAATGCCTGCTCCATCGTGGCCGCGCTGAGCTGTTTTGACTGGGAATCCAGGTGGGCGTAGATGTTGGCTGTGGTGGAGATGTCGCTGTGACCCAGCCATTCCTGGATCTGCTTCATGGGTACGCCCTGTTTCAGCAGCAGGCTGGCGCAGGAGTGGCGCAGATCGTGGAAGCGGATCTTCCTCAGGCCGTGGTTGGCCAGCAGCTTGGCGAAGCCGTCAGTCACCGCGTTGGGCAGGATGAGATTGCCCATCTCATCCACGAACAGGTAGCCCTTGTACTTCTGGTTGTAGCAGTTTCCGCAGAGTTTCTCGTTGTAGGCCTGCTGCTCCTTCAGCGCCCGCAGCCGCTGGGCAAAGCTGGCCACCAGCGGCAGGGTGCGCAGGCTGGACTTGGTCTTGGCCCGGTCGGCTTCCACCAGGACGTGCTTGCCCTCCAGGTTGGTGCTGGTCACGATATGGCGGATGGTCAGGGTACCGGCCTCAAAGTCCACGGCGTCCCACCGCAGGCCCAGCACCTCGCCCCGGCGCAGCCCGTAGAAGGCTGCGAACTGGATGATCAGTTCCAGCCGATGGCCCCGGGCGGCTTCGAAGAGCTGCTCCATCTCCTCGGCGGTGTAGTAGACGGCCAGATACTTCTCGGGCTTGGGCCGCTCCACCTTGTCCACCGGGTTGCCGGGGATCAGGTCCAGCTTCACGGCGTATTTCAGCGCCTTGTGCAGGTTGGCGTGCTGCCGCAGTACGCTGGTGGCTTTCAGCGTTTCCAGCTCGTGGAGATAGAAACTCTGGATATGCCGCGCCTGCAGCCCGCCCAGCGTGATGCCGGTGGGCTTGAAGTAGGGGACGATGTGGTTCTTCACATTGAAGTTGTAGGAGGACCAGGTGGTTTCCTGCACGGCGGGGCGGATGATCTTCAGCCAGTAGAGCATATAGTCGCTGAACAGCATATCGGGGCTCAGTTCCTCTTTGCGGTTGGGTTTGGGCGGTGTGAAGCTGCGGCGCAGTTCCCGCAGCATCTCCTCCGCCCGCTTTTTGTTGCCCTTCACCGGCAAGCCGGTGGCGTGCCAGGGTTGTTTCCGCTTGCCGTCGGCACCGGTGTAGCTGAGTACCATGTAGTAATATCCGTTTTTCTCTTGCAGTCGGCCTGCGACCATAGGCATTTCTCCTTTCATACTCGTTTGTACGGGTTTCCGGGTCCAACACAACAATACCCGGAATCCCTGGCAAAAGCTATTCACAAATCTACACAAGGATACGCCCTTGTCTTGGGTACGAATCTACCAAAGCGCCCGCGTCGGGAACTTCCCGGCGCGGGCTTTTGGTATGGTTGTGGTTCAGCGCTCCAGATCGCGGCGGCGCTTGCGGTGGCGGGCTTTTTCCTCGGCCCGCTGGCGGGCCTGTTCTGCCAACGCCTTGCGGCAGGCGATGGTGGCTCGTACCCTTCGGAGAATCCTGTCACAGACTTCATCCTCGTGCCGCAGCGCCTTGATCTGGCGGGTCAGTCCGGCCCGGCGTTCGGCGGTGCCGGGCGGCGGGACCTTGTGCCGCAGCAGCCGGGCACAGTCGGCGCGCTCCTTGCAGAGGGCGTCGATCTGCGCCACCAGTTCCCGGCGGTGGGCCTCCACCTCGTCGGTGGTGTGGAAATCCCGGTCGAAGCAGAGGTGCATCTCCTCCAATGTGCGCTCCACGTTGCGCCAGATCGCTTCGATCTCCGGCCAGTTGATGGACGCCCGGGGATTCGGCTTGGCCTGTACCTTGTACCGGAAGTAGAGATACTTCCGGCCCAGGTGGGACTTTCCGAAGAGTTCGTCCAGCAGGCCCTTGTACCGCACCTTGGCCCAGGAACGGCAAACCGGGCGCCTGGGACGGTCATACCCACCGAACAGGCTGTAATAGTGGGGACCGAACTGGTAGTAGTGGGCGTCCAGTACCCGGGCCAGCGCGGGCCAGTCGAACTCCGGGCCCAGGCGGTGCACCCGCACCGGGCGGCCGCCGTCCACTGAGCGCAGCGTGGCGTACTTGCGGCCCTCCTCCCGCCGCCACAGGTAGCCCATCCGACACAGGGCCAGGGCAAAGTCCTCCTCGGTGCTGGTTTGCTGGAGGGCGGTTCGCAGTGCCTCCCGCATCCGGTTGTACCGGGTGGGCTCACCCCGGCGTTCCGCTTCGTAGAGGGAACGCGGTGCGCTTTTGCCTTGAGGCTGTACCACCGACAACCCCTGGGCCCGGCAGAGGGCATCGGAGGCGCGGCGCAGTTCCCGGTACTGGCTGCGGCGCTGTTCGTACTTTTTGCCATCCACATAAGACACCGCGTTGATGACAAAGTGGTTGTGCAGGCAGTGCGTGTTCATGTGGGTGGCCACCAGCACCTGGAACCGCCCGCCCCACACCTGACGGGCCAGTTCTACCCCGATGGCGTGGCACTGTTCCGGAGTCACCTCACCGGGCTGGAAACTCTGGTAGGCGTGCATCGCCACCACGCCTTCGGTCTTACCGAACTTCCGCTGCACCGCCCGCATATCCGCCCAGGCGGTTTCGGGGCGGCAGTGGATGCCGCTCAC
The DNA here is from genome assembly GCF_016900095.1 of Gemmiger formicilis. Classification (GTDB taxonomy): domain Bacteria; phylum Bacillota; class Clostridia; order Oscillospirales; family Ruminococcaceae; genus Gemmiger; species Gemmiger formicilis_A. Next base: position 82,739 of record NZ_JACJJP010000002.1, read on the forward strand.
TAGTTTTGCGCTTTCCGTCAAGGAGGTCTTGGCGTCGTTCCCGGCGTAGTGCAGCGCCTGGGACAGGCCACCGTATTCGGTTTTCTCCGGGTTTGCGGCGTAGTCCACCACCCGGCGCAGGCTGTCCCGCACCGGCCAGATCTTGGTGACGGCCAGGGATTACTCCTTCGGCAGCAGGATATCCCGGATCTGGTCTGTTGCCGCCCGGCAGGGGAGCGCGTCCCCGGGCGGCAGACGGTCCGCCAGCGCATCCAGTTCTTCCAGAGCGGAAAACAAAGACGCGGGCGGATGAAACTGCGGCGTGTACCCCAGTGCCCGCTGCCGGAGATATTCCGACAGCGTCAGACCGCAGCGCCGGGCGGCGGTTTCCATCCGGTGTTTTTCAGCCGGTGTCACCCGCACGTTGATGCCCACGGTGCGGTTTCTCACGAGGCAGTCTCCCGTGAAAAATCGGGGCTCGGGGCCGTCCCCGTAGGAGCGGCGGTGTCCGCCGCGGCGAAGGGGTGCCCGTCGGCAACACAAAGCCCATGCTCGCTACCGTGATGCGGCCCCGGTGACGGTGATGACGACGATGACGGTACGGGGGCCGCACCCTCTTCACCAGCCGGTACCGTACCAGACGGTAAAGGGGATCCGCCGGTATCATCGTCACTGCCGTCATGACCGTCATCCCCGTCACAGGTGAAGCACAGCAGCCGGGTGTTGGAGGTGCGCCGGGACTGGTAGCGGATGCCCTGCGGGGCAAACACCGTGTAGAAGTGCTCTACCAGTTTGCGGGTGAACTGGTTGGGCTGTACCCCGGTGATGGCCGCGGCGGTCAGCAGTTCGGTGGCGGTGCCCGTCCAGCTGCTGGTGCGCTGGATAAAGTCCGCCGCCCGCCACAGATAGTCCGGAACGGCCTTCCGGACCTGCTCCTCGGCAGATTCCTCCTCCAACAGCTGCCAGATACAGTCCCGGGTCTGCAAATGGAGGGTGCAGCTGTCCATGTCACGGCCCGTCACCAGCAGCCGGGCCGTGTCGCTCATCCGCTGGCGCTGCAGCAGCCAGATGGTGTCGGCGGCACCCATCAGGCCATTGGACCCGGAAATCTGCTGAAACGGGTCGGATGCGCCCTGTTTGCGCAGATGATGCACCAGCAGCAACCCGATGCCGCGGCGGTCCGCCAGGGATTTCAGCGCGCTCATATCCTGGTAATCGCTGGCGTAAGCGCCGTTGTTCTGGTCGGCGGTGCGGACCTTCTGCAAGGTGTCGATGACCACCAACCCGGTTTCGGGGTGCTGGGACAGGAATTTCTCGATCTGGAGTTCCAGACCGTCCCCGATGGCGCAGCTTCCGGTCTGGAAGTACAACCGACTGGGAACGGGGTCCTCCGTCAGGCGGAACAAACGCCCCTGGATGCGGGCGTAGGTGTCCTCCAGACAGAGGTACAGTACAGTCTGTGGCTGGGTGGTGCGGCCCCAGATCTCGCCGCCCCGGGCCAGCTGCAGGCAAAGCCACAGGCACAGCCAGCTTTTGCCTGCCTTGCTGGCACCGGCCAACAAGGAAAGCCCGGCGGGCAGCAGGCCGGGAATCAGCCACCGTACCGGCGGCAGCGGGGTGGAAAGTAGAGTTTCAGCATCAATAGGTTCGTTTCTCTGCATGGCATACGCCTCCTTCTTGCTGGGCCACAGGCCGCCCAACGGGGCCCTGTGGCGCGACCTTTGCGACAATGCGGGTAACGTGCCCGCCGCCCGGCGGCGCGCGGCAGGGCGCGGATTTGGGCGGAGGTACGGAGTGAATCTTAATACGATTCACTTTGTCGGGAAAATCGCTTGCGTGAATCTTGTTAAGATACCTTTGGCCGCAATACAGCAGAAAGTGAATCATGCTATGATTCACTTTTCCTGCGGCGGATTTCCAGTGAATCATGCTATGATTCACTTTGCAGGTCTTGCCCGGCAAAACCCGCCCCGTGTGCATTGGTTAGCAGATAGCGGATGACGTTGATTTTGGGAATCTTGTAGGCGTTGCCCAGTTTGAGGGCCCCGATTTCCCCTTCTCCCAGCAGATCATACGCCGCATGACGGCTGATGCCCAACATAGTTTGCAGTTGCCGGACCGTCACCACATCGGGAAAGTCGGCAAACAGCAGGCCATAGCAGGCTTTCAGCTCTTTTTCCGGGATGAGGCGTTTCGCAGACATGCGACCCTCGTGGAATGAAAATGTACGGATTGGATAATCGTGTAAAAGTCTCCTTTCTGTAATCGCTTGCGAATGCTTTACTGAGCTTTCGCAAATTTGATAAGTATATTATAGTTCGCAAAAATGCGAACGTCAATATATTTCGCAAATTTGTTACAATTTTTCTTGAAAATGCGTTACGGACACAGTACAATGTAGAAAACACAGAAAGCGTGGAGGGCATATGACTGTCGGAAAAAAAATTCAGCTGGTACGCAAGCACCGCAAAATGACACAAAAAAAATTGGGCATCCGGATTGGCTTAGGCGAAAATGGAGCCAATCGGGTTGCCCAATATGAAATGGGGTATCGTGTGCCGAAAGAGGATTTGCTGGAGGCTATCGCTGCGGCACTGGATGTTCCGGTGGAAAACTTTTTGACGAAGGATACCTACCTGCAGGACGTTTTGCGGACTTTGTTATGGTTTGACTGGGAGCATCCCACTGAATTCCGACTGACCATTACCGATGCGGAGGAAGCTGGCAAAGATATGTCCGAGGTACGGCTTGCAGGGAATGCCAAGGTGCTGATGGACGGGGGAAACTATCAGCCTGCAACGGTCCTTTGGTCGAATGGGGCTGCAACAGACGTACTTATGCGGGAGTGGGCGATTCGTAAACAGGAGTTGGCATCCCATCAGATCACCAAGGATGAGTATCTGGAATGGCTATTGCAGTGGCCGGCATCCTCTGATCTGGCAGGCTTGAGAGAGCCGAGGCGGCAGTGGAGAAAGAATGAGTATAGCCATGGCAAGAACGAATAAAATGAGTGCCGATTAGAAGTTGTTTGATTTGACTTAAAAAGTGATACCTGAATATATAAGCTGAGAGGGCTAGATCCAGTCAAAATATTAGTATTAAGCGTGGCAGGAAGAAATCCGAAAACAGAGGATTTGGGCTCTCTTTCTTTGAAATGCGATAGGGTGGTAACAGTGCCGCCAGTATTCAAATCTTTGATATGCTCTGCTAAAAGGAAACGAGCAGAAACCATACGGTTCCTGCTCGTTTAGTTTGATGAATTGCACGCCCCGAATGAGCAGTTCTAGAAAAGTTTTCATCGGGACAGAAGCAAACGCGGTTCCTTGCTGGTATGGAAAGCAAACATTAATCAGGTATTAAACTGTCTTTTGATACGGACGAAAATCCGTTCAATGGTGTAGGCGACGGCGAACACCAGCAGGATGGCTACACCGGCGGTGCCGTAATCATAGCCTTGCAGGCTGTTGGAGATTACGTAACCGATGCCGCCGGCACCCACCATACCCAGGATGGCACATTCGGAAAAGTTGGTTTCCAGGCGCATGCCGGCCCAGGCCACGATCTGGGAAAAGGCCGCCGGCAGGATGGCGTTGCAGAAGATACTCAGCCGGCTGGCACCGGTCACCTCCAGAGATTCCACCGTTTCGTCCGGGATGCTTTCAAAGCTCTGGGCAAAGGATTTGGTGAAGAAAGCGGTGGTGTGTACACACAGGCCCGCCACACCGGCTTCCGGGCCCATGCCCAGGCAGACCAGCATCAGCAGAACCCACACGGGGGTGGGCACCGCCCGCAGAAAGGTGAAGAAGGACTGGGTCAGTACCGACAGAACTGGCAGGCGGAAGACGTTGCGGGCTGCCAGCATGCCAAAGACGATGCCCAGCAGCAGGCTGTACAGCAGAGAGAGCACAGCGATGGAGATGGTTTCCACCAGCGAGGAGAAAATCAGGTCCATGTTGGAAAAGTCCAGGTGTGCCAGATTCCAGAACACGATGCCTATATCCGGCACACGTGAAAGCATCTTGCCCCAGTCGATGCCCAGATACCACAAACTCAGCATGGCCAGCAAAGCGGTGCCAGTGAGGAAAACTGGGATAAAGGGATTGCGCTGACGGCACCGGACGGGGATGCGGCCCCGGGAATCCCGGGGGATGGCGGCTGCTTTGGCGGAAGAAACCATCGCGGGTTCGCCTGTTTCCAGGCAGGAAGACAGCTGCGGGCTCATTTCAACAGCTCCTTTCGCAGTTTGTTGGTGATCTGATCTACCGCAATGACCATGACAGCGATCAGCAAAATGATGCTGAGGGCCACGTCGTACTGAAAGCTTTTGATGTAGGAGAAGAGGGTCAGGCCCACACCGCCGCCGCCCACCATGCCGACGATGGTGGAGGCGCGGATGTTGACTTCCACCGAGTAGAGGAACCAGGAAAGGAACCCGCTCAGGCAGGAAGGCAGGATGGCCTGGGACACCCGCTGGGGAAAGCTGGCGCCGACGGTGAGAAGGCTTTCCACACAATCCTGGGAAACATCTTCCATGGTCTCCACGAAGGCGCGTACCAGAAAGGCGAAGCTGGTGATGCACAGGGCCACAAAACTCACACCTGTACCGATGCCCAGGGAAGAGAAGAGGATGAACGCCCACACCAGGGCGGGAATGTTGCGCAGGAAAGTGGCGAAGCCGCGGACGAATTTGGCGGCGCGGGGGAAAGGGGAAACCTTTTCACTGCCGAACAGAGAAACGAAGAAGGCCAGAATGGCGGCTACGGTGGTGGAGGACAGGGCCAGCGCCAGAGTCACCACCACGCTTTCCAGTACGCCGGGAATACGGCTTGCCTTGGGCAGGGCGGGCGGCAGAAAATCCTGGGTAATAAACTCCCAGAAAGCGCCGCTGTTGGCCGCCAGCACGCCGGGATTGAAGCCGGTGAGCAGGGTGCAGACCACAAAAAGGACCACTGCGGCAATGATAAAACCGGTGTACAGCCGTTTCAGGTCACGCGCAATCAGCGGAATCCGTCCGGTCATTTGCCTTCCCTCCCATCATCAGATTTTCCCGCGCGGTACCATAGATGCGTTCGATCACGTCCGGGGTCAGTTCGGCGGGCGGACCGTCAAACACGACTTGACCTTTGCTCAGGCCGATGATGCGGGTGGAATACTGCATGGCCACGTCAAGCTGGTGCAGGTTGACCAGGCAGGCAATGTTGCGCTTGGCGGTCATGGTGCGCAGCAGATCCATGATGGTTTTGGCGCTGGAAGGGTCCAGCGAGGCGATGGGTTCGTCGCACAGAAGAAGTTTGGGCTGCTGCATGATGGCGCGGGCGATGCCCACCCGCTGTTTTTGTCCGCCCGAAAGATCGGAGGCACGGTTGTAGGCAAAGTCCTGCAGGCCCAGTTCCTCCAGCAGTTCCAGGGCGCGGCGCTTGTCCTCTTCGCTGTACAGGCCCAGGATGCCTTTCATGCCCGGCATATAACCCAGACGGCCGTGCAGTACGTTCTGCAGCACCGACAGGCTGTACACCAGATTGTAGTTCTGGAAGATCATGCCTACCTTGCGGCGCAGGGCACGCAGGTCCCGCCCGTGCTGACGGGACACATTCTCACCGTCCAGCCAGACAGTACCGCCGCTGATGGGGATCAGGGCATTGATGGCCCGCAGCAGGGTGGATTTGCCCGACCCGGAAGGTCCGATGACCGAGATGAATTCACCTTCGGATACGGTCAGATTGATCCCTTGCAGCGCATGCACGCCGTTGGGGTAGTTCTTGGTCACATTGTCAAAGCGTAAAAACGGTTCCATAGCAAATTCTCCTGCCGCGGGGCTGCTCAAAATTCGTTGATGATCTTGTTCAGTTCGATGATGTCTTCGTAGTCGCTCATATCACAGGCCACAAAGCGGGCGCCGGGGACCTTGATCACGTCGGTGAAGTACTGTTCGTTGTCGTAGGTGGTCAGGAATTCCACCAGCTTGTCCCGGGTCTCCTGGTCCACGTGTTCGGCCACCACCACGGCTTCGGCGGGGATGGCAGCGGATTCATGGATGATCTTGATGTCACTTTCGGCAGCGTTGCCGTTGGCGATCTCGGAAGCCAGAATCTGGTCGGAGATGGGCACCACGTCCACATCGCCCTTGATGACGGCCTGCAGACCGGCCTGATGAGAACCGGAGAAGCTCACGGCCTCAAAGAAGTCGCCGTTGGTGTGCAGCTTGTCGGAATTCAGCTCCTCGTCGGGGAAAGCCTGGATGATCTCGGCGGTGGGGACCAGGTTGCCGGAGGTGGAATCCGGGTCCACAAAGGCCATGGTCTTGCCCTTGATGTCCTCAATGGAGTTGATGTCCTCATTGGCGCTGCTGGTGATGAGAACCGAGTGATAGATGGCCTTTTCGGGGTCGCCGTCCTCCGCCTTCATGACGATGGGCTCCAGATCGGTGCGTTCCACGCCCAGGGCCAGGGCCTGGGAACCCATATAGGCCATGTCGGCGCTGCCGGTGCGCAGGGCCTCGATAATGGCGTTGTAGTCGCTGGCCTGGATCTCTTCCACCTCGCAGCCCAGCACAGCGCTCAGATCGTCAGCCAGGCCGTTGCGGGCGTCGGCGGCTTCGGTGTTGGATTCGTTGGGGGCATAGGCGATGGTGAAAACCCCATCCTCACCGCCGGGGCCGGTTTCGCCGGCAGCGGTGCTGTCGGTGCCGCCGCAGCCCGCCAGGGCAGCGGTCATCATAGCGGCCAGGGTCAGGGCGAACAGTTTGGTTTTGCGGTTCATAATGCAGCACACTCCTTTGTCAGCGCATACAGGGCACGGCGTCCATGCAGTAAATGGATTCCAGCATGGCTTCGATGCAGTCGGGGGTGAGGGTCACGGGGTTGTTGTCGGCCCGGCCTTTGGTGATGCCCAACCCGGCCAGGTGGGCCAGGTCACTGTGGACAACGCCCCAGCCTTCCAGCGAGGCGGGCTGGGCGGACCGGATGAGCAGCCCGGCAATCCGGCGCTGCAGCATTGCGGCGCTGTTTACACCCAGAGCGTCCATCAGGGCATCCGGGTCCTGTACGGCGGGGGCGTTCAGGGCCAGGACCGGGGCCAGCAGAAGAGCCACCGCCGCACCATGGGGGATGCCGTAGTGCATGGTCAGCGGGTAGGAGATAGAATGGCAGGCCGTGGTTTTGGTGTTGCTGAAAGCCAGCCCGGCCAGCATACTGCCCCGGGCCATGGCGTCGTGGGCTTCGATGCTGCCGGAGAACAGGTCATCAATGTTGCCCATGATGGTGCGGATGGCTTCCAGCGCCAGCGCACGGGAAACGGCATTGGTGCTGCGGGCCCAATAGCTTTCCACCGCATGGGCCACGGCGTCCAGCGCGGAGGAGACAGCCAGCCGTACCGGCATGCCCTGGGCCAGTTCCGGGTCCACCAGGGCGGCCCAGGCGTAGTTCTCCTTGCTTTCCAGCGAGCGCTTGGCATCCTGCTCGGGGTCCCAGATAGTGGCCCAGCAGGTTACCTCGCTGCCGGTGCCGGCGGTGGTGGGGACCCCGATCCAGCGGGCGGCGGGTTTCAGCCCGCCTGCGGCGATGCGCGCCCGCAGATCGTCGGTGTCTTTCAGAGGGCAGCCGTACAGGCAGCACAGGGACTTGGCCACGTCCAGGATGGTGCCGCCGCCCACGCCGATCACAACATTGGGGGCAAAGTCGCGGGTGGACTCCCAGGTGTCGAAGAGTTGTTCCACCGTGGGGTTGGAAGCGGTGAACACCAGGCTGCGGCCTTCAAATTCGCAGCCCGGCGCCAATAAGGCGGCCAGAACGGGATGCTGCAGGGCTTCTTCGCTCCAGGCAATCACCAGTACCCGGCGCTGGTCCTGAGGCAGCTTGTGCAGCAGTTCGGGCAGCCGGGCCAGACAGCCGGGACCCTGGATGGTCTGTACGGGATTAAAGTAGCAGTTCACAGCGCAGCCACCTCCCCATGGGCCAGACGGCGGTTCAGTTCCTCGATGGCAGCGGGCAGGTCGCGGATGGAGTCGATGACCAGGTCGGCACCGGCTTCGATGTAGCGCTGGGAGGCGTCAGCCTTGCGGGCGGCCAGTTCTTCGGCAGGCATGGCAGCGTATTCTTCTGGGGTCAGACCCAGCAGGTTGGAACCGGTCAGGATACCGATGCTGAAAGCCCCGGCGTTTTTGCCTTCCCGCATGTCCACCGTCGTATCACCCACTTTGACCACATGGCAGGGGGGATAGACATTCATCCGGTGCATACATTCAAACAACATGAAGGGGCTGGGGCGGCCAATGCCGGTGGCGTCGGGGGTCACCACACAGTCGGGAGTGTAACCGCCGGCGGCGGCGCGGGGCAGAACCTCCTGCATCATCCAGTCATTGTAGCCGGTGGTGGAACCGATCTTCAGACCGGCCTTGCGCAGAGCCTCTACTGTTTCCACAACGCCTTCCATAGGATCGCTGCGTTCCGCCACCACCTGGTGCAGGGTGTCCTCAAATTTCCGGTACAGGGCATCCACATCCTCCTCATACCAGGGGCGGCCGTACTGGCCCTGCCATTGGTTGCGGCCGGATTCGCAGGAAAGCAGTTCCCGGATGTGGGCTTTCTTTTCCAGCCCCATGGGGCGGTTGATCTCTTCCTTGGTCAGATGCAGACCGGCCGCGCTGAAAACGCGGTCGAATACCTCGCTGGGAGCACTGGAACCGTAGTCCACCGTTGTGCCAGCCCAGTCAAAAACAACCAATTCGATTTTGTTATTGGTATCCATCAGGAGCACCTCTTGTTCAATTACATTCTTTTGCAGTTGAGTGCGGCTTTTTGCTGGCCACAGCTGCATTATACGCTGCAAAATGCAGCATCATCAAGCAAGAGGCGGCAAAGAATCTGTAAAAAAGCCGTAAGAGCGTTTCCGGCACGAAGCACAGAAAAGCTCTTACGGCGTAAAACGGCAATATCACAGGATGCGGATGCCTTTTTTCTGATATTTTTCCCGGATTTCCGGGGGAACGTGGTCATCCATGACCACAAAATCCACCTGTTCGAGGGCAAGGACCTTTCGCTTGGAGCATTGCCCCAATTTGCTGGAATCCATGACTGCCACCACCTGGCGGCCTTGTGCAGCCAGCAGCTGAATGACACCAACTTCGTTCATCCGGAAATCGGTAAAGCCGTCCTTGTAGTTGAGGGCATTGATGGAAAGCAGGACCAAGTCGGGGTAGAACTGTCCGAAGCTCTGCTCACAAAGACTGCCGTATGTGGAGCGTTCCTGGGGGTCCAGCATGCCGCCCACGGCAATGACCCGGATGGTGGGGGACTGCATCAGCACATTGAGGGCTGCGCAGTTGTTGGTCACAACGGTGCAGCGCAGACCGGCAGCCACCATCTCCTGGGCGACGATGGTGTTGGTGGTACCGGAGTTCAGCGCTACCACATCTTTCTCCTTGATATAAGAAAGGGCTTTGCGGGCAGCTTCCCGTTTGAGGTCGCTGTGGATGATCTCCCGCCCCGTAAAATCGGAAAACAGAACCCGGGATTCCGGCAGGCAGGCGCCGCCGCGCACGCAGCGGATGTGCCCGCTCTGCTCCATGGTCTTGAGGTCCCGGCGCACGGTATCTACGGAAATATGCAGCTGGCGGCTCAGCTCGCTGACCTTGACGGTGGACTGAAGTTGAAGCTGCTGCAAAATATAATTTTCTCGTTCCTGATACAGCACTTGGCGCTCCCTCACTTTGCGGCAATTTGCTGTTTTTATCCTACAAGATTTTTTATGTGATTGCAAGGGGAGGAGCAAAGGTTGGCAAAGCAAAACGGGTAGATGCTGATTGAACCAGACAACGCTGGCTTTGATATGAACGCCGCCTGCCTATTAATGGTATGGCGAAACAGGGAAAAAGGCTATTAATGGCAGGGAGGCCTTCTGAAAAAAGAGAATAGAGTGGTGATTTTGGAGCGACCCGGAATGCGGGATAGAGTAATTTATCCGCTCATTAATTCAATAACGCTCAAAGTTGTGTAATGGCCGGAAGTACGAATCTATTTCTACAGGATATCAACCGGTTTTTTAGGCTTCTAATTATTTGCTAATTATGATTATTAGAATAATGATTAGAAAAAGCTGGGCCTTGTTATACAGACTTCGCCAATCATTCAAAGTTATACTTACAATAAATGGCGACATAGATTGATTCTTTGGCGGATTTCTTCAGAAAATAGATGATAAAGAGTAATAATACAATAAGAAGATAACATGTTATTGTATAATCACATAAAATATGTTATTATTAAAAAAATGTTATTAGCGAAATTGAATTCGTAGAGTAAAAGGGAGGAGCATCTATGGAGTCGATCCAACTGGAACAAATGCTCGGCATTCCGATTCAGATAACTCCTTGGGAGGGAAAAAATCAGCTCCCGCTGTACTTGGTATACGGAAGAAACTTTGATGTTGTTTCGACTGGTTCTGTCAAGTTTATGCTGGTGACTATGCAGTTGGATGGAAGGTTTAACATCCAGCAGATTGCCGGACAGGTGGAAAAAATAGCAAAGGCAGCAAATATGACGGTGGCTCTGAACCTATCAAGCATGACACCATACCAGCGCAAGGCTATGACAGAGAAGGGGATTCCTTTTATTATGTTGCCTAACCAGGTGTATCTGCCTTTTCTGAGCATTAGTTTGCGAAAGCATGCGTTTAGAAAAGAAAGCGTGTCCTATGGACGACTTCAGGCAACGGCGCAACAAGTATTTCTGTATCTGTTTTACCACAGAACATCGCTTGGAATTAGTAAGAGCAATCTGGCAGAACAGTTGAACCTGACCAGAACCAGTATTACCCGGGCGATAGAACAGTTAGATGCGCTAGGAGTATTGCAAAAAAGAGATAGTCTGCGCAGTCCGATATTGTTGAATCCAATGGCAGACCTAAAGAAAATTGTCCAAGAAGATCTGATTGATCCAGTACAGAAACGGGTGGTAATCCGAAGCCAGGATCTACCGGACGCCGTGTGGCTTGCAGGAGAAAGCTGTTTGTCAGAGTACTCGATGCTGAATCCTCCGCATATGGAGGTATACGCTTGTGATAAAAAGAAAATCTCTGCGCAGGCTTTTACGGTGGTGGACCCGGTGTGGGAGAACACGGATGGTTGTGTCCAGCTGGAATTGTGGAAATATTCACCTGAACCATTTGCCAAAAAAGGAAGAGTTGATAAAATTTCTTTGTACTGCTCTTTAAGGCGGAGCACGGATGAAAGAGTTCAAGGAGAACTGGAAATGATGCTGGAGGAAATAGAATGGTAAAGGGTATGAAATCATTTGTGGAACAGTTCCGAGAGTTTCCCGATTGCTATACGGTCATTGGCGGTGCGGCCTGTGATGTACTGTTGACGGAAGCTGGTTTGGATTTTCGTGCTACGAAAGATATTGATATGATTCTTGTGTTGGAGGGCGATTTCCCAGGATTCGGGCACAAGTTCTGGGAATACATCAAGATGGGTGGATATCGCTGCGGCTGGAAAAATAGCGAGTCGGTTCATTTTTACCGCTTCACGGAACCGCAGAGGCCGGATTTCCCGGTTCAGATGGAGCTGTTTTCCCGTAACCCGGATTACCACCTTGAAACACCGCAGGGCATCATACCAATCCATATTGATGATGAGACCTCAAGTCTTTCCGCTATCCTACTGGATGATAATTACTACAGGTTGATGATGCAGGGGCGTACGCAGGTTGAGGGAGTTACACTCTTGGGAGCAGAATGTTTAATCCCTTTCAAAATGTACGCTTGGCTGGATTTGCGTCGCAGAAAAGAAGCAGGTGAACATGTAAACAGTCACGATTTTCGAAAGCACAAGCTGGATGTCTTTAGACTGCTACAGATCGTTCCGCAGAATGCGAAAATTGATGTCGGAAATGTAATTCAAGCAGATATAGCCGAATTCCTGAAGAGAATGGAAGAGGAAAATTTAAATCTGGAACAGATTGGTGTCCCGATGAGTAAGGAAGAAGCTTTTGAGCAGCTTCGTAGGATGTACTTATAATAAAGTGGTTTTGGGTAGTTGTAGCAAAGAATGATTGTGAAAAATGCATGGCAGCATTATTATGCGGCCATGCATTTTTGGCAGAGTAGAATGGATTATCCCTTGTTGGGACTGATGTTTTGTTCCACCTCCTGTATCATCCCATAATGTTTCCCACTCTTCCTCGTGATCCTGTTATAATCATCCGATACCAGATAGTCCAATAGCCAGGTTTTCGGCACCATAAACCGTGGGCGGCGCCGGATGGTGCGCAGGCGGCCCTCAGTGCACCAACGGCTGACCGTGTGGGGTGTGTAGCCGGTGAAGCGGGCGATCTGCTCTACGGTCAGTACGTCGGGGGCGTCGGCCAGCTGCTGTTCCAGATGGCGGCGGAGGAGCAGACGGCTGGCGATCTCGTAGTCGAGAGTGCGGGTCAGGGATACGGCGGGCGGTTTGTGCTGGGGATAGTTCTTATACCACCCGCTGGGAGGAGCGTAATGCTCCGGTTCGGTGAGACGGCGGCGCAGGTAGGCGGCCACGTCTGCTTTGGCGATCTTGTAGCAACGGGTGCGCTTGCCGGTGTGGAGGCAGGGCACAAGCCCGCTCTGGAGCAGGTATAGCGAGGTGCGGGTGCCAATGTGGCAGGCGATGCGGAAGTCGTTGCGGCTCATGGGATCGGGATAGGGCGCCAGCAGCGTGTCGATTTCCTTTGCCAGCCGGTCCTGTGTAATGGTTTGTTCGTTCATGGTTGGATTCTCCTTTGATGATATTCGGACCCGGAGAAACCGTATCTGTACGACAAGATTCTTGAATTTTGGAGTGATTTTCTCGCCTGCGGGGAAATTTTGCGCCGGGACAAAAAGCCGGAACCAGCCCCGGCGGGCCAAATGCCCTGCCGGTTATCTTGCACGGCATCTTGCATTTTTCCCGGAAGGCGTTGCTTTTCGCCCCAAGGGGTGGTACTATACTTTTACTTGTACCCACGCGGTTTTATGGGAGAGTGCCCGGAAAATTCGCGTGGCGTGGCCAAAATGGGCGGGACGAAACGGCCTGTTTTGACCCTGGGGGAGCACAAAGGGCATTGGGGACACAAAACTCGAAATGCGATAGGGCGTTAACAGCGCCGCCAGAGTTCAAATCTCTGATGCTCCGCCAGATAAGGGCAAGGACGGAAACGTCCTTGCCCTTATTCTTTTGTATGCTTTAGCAAAATGAGAGCTCCCAGCTCTGCTGGGGAGAGTAAAAAAGCTTTAGCTCCAAGCGTCGAGCGAAGCGAGAAAAAATCAACAACTTTACTATTGTCAAGAAAGCTGATCTTGGATAAACAGCGCCCGTTTACGGGCTGTAGGGCAAATGATGCAAGTGGCGGATTTTTCAGTGCCTCTTGAGAAGCTTGCCGGTACGATGCCCTTCTAGGGCTTACTCAAGCCACCGGCTAAGCGGGTGGTTTTGATAGTGCATCCATATATCCGCTGCCGATTCTGCGGCAGGAAAAACGGACAGAATGTTCCATAAAATGAAATACTGATTTCAAAAATTGAAATTTCGGCGGCCTTGGCAAAATCCGGCACGGAATTTGTGCAGATTGCGTCTTGCCGCTGGCAGGCGGCTTTTTTATAATAAAGCCAAAACCAATACAGCCGCCCTGCAGCGGCCCGTGAAAGAGGTGCATTGTATGAAAATCGGAATGATCGGTCTGGGGATTATGGGCAAGCCTATGGCCAAAAATTTGCTCAAAGCCGGATATGACCTGACGGTTAGCAGCTTCAACAAGGCTGCCGATGAACTGGTGGCCCTGGGCGCCCAGAAGGCCGAGAACAAGCGGATCGGGGAAACCTGCGATGTGGTACTGACCATGCTGCCGGACTCCCCTCAGGTCAAGCAGGTCATGCTGGGGGAGGACGGCGTGGCTGCCCATATGCATCCGGGCAGCGTGTATATCGATATGAGTTCCATCAATCCCCTGGCCAGCAAAGAGGTAGCCGCGGCGCTGGTCCAGCGCGGCATCGAGATGCTGGATGCACCGGTGTCCGGCGGTGAGCCCAAGGCTATTGACGGGACTCTGTCCTTCATGGTGGGCGGCAAACAGGAAGTATTTGACCGCTACAAGCCGCTGCTGAGCGCCATGGGTTCCAGTGTGGTGCGCTGTGGTGAAGTGGGCGCCGGCAACACCACCAAGCTGGCCAACCAGATCATTGTGGCCTGCAATATCCAAGCCCTGGCGGAAGCCCTGACCCTGGCCCAGAAGGCGGGGGTAGACCCCGAACTAGTGTTCCAGGCCATTAAAGGCGGTCTGGCCGGCAGCACTGTCATGAACGCCAAGGCGCCCATGATGCTGGAAGGCAATGATAAGCCCGGGTTCCGGATCGATCTGCACATCAAGGACCTGAAAAATGCCCTGGACTGTGCCCACATGGTAGGGTCCCCCCTGCCCATGACCGCCGAAGTGCAGGAAGTACTGCAGTGGCTGCACAACAACGGCTGCGGTCAGAATGACCACAGCGCCATTGCCAAGTTTTATGAGCACCTCACCGGGCTGAAGCTGGGCCGGTAAGGCGAATGGTTGACAAACCGGGGTGAGGCTGTTACTTTTGTAGGTAAAAGAACGGCCTGCGGGCCGCACAGGAGGATGCTCCACCATGGCCAAAATTGCCATTTTTGCGCCTTATCCGGACAGCTGTGAACTTTTGACGTCCATGTTGCCTGATTTTCCACACCTGACACCGCTATGTGTGGAATACATCTCCACCGACCGGGTGGTGCAGCGGGCCAGTACCTTGCAGCAGCAGGGGTGCGACCTGATCATCGCCCGCGGTCTGCAGGCAACGCTGCTCCGCCGGTGCGTGTCGCTGCCCTTGGTGGAAATTCGTGCCACCATGCAGGAGATTGCCCGCCCGGTGAACGAACTCAAACAGACACTGGGCGTCGACTGCCCGGTGCTGGGGCTGGTGGGAATTGCCAATATGTTTCCGGACCTGTCGGCCTTCAATGAACTATTTGGGGTACGCCTGGTTCCGTACCTGGTGCAGGACCGGGCCGAGCTGACCCAAGCGGTAGCCAATGCCGTGGCAGAGGGGGCTCTGGCGCTGATTGGGGGCCGCACTGTTTGTGAGCAGGCCCGGCAACTGGGAGTGCCCAGCCGTTTTTTGCCGGCTGGGCCGGACAGTTTGCGGGCGGCTCTGGAGATGGCAAATCTGTCCAGCCAGGCCATTGACCAGGAAAAACGAAATAGCGCCGAGATTAATGTCATGCTGGACAGCGCCCAGAGCGGTATGCTTCAGGTAGACCGGGAAGGAACGGTCCGCCGGGCCAATGCGGCGGCGTACCGGCTGTTAGAGCCGGAACCGGATCGGGTTCTGCGTCATCCGGTGACCGAACTGCTGCCTGCCCTGGACCCCGGCGCCCTGGAAGCGGCGCTGCTTCAGGGGCAGGAAAGCTATACGGTGGTGCCTGGCGAACAGGACCGGGCACTGATGGTGAGCATCAATCCCATCCGGGTGGACGGAGGTAGCGACGGTGTTCTGCTGACCCTGCAGGAAGGCGACCGCATTATCCGTATGGACAGTGAGCTGCGCCGGGAATTGTACCAGCGGGGCTGCATTGCGGGATGCAGATTTCAGAATTATGTCTGCTGCAGCGCGGTCACACGCAAGCTGGTGGATCTTGGCAAGCGCATTGCCCGGTATAGTACACCGGTTCTTCTGCAGGGAGAAAACGGCACCGGCAAGGGTTTGCTGGCCCAGTGTCTGCACAATGAAAGCCTGCTGCGCGCCAATGCCTTTGTGTCTGTGGATTGCAGTGCCTGGCCGCCCGAAACGGTGGACGCTATGCTCTTTGGCAATTACACCAGCCGCCGGGACAATCCCTGCATGGCAGAACTGGCGGAGAACGGAACGCTGTATCTGGCCCATGTGGATGCCCTGCCCTATGAAACCCAGTATAAACTGTTTTGCCTGATCCGGGGCAAGTTCTGGCACAATGGCAGCAACCGGCCTGGCCAGGCAACCGTGCGGGTCATAGCTTCCACCGGAGCCAACCTCGTTGCCATGGTGGAGAAAGGCAGCTTTCGCGGAGAGCTTTATTATGCTCTTACGGCGCTGAGTCTGCAGGTTCCGCCCCTGCGGCAGCGGCGGGAGGATATTCCCGAATGGATAGACCATTACCTGGACCTGTGGCAGCAGCGATACAAACGGTTTGTAAGGCTGAGCCAGGGGGCACGGAAATTTTTACAGGAGTACGACTGGCCCGGCAATCTGGACCAGATCAGCAGCATCTGTGAGCGCACGGTTCTGATGACCCAAAAGCGTACGGTGGATGAAGTCTTTCTGCGCAGCCAGCTGGAACAGGTCAGCCCCCGTTTGGACCCCTGTACCAAGGAGATTGTGCGCTACCGGGACCGCAGAGCTGACCAGATTGCAGAGCTTCTGCGCCGATACCATGGCAATCGGACCAAGGTGGCCCAGGAACTGGGAATCAGCAAAACGACCCTGTGGCGCTGCATCAAAAAGTATGGCATCAGCCCTGCAGAGGGCGACGACGCAGAATACTGATTCATAAGAATCGTGTTATGAGAGGTCTTTGCGGCAACTTTCAGTGAAAAGAATTATGTGCAAAGGCGATTTATAACTGGTTGCTGTTCTGGCTACAAAAGATGTGAAAAAGTGCCCGTTCCCCGTCAGGGGAGCGAGCACTTTTTTGTTTATCTGAGAAAGGGATTACATGTACTCCATCTCGAACTTGCGGCCGTACAAGGTTTCGCCGATGGCGTCGTGCAGCAGCTGCATGAAGGTGCGGTGCAGGGGAGTGATGCGTTTGGCGTTGAATACCACATAGATTCGGAAGGATGTGGGGCTGCCGCCGGGCATGACAAAGACCGGCTTTTCCTCTGTGTGGACAAAATGGGAATAGGCTGCGTTCTCAAAAGCAATGCCCATGCCGTTGGCCACCATCTGATAAACGGTTACCGCGTTGGAAATGAACATGGTACGCTTGGGATGGAAATTGTAGGCGGTGCACATCCATTGGGTATGGCGATTCATACTGCCCTTGACACTAGGGCAGATGAACAGCTCGTTGCTCAGCCGTTCGGCATCCACATCCAGGGGATGGGTCATGCTGTTTCCTGTCAGATCGTAAGATTTCATGAGCGGAATGCTGCGGGGGACCAAAAACAGGTGGAATTCCTGGGGCAGGCGCAGATAGGACAGCTTGGCGTTATACACATAGGTTTCTACCACGGCCATGTCCAGCACTCCGTGCAGTACCTTCTCGATCATATTTACGTCCCGGTCCTCGGATACGCTGATCTCGGCGTCCGGGAACATTCGCTGCAGCCGGGGCAGGGTCATGGGCAGCCAGATGGTGCCGCGGTTTCGCCCGATCCCCAGGTTCAGCTTCAGGTCCGGGTCGCTGTTGAACTGCAGTAGGTCCCGGGCCAGGCGGTCCTGCATGTTGCAGATTTTTTCCAGCTCGGAGATATAATAGGTGCCGGCTTCGGTAATGCGGATGGGGTTGGTACTGCGGTCAAACAGCCGTACTCCCAGATCCCGCTCCAGCCGGTTCAGGTATACGGTCAGCGCCGGCTGCGAAATGAACAAACGGTCGGCTGCACGTGTGATATTCTGTTCCTCTGCCAACACCATCAGATAGTTCAGTTGGTCGAACATGGTATTTTTCACAATATTTTTCCACCACCTTTGGCAAGTATTATTATTATAGAAGCAAAAAATCGCTTTGTAAAGTGTTTTTTAGGCTCCATAACTTTGCAGTTATACCGTGATAGTTGGGTTGATATTTCCAATCGGGCAAAAGATGTGGCTATAATCTAGATAGAAGATGACCTTGACCGCCGGAGCCGGAGGGAATGGCAGGCGGCCTGAAGGCAGTTAAGCAAGAGAATTCCACAGGGAGGAAACACAAACGATGAATCAAGTTGTGATCAAGGAACCGGGAATCGTCGAAGTTCGCAAAGACGCCGTGCAGCCCGTTCCCGGTGCCGGAGAAGCGCTGCTGAAGGTACAGTATTGCGGGATCTGCGGCGCCGACCTGGCCAGCTTTACCGGCAACCAGCCCTTTACCACCTATCCCCGCGTCCCCGGTCATGAGTTCAGTGCCCAGATCGTCTCCGTGCCGGAAAATGACCGCGGTCTGAACCCCGGCGACATTGTCACCTGCAACCCGTACTTCAATTGTGGGCACTGCTATTCCTGCCGGCGCGGTTTTGTGAACTGCTGCACCGACAACCAGACCATGGGCGTGCAGCGGGACGGTGCCTTTCAGGATTACATCACCATGCCTGTTTCCCGCATTGTGCCGGGCCGCGGCCTGAGCGCCCGCCAGCTGGCCCTGGTGGAGCCCTTCTGCATCGGCCATCACGGAATCTCCCGCGGGCATGTCAAAGCCGGGGACAAGGTTCTGGTGGTGGGAGCCGGCCCCATCGGCATGTTTGCCATGCTCAGCGCCAGGGCTATCGGTGCCGAAGTGTACATGGCCGATATTCTGGACGGCCGCCTGGCCGTTGCCCGGGAAATGGGCGCCGCCGGCACGGTCAATTCCGCCTCTCAGGAGGATGTGGACCGCTTTACCGCCGAAATCACCGGCGGCAACGGCTTTGATGTCTGTGTGGAATGCTGCGGTCTGCCCCAGACCTTCCTGCAGTGCATCCAGCAGGCGGCTTTCGCCGGCACCATCATCCTCATCGGCAACGGCAAGCGCGAAACCACCTTCCTCCATTCCATCCTGCTGAAAAAGGAACTGAACGTCTACGGCAGCCGCAACGCCTACACCGCCGACTTTGAACAGGTGGTGGACATCCTGTGCCGCGGTCTGGTGGACGTGGAAAAACTGGTCAGCCGGGAGTACGCCCTGGCCGACGCCGCCGATGCCTTCGAGGTGCTGCAGCACAACGACGGCAACATTATGAAGGTTTTGCTGCGGGTGGAGTAAGCACCCCGCACAAGAAAGCAAAAACGGAGGGAAGAAACCCATGAGCAAGGACCAAACCGCCATCTCCGCTGTTTCCAAAAAGGGCATGCGCCTGCATTACCGCAAGCTGGCAACGCCTTACCTGATGCTGGCCCCTATGCTGGCCTTTGTGCTGGTCTTCATGATTTGGCCCATCATCAACGTGTTCATCATGAGCGTGGAAGAATACAAGATCACCAAGCCCAATGACCGTCATTTCATCGGCCTGGAAAACTTCATCCAGATCTTTACCAAGGACGACCTGTTCTGGCGCACGCTGGGCAACACGTTGGTG
The DNA here is from genome assembly GCF_016900095.1 of Gemmiger formicilis. GTDB lineage: Bacteria > Bacillota > Clostridia > Oscillospirales > Ruminococcaceae > Gemmiger > Gemmiger formicilis_A. The sequence goes on from NZ_JACJJP010000002.1 coordinate 101,968, forward strand.
TACGCCGTGATCAGCGTGGTGTTCCAGTGCGTGCTGGGATTCTGGCTGGCCTATCTGCTGACCCGCAAGTTCAAAGGCCGCGGCATCGTCCGCGCCCTGGCCCTGGTGCCCTGGGCTGTTGCCGGCCTGATGGTCGGTATCATCTGGAACCTGATGCTGGGCCAGACCTACGGCGTCATCAATGACCTGCTGCAGCGTGTGGGGCTCATCGATACCAACATATCCTGGTTCTCCAGCGCATCCATGGCCATGCTGGCCGCCTGTATTGCCAACGTATGGCGCGGCATTCCCTTCTTTACCATCAGCTTTATGTCCGCGCTGGTCAGCATTCCCGACGACCTGTACGAATCCGCCCGCATCGACGGCGCCAACGCCCCCACCATGATGTTCCGCATCACCATTCCCATGATCAAGGACACCATCATCTTCACCACCCTGTTGCGCTGCATCTGGACCTTCAACGCCGTTGACCTGATCATTGCCCTGACCGACGGTGGTCCCAACCGCGGAACCACCACCCTGGCACTGTACACCATGCGCACCTTCACCAACAGCTACGATTACGGCTACGCTTCCGCTCTGGCGGTGGTGTCCACCATCATCATGCTGGTTGTGGCGTTCGTGTATATCAAGTTCGGCAAAATGGGCAAAAACGTATAAAGGAGGCCGCACAATATGGATACCAAATTCAAGCGCAATCTGTCTGCCGCGGGCTCCCGCGTGCTGCTGCTGTACCTGCCGCTGGCCGTCTTTCTGGTGTTCACCCTGTTCCCCTTCTACTGGATCGTGAACACCTCGCTGAAGGACAGCGTGGACGTGCTGAGCATCCCCATCCAGTACTGGCCCCAGAATCCCACCTTTGAAAACTACATCTACCTGTTCCAGAAGATGGGATTTGGCAACAACGTCAAGAACACCTTCTTTGTGGCTATCCTGACCACCGTCTTCGTCACCCTGTTGAGCTTGCTGGCCGGCTACGCCATGAGCCGCTACAGATTCCGGGGCAAAGGGGTCGTCTACGTGCTCATGCTGGTCACCCAGATGCTGCCCGCCGTTGTGCTGATGATCCCGCTGTTCCAGACCATGGTCAGCCTGAACCTGATCAACAACCTGTGGAGCCTGGTGCTGATCTGCACCTGCACCAACCTGCCGTTCTGCATGTTCATGATGATGGGCTACTACAACTCGGTTCCCAACGAGCTGGAAGAGGCCGCCCAGGTGGACGGCTGCACCCTGCTGGGCGCGGTGTTCCGCATTCTGATCCCGGTTATGCTGCCCAGCATCGTGGCCACCGGCGCTTACGCCTTCATCAATGCCTGGAACGTGTACGTCTACGCCACCGCCTTCATCACCGACCGTACCAAGTACACCCTGCCCTTGGCACTGAACGTCTTCCAGGGTGAATACGGCACCGACTACGGTCTGCTGGCCGCCGGCTGCGTCATCGCCCTGCTGCCCGTCATCATCATCTTTGCCTTCATCCAGAAGCACCTGTCCGGCGGTGCCACTTCCGGCGCCGTGAAGGGATAAGGCCCCCACCCAAGGAAACGGGCGTTCGGATCAGAACGCCTGACAATAGAAGAACAAGGAGGACATACACATGAAATTGACCAAATGGACCGCCGGCGTGCTGAGCATGGCCATGTTTGCTGCTTTGCTGACCGGTTGCAGCGGTGGTTCCGGCAGCTCCGCGTCCACCGCGGGCACCGCCACCGACGAAGCGGCCTCCACCGCCTCCACTGCCTCCACCGGCGAAAAGAAAACCCTGCAGTTCTGGTATCACTCTGCCGATCCGGTGACCGACGCCTACTTTGAGGATTACTTCAAAGAGCTGAACGCCAGCCAGGACCAGTACGAAGTGGTGTATACCAGCTTCTCCTTCGCCGACTTCCAGCAGCAGTTCCAGATGGCTGTCTCCACCAACACCATGCCGGACGTGGTCAGCCTGGGCTTCTCCAACATTGCGGCCTTCACCGCACAGGATTCCCTGCTGCCTCTGGATGACTATGTGGACCAGATCACCAACTACCAGTATATCGACGATCAGCTGCTGGAAGGCACCCGCACCCTGGGCGACGGCGTGCTGTACGGCCTGCCCTTCGCCTACAACCAGGAAGTGGCCTGGTACAATGTGAAGGACTTTGAGGAAAATAACATCACCCCGCCCGAAACCCAGTCCGAATTCCTGCAGCTGTGCGAACAGTTTGCCGATCCCGCCAACTCCAAGTACTTCTACAGCCTGCGCGGCGTGCGTCCGTACGACAGCCTGGTTGCCTGGCTGTGGACCTACACCGACGGCCTGGGCTATGAAGGCTCCTGGTTCGACGACGAGGGCAACTGCATCCTGAGCGATCCCGCCTTTGCCGAAGCACTGGACACCTACGCCAACATCTATAAGAACAACTGGGTCTCCGGCGACTCCATCAACAACAACTTCGACCAGATCGTGGCCGAGTTCGGTTCCGGCGTCTCCATGTATATCATTCACAACTCTTCTTCCGAAGCCACCCATCTGGAGAACCTGGGTGAAGGCAACTTTGCCGCCGCCCGCGTTCTGGCCAACGACCAGGGCCACTACTTCGCTTCCGGTCTGCAGCCCAACATCTACTGCATCCCCAACCAGGGCGAGGACAAGGACTACAGCGGCTCCGTGTGGCTCATTGATCAGCTGCTGAGCGCCGAGGTGGAAGGCGAATTGTGCCGCCAGCTGGGCCGCGTTCCCTGCAACGTCCAGGTTCAGGAACAGGATTGGTATTCCAGCGATCCCGAAATGATGCTGTACGCCAGCTACCTGACCGATCCCAACTACTACCAGATCGATAACCCGTACTGGCTGACCGACTTCTCCACTTTCATCACCGACGATATGACCGCCGACTTCCAGGCTGTCCTGATGGGCGACATGACCGCACAGGATTGCGTCAACGGCTGGGCCGAAGCAATCGACGGCTACCAGGCGGAGTACCTGGCCAACAAGTAAGCAAGGCACCATACGCTAAGTCTGGGCGCACGCCCAACTGAACCGACGCTGCGCCACGGGGGGGGAAAGTTTTTCTTACTTGCGTGACGCAGCTTCTTTTTTGCATATATTTTGCATGATTTTGGCAAGGGAGGCAAAACAATGGCGCAGCCAACCGTTCTGTTTCAGGACGACTTCCGCTCGTTTTCCATCGGGCCGCTGCCTTTTGACCGGGAACATTCGGCCATGGGCGAATACCACTTCGTACAGCAGCCCGGGTACACCGGCGGCTGGTACGATCCCATCACCAACTGCAACTACCGTGGCCCCAACTGGATCGTCACCGCCTGTGACGGTGTGCATTATATGGAGCAGATGCGGGTCCGCAATCCCCTGACCCACAACGTCTGCCCGGTGCTCACCGCCGGGGACGAGGACTGGGGCGACTATACCTTCCGGGTGCGGATGCGGGCCCTGTGTACCACCGAGGAAGCCGGTCTTCTGTTCCGGTATCAGACCTCTCTGATGCATTATGCCTTTTTCCTCAACAACGGCAAAGCCCAGCTTTACCGGGTGGAAAAGAAAGAACGCACCCTGCTGGCCCAATGCGATTTTGCCTATGACTGCGACACCCTGTACACCCTGGAAGCCAGCTGCTGCGGCGCGCACCTGCGTTGCAGCGTAAACGGCCGGCTTCTGCTGGAAACGCAGGATGAGCGCTACGCCACCGGCAAAGTGGCGCTGGCTGCCTACATGCCGGCGCAGTACACCGACGTTCTGGTGACCGCCACCCCCGAAGCCGCAGCGGCTTTCACCGCCCGGCGGGACGCCCGGGCGGCACGTGTGGCGGAAAAACGCCGCCTGTATGCCCAGCCCAAACTGTGGAAGATCATCAACCTGGAAAACTTCGGCGCTTCCCGCCAGATTCGTTTCGGCCACCTCACCGGCGGCACCGACTGGTATTTCGTCATTGCCCAGCACCAGAAACGGGTGTTCAAGGAACGCTACTGCAACATCAGCTGCCTGACCGCCGTGAGTATCGAAACCGGTCGAGTGCTTTGGCAGACCGGGGAACCCTCTGCCCTGGCGGTCAACCAGGATACCACCTGTGACCTGCCCTTCCAGATTTACGACATCAACAATGACGGCATTGACGAGGTCATTGTGGCCCAGGACTTCCATCTCAAGATTCTGGACGGCCGCACCGGCCGGGAGCTGCGGTCTATGCCCACCCCCTTCAACGACGACCCGGCGGATCAGATCCTGGGCATCGAGTTCCAGAAGCATGCCTTCGACCGCCTGAATGTGGATGCCATCCGCATCGTGAACGTGTCCGGCAAGGATCACCCCAGTGATATCCTCATCAAGGACCGCTATGCCCGGCTGTGGGTGTATGACGATCAGTTCAACCTGCTGTGGAAGTTTACCCACAACAACACCGGCCATTTTCCCTACGCCTACGACTTCAACGGGGACGGCAAGGACGAAATCTTCAGCTGTTACAACATGATCAGCAGCGATGGCAAGCTGGTCTGGCAGCTGCCCATCAGTACCGACCACACCGACGAGATCGTTATCGGCCGGTTTGACCCCGATGTGGATGATGACCTTATTGCCATTGTGTCCGGGTGGGAAGGGTTCATGATCGTGGACAAGCAGGGCAACATCCGCGCCCGGGACATCAACGGTCACGGCCAGCGCATCAGTGTGGCCAACTACTGCCCCGACCGTCCCGGCCTGCAGATCTGCACCACTACCTACTGGGAAAACCAGGGCATTGTCTATCTCTACGACTGCAAAGGGCGAGAAATCTGGCACCAGGAACCCAAGTGCAACGGCAACGTCATTGCCCCGGTCAACTGGCAGGGGGATGGCACTGAGCTGATCCTGCTCAATGGTAACCCCGAACTGGGAGGCCTGATTGACGGGGAAGGGGACCAGGTGGTCCGGTTCCCGGCGGACGGCCATCCAGACATGTGCGCCGAGGTCATCGACCTCACCGGTGATGCCCGGGATGAAATCGTGCTATGGGATGCCAAGCACATGTACATTTACACCCAGGACCGTCCCTGCACCCTGACTGACCGGGAGTATATCCCCCTGAAATACCCACACTGCAACTCTTCCAACTATCGCGGAGAGTTCTCTTTCGCCCGCTGGCGCCGGCGCTGAACCGTCCGCCGTCCACCCACATACCTTTGACTGGAGAATTTTTATGTTGTATGATCGCTACCTTCGGCAGTACGCCGCGGTATTCAGCCGTACCGACCGCAATATGTGGAACTATGAGGATGGCTGTGTCCTGATCGGACTTTCTGCCCTGTACCGGGCCACTGGCGAAGAAGTGTTCCGGGATACCATCCAACGCTTCATTGACCGTTATATCGACGACACAGGCGCTATCCGCTGCTACGACCAGAAGGAATACAACCTGGATTACATCCCCACCGGCCGTGTCCTGTTTGAACTGTACGACCGGACCGGAAATCCAAAATACCGCACCGCAATCGAAACACTGGAAGACCAGCTGCGCCACCAGCCCCGCACGGCCAGCGGCAGTTTCTGGCACAAAGGCATCTATCCCAATCAGGTCTGGCTGGACGGACTGTACATGGGCCTGCCGTACTATGTGACCTATGAACGCAAGTTCGGGGATGGCAGCCGCCTGGACGATGTGATGCTGCAGTTCCGCAACGCCCGCGCTCATCTGTACGACCCCAAGACCGGCCTGTACTACCATGCCTGGGACGAATCCCGCCAGGCTTTCTGGGCAGACAAAGAAACCGGCCTGTCCCCTAACATCTGGCTGCGGGCCCTGGGGTGGTACCTGATGGCGCTGGCCGATATCTACGACCTTTTCCCGGAAGAGCGAGCCGAGGACCGGCGGGAACTGGCGGCCCTGTGGAAGGAAGGCATCGACGGTATCCTGCGCTGGCAGGATCGGGACAGCGGGCTGTTCTATCAGCTGCCGGCCCTGCCTAATGTGCATGGCAACTATCTGGAAACCAGTGGTTCCCTGATGGTGGCGTACAGCCTGCTGAAAGGGGCCCGCCTGGGCGTTCTGTCCGATGAAACCTATCGCCGCAGCGGGGAACAGGTGCTTATGGGTATTGCCTTGCGCAAGTTTACCATCAGCAACGGCCAGGTCAGCCTGAACGGCATCTGCAAGGGGGCCGGTCTGGGCCCGGCAGGAAACCTGCGCCGCAAGGGTACAGTGGAATACTACCTGTCGGAAGATGTGGTAGCCGATGAACAGAAGGGGGTGGGCGTCTGCATGATGGCCTATGCCGAATATCTGCTGGCCCGGAAAGCCGATGCCCTGGCAAAGGATTTCCCCCGGGTGGAGATATTCACCAAGGAGTATGACCCCATCATGCCCGGTGACGAAAAGTTCATCGCCTTTGAAGCCCGGCGCCGCGCCGAGGCCGCTGCCCGATGAGCGCCCCCGCGCTGCGCACCGCTACCCCCGAATCCGTGGGCATACCCAGCGAGGCCCTGCATAGTGTGCTGGATTTCTGGGAGGAGCGAGGCCTGGCCATGCATAGCCTGCTTGTCATGCGGAGGGACAGGCTCGTGCTGGAAGCCTACTGGAAACCCTTTGGCCCCCAGACCCTGCACCGTATGTTTTCCCAGACCAAGAGCCTGGTTTCCCTGGCTATCGGGTTGCTGGAAGAGGAAGGCCGGCTTTGCCTGGATGACCCCATATGCCGGTATTTTCCGGACAAACTGCCTCCCGCTGGTCCCACTCCCGAACTGGCCGCCCTGACCATCCGGGAGATGCTGTGCATGGCCACCCCCTACCGACGTACTACCTACAAGGACCATCCCGGCCCCGACTGGGTGGGCAGTTTCTTTACCGCTCCGGCAGACCATGCCCCCGGACGGTTCTTTGCCTATGACACCAGCGCCACCCATGTGCTCTGTGCCCTGGTAGGCCGGTTGAGCGGGGAAGAACTGCTGCCTTATCTGTGCCGGAAATGCCTGGACGAGATCGGCTTTTCCCCCAAAGCCTACTGCCTGGGGGATCCCATGGGAATCCCCCAGGGTGGGTCGGGGCTGCTGGCCTGCCCCCGGGATATGTTGCGCCTGCTGCGTCTACTGGCCGCAGAGGGCCGGTGGGGCGGGCGGCAGCTGCTGCCCGCCGGCTATCTGCGGCAGGCTTTGTGCCGCCAGATTGATACCGAAGCCAACAATGCCGGCGGCGAATGGGATTTCGCCCAGGGGTACGGCTACCAGTTCTGGCGGCTGTCCCACAACGGCTGGTGCCTGTACGGCATGGGCGGGCAGCTTTCCATCTGCCTGCCGGACAAGGACCTGCTGGTGGTTACCACTGCCGACACCCAGGGCCGCCAGGGCGGGGTGCAGCTGATTCTGGACGGGCTGTGGACCTGCCTGTGGCCCCGGCTTGCCCCGGACCCTTTGCCGGAAAATCCCCCGGCCTGGGCTGCCCTGCGCGAGCGGGTGCAGGCGCTGACCCTGGCGCCGGTGGCCGGAATCCCCTGGCCGGGCTCTGCCGCCGGGCACGACGGCACCTACCGCCTGCACGGTCCCGCCGGCCTTCGGGAGATGACCCTGCGCAGCGGCGACGCCGGCGGAACCCTGGAGCTGTGCTATTCCTCCGGCACGGTGGTGCTGGACTTCGGAGCGGGCAGCTGCCATTGCGGCAGCTTCGCGGAAACACAGATTCCCTGCGCGGTTTCCGCTGCCTGGAAGGACGACCGGACCCTGTTGGTGCAGGTCTGCCTGCTGGGAGAGCGCACCGGCAGTCTGCTGGTGCAGGTTGTGTTTGCGGGGGACGCCGTGACCCTGCTGCTGCGCTGCCTGGAGGAGTACCCTGACCCCCGGTTTGAGGGAACAGCCGACGGAACACGGAACCGTTCTTGAAAACACGCAAAAGGAAATACTATGAACGTTGATGCTTTGGAACGGGAAATTCTGGCCCGGATCCGTCCACCTCAGATTCCGAATTATAGCCTGAACATCTGCCGCTGTGGCGCGGTGCCGGGCGCCCGCACACCCCAGACTGCCGCCATCCAGCAGGCCATTGACCGGGTGGCCGCAGCCGGCGGGGGCCGGGTGGAGGTGCCTCGGGGTGTTTTTCTTACCGGGGCGCTGCGCCTGCGCAGCCATGTGGAACTGCACCTGCAAAGTCCCGCTTCGGTGCTGCGGTTTCTGCCCCGGGTGGACACGGGTGATTATCCGGTGGTGTTTTCCCACTGGGAAGGCACCCCCTGTTACAATTATTCGGCGCTGCTGTATGCCTGTGACGAAACCGATCTGGCTGTGACCGGCCCCGGTGTGCTGGATGGCCAGGGACGGCCGGATACCTGGTGGTCCTGGCACCATGAAGAGGAAAATCCCTGGTCCACCGAGAGCGCAGACCTGCAGGCACCGGCCCGCCGCCGTCTGCGCCGCATGAACCTGGAAGGGGTGCCGGTGGAGCAAAGACGGTTCGGGGATGGAGATTATCTGCGCCCCAACTTTGTGCAGTTCCTGCGCTGCGAGCGGGTACTGCTAAAGGAATTTACCATGCGGCACAGCCCCATGTGGAACCTGAACCCGGTGCTGTGCCGTAGCGTGGTCATACGGGGGCTGTGTATCGACTCTCACGGCCCCAACTCCGACGGCTGTGACCCGGAAAGCTGCGACGGGGTGCTCATCGAAAACTGCTTCTTTGACAATGGGGACGACTGCATCAGCCTGAAATCCGGCAGGGACCGGGACGGGCGTATTTTGGCTACGCCCTGCCGAAATGTGCTCATCCGCCACAACTTCTTTGCCGACGGCCACGGCGGTATTGCCCTGGGCAGCGAGATGAGCGGCGGGCTGTGCCGTATTGTGGCCCGTGGCAACCGGTTCGACAGCCCCAACCTGACCTATGCCCTGCGGCTGAAAAGCAATGCCCGCCGGGGCAGAGTGGTGGAACAGGTGGTGCTGGCAGACAGCGACATCCGTACGGTGAGCGGGGCCGCGGTGCACGGCACCATGATGTATGAGGACGGTCCTGACGGCGACAACCTGCCGGTGTTCCGGGATATTCTGATCCAGAACGTCACCGCTCACGGCGGAGAGTACGGCATTTTTCTCGAAGCCTTTTCCCAGGTGCCCATCACCGGGCTGGAACTGCGGCACATTCACATTGACGGTGTGACCCATCCGCTCTGGGCACAGAACTGGAAAGATCCGGTGCTGGAGGATGTGTTCCTCAACGGCAGACCCTATCCCCGCCCTTACGGAGTGCACATTCTGGGAATTCCCGCCCCTGGGGCCGAACTTCATGCCGCCAGCAACAGCTGCGTGCCGGGCACCCCGCCGGCCTACCGTTGGCAGTTCTGCCCGCCCGGCGGTGCCTGGCGGGACTGCGGCACCGGCACCGTCTTCCGCCTTTCTGCCGCCATGCAGGCAGGGCGGCTGCGCCTGTGGGCCATCAATTCTCAGGGCTGCGGGGAGCAAAGCATGGAATACCACATTGTGCCGCCCCCTGAGCCGGGCGCGGCGCCGGGCACCCCCGGCAGTGCCGAAAACCGGCGCCTGCAGGCCCGGGGCATGCTGCCCGGCCCTACCGCCGGCGCGCCCGACGCCCCCATACGGCGGCGGACGCTGGCCAGTATGCTGGAACCGATGCTGAGTCCGGTGCCAGGCCTGCCCCCACTGGAAAGCGCTATCGTCCAGGGGGTCATGGCCCGCCAAGGGGATGCCTTGGCACCCAACGGTTTCCTCACCCGGGAAGAGCTTGCCACCGTGGCCATGTCCTGCTGCGCGGCCAACTACCGCAACGCATCCACCACCCGGCCCCATTGCGCCGACGCCGACCGAGTCAGCCCCATTCATGCCACCCAGGTGGCCCGGGCCTTGTATTTCGGCTTTATGAAGCTGGACGAAAGGGGCCGGTTTGACCCGGACCGCAGGGTTACCATGGCCCAGGCGGTGTGCACCCTCAACGCGGTGGCGGATTTCAACAGCCTGTAACTGCAATCTTTTGGTTCCGGTTTGCAATCATTCGTTTCGGATTTTGCAATTTCTCTGTTTTGAACAGCTTTGGCGTCCAGATTCGGTGGTTCTGCCCATTGAACAAACCGCCGCTGCGGGCTACACTCGTTTCAAAGCCCCTGCGGCTTATCTTTGGAGGAGGCATCGTCCTATGTATTTGCCCTACGGAATCATCCCGCCCATCATCACCCTTTTCACGCCGGAAGGTATCGTGCGATGTGACGCCCTGGCCGATATGGTCCGCCATCTCATTGACAATGGAGTGCACGGCGTGTTTCCCTTCGGCACCACCGGCGAGTTCTACGCCGTCAATGATGAGGAGTATGTCCGGGTCCTGACCACTGTGCGCCAGGCGGCCGCCGGCCGCAAGAACCGCTACGGAAAGCCCATCCAGCTGCTGGCCGGATGCAGCCACATCACCACCCGGGGCGTCATTCGTCTGGTGCACCTGGTGGAGCAGGTGGGGGGCTACGATGCCGTCAGCGTGCTGACCCCCATGTTCGTCAGCCAGACCCAGGACGAGTTGTATACCTATTACCGCACCATCGCCGAAGCGTCCTCGCTGCCGGTGATCATGTACAACAACAAACCCAAAACCAACGTCAACATCGCCCCCGAAACCGCTGCCCGCCTGGCGCGGGATTGCCCCAACATCATCGGCATCAAGGATTCCACCGGGGATATGACTACCTGTGAGGAATACCTGCGCCTGACCATGGACCAGCGGGACCATTTCCATGTGATGATGGGCCGTGACACCATGATCTATGCCGGCCTGCATTACGGATGCTCGGGCGCTGTGGCCAGCTGTGCCAACGTGGCCCCCCGCATCGCTGCCGACATCTATGATAAGTTCATGGACGGCGACTGGAAGGGGGCGCTGGAAGCTCAGTACCGTCTGGCGCCGCTGCGCATTGCCTGCTCCATGGGCACCTTCCCCCAGGCCATCAAGGAAGGGCTGAACATGCAGGGCATTCCGGTAGGCAAGTGCCTGGACCCCATCCAGGAACTGACCCCGCCCGAAAAGGAAAAACTGCGCGCCGTTCTTGCGGGAATGGGCCTGCTGTAACGGGAATTGCATTAAAAAGGAGCCGATTATGCCTGATTTTTACCTGGGTGCACGCGCCCATGACTACGGCCGCGGAACTCCGGCCGAAATGTTTGCCCGCCTGCGGCGGGATGGCTGGACCTGCACCCAGCTGGCCTACCCCAAAGCCATAGAAGGAATTTCTACCCTGGAAGATGTGACCCCCACGGTGGTGGAGGACACCCTGGCCGCCATGAAAGGCACCGGCCTGCGCGTGCCGGTGCTGGGGGTGTACCGGGAACTGGCTGCTGCGGACGAAACCCTGCGCCGCCGGGAGGTCCGGGCGTTCATCAGCCAGATGCCGGTCTGCCGGGCCCTGGGGGCTTTGTGCATGGGCAGCGAAACCACCGGCATGGAAAAACAGCCTGTCGGCACCACCCTGGCCCAAGCCAGGGCCCAGCTGGAAAAAAGCCTGGAAGAGATTCTGCCTGCCGCCGAAGCCCTGGGGGTGACGGTGGCACTGGAACCGGTGTGGCATCATGCCCTGTCCACCGCCGAGTATGCCCGGCAGCTGCTGGATACCATGGCCAGCCCGGCCCTGCGCCTGATCTTTGACCCTGCCAATCTGCTGGGACCGGACTGGCTGGACCGGCAGGATCAGCTGTTCGGCCGCGCCATGGACTTATGGGGCGACAAGATCATGGCCGTGCATTTCAAGGGTGTGCGGTACGAAGGCCGGCGTCACATCCCCTGCCGGCTGGAAGATTCGGTGGTAGAATACGAAACGGTGTTCCGCCACATGAAGGGCCTGCCCCAGGAGGAACTGCCCGTCCTTCGGGAGGAAGCAGTGCCCGGTGCCGCCGACAGCGACCGGGCCGTCATGACACAGGCCTGCCGGTGGATGCAGTGACCGGCACCGCAAAGGAGAAAAGGGAATGCAGTACAATTTTGAGCGGTTCGACGCCTATTTCCGCGCCTATCTGCGGCGGGGGATCTGTGGCGGCGCACCCCATAAAAACTGGAACTACAAGGACGATCTGACAATACTGGGGGCCTATGACCTGTACCGCGCCACCGGGGATGTGTTTTTTCGGGACAGGATTCTGGACCTGACCGGGGAACTTCTGCCGCCTGATGATCAGCCTCTGGGCCACAATCTGGATACCATCAGCTTCGGCAAGACCGACCTAGTCCTGTTGACTTTGACAGGGAACGAGCGCTGGCGGCGCCGTCTGGCTGCCAAACAGGCGGCTCTGGCTGAGCATCCCCGCACCGAAAGCGGCAACTTCTGGCATAAGGATATCTATCCCTGGCAGGTCTGGCTGGACGGACTGTACATGGCTTTACCCGTTTACCTTCAGGACCCGGCCAACGCAGAGGATGCTCTGCACCAGATCGAGGAGGTCCGTCGGCGGCTGTACCTGCCGGAAAAGGGGCTGTATCGCCATGCCTGGGACGAGCGCCGGGCGCAGGAATGGGCCGACCCCGAAACCGGGCTTTCCCCCTGCGTGTGGCTGCGGGCCGAAGGCTGGTTCCTGATGATGCTGGTGGATGTTTGGGACCTGATGCCCCGTCAGTCCCAGAAAGAGCGGGTGGAAAATCTGCTGCTGGAAGCCATTAACGGTTTGCTGCCCTACTGCGACCGGGAAAGCGGGATGTTCCTGCAGCTGGTGGACCTGGCCGGGGAGCCTGGCAACTATCCCGAAACATCGGGCAGCGCCATGGCGGCCTATGCCATGATGAAAGGCGCTCGGCTGGGCATGCTGCCCGCCGGGTACTTTCAGCGGGGGGCCGGGGTCCTGGCTGGCATCCAGGGTGCCTGCCTGAAGGGAACAGGGAACACCCTGGTGCTGGACGGCATCTGCGGCAGTGCGGGGCTGGGCCCCGGGCCCGACCACCGCACCGACCGCGACGGGAGCGTGGCCTATTATCTCAGCGAAGCCATCCGCCCGGACAACCAGCATGGTGCGGCAGCCTGCATGATGGCTTACAGCGAATATCTGCGCGGCAACCGGTGAACACCCGGCCGCGTGTTCAAACCAAAGAGGAGGTGCCTTATGGCGGAACAACAAATGCCTCTGGTCCTGCAGGTCAAACCCCAGGACAACGTTGCCATTGCGGTGCGGGACCTGCCCGCCGGCACAATGGCGGCCCCCGGCCTGCGTGCGCTGCAGGATATTCCCCAGGCTCACAAGATTGCTCTGCGGCACATTCCCCAGGGGAGCGAGGTGCTGCGCTATGGGGTGGTGCTGGGCTATGCCCGGCAGGATATTCCGGCGGGCAGCTGGGTCAATGAGCACATGCTTACCCTGCCCGAAAGTCCGGCGTTGACCGAGCTGCCCTACGGCACCAACCTGGTTCCCCCGCAGGACCTGCCCGACCCAACCCGTACCACCTGGATGGGTTACCGCAACCGCACCGGCCCTGCCGGTACCCGCAACCTGCTGGGCATCGTCACCACGGTACAATGCTGTGCTGGGGTAGTAAAGGTGGCGGTGGAGCGAATCCGGCGGGAACTGCTGCCCCGCTACCCCCATGTGGATGACGTAGTGGCCGTGACCCATCCCTACGGATGCGGGGTGGCCATCAATGCGCCCATGGCCAAAATTCCTATCCGGGCGGTGCGCAATCTGGTGCGCCACCCCAACTTCGGCGGGGAAATCATGGTCATCGGGCTGGGCTGCGAAAAGCTGACCTATGACCGGCTGCTGGAACCGGAAGAGATCAACCCGGAAAACGTCCTGACCCTGCAGGACTGCCATGGCCATGATGCCATGATGCAGGCCATTCTGGACATGGCTGACCGCAAACTGCAGCGGCTGGAACAGCGCCGGCGGGAGGAACTGCCCCTGAGCGAACTGGTCATCGGCATGCAGTGCGGCGGCAGCGACGCCTTCAGTGGGCTGACCGCCAACCCCAGCGCCGGGTATGCCGCCGATATGCTGGTCAAGGGCGGGGCCACCGTGCTGTTCAGCGAGGTGACCGAAGTGCGGGACGGGGTGCAGTTTCTGGCAGCACGCTGCCCGGATGCGCACACCCGGGACCGCCTGGTGGCGGAAATGCAGTGGTATGACGATTACCTGGCCGCCGGCGGGGTGGATCGAGATGCCAATCCCACCCCCGGTAACAAGAAAGGCGGCCTGGCCAATATTGTGGAAAAGGCCATGGGCAGCATTGCCAAAAGCGGCACCAGCCCCATTGTGGAGGTCCTGAGCCCGGCTGAGAAGCCCACCGCCCACGGACTGATCTATGCCGCTACCCCTGCCAGCGATATCGTGTGCGGACCCTGCCAGTTGGCTTCCGGCATCGGCCTGCAGGTGTTCATGACCGGACGCGGTACCCCCTACGGGCTGGACATTGCCCCGGTCATCAAGGTGTGCAGCCGGGACGAAATGAAGGATTTCTGGTTCGATATGATTGACATTTCGGCTGGAGGCGTTGCCACCGGGCGCAGTACTATTGCCCAGGTGGGACATGAAATTTTTGATATGATCCTGGATGTGGCCAGCGGGGTGCGCAAGCCGTACAGCGACCAGTATGGTTTCCATAATGACCTGTGCATCTTCAACCCCGCCCCGATCACATGATTCGGCGGGCCACACCTGCCCAACCAAGAGACCGCCTTTGGGAGAGTGAATTCTCCCGGGGCGGTCTTTTGTTGATGACTTTTGGCGGGAAAGGGTGGCAAACAAAACCCCACCCGCTCTGCGTGTGACAGAGTGGGTGGGGGTGGAACCCTTAGAGGTCGCTGCAAGCGGTTTGCGGGCGAGTCAGGCGCAGGGTTCGGGTCTGGTTGGGGACCAGAGAGATCCGTCCTTCCGGCAGGGGGCCGGGCAAAGGCGTTTCATCCAGCTGGGCTTCCCCCGCTAGAGCCCAGCCGCCGGTAAGGGCGGCGGACTGTTCGGCGGCCGTGCTATTGTAGCACCGCAGAAGCAGATGGTTCCCTTGTTCTTCCTTTTTCATCGTGCTCATGGTCAGCTGATCGTTGTCCAGGGCAAGCAGGCTGTAGGTGTAGGGGGTGGACTGGGTGGGGGTGTTCAGCTTCATGGCGTTGTAGGGCATCTTGTTGTAGGTGACCACCGGGGTGGTATACTCCTTAGCCATCTGCTGCACATGGGCCCGGTCGGCGGTCAGAGCCAATTCGTAGGTCTGTACCCCGTGCATCTGGGAAGCAGGGGTTTTCATCCGGATGCCGGAGGGGCGGCCGGGTCGGCGGTACAATTCTTCCTTGCCCAGCAGGCCCACGCAGCGGAACAGGGTCACGGCGATGGTGGAATACTCTTCGCCCACCAACTCATACTCCCGCACAGAGTTGGTCAGCACACACAGGCCTTTGCCGCTGTCCTGGGCCACATAGCTCAGGAAAGGATAAATGGCATCAGGGCGCTCGGACCAGTGCTCGGCTTCCCAAACATCCATGGCGTCGTCCCGGGCAGCCCGGGTGATGGAACCAAACTGGTTGTCGCTGACCGAACAGCGGGCGGCCAGGCGGTTGGGAATCAGCAGACGTACTCTGTGATCATCGGCCTGGTTATCGGCGGTGATGTGCAGTTCAATATTCCGGGAATGGGCGCGCAGTACGACATGGATGGTGAAGTCCACCGCACCGTCACATACTTTCGCCCGGCGGGAATCCAGATTGGCAGGCACCGGCAGATGCAGGGCAATCGCGGCCTCGTCCAGCAGGGCGTGGCGGGTCACGGTATGCTGTGCCGCGGCATCGACGCTGGTCAGGACCCAGTCCTCGGGCAGGGGGGAGTAATCGTACTCGTCGCCGTCGTCGCTGCCGTCCTCCACAAGGAGTACATTGTCGTAAACGGTACCGTCGGTTTTGTCTGTGACGGTCAGGGTGCCGTTGGGAACAATGGTGATGTGGTAGTATTCGTTTTCCAGGCAGTCAGCCGGAGCAGCGGGCTCCAGCAGAACCGGGGCCTCGCAGGGCTGGACAAACCAGGTGCGGTATCCCATGGAAGGCAGGTCGGCCTCCATGGCGATGTCATACCGCACAAAGGGGGCATAGTTGCCGTAATGGACGATCTGACGGTCGATGAGGCCTGCATCCACCACCTCGCTGTGGCGGATCTCGTATGGATGCTCCCGGCCGTCCTCATCCCGCAGGGCAAACTGCTTCATACGGGTGATGACCGACCCGGTCACTACACCCGAGCGGGGGTAGGGTAGAGTATTGAAAGCGGTGAATTTGTCCAAGCCGTGTTCCATATCCATGGCATCCACGATTTTGCGCTTGTAGAAGTCGATGAGCCGGTCAGTGCGCTCCTCCGCCAGGAAAAAGCGGTCGGCGATAGCGCGGTGGACCTTATCGGAACAACAGCAGCCCATGGAATCGTGGGCATGGTTCTTGAGAATCTCTTTCCAGATGGCTTCGATCAGTCCGTGGTGGTACTCAAATCCCAGACTGTAGGCGATGGAAGCCAGCGGTTCCAGAATGTTGGTGATTTTGTTCTCAATGCGGGTGTTGGCAGATTTCAGATCGGCGCGGGTGGAATAGATGCTGCGGTGTACCCGCATGTATTTTCCGTCCAGGAATTCCCCCCGCAAAGTGTCCAGGGAAGGATTTTTCTCCACCTCCTCGAAGACCTCCTCGTACCGGCCCAATCTGGTGGTGCGGCCGGGGTAGCAGGCTTCGATCTGCTTCATCACCTCGGTAATGTTTTTCTGCAGGGGCATCTGGTCATGACCGTTGGGCAGCAGAATGTGATCGGTGGTAGCGCCCCGGTCCAGCACCGGCAGATACTTGTCCATGCGGTCCCGCAGGGCCTGCGGTTCGGTGGGCAGATACTTGCCGATGGCGTATCCCAGGGGCAGCAGCTGCACAGTCAGGCGGGCATGGTCATCCCCTTCCCAGATAAACTCCGTCTTGTCGGAGCCCATCCGCTCGGAGGTACCCCGCCAGAACATACACCGGGTGATGCCGAAGCCGTTGAGAATCTGGGGCAGACGGGCTGTCTGGCCGAAGGAGTCCGGCAGATACCCGATCATCATCCGGTCGCCGAAGGGTTCGCAGTCCAGCTTGCCGTACAGAAGATTGCGCAGGATGGACTCACCGCCCACCACCATCTCATCCGTCTGGGTATACCAGGGGCCGATGATCAGCTTGCCGGCCCGGACCAGGGCCTCGATGCGTGCCCGGTTTTCGGGGCAGACGCTGAGATAATCTTCCAGCACGGCGGTCTGGCCGTCCAGCACAAAGCAGGGATAGTCCGGGTCCTGTTCCAGCCTGGTCAGGACTTCTTCCATATCATTCACCAGCAGGATCTTGGATTCTTCTGCGGTGAAGTACCACTCACGGTCCCAGTGGAAGTGGGGGACCACATGAATTTGCGATGCCATAGAATGCTCCTTGTGGTTGTCAGAGAATAATCAGTGATGGGCTTTGGCCAGCTTGGCTTTGCGCAGAATCACCAGCAACAGGGTAGAAACGGCGGCACCTGCCACAGCGGCAAAGAACCAGATGAGGGCGTTGGGCAGGATGCCAAGGCCGTCCTTGAGCAGGAACATGGAGAAGATGCCCGCACCCGGCACGTCCAGACCAATGCCACAGCTGCCGATGATGGCGCCGGTGACCGCGGAACCGATGCACAGCGAGGGAATGACCCGCAGAGGATCAGCCATCATGAAGGGGATGGCACCTTCGGTGATGCCGGCCAGGACCAGCAGCCAGGTGGAATTGCCGGCTTCCTTTTCTTCCTTGGTGAACAGGCCGCCGAACAGTTTGGTGGCAGCGGTGACGGCGAAGCCGGAAACCATCTTGACGGAGGCGAAGGCGGCGTAGGGCATCAGGATGCCTTCGGCCATGGCGCCCACACAGAAGGTGTAGGCTGCTTTGTTCACGGGACCGCCCAGGTCAAAGGAAACCATGATACCCAGGATCGCGCCCAGCAGCGCGCCGTTGGAGCCGCTCATGGAGCCCAGCATGTTGATCAGGGCGGTGTTGATGGCGGCCACCGGTTTGCCCAGGACAAGGAAAATGGCAATGCCGACCATGATGGTGCTCAGGACCGGATAAACCCAGAAAGACACGAAACCGGCCAGGGTGCCCTTGGCGGGAATGACCTTGCGCAGCCCGCGCACCGAGTACCCGGCCACCAGGCCGCCCAGCATGCCGCACAGGAAACCGCCACCGATGAGGTTGGCGGCAATACCGGCTGCAAAGCCGGGAGCCAGGGCGGTCTTATCGCCCAGAGAGTAGGCCATGTACGCGGCCAGAACCGGAATCATGATGGTGCCCAGCATACCGCTGCCCATCTGTTTGAAGTAGTACATCCAGGTGCCTTCGGTGGCGGCAAAGTCCTGCAGCCCGAAGCCCTGGGCGATCAGTACGGCGAAGGCGTTGATCATGCCGCCGGCCACGATGATGGGGATGATGTAGGAGATGCCGGTGAGTACCGCACTCTTCACATCGCTCAAAAAGCTGCCCTTGCCGCCGGCAGCGGGGGCGGTTTCACCCTTGTATTCGCCCTTGGCGGAGGTTTTAGCCAGTTCCAGGGCGGCGCGGATCACGCCTTGGGCATCCTTGATAGGGGCGGCCACACGGGTCTTGTAGGTGGGCAGATGGGCAAACCGCTCGCTCTCCTTCACGGCAACATCCACAGCAAAGATGGCGGCATCCGCATCCCGCAGATGTTCAGGAGTCTGGCGGCCTTCCACGCCATTGGCACCCTGCTTTTCCACATAGACTTTCACGCCCATCTCCTCGCCGGCCTTTTCCAGGGCGTCGGCAGCCATGTAGGTGTGGGCGATGCCGGCCGGGCAGGCGGTCACGGCCACGATGGTGTGGGTGTAGACCTTGTTGTCGTCCGGCTTGGAAGGTTCTTTCTGCATGTTCAAATTGTTATAAATTTCGGCGGGGGTCTTGGCGCTGCGCAGCATGTTCAGGAATTCTTCGTCCTGGGTGCGGGTCATCAGGGCAGCCAGGACATCCAGGTGTGTGCTGCCGGCTTCCGCCGTGGGGATGGCCAGCAAAAACACCAGAGTGACCTGGTTGTCCTCTTCCATGCTTTCCCAGTCCTGCGCCGGCTTCTTCAGCCGGGCAAAAGCGAAACTGGCCTCTTTGACCGCGTCGCTTTTTCCGTGGGGGATGGCCACGCCGTCAGAAATGCCGGTCTCAGACAAAGCTTCCCGCGCCATGACATCCTTCCAGAATTGTTCCTTGTCGGAAATCTTTCCTTCTTCATACAGGCGGTCCACCAGCAGGCGGATCACATCCAGTTTGTGTTCCAGCTCGCAGTCCAGAACGATCAAATGTTCGTTGGTGATCTGTTTCAGATCCATTTTCCTATACACCCTTTCAATCACACTCAAAAGATGTTGCGGCCCCAAAAGTTCTGATCAGCTACTTTGTATTTGCAGTATAGCATGGCTTTTCGTCAGAGAAGGTGATTTGGAGAAATGTACACAATGTTTTCCAAAAGTTTGAAAAAATTACACGAAAAAACCAAAGCCCCCGGCTTTCTCACCAAGAAAACCGGGGGCTTTGGAGATATAAAGACCGCTATATAGGGCTTATGAGCGCCGCAAGTCAGGAAAAACTGTAGTTTTTCCAATAGGTTTCGCTCAGCAGGCGGATCACCAGCATCAAGCCGATGCGGTCGGTCACGTTGTACCCCTGCATCATGCGGTGCTCTCCCCAGAAATAGAGGTTGCAGTCACAGACAGAAACCAGCGGGTTGTTTTTCATATGGGTGATGCTGATGGTGGAAAGGCCCCGGGACTTGGCGTTTTTCGCCATATCCACCAGACGCGGGTTTTCACCCCGGGCGCTGATGACCACCAGCAGGTCCCGGGCGTCGGCATGGTCCACCGCATAGATCATATCGTGAATCTGGGTGTAGTACTGAACGTTGCAGTCCACGCAACGCAGATTTTTCCCCAGGAGTTCACAGTAGATGTTGGAATCCCCCACGCCGGCCAGAATACAGCTCCGGGCCTGGTGGATGAGCTCTGCGGCTACCTGCAACTGGTTGGTGTCGATCAGGTCCAGCGTTTTGACCACGCTGTTGGGCAGCATGTCCATCATCTGGCGGCCGAGGGTTTCTTCCCGGGGATGCAGTTCGCTCTGAATGGAAAATTTCAATTCGGCAAAGCCGCTGTAGCCAAGCTTTTTGGCAAAACGCATAATGGAATTGGGGGCAACGAACAGCCGCTGGGACATCTTCTGGATGGTCAGAGTCAGAACTTCCTCCCGATGTTCCCGGATGTACAGCAGTAGTGTGTCGTCGGTTTCATTCAGAGAGTCTTCCACCGCCTGGACCCGCTCGTCAAAGGTCATGCCGGCACCTTCTTTTCCTGTAATTTGTCTTGCAATCGTTAAAATCAGTGTATCGTATCCATGGTGAAAAGTCAACGCGTTTCCCCGGCATCGTCAGCCTGCAAGGCCAGGTACAGCAGGGCGGCATCCTGGAAGCTCCGCGGGTCCAGCCCGCAGCAGTCACGGATGTGGTTCAGGCGGTACTGCAGGGTGTTTTTGTGGATAAACAGAGCGGCGCAGGTTTTCTGCAGGGACCTGTCCTGGGAAAAATAGGCGCGCAGAACTTCCTTGTCCTGCGTGGACAGCGGTGCCAGGGTCTTGTGCAGCAGTGCCTTGCGGGTGTCCGGGTGAAGGTCGGCCAGAACCAGCTCCCAGGTCAGCTCATCAAACAGGGCATAGGGTTCCCGGTCCGGGGACAGGCTGTGGCAGGCGGTGCGCGCCGAAGTCAGAGAGGCGGCCAATTCTCCCAGCGGGACAACTTTCCCCACACCGATGCGGCAGCGGCCTTGTTCCGTGCGGGCAAATCCCTGCAGGGAGGAAGCGGAACGGGCAAAATCTTCTGCGTCCAGGGCGGCGACCAGCTCATTCGGGTAAGAAAAGTGGTACAGTTTTGCGCCTGCGTTCCGGCATACAGCCTCGGCTTTTTCCAGCAGCCGGGTCAGCGGCTGGCCTTCCTCCGGATACAGGAGCAGCAGCATAAGACGTTTGGGGGTGGTGGGGTCCACCCCGAATTCCCGCAGCAGATCTTCCAGATAAGCGGGATTGGCCGTTCCCGGATGGATCAGTGCGTCTAGGGCGTACCGGCGCTTGTCCGCCTGGGTGCGGCCGTATTCGTTCAATTCCTGCTCCCGCACCAGAAGCAGGGTGATCCGCTCGGCCAGATGGGCGTATTGCCGTACTTTTTCCGGCTGGCCGGTGATGCCGATGACGGCCACCAGCTGCCCTTGGTACAAAACCGGGAGATTGATGCCGGGCTGGCTTGCGCCACGGGTCCGGGTGACTTCCTGCACGGTCAGACTCCTGGCCGCGGCACGTCCGGCCTCATGCAGGGTCCCGATGCGTTCCGGCCGGGAACTGGCCAGGATAATGCCGTCCCGGCGGATAAAGTTCACGTCCTGGCCGCAGATATTCTGAACCGTATCCACAATCTGCTGGGCCAACAATGGGTTAATCTCATGCGTCATTTCTTTTCCCTTTCATCCGTTGCTTTTTTCTATTTTACCACGAATTGTTATCTATGCCAAAAGAAGAAAAAAATATCCGAAAAATATGGTATGAGGAACATGGCGGAGGAAGGGAAATTGCACTATACTGAAGGCAAACAAACGGAAAAGGAGCATGTCCTATGAAGATTGTGGTTGCCATTGATTCTCTGAAAGGGAGCCTTTCCTCTCTGGAAGCCGGGCAGGCCATTCGGGAAGGGGCTCTGCGGGCCGATCCCCAGGCGGAAGTAGTGGTGCGCCCGCTGGCCGATGGGGGAGAGGGAACGGTGGAAGCCCTGGTCGCCGGGATGAACGGCACCCGGTGTCAGGTTCTCGTGACCGGCCCCATGGGTGAGCCGGTGGAATGTACATACGGCATCCTGCCGGACGGACAGACCGCTGTGGTGGAGATGGCCGGCGCGGCGGGCATTACCCTGGTAGACCCGGACCGGCGGGACCCGATGCGGGCGACCACCTATGGGGTGGGCGAGGTGCTGCGGGATGCAATCGGCCGTGGCTGCAGTCGTTTCCTTGTGGGCATCGGTGGCAGCGCTACCAATGACGGCGGTGTGGGCATGCTGCAGGCTTTGGGGTATGAGTTTCTGGACGAATCCGGTCAGCCCATCGCCCCCGGTGCGGCCGGGTTGGCGGAGCTGTGCACCATCCGGACGGACCATGTGCTGCCCCAGCTGGCCCAGTGCAGCTTCAAGATTGCCTGTGACGTCGTCAACCCCCTGTGCGGTCCCCAAGGATGCAGTGCGGTGTACGGGCCTCAGAAAGGAGCCACCCCGGCTATGATCAAGAAGATGGACGACTGGCTGAACCGGTATGCCGTTCTGGCCGCCCGGCTGTGCCCAGGCAAGGCAGACCCGGACCATCCCGGCGCCGGCGCGGCGGGCGGCATGGGCTTTGCTTTTTTGGCTTTTACCAACGCAGTTCTGGAGTCGGGCATCGACATCGTTCTGGCAGAAACAGACCTGGCCTCTTATGTCCGCGACGCCGATCTGGTGGTTACCGGGGAAGGGCGCCTGGATGGCCAGTCCGCCATGGGAAAAGCTCCGGTGGGGGTGGCCCGGCTGGCCAAGCAGTACGGCAAGCCGGTGGTTGCTTTTGCGGGCAGTGTGACCCCGGACGCCGTTGCCTGCAACGGGGCGGGGATCGATGCCTTTTTCCCTATCCTGCGTGGGGTCAGTACACTGGAAGAGGCCATGGCCCCCGACAATGCCCGGCGGAACCTGACCGATACAGCGGAACAGGTCTTCCGGCTCTGGAAAACTGTGGGTAAAAGATAAAACGGATGGACCAAACGAAACGGCACACTGCCACAGCGGTGTGCCGCTTTGTTGTGGGGCGGGTAACGACTCAGCCGTTGACAGCGCCGCAGGTAAGCGGCCACGTCCGCCTTGGCGATCTTGTAGCAGCGGGTGCGCTTGCCGGTGTGGAGGCAGGGCACCAGCCCGTTCTGGAGTAGGTAGAGCGAGGTGCGGGTGCCGATGTGGCAGGCAATGCGGAAGTCGTTGCGGCTCATGGGATCGGGATAGGGCGCCAGCAGCGCGTCGATCTCCTTTGCCAGCCGGTCTTGAGAAATAGTTTGTTCGTTCATGGTCGGATTCTCCTTTGATGATATTCGGACCCGGAGAAACCGTATCTGTACGACAAGATTCTTGAATTTTGGGGCGATTTTCTCGCCTGCGGGGAAATTCTGCGCCGGGACAAACCGGCCAGAACCTGCCCCGGCGGGCCGGATGCCCTGCCGGTTATCTTGCACGGCATCTTGCATTTTTCCCGGAAGGCGTTGCTTTTCGCCCCAAAGGGCGGTACTATACTTTTACTTGTACCCACGCGGTTTTCTGAGCGAATGTGCCGGGAATCTGCGTGGTGTGGTCAAAATGGGCCGGACGAAACGGCCTGTTTTGACCCTGGGGGAGCACAGACGGCATTGGGGTGACAAAACTCGAAATGCTTTAGGTCTCGAGAGAGGCGCGTGGGTTCGACTCCCACCATCTCCGCCAAATGGGGAGGCAAGGACGGAAACGTCCTTGCCTCCTGTTTTTTAGGAGGCAGAAATGGCACCTGTTACCAAAGAGCAAGCCCTGAAAAGCGCGTTGGCATCTTCTGCGATGGAAGGTTTCCCGGTTACGTCGGAAGTGACGCGGAACTGTCAAAGGTTGCTGAATGGTGAGTGGGATGTAAACGATCTGGTTGATTCTGTTCTGAAAAAGGCGAGTATCCACAAGCGCGCCTTACTTTTGTAGCCTTGTTCCACATAAACCGTCTGGCGGTATTTAACTGATTAACAAAATTGTAAGGGGCTGTGGTTGGAACCTTTCTTGAACCATCTTGTGGTAGGAGTAATGCACCGATCCACAACATCCCTTACAGTGTAGCACAGCCCTTGGAGAGGGGCTCTAAAAACTACTACTCTATAATACAAGGATGAATGGACGATGAAAGGCTGGGGCGCCGACTACAACGATGCCCAGAGCTTCCTGGAGCTGTTTGAGACCGGAAACACCTACAACGACTGCCATTACTCCAACCCTGAATACGACAAGCTGATGGAAGAAGCCTCCAACAGCACCGGTGACGACCGCATCGCCCTGATGCAGCAGGCCGAAAAGCTGCTGGTTTCCGACGACGCCGCCATCGGCCCCACCTTCTTCCAGACCCGCAGCTGGGTTTGCAAGGACAACGTCACCGGCATCGTCCGCAACGGCGTGGGTCTGCGCTGCGATTATAAGTGGGCGGATATCGCCTGATCCCCATTTTCCCATGGCGTGAAATCGAAGAGGCTGTTGCGTGAAAACGGTAACAGCCTCTTTGTATCCCGGGATGAATCCGGCCGTGGTCGAAGACACCCACATTCCATCTAGAGTTTAAGGAGACAACTATCATGAATCAAGTTTCTACCAGCAAAGCCCCCGCCGCCATCGGTCCTTACTGCCAGGCTGTTGTGCACAACGGTCTGGTGTTCACCTCCGGTCAGGTCCCGCTGGACCCGGCCACCGGCAGCGTGGCGGGGGCACCATCGAACAGCAGAGCCGCCAGGTGTGCGAGAACCTCAGCGCCGTGCTGGCCGCTGCCGGTTCCGGCATGGACAAGGTGATCAAGACCACCTGCTTTTTGAGCGATATGGGCAACTTTGCCGCCTTCAACGACGTCTATGCCGAATACTTCACCCAGAAACCCGCCCGCAGCTGCGTGGCGGTGCGCACCCTGCCCAAGAACGTGCTGGTGGAAGTGGAATGTGTTGCGGTGGTGGACTGAGATGGGCATCCGAGAAAAACTCAATTCCCGGTTTGCCCCGCTGCAGGGCGGGTTGTTCCTCAACGTGACCAAGGCGGACGTGGGTGAAGGCACCGGCAACTTCCAGAAAGCCGGCGGCGACGTCATGGCCTGGGCCGATCCCTTCTACCCAGACCCCAGCATTCCCGAATCGGTGAAGGAAGCCATGCGCCAGGCGCTGGAGAGCGGCATCCCCGCCCACTACACCATGCCCATCGGCATGCTGGAACTGCGCCAGGCCCTGGCGGAACATATCACCGAAACCACCGGCCTGCCCATTGACCCCAGCCGGAATGTGATCGTCACCCCCGGTTCGGACAGCGGGCTGCTCTACGCCATGATGCCCTTCCTGGAAGCGGGGGATGCGGTGCTGGTTCCGGACCCCAGCTATCCCTCCAATTTCCTGGACCCGGCGCTGCTGGGAGCGGTGCCGGTGCCGGTACCGCTGCGGGAAGAAAACAACTATCAGCCTGAAATTGAGGAATTCCGCAAGCGCCTTACCCCCAAAACCAAGATGGTGCTCATCACCCATCCCAACAACCCCACCACCACCGTCTTCCGCCGTCAGGCCATGGAAGAACTGTGCCGGTTCATCGTGGAAAATGACCTGATCCTGGTCAGTGACCAGGCCTTCCAGGACCATATCTTCGACGACATCGAGTTCGTCCATCCCGCCACCCTGCCGGGCATGTGGGAGCGCACCCTCACGGTCTGCTCCATCTCCAAGGGCATCGGGCTGTCCGGGTTCCGCATCGGGTACATCTATGCCAACGATGTGATCATGGACACCCTGTACGGCGGTGCGGTGAACGTGCTGGGCGCCCCCTGCACCCTGTCCTCCATCGGGGCCATTGCCGCCCTCAAGGACCGCCAGCACCTGGCGGACGTGTACACCCGGCTGGAACGCCGCCGCCGGCAGGCCTATGATATCCTGCACGACGTGCCCGGCGTGACCATGAAGATGTCCGAAAGCGGCATTCTCTCCTGGCTGAACGTTTCCCGCCTGGGTACCGACGAGGAGGTGTGCACCCGCCTGCAGGAGGAGGCACGCATCCTGGTCAACCAGGGTTCCCCGTACGGCAGTCAGGGCAAAGGCCACATCCGCATCGTCACCGCCTGCTTTGCCTCGGATGAGGAGGCCGCCCGGCGGTTTACACGCATCCGGGATGTGCTGCTGAAAATGGCGGCGGAAAAAGGGCTTGTCTGACCGGAACGGACATCCTTTTTCGGGTAAGCCGCCGGCTTTGAAGATTCCCGGCAGCGCCCGCCCCACCGGTTTCCCCTGTGCCCATACAACAAAGAGACCCGTCCCCGCAAGGGGGCGGGTCTCTTTGTGTATTTTCTTGCCAGCGTGCACCAAAGGGGGTACAATAGAAACAAACGGACAGGGAAAGAGGAGAGAGCCATGACCTACATCACGGTGCAGCAGGCGGCCCTTGCCTGGAGCATCACCGAACGCCGGGTGCAGAAATACTGCACCGAAGGCCGGATTGCGGGGGCGCGCAGGTTCGGCCGGTCCTGGCAGATTCCCGCCAACGCCCCCAAGCCGGAGGACGCCCGCCGCCCGGCCCCGCCCCGTGCCAAGGGAAAGGCCGGCCGGTCCCGCATCCCGTCCAACGCCACCCTCATGCCCCTGATGAACACCCCCTTCCGGCCGGGGGAATGCCGGCAGTTGCTGGAGGAGGTGCCCGACGGCCCGGCCAAGGAGATCGCCACCGCCGAATACCTCTACTTCAGCGGCCGGGCGGAGCAGGCCGTCTGCCGGTTGGAGCGGTATCTCACCTCCCGCAGCCGGGACACCCGGCTGTCCGCCTGTCTTTTGTACGCCTTTGCCAGTTTGTCCGGCGGGTGTATTCCCCAGGCGCGCCGTGCCCTGGCCGAGGTCCAGAAAACCCTGGCCGAAGACCCCGAACCTGGGCGCAACGCCGCCGCCCCCTTTGTGGCGGCCACGGCGTCGGTGCTGCTGCACCTGCCTCTGCCCGACGGGACGCCCCCCGCCCGGGACTTCCTGCCCCTGCTGCCCCCGGGGCTGCGGGCCTTTGCTTTGTATGTGCAGGCCCACTACCTCTACCTGCGGGAGGAATACCAGAAGAGCATCGGCATGGTGGAAGCCACCCTGGCCATGGGGGCGGAAAGCTATCCCATCCCGGCCATCTACCTGCATCTGGTGGCGGTGATGGATTACATGAGCCTGCGCTGCCCCGAACAGGCCCAGAAACATCTGCTGGCAGCCTGGGACCTGGCCCGCCCCGACGACCTGATCGAAGGGTTCGGGGAACACCACGGACTGCTGGGCGGCATGCTGGAAGCGGCGATCAAGCCCCAGTGGCCGGAGGATTTCAAGCGCATCATCGAGATCACCTACCGCTTTTCGGCGGGGTGGCGCAAGATCCACAACCCCGACACCGGGGACCGGGTGGCCGACAACCTGAGCACCACCGAGTTCGCCATGGCCATGCTGGCGGCCCGGGGCTGGACCAACCAGGAAATCGCCGCCCACATGAACATGTCCTCCCACACGGTTAAGCGGTATCTGTCCCACGTGATGCAGAAGCTGAACATCACCCACCGCCAGGACCTGAAACAGTACATGCTGCAATAAATGTGCCCAAACAAAACCACCGGACGGTTTTTTCCGTCCGGTGGTTTTCGTTTAACCGTGTTTTTTTCGCCACCCCAGCCCCAGCAGCAGGACCAGCCCTGCGACGGTGCACAGCCCCCCGGCGGCGGTGCCGGGCTGGGTGTAGGTCAGGGTCAGGGTGTGGGTCCCGGCGGGCGTCTGCACCCCCACCAGATACCCAGCGGCCTCCACCTTCACCGGATCCCCGTCCAGGGTGGCCCGCCAGTTTTCGTCGTAGGGCAGGGTCAGCACCGCCAGGCCGTCGGTTTCCTTGTCGGTCTGCAGGGTGACGGCCCCGTCCCGCCAGCCGGTCACGGTGGGGGCGGCGCGCAGGGCGTCGCAGGCGGTTTGCAGAGCCTGCTCATCCAGCACTCCGAAGAGGGCGGAATCCACCTGTTCCCCCAGGGCAATCTCCACCGTCTGCCCCGCCGTCACCCGGCCCAGGTCGATGACTGCCCCGGAAGACCGTTCCAGGCTGAGCACCGTGCCTGCGTCATTGCCGTCCACCGTCAGGGGCACGTCCGCCCCCGTGCCGGTAAAGACGGCGTAGAGAATGCCGTCATGTTGGGCTGTAAAGGTGTAGGCGTCGCCCGCGCCCGCCTCCTGCCGGGTGAACAGGGGCGTGTCCTGTCCCAGCAGGGCGGAATAGAGGGTCTCGGCGGCGGTGAAGGGGTCCACCTCCTCCGCCAGCACAAAATCCCCGGCGCTGCCCGGACTCCACAGGGCCCGGGGCAGGGCGTTTTCGTTCTCGTACACCTGCCAGGGGGTGTCCAGGTCGGTGGCGGTAAAGTGGGTGGGCACCCGGCCGCCGTCCCGGTCCAGAAAATACCCGATGGAGAGCAAGCTGTCCGCCGCGGCGGTGCTGCCCCCCAGATACCCGTAGCTGGCCCCGTAGCTGCGGTAGCCCAGGGCCATGAGCAGCAGGGTGCCGGTGCCGTCCTGCACGCTGCTGAAATGGGTCAGCCCCTCAAACCCCAGCAGCATGGGGTCGTTGAGGGTGCGGAAAAAGGTTTTCTCTACCCGCAGATTGTCGGGATTGCGGTCTTCCACCGCCTGCACCGTGGCCCGCCCGTCGGACACATAGGTCCGGTAGTCGGCTACAGAGTAGACTTCAAACTGCCGCAGGGCCCACACGGCGTTGAGGGACAGTTCCCCCGCCGTCAGCACCGCCAGGGCACAGGCGCACAGCTGGCGCCGCCGTCCCGCGCTGCGGCCCCACAGCCAGGCCAGCACCAGGGCCGCCCCCAGCAGCAGGCAGGCCAGAGCCCAGCGCCGCCGGCCGTAGGTTTCCGACCGGGTGAGGAACACCGCCGCCGCCAGCACCAGGGCCAGCCCGCCCGCAGTGAACACCCGGCGGCGTGTGAGCGGGGCAACCAGCGCCCCCGCCCCCAGGCTCAGCAGCCAGAAAACCAGCAGGAAGCTTTCCCGGTAGGGGAACCAGTTGGGGGCGGCAAAGCCGTGCCAGAGAAGGTCCAGCGGCCGCCACCACAGGCTGAGCACCAGCAGGGCGGTGAGCAGGGCACAAGCCGTCTTCTCCCGCTTGGGCCGGGGGCTCACGGCGTAAAGCAGCGCCCCCGCCAGCCCCAGCATGCCGCAGTACACCGGGGGCAGGCCGGTCTGCACGTCCGCCCACACAAAGTTGCCGGTAAAGAATTTCTGGATCAGGTCGGGCAGGGCGAACTGCACCCCCCAGCCCCCGTCCAGGCCGGTGTTTTTCACCGTCAGGATCTGGGCCACGGCGGGGACCAGCACCACCCCGGCCAGGGCGGCCCCGGCCACCCCGTACAGGGCGAACCGGCCGAAGCGTTTCAGCCTTTGTCCCGCCAGGGGACGGACGGCCAGCTGCACCAGAATATACAATACGGAGAATATGCAAAGCATATACCCCATGTAGAAATTGGTGAAGATGGCGGCGGCCAGGGCCAGGGGAAAGCGCAGACCCCGCCGTCCCGCCGCCAGGTCATCCAGCCCGGCGGCCACCAGCGGCAAAAGAAGTACCGAATCCAGCCAGAGGACGTTCTGGGCGTAGGCCACCGAATAGCCCATCAGGCCGTAGCACCAGCCCAGAGGCACAAAGAGGGCACAGCGGCCCCAGTGCCGGTCCAGATACCACACAAACACCACGCTGGCCAGCAGAATTTTCAGCGCCCAGACCACACAGCACAGCCAGCCGTAGGTTTCGGGGGCAAAAAAAAGGTACAGCCAGGCGAAGGGGCTGGCAAAGTAGTAGGCAAACAGGGCAAAGCTGCCGTTCCCCAGCCCCATATCCCCGGCGTAGGTCAGGCTGCCGGTGCCGCTGCGGGCGGCATCATAAAAATGGGCGTAAAAGGGGATGTACTGGCTGTTCAGGTCCCCGGTCATCACCGAGTTGGGCCCGAAAGGCCAGTACCCGCACAGGGCGTACACCACCCCCAGAATCACCGCCATGCCCGCCGCCGTCAGCAGGCAGAGCAAAGCGCGGTGGTTCGGTTTTCGGGTCAGATGTGCCATGGTGTGTCTCTCCATCCAGCAAAAAATTCAGCGGCGCAGCCGCCCGGCCCAGTATGCCAGCAGGTCCCACAGGGCCGCCAGAACGCCGGGCAGCACCGCCAGGGCCAGGCCCTGCTCGCCCAAGGGCAGGAAGTACCGCCACAGGGGCAAAGGCGCGTTGAGGGTCAGGGCGGCGTCGGCATCCCCCAGCACCACCCCTTCGCCCCCGGCGGGGTCGATGCGCACATCGGCACACCCCTGGGGAAAGACCAGGGTCACCTGTCCTTCGCCGGAGCCATAGGCCCACACCCGGCGGCGCAGGCTGGCGTCCTGCCCGGCCTTGCCGTAATACCCCTCAAAGCCGGAAGCCGGGGCGTCAGTGGCAAAGGTCACGGAGCGCACCTCCTGGCCGGGGTCCAGCTGCAGCTGGGGGTCGCCCCCGGCGGTGACCCAGCGGCCGTCCCCGTCCTGCACCACGTCCTGCATGGAAAGGTCGGACAGGGCCAGGGTCTCGGTGTGCAGCCGCCCGGTGGCAAAGCCCAGGGCGTCCCACCCGGCACAGCCCAGGGCGTACAGCGCCCACAGCACCAGGGCCAGGGCGTACATGGTGATCATCTTGTGGCGGTTCAGCCGGGAAAGTTTCTGTTTCATGCCGCCCCTCCCACATTGCAGACAAAATCAAACCGGTCGGTGCCGGCGTTGTATTCATACACCGCCGAACCCGCCTCGCAGCCCGCCAGCCCGTCGCTGAACAGGCTTGCGTAGCCCTCGGCAAAGAGGTCGTCGGACTGTTCGATGAAGAGATAGCTGCATCCGCTGTCCAGGATGCAGTCGTGGAGTTCGTCGGCGGTGTAGGGGTGGTAGTAGAGGGTATCCTCCGCCAGGGCTCCCGGCAGGGCAAAGGTGCCGCCGCCGCCCATGTTGGTGGTGCCGCTGTAATCCAGGTACCAGGGGTACAGCTCATAGGTGTACAGGAACCACCGGCTGCCGTCGTCCCCCTGGCTCACAAAAAAGATGTGGGCATCTTCCGGCACCACGGCCTGCACCTCTTCGGCCACGGCGCGGGTCTGGCGGCGTTCGGCGTAGGCGCTGTCCCCGCAGCCGAAGACGGTGAGGGTGAAGGGAACCCGCAGCCACACCAGCCCGGCCAGGCCCAGCACAAAGACGGCAAAGCCGGTCTGCAGCAGCCCGGCGGGGCGTTCTTCCTCCATAGCCCGGAGCACCAGCGCCCCCGCGGCCAGCAGCCAGCCCAGCAGGTAGGGGTACATGTACCGCTCAAAGCCCACCAGACCGTCGGACACCTCGTCCCGGAAGACGTACACGTAGGTCAGCCCGATGAAGAAGAAGTAGGCCGCAAAGCCCCCCAGCCCCAGAACGGTGAACACCCCGGCCTGGCGGCGCAAAGGCTTTTCCCGGGTGAAGAGGGCGGCGGCCAGGGCCAGAACCACCGTAAGGGCCACCACCACCCCGAAAGGCCCGACCATGGTGGTGGTGGAGGTAAACAGGTTTTGCACCATTCCGCCCATAATCGTGGAAAACTTTTCGGTCCGGCCGATGCCCACCAGCTCCTTGCAGCCGGTGATGACCATTTCCGCCATGCCCATCTGCTGGGTGCCGCCCACGTTGGAGGTGTCGGCGGTGCTGGCGGCGGACAGGTACATCTGCCAGGACAAAAAGGACACTCCGCAGGCCACAAACAGCCCCGCGGCCTTGGCCAGGGTCCTGCCCAGCAGGGGGGCGGGGGCTTTTTCCGCCAAAGCGGAGACCACCGCGTCCACGGCAATAATGCCCGCCGCCACCAGGGCCATGGCAAAGCCGGTGTCCTTTTCCAGGCAGAGGGTGGCCAGGGCCAGGGCGGTGGGCCACAGGGCCCGGCGCTTGTTGCTGTAATACACCGCCATGGCGCCGCCGAAGGTCAGGCCCAGGGGGATATCCGACAGGCTGGAGGCGTAGAGGTCGGTGGTGCGGGTGACGTTGCCGTACAGGGTGATGAGGAAGGGCAGCAAAAACCCGAAGCCCAGGGCCGGCACCGCCCGCCGCCAGGCGCCCTTGGGCACCCCCGCCGTCAGCACGGCAAACAGGGAGAGCAGCAGGATGTCATACCCGGCCAGCACCCGCCATTCGGCGTAGGGGCCGAAGAACTGGAAGAAATACCCCAGCACGATGAGGGCGGGCCGATGGGTGCCCACCCAGGCCCAGCCGATCTCGGCGTTGACATACAGATCCCCCGAGGTCTTGACGATCTTGGCGGCGGTGCCCCAGAAGGAGAACTCGTCCCAGGTGGAGAACATGGGCTGCCGCCAGGCAAAAAAGGCCAGCAGCGCCGCCGCCAGCACCCAGAAGGCGGTGAAGCCGGGCACGTTCAGGGCCGACAGGGGATTTTTGCGGCCCACGGGGGCAAAGGAAAGCCCCCAGGCCGCCGCCGCCAGCCCGAAATACACCCACCCGGCGGGCACCAGCACCCCCAGCATGCCCGCCGCGGCAAACCACAGCATGGTGCCGCACAAAGCCACGAAGGGGGCCGAGGGGGCGGGCAGGGCGGTGCGCCGGGCCAGCAGCAGGGCAAACCCTGCCAGCGCCGCCAGCGAAACCAGACTCAAGATCAATTCCATACAAAAACTCTCCCTGTGTGGGTGTTCAGCGGGCATCCTCCCGCTTCAGGGTCAGGGCACAGCCCGCCAGCCCAGGCAGCACCGCCAGCCAGAACAGCTGCCAGCCCCCCGGGATGAAATAGGTGTACCAGGCCGGGCGCTCGTTGAGCACCAGCGCCGTCACCTGTACCTGCACCCCGGCGGTGTCCGCCAGGTCCAGGCGCAGGTTCTGCCCTGCCACCCGGGGCAGGGTGTAGGTCCAGCTTGTGCCGTCCGGGTCCACCGCGGGCCACACCCGCAGCCGGGGGGTGTAGCCCATGCCCGGCAGATGATAGTATAAATCCTTCTCGCCCCCGTCGCCGGAGTACACGGCCACCAGCCGCAGCCGCCGCACCAGGGTGCCGGGGGTCAGCAGCAGCTGGGCGTCCCCGGTGGTGCTCACCAGCACCCCGGGTTCGGTTTCTTCCATGTTCACCAGGGTGTACTGGTCGGTGTCGGCCAGGGTCACGGTTTTTTGCTCGTAGACACCCAGGGCGTAGAGTACTCCGTCCAGTGCGAAGTTGCCCGCCATGGACAGGAACAGCAGCACCACCCCCAGCAGGTACAGCGCCCGGAAGGGACGGCGGCGGGCGGCGGAAATCAGCTCTTTTGCCTTCATGCGCCCGCCTCCTTTTCCAGCGCCCCGGCGGGCACAAAGCCCCCGTCGGTGACCTCATACAGCGTCGGGCACTCTTCGGCGGCGGCCAGGCCGTCGGTGAACAGGCTTTGGTAGCTGGCCACAAAGGTTTCGTCCACCCGGGCCACCACCAGCCACTGTACATCTTCCTTTTGCAGCATGGCGGCAAATTCCGCCGCCGTGTAGGGGGCGAAATAGGGGTCATCGGCCCCGTCAGTCAGGGCGGGGTCGCCGTAGGTGGCGCCTCCCTCCCCGTACACCAGGTCCAGAGGCCGCATCGTCTGATTATACAGGAACCAGTAAAACCCCTCGTCCCCCTGGCGGATGAGGAACACCCGCTCCCCCGGGGCGATGGAAGCCGCGGCGGCCTGGGCCACGGCGCGCTCGGCGCGCACGGCGGCGTATTCTCCCCGGCGCACCCCCAGCAGGGTGAACTGGGGTTCCGCCTGCACCCCGAAGACGCAGGCAAACACCGCCCCGGTGGCCAGGGCCGCCGCCCGGCCCCACAGGGCCTTGGGGGCGGCGTCGCAGGCCAGGGCCAGCACCGCCAGGGCAATGAGCAGCCAGCCCCCGTAGTAGGACCCGAAGTACCGGGCGTAGCTGGCGGGGGCTTCGGGGGTGGAATCCTTCAGCAAAAAGGCATAGCTCAGCCAGAGCATGAGCCAGTATCCCAGAAAACACACACCGCTGCCCGCCCCCAGCACCAGGGTGCGCACACGGGCCCGGGCGTTCGGCCCCAGCAGCAAGGCCAGCACAAACAGCACCCCCACCAGGGCGGTCACCGCCAGGCCGGTGCCCAGCATGGAGACGTTGCGGGTGCAGAAGGCGGATTGCAGGGCGGTGCCGTAGTCCGCAAAAAGGGTGCGGCGGGCCTCGAAGTAGTCGGTCACCGGCAGGCCCAGCAGCAGCTTGACGCCGTTGACGGCCACCTCCGGCAGGGATGCCCCCGCCGTGTCCCCCATGCCGCCGGAAGCGGCGTTGCGCTGCACCAGCACCGCGATGTGGCGGCTCCAGGCCATGTACTGCACCAGGGGGGCCGCCAGACAGACCAGGGCAAAGCCCGCCCGGGCCGCCAGGGCTTTGATGCCGCGGCGGGAACCGGGCGCGGGGAAAAAGAGGCAGTCCAGGGCGATGAGCCCGGCGGCGGCCAGGGCCAGCACCAGGGTGTTGCTCTTGACGTTGGCGGCCAGCAGGAGTACCGGCAGCACCATAACCCGGGCGGGCAGGGGGCCGCGGCGCACCGCAAGCCAGAAGGCCACCGCCCCGCCGAAGAGCATCCCGGCGGGCATGTCCCCCAGAAATTCCAGCCAGGCGGTGCTGAGCAGGGCGGTGTGCCCCGCCACCGAAAGCAGGGTGGGCACCAGAGCCGCGCCCAGCAGTACCGGCAGGGCCACCCGGGCCTTTCGGGCGCAGCCGCCCACGGCGGCAGCCGCGGCCAGCATGGCCAGGTCCGCCGCGTAGATGGCCCGCCAGGGGGCGAAGGCGCCGTAGAACTGGAAAAAGTAGCTGAGCAGGGGCAGGGCGGGCAGCTCGGTCATCTGCCAGGGAAGCCCGGCGTCGCACAGGGTGTACAACCGGTCGTTGTCGGCCATGAGCTTGGCGGCGGTGCCCCAGAAGGAGTATTCGTCAAAGTTGAGAAAGTCCGGCTGCAGCCGGGCAAAGTACACCGCCAGCACCACCGCCAGCGCCCAGAACACCCGGGCGGCGGGGTGGCCCAGGGCCTCCCGGACCGGGTCGGGGCGGCGGGCACGCCGGGCCAGGGCGCCTTCCGCGAAAAGGCCTCCCACCCCGCCCAGCAGCAGGACCAGGGCCGCCAGGGGCAGCACCCCCAGCAGTCCCCCCGCCAGCAGCACAAGGGCCACCAGGGACAACGCCCCCAGCGGGGCGGCGGCAGGCCCCATGCCGGTGCGGCGCACCAGAAGGGTGCTGAGCCCGAACAGGGCCAGCAGCATGAGCAGCAGCCCCGACAGTGAAGCCCAGGCCATGGGCGGGCCCCCTTTCTGTGTGGAATTTTGGAAAACGAAAACGCCCCGGCCCGCGGCCCGGCGGGACCGGGGGTGGGCGGGGCGATGCAAATTTACTCGAAATCAGTATACCCCATTCGGGGGCCGATTTCAACCGCGGCCCTATTATAAAAGGAAAGCCCCGGCAAAGAAAAAGGCCGCGGCCCGGGTGGGGTCGCGGTCCTGACAGGGCCGGGGTTACCGGCAGCCGTTGATGTCGCAGCTGCGATGTTCGGCAATCTCCTCTTCCCGCACCGGGGGCTGGCCCAGCCAGGCCAGGGCGGTGTCCAGGTCAAAGGTTTTCTCGCCGTCCTCCCGCACAAACAGGGGGATGCCGATGCCGCCGCGCTCCCGCACCGGGGCAAAGATGGGGTCATGGTCCCGCAGGGCCAGAAATTCCTTCAGATTGGCGGTGCTTTCGGTGATGTCCACGTACTCCGCCGCAAAGCCCCGGGATTCCTGCAGGGCTTTGTAGTTGCGGCAGTCGATGCAGATGGGCGCTCCGTATACTTTCATAGGTCATAGGCTCCTTTCGCCGTGGTTCGCCCCTATTGTACCCGGATGGAAGGCCGGGCGCAAGGGGGCGTGCAAAAAAGCCCCGCTCACGGGGAGCGGGGCGCAAAATTCAGGCTTCTTCCAGCCGGGCGGCGAAGAATTCGCAGTCGGCGGCAAAATGGTCGGGGTCGGATTCCTCCAGCAGGCCGATGATCTCCGGCTTGGCGGCCTTCACGTTGGCCATCAGGGCGTCGTAGGCCACCAGACCGGTGCCGGGGCGCACGCATTTCTGCTGTCCGTTCTCGTCAAAGACGCAGTCCTTCAGGTGCAGCACCGAGATCCGGTCCCCGTACAGGTCGAAGGCCTTGTTGATCATGGCATTCTGTTCTTCGGCGCCGGTGGCCCAGGGGGCCACCAGGTTGGCGGCGTCCAGAATGACCTCCACCGCCGGGGAGGCGATGTCTTTCAGGAACCGGTCCATCATCTCGGGGCAGCACAGGGTGTGGCTGTACACGCTTTCCACCCCCACGGTGACCCCCAGACGCTCGGCGGCGTCCAAGATGGTGGAAAAGCTGTCCAGCAGGTTGCTGTAGCACTCGGCGCTGCGGGTGGCGTCGGTCACCGACATGTCCACGCTGTACCGGCCGGTCTCGGTGCCCACCATGTCGGCGCCGCAGTGCCGGGCGTAGCGCAGCCGCTCCACAAAGCGGGCCACCTCGGCGGCCCGGGCGTCGGGGTCGGGGTTCACCGGGTTGATGTAGCAGCCCAGCACCGCCACATGCAGGTCCCGCCTGGCCAGTTCCCGGCCGATCTTGTGGGCAAACCCTGCCGAGTAATGCCCGGTGGTGAAATCGTAGTCGGAAAAGCTCTTCTCAAAGGCCAGCTGCAGATGCTGGAGCCCCTGGGCCTGCATGGCGTCCAGGGCTTCGGTCATGGGCGCGGGATGGTAGGCGTCGTGCGCCCGCATGCCAAATTGAATCATGAAAAATCCTCCTGACGGTCAAGGACGGCTGCGCCGATGATGCCGGCGGCGTTGCCCAGGCTGGCCAGTTCCACTCTGGTGTTTCGGCGCGAATAACGGGAATAGATCAGGGGTGCCACCTTCCGGCGCAGGGGTTCCAGCAATTGGTCCCCGGCGCCGCTGAGCCCGCCGCCGATGCACAGCAGTTCGGGCTGCAGCAGGTTGATGACGTTGGCCACCCCCTCGGCCAGATCCGCCACAAAGGCGTCCAGCACCCGGGCGGCGGTCTCGTCCCCGGCCCGGGCGGCGGCAAACACCGCCCGGCCGTCGATGGGCCCCCGGGCCAGGGCGCTTTCGGGGGTATCGGCCAGGGCCTCCTCCGCCCGGCGGATCAGGGCGGTGGCGGAGGCGTAGGCCTCCAGACAGCCCCGCCGCCCGCAGGTGCAGGGACGCCCCCCGGTGTGGATGACCATGTGGCCCAGCTCCCCGGCGGCCGCGTTGCAGCCCTCCCACAACCGGCCGTTGAGGATGATCCCCCCGCCCACGCCGGTGCCCAGGGTCACGGCCACCATGCTGCGGGTGCCCTTGCCGCAGCCGGCCAGGTATTCGCCCCAGGCGGCGGCGCCGGCGTCGTTGGCGGCCAGCAGGGTGCAGGCAAACCGCTGGCGCAGCAGCCGCACAAAGGGGACGTTGTCAAACCCGAAGTTGTTGGCATACTCCACCGTGCCTTCGGCCTGGTTCACGGTGCCCGGAATGCCGATGCCCGCGCAGCCCACGTCGGCTTCGGCCAGGCCGTTTTGCTCCAGCAGTTCCAGAGCCAGGTCGTGGATGTCGTCGGCCAGGCGCTCGGGGGTCTTGGGCAGGCCGGTGGGGCGGGATACCTGGCACACCAGGTGCAGATCCCGGTCCACCAGCCCGGCGGCGATGTTGGTGCCGCCCAGATCGATGCCGATGTTGTACATGAAACTCCTCCCGTTTGCGGGTTCGCCCCGGGGGCGGAGCCGCAAAATGTCATTATGTATATCATACCATCGAATCCCCCAAAAACCCAGCGATTTTTTCCATTTGGGGGGAATCGGATAGTATCATTTTGATTTTTGGCGGGGCGCGGCAAGGAAAGCCCCAAACCCAAACACCGGAATCCTACAGGATTCCGGTGTTTGGGGTGCCGATTATGGGGTAAAAGGGGTTCAGCCCGCCACGGTCACGCTGGTGATGTGGGGGTTCACGCCCTCGTACCAGTACAGGAAGCCTTCCATGTCGATGGTCTGGCCCACCTGCAGGTTCTTGACGGCGGCATACACGTCGGTGGTGTTGTCGCACAGGTAGCTCTCGATGGTGAAGGTGTAGGTCTGGCCGTTGTAGGAGGCGTTGAAGTACAGGTCGTCACCATCGGTGCCGGAGCCGTCCCAGTTGTACAGGAAAGCGTACTCCTCGTCGGAACCTTCCAAGGTGGAGGGCTCCACAGTCAGGCCCTTGAAGCTGACCAGCTCGTTCTGGTGGTCGATGAGTTCATCGGTGCCCAGCAGGTCGGTCACGTCCAGAGGCTCGGCCACAAAGGGCTCGGCGTCTTCCACGATCTCAAAGGTGCCGTCCATGATCTCGATTTCGCCGGACCACTCGCTCTTGTAGCCGGTGACGCGGATGCAGGTGCCCGGGGTCAGCTTGTCGTAATCTTCCTCGGAGCAGGCCATGTCGTACATGAAGTAGGCGCCGTCGGGGCTCTGGCCGTAGACGGTGGCCTTGTCCTCCCACCAGGACTGCTTGGCCTGGACGTAGGTCTCGATGGTCACTTCGCTGTCCACATCGGCAGCCATGTACTCGTCATGGGTCAGCACGGTGCCGGCGGTGGCAGCGGCGGCCTCGGAGGTGGCGGCTTCCTCGGAAGAAGCGGAAGAAGCCTCGGATTCCGGCGCGGTGGATTCGGCGACGGAAGAGCTCTGGGCGGCGCAGGCGGTCATGGAAGCAACCATGCCGAAGGCCACCAGAAGGCTAAGAATCTTTTTCATTTTTATTCCCTCCTAATGGTAGGCCGGGGCGTATCCCTCACGCCCCGGACAGTTCCATTATAGCCCAAAGGCCCGAAAAATCAACCGGTTGGCAAGTCTTGTCATCTTTTTGCCTCTTTTTGGCCGGCACGGCGGTCCCGCACCCTGCGCACAACCACACAGACAAGAATCCCCACCCAGGCCAGCACCAGGGCGCCCAGCAGGGCCAGGGCGGTGGGCGGCAGGGGCCCCAGGTCCTGCTTGCCGCCCATGGCGGAGGTCTGGTCCAGATGGTAGAGCGCCACCGTGTCGCTGTACAGGCTCTGGATGTAGGCGTCGTCCACCGTCTGGTTGCGGCGCACGCTCTTGGTCACGCTCTCAATCAGCGAGCCCGCCGCGTCCCGCAAGGAGGCGGACCCGTTGAACACCGGGGTCACAAAGGTGTTGTCCAGGTTGTCCAGCAGCAGCTGCACCGCCGCCAGCTTGACGGCGTAATGGGTGTCGTCGTCCTCCCCGGCCCGGGACAGATAGTCCTGGTAGGCCGGGTCGTTCTGGGCCTTGGTGGTCACCGGCACATAGCCTTCGGTCTCGGAGTAGGCAATCTGCACATCGTTGGTCAGCAAATACTGGGCAAACAGCCAGGAGGCCAGCACCTCCTGGGGGTCGTCCTTGTTGAAGATACACACCGACGGCCCCTGGGAGATCATCTGGGGGTGGTCGGGGTCAAACTGGGGCACCATGCGCACGGCGGTCTCAAAGTCCACCACCTCGTCCTGGGCAATGTCCATGAGGGGGGCGTTGCTGCCCATCCAGGTGGACCCGGCAGTGGAGTCCACCGCAAAGACGCACTGCCCGGCGTTGAGGAAGTTGGCCGGATACCCCGAAATCTTGAAGGTGGAGAAGGCGCCGTCCGCCGTGTACCCCGCAATGCCCTTCAGAAGGTCGGTGGTCACGTCGTTGAACAGCTCGATCTCCCCGCTCTGGGTGGAGTAGCCCGCCCCTTTCTGTTTGAGCATCTGGATCATCATGTTGTCGGTGGACTTGTACAGGAAGGGCACCATGACGTTCTGGCCGTTGAGGGCGTAGGTGCCGTCGGCGTTCTTCTTCGCCGCCGCCTCGGACACCTCCCACACAAAGTCCCAGGTCAGCACGTCGGGCAGGGTGTAGCCCAGGTCCTCCACAAAGGTCTTGTTCACATAGCAGGCCTCGGTGGAGCGCATGAAGGGCAGGGCGTAGCAGGTATCGCCCAGGTGGCATTCCTGCCAGAACTGGGGCACGATCTCGTCCTGGGTGGGGCCGTCGAACTTCAGCTCGCTGCCCCCCAGGCCGTAGGCCGGGTCGGCGGCCAGCTCATCCAGGGGCACCACCACGTTGTCGCCGGTGAGGTAGGTGGCGATGTGGTCGGGGTAGGTGATGCAGACATTGGGGGTGGTGCCGGTGGAAATGTTGGTGATCACGTCGTTGTAGATGTCCCCGTAGTCGGTGTACAGCCGCAGGGTCACGGTGATGTTGGGATACAGCGTCTGGAAATCCTCGATGGCCTTTTTGTAGATGTCGGTCTGGGTCTTGTTGGTGTCGTTCTTGGCCCAGAAGGTGATCTCGTAATTCTGGCTCTCGTCAAAGGACTCCGGCACCGTGAAGGCGGCCTGTTCCCGGCTGCCGTGGCAGCCTGCCAGCATCCCGGCGCAGAGCAGCCCGGCGCAGGCGACGGCCAGCGGGCGCAATATGCGATGGTTCATCCTTTCAGCCCTCCTCTGGAAGCGCCTTCCATGATCTTGTTGCGGAAGGCCAGGAATAACAGCACCAGCGGCACCGAGATGACCACCACGGCGGCCATCATGGCGGGGATGTTCTCCCGGCCGAAGCCCTCTTCCCGGATCTGCTGGATGCCGTTGGACACCAGGAAGTAGGCCTGGTCGTCGGTGATCAGCCGGGGCCAGACGTAGGAGTTCCAGCACTCGATGAGTTTCAGGATGGTGATGGTGACGATGGTGGGGCGGCAGATGGGCACCATGACCTTCCACAGATATTTCAGGTCGGAGGTGCCGTCCACCTTGGCGGCCTTGTACAGCTCCTCGGGCACCTGCTCAAAGTTTTCCTTCAGCAGGTAGATGTAGAACACCGAGGTGATGGAGGGCAGAATCAACCCGGGAAAACTGTTGCGCATATCCAGGTTGGTGATGGTCACAAAGTTGGTGATGACCACCAGTTCGTTGGGGATCATCATCATGGACAGAAACAGCCCGAACACCAGGTCCCGCCCCCGGAATCGCAGTCGGGCAAAGGCGTAGGCGGCCAGGGTGCTCACCACCACCATGACGGCGGTGGTGATGACCGCAAAGATCAGTGTGTTGAGCAGATACCCGCCCAAAGGCACGGCGGTGAAGGCCTGCTCATAGTTTTCCAGGGTGGGGGAGAGGGTGAAGAAGGCGGGCACATGCTCCGAGTTGTAGGCGCCGTAGCTTTTCAGGGAGGTGAGCACCATCCAGTAGAAGGGGAAGAGCACCACCACCGCCCAGACGCTCAGGGCCAGGTAGGTCAGGGCCTTTCCGACGCCGTTCTTGCGCCCGGCGGCTTTGCGGCGGGCCTCAAATTCCGTGTGGGTCATTGGATGTGCACACCTCCTTCCGAAACGCGGCGGCTGATGAGCAGGTTGATGCAGGTGATGGTCAGCACGATGACAAACAGGATGATGGCCGCCGCCGACGCGTAGGAGGGGTAGCCGCCGCTGTCCCCGTAGAGCATGTCGTAGACGTAGCCCACAATGGTGTTCATGCCCGCGGCGTTCAGGTCGGTGCCGAAGAGGGCCACCGCGTCGCTGTAGGCCTTGAAGGCACCGATAAAGCCGGTGATGACCAGATACACCAGCATGGGGGAGATCATGGGCAGGGTGATGCGGAAGAAGATGCGGCGGCGGGAGGTACCATCCACCCGGGCGGCCTTGTAGTAGTCGGGGTTCACCGAGGCCAGCGCCCCGGTGAGCACCAGGATCTTGAAGGGCATGACCACCCAGATGGTGTAGAAGCAGAGCACGAACATCTTAGCCCAGTGGGGGCCGTTGATGAAGTCGATGGGCCCGGCGCCGAACCATTCCAGCATCAGGTTCACCAGACCGTCGGTGTACTCGGTCTTCTGGAACAGGACCATGAACACCAGCCCCACGGCCAGGGTGTTGGTGACGTAGGGCAGAAAGTAGATGGTCTGGTAGAGGTTGCGCAGGGGTCTGATGGAGGCCAGCGCCGCCGAGATGGCCAGGGCCAGCCCGGTGGAGATGGGCACCGTGATGATGACCAGCACAAAGGTGTTCTGCACCGCCTGCAAAAAGTAGGGGTCGTGGAGGACGTAGGAATAGTTGTACAGCCCCACCCCCCAGTAGCTCTGGGAGGCAAAGTTGAAGCCTTCCTCAAAGGAATAGATCAGCACGTCGATGACCGGGTAGACCAGAAACACGGCCAGCAGCGCGGCGGCCGGCAGCAGATACAGCCAGGCCTTGCGGGAGTAGCGGTCCATGGGTCGGCCCCCTTTCAGCGCCGGACGCCGGGCACGGCGAAGGGCAGGCGGCGCTCATCGGTCTTGGCAAACAGAAAGACCTTGTCCGGTTTCAGGGCAAAGCGGACGGTGGGGTCGGCGGCGTTGACCAGGTTCCGGGACGGGATGATGGCCCGGATCCGGTCCGCCTGGCAGGCGGGATGGGTGCAGACGATGCTCACATCCCGGCCCAGGACCTCCACCCGGCTCAGGGCGCAGGCCACCGGGCCTGCGGCGTCAGGCACAAAGCCTTCGGGGCGCACGCCCGCCCACACCGCCCCGTCGGGGGCGCCGGGCACGGCCAGCACCGGGGCGTCGGAACCGGTCAGGTACAGTTTGCCGTCCTTCACGCTGCCGTCAAAGACGTTGATGGGCGGGGTGCCCAGGAACTTGGCCACAAACAGGTTGGCGGGGTCGTCGTACACCTGCTGGGGTTCCCCCTGCTGCATGAGCACCCCGTTTTTCATCACCACAATGTGGTCGGAGATGCTCATGGCCTCCTCCTGGTCGTGGGTGACAAAGATGGTGGTGATGCCGGTGGCCCGCTGGATCTTGCAGATTTCCTCCCGGGTCTGCAGCCGCAGCCGGGCGTCCAGGTTGGACAAGGGCTCGTCCAGCAGCAGCACCCGGGGCGTCTTGACCAGGGCCCGGGCGATGGCCACCCGCTGCTGCTGGCCGCCGGACAGTTCCCGGGGCTTGCGGTCCAACAGGTCCTCGATCTGCACCAGCTTAGCGGTCTCCACCGCCCGGCGGCGCATCTCCGCCTTGGAAAGCTTCTTGTCCCCTTTCAGGTTTTCCAGCGGAAAGGTGATGTTCTGTAATACCGTCAGGTGGGGGTACAGGGCGTAGTTCTGGAACACCATGCCCACCCCCCGCAGCTCCGGCGGGGCGGCGGTGACATCCTCCTCCCCGAAAAAAATCTGCCCGGCGGTGGGGGTCTCCAGCCCGCAGATCATGTTCAAAGTGGTGCTTTTGCCGCAGCCGGA
The DNA here is from genome assembly GCF_016900095.1 of Gemmiger formicilis. Taxonomy (GTDB): domain Bacteria; phylum Bacillota; class Clostridia; order Oscillospirales; family Ruminococcaceae; genus Gemmiger; species Gemmiger formicilis_A. The sequence goes on from NZ_JACJJP010000002.1 coordinate 145,016, forward strand.
AGGCCCCAGCAGCCCCACCAGCTTGCCGTCCGGCACCGTAAAACTCAGCGAATCCACCGCCGTGACCTCGCCGGAACTCCCCTTGCTCCGGGCAGGGAACCGCTTGGTCAGGCCGATCAGTTTGATATTCATGCACACATCTCCCCAATGTCAGCAATATACAGCCATTATAGCGCATTTGCCGGGGCATCACAAGCGCGGCAAAGCCTTCCCTTGACAACCCCGGGCCGCCGCGCTAGGATTAAAGGCAGACTGTGTATATTTATAAAGGTGTGTGGTACAAAGGTGTATAAAAAATCTGTTTCCCTGACCGAGGGCAGTGTGGCCCGGGGAATGCTGGTGTTTGCGGTGCCCCTCTTTTTCAGTAACCTGTTCCAGCAGCTGTACAACGCGGTGGACTCGCTGATCGTGGGCAACTTCCTGGGCGAGAACGCCCTGGCGGCGGTGGGCTCCTCCGGCAGCCTGATTTTTCTGCTCACCGGCTTCGTGAACGGGGTCAGCCTGGGCGCCGGAGTGCTGGTGGCCCGGTACTACGGCGCCAAGGACGAATCCGCCCTGCGCCGGGCGGTGCACACCACCGTGGCCCTGGGCCTGACGGCGGGGCTGGTGCTCACGGTGGTGGGCGTGCTGCTCACCCCCCAGATCCTTCGCTGGATGGGCACCCCCGCCGAGGTCATGCCCAACTCGGTGGCTTATTTCCGCATGTACTTCCTGGGCTCTTTGGCTGTGGTCATGTACAATGTGGGGGCCAGCATCCTGCAATCGGTGGGGGACAGCCGCAGCCCCATGTACTACCTGATCACCGCGTCGGTGCTCAACGTGATCCTGGACCTTTTCTTCATCGCCGGGCTGGGCATGGGGGTGGGGGCCGCCGCCCTGGCCACCATCATTTCCCAGACGGTCAGCGCCGTGCTGGCCTTCCGCAAACTGAGCATGACCCAGGCCCCCTACGGGGTGCACTGGCGGGACGTGCGGTTCCACGGCCCCACCCTGCGGGCGGTGGTGGTGCAGGGGGTGCCTTCCGGGGTGCAGAACTCGGTCATCTCCCTGGCCAACGTCATTGTGCAGGCCAACATCAACTCCTTCGGCGCCCAGGCCATGGCCGGCTGCGGGGCCTACAGCAAGGTGGAAGGCTTTGCCTTCCTGCCCGTGACCTGCTTCGCCATGGCCCTGGCTACCTTCATCAGCCAGAACATCGGTGCCGGAAAGCTGGACCGGGTGCGCCACGGCATGCGCTTCGGCATTGTCACCTCCGCCCTGCTGGCCGAGGGCGTGGGCGTGGCCATGTTCCTGCTGGCGCCCTGGCTCATCGGGGCCTTCAACTCCGAACCGGAAGTCATCGCTTTCGGGGTTCGCCAGGCCCGCACCGTATCCCTGTTCTACTGCGTGCTGGCCTTCAGCCACTGCTCCGCCGGCATCCTGCGGGGCCTGGGCCGGCCCATGGTGCCCATGATCGTCATGCTGATGGTGTGGTGTGCTTTCCGCATTACCTACATCACCGTGACCCTGCGGTTCATTCCCCACATCGGGGTCATCTTCTGGGCCTATCCCATCACCTGGGTCATGACCACGGTGATTTTTGCCTGGTACCTGACCCACTGCCCCCTGCCCAGCCCCGGGGGCGGTGCACCGGGTCACCATGCCGCCTGAACCTGCCTTTTTTGCGCTCTGCCCGGCAGAGCGCTTTTTCTTTGCCCCTGCAAACAGGAACAGGAATTGTAAAAGGCAGGTAAAGATGCTATAATACAACAAATTATGACACAACAGCGCGCAGAGTACGGCGCGGAAAAGGAGCTTTGACAAAATGAGCAAACGGCAGATTCTGGAATACCTGCTGGAAACCAACACCAGCGTGTCGGTGCCGCAGATGTGCGTCTCCCTGCTGATGGCCCTGGTGCTGGGCATTTTTATCTACATCATCTACCGCGCTACCTACCGCGGCACCCTGTATTCCAAGAATTTCAACCTCACCCTGATCCTGATCGTGCTGATCACCACCGTGGTCATGATGATCATCGGCACCAACCTGGCGCTGAGCCTGGGCATGGTGGGCAGCTTGTCCATCATCCGTTTCCGTACCGCCATCAAGGAACCCCGGGACATCGCCTTCCTCTTCTGGGCGGTGAGCATCGGCCTGGCCTGCGGCAGCGAGTTCTACCTGGCCGGGGTGCTGGGCAGTGTGCTCATCGGGGTGGTGCTGGCGGTGGCCAACCTGGACCTGTACGATTCGGTGAGCTTTCTCTTGGTGGTCCGCGGGCAGGAAGGCGCCCTGGACCTGGACGGGGTGCAGGCGGCCGTGAAGGCCAGAACCCGCACCGCCAAACTGCGCATGCGCAGCCGCAGCGCCGGCAGCGACGAGGTCACCTTTGAACTGCGGCTGAAAAGCAAGTACGAGCACGAGCTGGTGGAGGCGGTGCGCGCCTGCGCCGGTGTGGACAGCGTGAACCTGGTGAGCTACAGCGGGGAAAGCATCGGATGACGCCCTGCGTGTACAAGCGGGTGCTGGGGGTGGTGCTGCCCCTGGTGCTGGTGGCGGCCCTGGGGGCGGCGCTGGTCTTTTCCCTGGCCGAAGCCCCCGACCCCGGCGAAACCGGGGGCCGGACGGTGCTCATCAATGAGGTGTGCGCCAAGAACCTCACCGGCCTGACCGACGCCGACGGCAACACCGCCGACTGGGTGGAGCTGATCAACCTGTCCGGACAGGATATTGCCCTGGACGGCTGGGGGCTCAGCGACGACCCCGACCGCCCCTTCCGCTGGACCTTCCCCGAAGGTACCACCCTGGGGGGCGGGGCCAACAACATTCTGCTGATCTTTGCCGACGGGCAGGACGGCTACGACACGGCGGGGAACCTCCATACCAAGTTTTCCCTCTCCCGCACGGGGGAAACCCTGGTGCTCACCGCCCCCGACGGCACCACCGTGGACGAGCTGGAATACCCTGCCATGGAATACGACCTGACCTACGGGCGGCTGTGTGACAGCGTGGACCGGGTGGGGGTGCTCAAAAACCCCACCCCCGGCACCCCCAACAGCCGGGATTTCCTGGAAGAGACGGTGCTGCCCGCCGACCTGGGCGGGGTGAATTTTTCCGCCCCGGCGGGCTTTTATGCGGACGAGTTCTCCCTGACCCTCTCCTGCGACGACCCCGACGCGGTGATTCTGTATACCCTGGACGGCAGTGTGCCGGACACCGATTCCCCGGTGTACACCGGGCCCATTGCCATCGAGAGCCGGGCCGGGGAGAAAAACCAATACGTCAGCCTGCCCACCGTCCTCTACGACGGCTGGCTCATGGGCTATGCTTTCCGCTATGCCCCCGACCCGGTGGACAAGGCCACCACCGTCACCGCCCGGCTGTGGAAGGACGGCACGTTGGGGGAGGAAATCGCCGTCCAGACCTACTGGGTGGGGGTGGACGCCGGCAGCCTGCCGGTGGTCAGCCTGACCTGTGAAGCGGACGACCTCTTCGGCCCCGAGGGCATCTATGTGGCGGGGGAAACCTACTACACCATGCGCAAATACGGGTCGGACAACCCCCAGGGCAACTTCAACGGCAATGAAAAGGTGGACGGACGGCTGCAGATCCTTGCCCCCGACGGCAGCGAGGCCTGGCAGGGAGAGACCACTGTGCGCATCTCCGGCGGTTGGAGCCGCCAGGGCGTCAAGCAGAAAAACCTGCACCTGAAACTGCAGGACGACGCCACCTCGGACATTCTGGACCAGGCCCCCGGGGGCGACGCCCTGGACACTCTGGTGCTGCGGGGACTGGGCAACGGCACCGTCTACCCGGCTTTGTACCAGGACGCCTTCCTGTCCAACTACCTGTATGACCAGGACATCGGCTGCCAGTACAATGTACCCGTGACCCTGTTCCTGCAGGACGAATACTGGGGTGTGTACACCATCCGGGAAAGCAAGAATGCCGATTTTTATGAGCGCCATTACGGCATCGGGGAAAAGGACCTCATCTGCCCCGGCACCACCGACGACGAGATCGCCCAGCCGGAGAAGGTAGCTTTTGGCCTGGGGGTGGACGCTCTGGACGCCACTACCCCCGAGGGCAAGGCCTGGGTGGAGGCCAACGTGGATGTGGAGGAGTACATCCGGTACGTCATCGCCCAGATGTATACCTACAACGCCGACGGCCTGTACAACGGCGGCAACAACTCGGTACTTTGGAAGAGTACCTGGGTAGACGAGAGCAACCCCTACGCCGACGGCCGGTGGCGGTTCTTGCTCAACGACCTGGACGCCACCATGATCGACTACCAGGTGGACCCCTTCGCCTACCTGCTGGAGAATGATTTCTCCTTTGAAAACTGCGAGACCGCGCCCTGGTACTCGGTGGTGGACAACCTGTTCCAGAAGCTGTGGCAGGACCCGGATTTCCGCACCCGGTTTGCGGAAGTGTTCCGGGAAGAGATGGCCACCACCTACGCCCCCGAGAATATCCGCCCCGCCTTTGCGGACTGGGCCGAGATGCTGCGCCCCGAGGTGGCGCGGGACCTGGACCGGCTGAAGGTGGACACCACCCCCCTGGCGTCGCTGGTACCCCTGCTGGGGGGCGGCCAGCTCAACGGCTGGGAGATGTCCATGGAGGAATGGGAAGAGCAGGTCCGGACTATGGACGAATACCTGGACAACCGGGCGGACGTGATGCTTGGCTACCTGGACCAATACCTGATGGAGGCGGACGGACAATGAAGATAGCCACAAACACCCCCGCCCTGGCCGTGGACCGGCACGAGGAAAAATTCCTGCTCAACCCCGGGGAGGCCGCCCTGGCCCGGGCGCTGCTGGACGGGGCGCTGCACCGGGACCGGCATTCCGAAGCCGGGGCCTATTACATCCGCAGCCTCTACTTTGACACCCCCTTTGACAACGACTACGCCGACAAGGTGCTGGGGGTCAGCGACCGGCGGAAAGTCCGGCTGCGCATCTACGACCATGCGGCCCCCACCGCCCGGCTGGAACTGAAGGAAAAACAGGGCATTTACTCCCACAAGACCGGCGTCACCCTGACCCGGGCCGAGACCGAAGCCCTGATTGCGGGGGAGCGGGACTTTCTGCTGGCCCGTTCTGATGCCGCTGCCCGGCGGGCGGGCAACCTTCTGGTGCAGGAAGCCCGGCGCCCGGTGGTGCTGGTGGACTACGAGCGCACCGCCTGGACCATGCCGGTGGAGCGGGTGCGCATCACCCTGGACGAGCATGTTCGCGCCGCCAAGAGCAGCGCCCTCTTTGATGGGGCGGTGCCCATGGTGGGGGTGCATTCGGGCAGCGCGGTGATCCTGGAGGTCAAGTACGACCACTATCTGCCCGGGCACATCCGCCGGCTGCTGTCCGCCGTGCAGGGCCAGAATATGAGCATCAGCAAATATGCCGCCGCCCGGGAATTTCTGTACTGAGCCATCGCAAAACTTTCCACAGAAACAAGCCGCCCCGTGGAAAACCTGCAAAAGGGTTTTCCGCGGGGCGGTGTTTTATTCAGCTGTCAGGGGCTCAGCGGCCGATGGGGGCGCACTTGGCCTTCAGCCAGGCCTTCTCCTCCTCGTTCAGGCGGGGGGCCAGGGTCTCGTACACATGCTGGTGGTAGTTGTTCAGCCAGTCGATCTGGGGACGGCTCAGCTCGTCCACCAGCACCGGCTCGGTGGAGATGGGCACCACGGTCAGGGGCTCAAAGGCCAGCCAGTTGCCGTACTGGTTGGTGCCGGCGGAAACGCATTCCAGCTCGTTCTCGATGCGGATGCCTACCTCGTCGGTCTCGTACACGCCGGGCTCATCGGTGATGGTCATGCCGGGCTTGAAGACCACCGGGTTGTTGGGGCGCAGGCTCTGGGGGCCTTCGTGCACGTTGGCAATGAAGCCCACCCCGTGGCCGGTGCCGCAGCGGTAGTTGATCTTGTGGGCCCAGAGCGGAGCCCGGGCAAAGGTATCCAGGGCAAAGCCGGTGCAGTAATCCAGGAAGACGGCGCGGGCCATGTCAATGTGGCTCTGCAGGGTCCAGGTGTAGTACTTGCGCTCGTTTTCGGTCAGGGGGCCCATGGGATAGGTGCGGGTGATGTCGGTGGTGCCGCAGTCGTACTGACCGCCGTTGTCAATGAGCAAAAAGCCCTTGCGCTCAATGGGGCTGTTGACCTCCCCTTCGGCGTGATAGTGCATCATGGCGGCGTTGGGGCCGTAGGCGGCGATGGTGTTGAAGCTGTCCTCCATGTAGCCGGGCTGTTCGCTGCGGCGGCGCTGGAGCATGACCTCGATGTCGGTCTCCATCAGCTGCTTGCCTTCGGCCAGGGCCTTCTCCAGGTCCATCTCAAACCGCACCAGGGCCACGCCGTCCCGGATGTGGCATTCCCGGCTGTTGGCCAGCTCCACCGGGTTCTTCACGCCCTTCAGGGCAATGATGGGATCGGCGCCCTCCTTCACCGTCAGGTGGGGGTTGGCCTCGATGGCGCTGTACAGGTCGTAGTTGGTGGTGGCGGGGCTGACCAGCACGGTCTCCTCGTCAGTGCGGCTGCGCACAAAGTCCAGCAGCTCGTCATAGCCCCGCAGGGCCACGCCCTGGGCCGCCAGGGTGGCGGCATCCTCGGCGCTCAGACGGCCGTCCGCCAGAAACAGGGTGCAGCTGTCGGCGTTGATGTAGGCAAAGGACACCGCCAGCGGGGTGCAGGGCAGGTCGTGGGCGCGCATGTTCAGCAGCCAGGCCACGCAGTCCAGGCCGGAAACCACCAGGGCGTTGGCGCCCTCCTTGGCCAGCTCCGCCCGCACGGTGGCGATCTTCTCGGCGGCGTCGGCGCCGGTGACCTCCTTCTTCAAAAGGAAGCAGGGAGTGTCGGGCCGGGCCGGGCGCTCGGCGCCCCAGATGCCGCTGACCACGTCCAGGCTGCGCAGGCTGGCGCCCACCTTTTCCAGCGTCTTGGCATAGGCCCGGACGGTGGAGGTGGGCACGCAGGAGCCGTCCAGCAGCAGGGTCTGCCCGGCGCTGAACTTGGCGGTCAGGAACTCCTCCACCGTGGGCACCCCGGCGGCGCCGGCGTGCATGGACTGGATCTCGGTGCCGGCCAGCTGCTTGTCCGCCTGGACATAGAACCGGCCATCCACCCACAAAGCGCTCTCACTGCCGGTGACCACCAGGGTGGCGTTCTCACCGATAAAGCCGGTGAGCCAGGGCAGGGCGTTGTAATAGGCAGGCAGGTATTCGCTGCAATGGGGGTCGCTGGTCATCACCAGCACGCCGTCGGCACCGTTGGCCTGGGCGGCCGCCCGCAGGGCGGCAATCTTTTCGTTTACGGTCAAAGTTGAACACTCCTTTATCTATCCCACAAACAGGAACAAAATTTGGGTTGTCACCTTTGTATTGTAGCACGTTTTGCCAAATAGTAAAGAGGCGGGGTTAGCAACGGCAAACCCCGCCTCCTCCGTATCGGAACTCACATGCGCACAATGCGGTAATACTGCCGGGCGGTCAGGGCATACACCCCGATGTAGCACAGGGCAAACACCCCCAGGGTGCCCCCGGCGCACAGCCAGAACAGGGGCGGGTCGGACAGCCCGAACACCGCGATCATCCGCATGAGCATGGGCGCCGCGGCCCCCAGATGCACCGCCGCCCCCGCCAGGGGCAGAAAGAACACCCCCAGCACCTGGGTGCGGATGGCGCCCCGCACCTCTCCGGCGCTGAGCCCCACCTGCTGCAGGATGACGAACCGGCTGCGGTCCTCGTACCCTTCGCTGAGCTGCTTGTAGTAGATCATCAGCACGGTGGCCAGGCTGAACATCAGGGCCAGGAACACCCCCAGAAAGACAAAGCTGCCGTTCATGGCATAGTATTCCAGCCGCATGCCCGCCCGGTTGTACACATACACACCGCCGTCCATGCCCGCCAGACTGCCATCCCGGGGCAGTGCGGCGTCGATGGCCACGGCGCAGTCCATCAGCTGGGCCTCGGTTAGGCCGGTGGGGTTGAGCAGCAGGGCATACCGGGCCCCGGCCCGGGTGCCGGCCGCTTCGGCGGTGCGGATGACCCCGGCCAGGTCCTCCCGCCCGGGCAGCACCGCAAACACAGTGGGGGTGTCGGTGCCGGCGCCGAAGATGTTGGGCAGGGGCCAGGATTGGGGCACACCGGCGTTTTCCCAGCAAACGCCGTCCAGCACCAGGTCGTCCTGCCCGCCCTGAGGCCAGAGAACCAGGGCGGTGCCGGGTTGCAGGTCGACGGTTTGGCCGGTGAGGGCGGTATAGTCTTCAGCGCTGATCATATACAGGTAGGTGAGTCCGGTGGGGTCGTTGGTGTTGCAGGAAACATACCCCGCCGCGCCGGCCCGGGCCCCCAGGGCACAGTAGGTGTAGCCTTGGGCGGGAACGTCGGTCCAGGGGGCGGCGGCCTCGTTGACCAGATCGTCCAGCGGGGTGTAGTCGGTCCCGGCCATGGCGTCGGTGTCGCAGTAGCCCGCCACCATGATTTCGTTGGGATAGTTCCGGTCCAGGGTGGTCTCGATGCCCGCGTACAGGCAGACGGTGGTGGCTACGCTGACCAGCACCGTGGTCACCAGAATGCAGATGTTGGCCAGGCCTTTGGCGTTCTGGTTCATGCGGTAGATCAACCCCGATACCGCAATGAACCGGCGGGGATGGTAGTAAAAATTCTTGTTGCGGCGCAAAGCCTTGAGCAGCACCACACTGCCTGCCCCGAACAGACAGTGGGTGCCCACAATGACCAGGGCCACCGCCGCGAAAAACAGCAGGATCACGTACAGAAAGTCGGTGGTGAAGAAGGAGATGGCGTATCCGCCGCCCAGGCACACCACCCCCAGCAGGGCCAGCAGAACCCGGCTGCGGGGTTCCCGTTCGCCCATCTGCCCGGCGTGGAGCAGCTCGATGGGTCTGGCACGGCGGATGCGCCCCAGGTCCCACAGGTACAGCCCCAGAAAAAGCAGGGCAAAGGCGGCGGCGCTCTCGGCGGCACCGGGGGCGCAGAAGGAAAAGCCCAGGGGCACCGCCAGCTGCATCAGACGCAAAAGCAACACCAGGGCCAGCTTGCTCAGCAGGGCCCCGGCCCCGATGCCCAGCACCGTGCCCGCCAGATACACCCACAGGGTCTCCACCCCGTGGATAGCCCCCACGTCCCGGCGGCGCAGACCCAGCACGCTGTACAGGGCCAGTTCCCGGGTGCGGCGGCGCATCACAAATCCGTTGGCATAGACCAGGATCCACACCACCAGGAACACCAGGATAAAACTGCCCAGATTGAGCATGATGTTCACATAGGCCCCGCCCCGCATGGTGGCCACCAGCTCGCTGTAGGTCAGGAACCGCAGGATGTAGCACATGGCCACGCATCCGGCGGCAGCCAGGGTGAAGGGCAGGTACAGCTGCCGGTTGCGCAGCACCCCCCGGGTGCCCATGCGCAGGTACAACCCCAGTTTATGCATGGTCCGCACCTCCCGCCAGGGCGGTGAGGGTGTCCGAAATACGGGCAAACATCTCCTCACGGCTCAGATTTCCCCGGTACAGCTGGTGGTACACCTGGCCGTCCCGCAAAAACAGCACCCGCTGGGCGTGGCTGGCCGCCCGCACGCTGTGGGTGACCAGCAGAATGGTCTGCCCTCCGGCGTTGATGGCCCCGAACAGGTCCAGCAGGCCGTCCGCCGACCGGGAATCCAGGGCGCCGGTGGGCTCGTCCGCCAGCACCAGCTCCGGCCGGGTGATCAGCGCCCGGGCCACCGCGGCCCGCTGCTTCTGCCCGCCGGAAATCTCGTAGGGGTATTTGTCCAGCAAAGCCGCAATGCCCAGCTGCAGGGCCAACGGCTCCAGCCGGGTGACCATCTCGCCGTAGGGGGTGTCCGCCAGCACCAGGGGCAGCAGAATGTTGTCCCGCACCGACAGGGTGTCCAGCAGGTTGAAGTCCTGGAACACAAACCCCAGATGGTCCCGGCGGAACTCCGCCAGGTCCTTGTCCGGGATCCGGGTCAGATCCTGCCCGTTCAGGCAGACGCTGCCCCCGGTGGGCCGGTCCAAGGCGGCCAGAATGTTCAGCAGGGTGGTTTTGCCCGCCCCCGATTCCCCCATGATGGCCAGGTACTCCCCCCTGGGCACCGTGAAGCTCACGTCGGCCAGGGCCTGCACCCGCAGGGACCCGAACCGGGTGGTGTATACCTTTTCCAGATGTGTGATGGCCAGCAGCGGCGTTTCCTTGTTTGCCATGGGTCTTTCTCTCCTTTGTGCAGACTGTCCGGCGCCCAAAACCAAAAGAGCGGGGGACTTGCTGTTTCCAGCATACCCCCGCGTCAGGCCCCTTTGCCATCGATTTGCCTTACGATGGCGGGGCGCTGTCTTACGGTTTTGTCACATGGCTCATTCGTACAGATCCTGCGGGCCGGGAAAGTGCAGGGTGAAGGTGCAGCCCCCGCCGGGGCGGTTGGCGGCATCCAGGGTGCAGCCCATGCGGGCCGCCGCCCGGGCGCACAGATACAGCCCCATGCCGGTGGACACCGCCCCCGCCGCCCGGCCGTTGGCCCCGGTGTAGCCCTTCTCAAACAGGCGGGGCAGGTCGGAGGGCAAAACACCCGGCCCGGTGTCGGACACCTGCAGGGCATGCTCGTCGGCCTGTACCGTCACGGTGCCCCCGGGCGGGGTGTATTTCACGGCGTTGGATAAGAGCTGTTCCAGGATGAACCCCACCCATTTTTCGTCGGTGACCGGGCGGGCCGCCGCCGGGGCGCCATCGTAGGAAAGCCGCAGCCGCCCCAGAATGAACATCCGGGCATACCGGCGCAGGCTGCGCCGCACCACCGGGTCCAGGGCGGTGGGCCGCAGGGCCAGGTCCCGGCTGTCCGCCCCCAGGCGCAGATACCCCATGGCCGCCTCCACATACCCTTCGGTGCGGAAAAGCTCCGGTTCCAGCTCGGCGGGGTCCGCCCGGTTCTGCATCAGCAGCCGCATGGCCGCCAGGGGCGTCTTGACCTGGTGGGCCCAGGCGGCAAAATAGTCCAGCAGGTCGTCCCGCTGGGCCCGCCCGGCCCGGCGCAGCCCGGCGGCCCGGGCGGTCTGGACCTCCAGGGCCTGCCGGTAGGCGTCCTCCAGCCCGCCGGCGGGGGCGTTGGGCAGGGAAATGTGGTCCCGGTCAGGGTCGGCGGCGGCCTGCCGGGCAGCCCGCACCCGGCGGTGCCACCCCGGCCATCCGGCCCCCAGCACCCCGGCGCACCCCGCCAGGGAGAGCGCCGCCCCGTAGGCCACGCCCTCGGCGGGCAGACCATACAGGGCGGTGACCAGCGCAAAGACCGCGGCACAGAGGCCCCAGCTCAGCAGCACCTGCCGCCGCTCGGTCAGATAAGCCAGCAGCGTTTTCATGGGATGGTGTATCCCTCCCCCTTCACCGTGCGGATAAGCCCCGCCACCCCGGCGGCTTCCAGTTTTTTGCGCAGCCGGGCCACGTTCACCGTCAGGGTGTTTTCATCCACGTAACAGTCGGTGGCCCACAGGGCGGTCATCAGGTCTGCCCGGCGCACCACCTGCCCCCGCCGTTCCAGCAGCACCCGCAGAATGCCCAGCTCGTTGCGGGTCAGCACCACCGGCCCGGCATCCCCCCGCAGCACCCCGGCGCTCAGGTCCAGGGGCACCCCGCCGCAGTCGGCCACCTCGGGGGTGCGGCGGTAGGCGTAGGCCCGGCGCAGCAGCGCCTGCACCCGGGCCCCCAGCAGCTCGGCGTCAAAGGGCTTGGCGATGTAATCGTCTGCCCCCAGGTCCATGGCGGTGACCTGGTTCAGGTTGTCCGCCGCCGAGGACAAAAACAGAATGGGCAGGTCGGATACCTCCCGCAGCCGCCGGCACCAGTGGTAGCCGTTGTGGTAGGGCAGGGACAGGTCCAGGATCACCAGCTGGGGGTCAAAGGCCCGGAACTCGGGCAGAATGTCCTGCAGATTCCGGACGGCGGCGGGGGTGTAGCCCCGGTCGGCCAGCACCCGGGCAATGCCCCGGGCGATGGTCTCGTCGTCCTCCACGATCAGAATACGGTACAAGAAGGTCCCTCCCATCGGATGGCATCTGCCCCGGTATGACACAAAACCGGGGCAGATGCCCCTTTGTCCCATACTACGAGCCAGCTCCGGGCATTTTGGCACAAGACCGTGCAAAAAACGCCCGCCCGGGGCCGGAAAATTGTGCTCTTTGCCCCTTGACGGGTTTGGTATAATGAAATTAGCAGACGCCTGCCCGGAGTGCCGGGCCGGGCGTCTATGAATGCGTCAGAAAACAGAGGTTGAATGAATATGAATAAGACCAAGATTGATATTTTTTCCGGCTTTTTGGGCGCCGGCAAAACCACACTGATCAAGAAGCTGATCCAGGAAGCCTTCGGCGGCGAAAAGCTGGTGCTTATCGAGAACGAATTCGGTGAGATCGGCATCGACGGCGGCTTCATGCGGGAAGCGGGCATCCAGGTCAACGAGCTGAACTCCGGCTGCATCTGCTGCAGTCTGGTGGGCGACTTCCGGGAAGCGCTGAAGAAGGTGGTGGAGACCTACCATCCCGACCGCATCCTCATCGAGCCTTCCGGCGTGGGCAAGCTGTCCGACGTGACCCGCGCCGTGGAGGGCGTGGCCGAAACCCTGCCCGTCACCCTGAACAGCTTTGTCACGGTGGCCGACGTGAACAAGGTCAAGATGTATATGAAGAACTTCGGCGAGTTCTATGACGACCAGGTCAGCCATGCTTCCTGCCTGATCCTCAGCCGCACCGGCAACGCCGACGAAGCCAAGGTGGCCAAGGCCGTGGCCCTGCTGCAGGAAAAGAACCCCACCGCCACCATCGTCACCACCGACTGGTCTGCCCTGAACGGCAAGCAGATCGTGGCGGTCATGGACGGCAAGCGGGACCTGGTGGCCGAGCTGATCCAGCAGGCCCAGGCCGCCAACGTGGCACATGCCGGGGAGGACGAGCACCATCATCACCATCATCATGACGGCGAGGATCACGAGTGCTGCCACCACCATGACCATGAGGAGGAGCACGACCACGAATGCTGCCACCACCATGACCACGACCATGAGGAAGGCGAGTGCTGCCACCACGACCATGAGGAGGAGCACGACCACGAGTGCTGCCACCATCATGACCATGATCATGAGGAAGGCCACTGCTGCCATCATGACCACGAGCATCACGAGCATCATTACGACGAGAACGGCGTGTGCAGCTGCGGCCATCACCACGACCACGACGCCGACGAGGTGTTTGTGAGCTGGGGCCGGGAGACCGCCCGCCACTACACCAAGGAGGAGCTGGACGCGGCCCTGACCGCCCTGGACAGCGGCAAGTACGGCGCCGTGCTGCGTGCCAAGGGCATTGTGGACGGCGGCAGCACCTGGTACGAGTTCGACATGGTTCCCGGCGAGCACGAAATCCGCACCGGCAGCCCCGACGTCACCGGCAAGCTGTGCGTCATCGGCTCCGGCCTGGACGAGCACGGCCTGGCGGAACTGTTCGGCCTGTAATGACGAAAGAGGTACACCATGGCAAGCAAACAGATCCCCGTTTATCTTTTTGTGGGCATGCTGGAAAGCGGCAAGACCAAGTTCATCCAGGAGACCATGGAGGACGAGCAGTTTGATTCCGGCGACAAGACCCTGCTGCTCATCTGTGAGGACGGCGAGGAAGAATACGACCCCGACCGGTTTGCCTTCGGCGGCGTGACGGTGGAATACCTGAACGACAAGTCGGAGCTGAACGTGCAGAACCTGACCCGCCTGGCTGCCAAGAGCGGCTGCGGCCGGGTGATCATCGAGTACAACGGCATGTGGCTGATCCAGGACCTGGCGGATGCCCTGCCCGCCAACTGGGTGATCTACCAGTGCCTGGCCACCGCCGACGGCACCACCATCAAGACCTACGCCGGGGACAACGCCATGCGGTCGCTGCTGCTGGACAAGCTGCGCACCAGCGAACTGCTGGTGGTCAACCGGGCCGAGGCGGTGAACGACGACGAGAGCCGCCAGCTCGTCCATAAGTTGGTGCGTCAGGCCAGCCGCCGGTGCGACATCGCCTACGAGTTCAAGGACGGGTCGGTGGCCTACGACGACATTCCCGACCCGCTGCCCTTTGACGTGAACGCCCCGGTCATCGAGATTCCGCCGGAATTTTTCGGCATCTGGTATATGGACTGCATGGACGAGCCGGACAAATACAACGGCAAGACGGTGAAGTTTTTGGCCCAGGTATGCCAGACTTCCCGGGCGGGCAAGGATTCCTTTGTGCCCGGGCGGTTCGCCATGACCTGCTGCGTGCAGGACATCCAGTTTGTGGGCTTCCCCTGCAAGTACGATGCCTACAAGACCCTGAAACAGCGGGACTGGATCACCCTGACCGCCAAGGTGGGGGTCAAGTTCCATCCCATCTACAAGGGCCAGACCCCCGATTCCACCGGGCCGGTGCTGACGGCGGTTTCCGTCGAACCTGCCGAAAAGCCGGTGGAAGATGTGGTCATGTTCAGCTGATTTGGAGAAAAACGCCGTTTTAACAAACATTTTACAGTTGTGTGCTTGCAAAGGCGTCGGGGTGCTGTATAATAGCTAATGGAATGAACGTAGGCTTTTCCCGATGACGTACCTTAAAAGGAGGAACGCCGATGCAGGTGACCGACCTGGCTTTCGAGATTGCCGCTGTGGCCAAGCGCCTGGAGCGCGAGGGCCGCTACGCCCGCACCCACGACTTTGTGCAGCACGGCGGGGTGAGCGTGTACGAACACTGTGTCCGGGTGGCAGCCCTCAGTTGCCGCCTGGCCGACGCCTTCGGGGTGGATGTGGACCGGGATTCCCTGATCCGGGGCGCCCTGCTCCACGATTACTTCCTGTATGACTGGCACGAAAAGGACGACAGTCACCGTCTGCACGGGTTCACCCATCCCCGCACCGCCCTGCGCAACGCCATGGAGGACTGGGACCTGGACGCGGTGGAACAGAATGTGATTCTGCGCCACATGTTTCCCTTGACCCCGGTGCCCCCGGCCTGCACCGAAGCCTGGCTGGTCTGCCTGGCCGACAAGATGTGCGCGGTGGAAGAGATGGTCTACACCCGCACCCGCCGCCTGCGCCCGGCGCTGGCCCGCAGCAAATAAAACAAACGATCCGGCAGTGCTTTTCTGCCGGATTTTTTGTTTGCGATTTTGGGGGAAACGGCAGGCAGCCGTGGAGTTGTCGCTTTTTGCCGCCAAAAAGCGACGGAAAAACCGCCACCGTTTCGAGGCGGTGGACGCCGACCAGGGTTTTCAACCCTGGACCCGTATGCGGCCACCCCTCCGGGACGGCCTACTCAGGTCCTGGGGGACCTGAGCAAGGAAGAAAATTAAAAACCATAAGGGAAAGTCTCTGCTAAGCAGCCGTTACCGGGCAATGGTATTAAAACCATTCCTTGTTCACCGGCCCCCAGGCCGGTGAATAGGCCGTCGGTAGGTGGCCGCACACCCCGGGTCCAGGGCCGCAGCCCTGGTCGGCGTCCACCGCGTCGAAACGGTGGGACTTTTCGCTTCCTTTTGGTCACAAAAGGAAGGACACTCCCGCAGACTGCCGTCCGCCAAAAACCAGGCAACTTAAAATAAAAGAGGCTCCCTCCACCGAGGAAGCCTCTTTTTATACTATCAGGAAACAATCAGTCCGCGCAGCTGCTGCACCCGTCGCAGTCGTCCTGGGCCGGGGCGGGGGCGGCGTTCTTGGCCAGCTCGGGGTCCAGGTTCTCCGCCACCTTGATCATCAAAGCGCACTCGATGCGCTTGCGGAAGACCTGGCAGCCGTACTCATACACGCCGTGGATGTCCCCGGTGGCGTGCAGGGCGTTGGCGGCACAGCCGCCGGCGCAGTACAGCCGGGCCCAGCAATCCTTGCAGTCGGGGCGGGCGTAGACGTTGCACATCTTGAACTCGTCCCGCAGGGCGGTGTTGGTCACCCCGTTCCAGATGTCGCCCAGCTTGTACGCCGGGTCGCCCACAAACTGGTGGCAGGGATACAGGTCGCCCCAGGGGGTCACGGCCATGTACTCGGTGCCGGAACCGCAGCCCGAAATCCGCTTGTAGATGCAGGGGCCGTGCTCCAGGTCCAGAATGTAATGATAGAAGGTGATGGGCTTGCCCGCCTTTTCCCGGCGGAGCATGTCCTTGGCCAGCAGCTCGTACTGGTCAAACAGCACCGGCAGATCGGCCTCGGTCAGGGCCTCCGGGTCGCCGGGCTTGGCCACCACCGGTTCCATGGACAGCTCGGAGAAGCCCAGGTCGTCCGCCATGTGGAACAGATCGTTGGTGAAATCGGTGTTGTAGTGGGTGAAGGTGCCCCGCATGTAGTAGCCCTTGCCGCCCCGGGCCTTGACCAGGCGCTGGAACTTGGGCACGATGCGGTCATAGCTGCCGTTGCCCGCCAGGTCCTTGCGGAACCGGTCGTTGACCTCCTTGCGGCCGTCCAGGGACAAAACCACGTTGTAGCATTCCTTGTTGGCCCACTCGATGACCTCGTCGGTGATGCCGATGCCGTTGGTGGTCAGGGTAAAGCGGAAATTCTTGCCCTTTTCCTTCTCGATGCTGCGGGCGTAGGCCACCAGCTGCTTGCACACCTCGAAGTTCATCAGCGGTTCGCCGCCGAAGAAGTCCACTTCCAGGTTGTGGCGGGTGCCGGAATGCTCGATGAGGAAATCCAGCGCCCGCTTGCCGGTCTCGAAGCTCATCAGGCCCGCCTCGCCGTGGAACTTGCCCTGGGCCGCAAAGCAGTATTCGCAGTTCAGGTTGCAGGTGTGGGCCACATGCAGGCACAGCGCCTTCACCACCGTGGACCGGTTCTTGAAGTCGAAGGCGTGGTCGGCGTAGATGTCCGGGGCAAACAACTGCCCGGCGGCGGTGAGCTCGTCGATGTCCGCAAAGCAGTCCTCGATGTCCGCCCGGGTCACTTCCGGGTGGTCGGCGTACTTGGCGGCCAGCTGGTCGATGGCTGCCTCCCGGGCCACCCCGGCGTCCACAAGGGCGATGGCGTCATAGGCCACGTCGTCCACCGCGTGCACGCTGCCGCTGTACACGTCCACCACGATGTTGTAGCCGTTCAATTTGTACTGATGGATCATAGAAACCCCTTACTTTTTCAAAAACGCAAAAAAGGCGTATTCACAACAAAATGCCGGAACAACCCCGCGCAAAAGCAGGGGGATGTCCCGGCAGACAAGCCAGAAAAAAGATTACTTCTTTTCGCAGGGCTGGTTGGCAATGCCGCAGCTGGTCTTGCAGGCGCTCTGGCAGGAAGTCTGGCATTCGCCGCAACCGCCGTTCTGCAGGCTCTTGGCCATGTCACGGGTGTTCAGAGTCTGGATGTGCTTCATAAAACAGTCACCCCTTTTATATTGGTATGGTTTTATTGTACACGGGGCAGGCAGGGTTGTCAAGGCTTGGAATCCCCGCACACCGCCAGCTTGCCCGGCGTTTTTGCCACCGTGTGGTGCAGGGCGGTGCCGGCCGCTTCCAGGGCAGCGCAGGCCGCCGCAAAGGCCGGGGTCACCCGCTCCCCGGGGGTGATCAGGGGCACCCCCGGCGGGTAGGCCCAGACGTACTCGGCACAGGCGGTGCCCACCGCTTCGGCCAGGGACAGTTCCCGGCGGGGCAGCCGCACCGCCCGGGCGATGGTGCACACCGCCTCCCCCGGCGGGCAGAGGGTGGCCCTGGGTGCCGCCACGGCGGGACGGGCGTCGGCGTCCAGAGCCAGCAGGGCTTCGGCCAGCCGGTCCAGGGCGTCCTCGGCATCACAGACGCTGGTCATGGCCAGCAGATTGGTTCCGCAGGCCATCTCGGTTTCAAAGCCGTAGCCCTCCCGCAGCAGGCGGGCCATCTCGGTGCCGGTCAGCCCGGCGGCTGCCCCGTTCACCAGGATTTTGCCGCTGTCATGGGCAAAAAAGCCGGGATGGTCGGCAAGGCGGTCCGTCCCGTAACAGAGCACCCGCAGGTGCTGCAGCGGCACCACGGCGGCGGAAAACCGGTCCAGCCGCTGCCGCCACCCGGCAAAGAGGGCAGGGGCCTCCTGGGCCAGCTGGGCGCAGCAACCGTCCAGGCTGACCATTAAAGGGTAGGAGGGGGAGCTGGTCTCGAAAACATCCAGCTGGCGCTCCACCTCGTCGGGGTCGATGAGCTCCCCGTTCAGGTGCAAAAGGGCAGTCTGGGTCAGGCTGGGCAGGGTTTTGTGGGCGCTCTGGATGACCAGGTCCGCCCCGGCGGCCACCGCCCCGCCCTGCCAGCCGTAAGGCTCGGCGGCGGGCAGGTAGTGGGCGCCGTGGGCCTCGTCCACCACCAGGGGGATGCCCCGGGCGTGGCAGAGGTGGGCCATGGCGGCGATGTCGCTGAGCACCCCCTCGTAGGTAGGGCTGGTGAGCACCAGACAGGCGGCGTCGGGGTGGGCGTCCAGGGCTTCGGCCACGGCGGCGGGGGAGACGCTGCCGTACACCCCGAAGGCTTCGTCCACCGGCGGGGTGAGCCAGACCGGGCGCAGGTCGCACAATTCGATGGCGTGGTAGATGGATTTGTGGCAGTTGCGGGCGCAGAGAATCTCGCTGCCCCAGGGCGCGGCGGCGCGCACCGCGGCCAGCAGCCCGCAGGTGCTGCCCCCCACCAGGAACCAGCACCGCCGGGACCCCCACAAAGCGGCGGCCCGGGCCATGGCCTGGGCCAGAATGCCGTCAGCGTCGTGCAGGTCGTCGGTGCCGGGCACCTCGGTGGTGTCCCAGGCGGCGCAGGCCAGCCCCGGGGCGGGCAGACACCGCCGCTTGTGCCCCGGCATGTGCAGGGGATACCGGGCGGCGGCGCAGGCTTCCAGCTGCTGCTGCAAAAGAGAACGGGACATACAAAGTCTCCTTTTTACTCGGTGAGAATCTCGGCGGTGCTGCCCCGGCGGGTCTTGTGCACCAAAATCTTCCGGCGCACCCGGTCCTGTAAGGCTTCCACGTGGCTGATGATGCCCACCAGCTTGTCCGACCCCGCCAGGGCGGTGAGGGTCTCGATGGCTTTTTCCAGGGCCTCGGCGTCCAGGGTACCGAAGCCTTCGTCCACAAACAGGGTGTCCACCTGCACGCCTCCGGCGCTCTGCTGGATGGTGTCGCTGATGCCGAGAGCCAGGCTCAGGGCGGCCAGAAAGCTCTCCCCGCCCGAAAGGCTGCCCACCGGGCGGGTCTTGCCGGTGTAGGCGTCGAACACATCCAGGTCCAGGGCGGTCTTGGCGGCAATGCCCCCGTCGCTGCGGCGCAAAAGGCGGTACTGCCCGGCGGTCATGCGGTGGAACCGGCGGTTGGCCGCCGCCACCACCCCGTCAAAGTAGAAGGCCTGCACGTACTGCTCAAAGGGCAGCTTGGGCTTGCCGGACAGATTGCCGTTGATGGTGCGGGACAGGTTATCCAGCATGGCGCTGCGGGTCCGGATGTGTTCGGAATCGGCCAGGGCCTTTTCCAGGGCGGCCAGGGCGTCCCGGTTGGTTTTCAGCCGCAGATGGGTGGCCTGCAAGGCCCGGCGCAGTTCGTCCCGGGCGGTCTGGGCGGTCTGCAGGGCCGCTTCGGCGGCCTCGGGAGCCGGGGCGCCCGGGGCGGCGGCCGCTTCCTTTTCCAGGGCGGCGGCCCGGCCCTGGGCCTCGCTGAGTTTGGCTTCAAATTCGCTGCGCTCCCGGGCGGCCGCCTGCAGGGCTTTGGCCAGGGCGTCCCGCCGGGCGGCCACTTCCTGCCGCTGGGCGTTCAGGGCGGCGGCGTCGGGGTAGGGCAGGTCTTTGAGCAAGGCTTCCCGCCGGGCTTCGGCCCCGGCCAGGTCGGCCTGGGCCTTGGCGGCGGCGGTCTGGGCGGTTTGCAGGGCCTGGTTCAGCGCCGGACCCTTGCCCTGCAGGGCGGCGGCCTGTCTGGACAGGTCGGCCTTGCGGTCGGCCCGGGCCTTGGCATCCTGCAGGGCGGTGCGCACCTTGGCCAGACCGGCTTGCAGGGCAGCGGCCTGGTCGCTGAGCACCGCCCGCAGGGCATCGGCGTCCAGCTCGGCCGCCGGGGCGCCGGTGTAGACTTTTCGCCGTTTGCCCAAAAAGGCATCGGCGGATTTGTACAGGTTGTCACGCAGCGCCTTGCACCGGGCGGTGGCCTGCCCGGCCTGCACGCTGGCGTCGGTGGCGGTGCGGGCGGCCTGGGCGGCCAGGGTGGCGGCGGCGTCGCAGTCCGCCTCGGTCACATGGCCGGGTTCCAGGGTGGCCGGCGCCGGGTGATGGGTGGCGCCGCAGACGGGGCAGGGGGCCCCTTCGGTGAGGGTCTGGGCCAGCAGCCCCGCCCGGGCGGCGTTGAGCTGCTTTTGCAGGGCGGCGCTGCGGGCGGCGGTTTCGTCGGCGGTGCGCTGCTTTTCTAAGTAGGCGGCCTGGCGGTCGGCCCGGGCGGCTTCCGCCCGCTGCCACACGTTCCAGTCGGTGAGCAGGGCGTCGCAGTCCCGGCGCAGCCCTTCGGCGGTCTGCTCCATGGCCTGGGCCCGGGCCGCTTCCGCCTCCGGCGCCTCGCAGGCGGCCAGGGCCTTGTCGGTGTCCGCTTTGCGCTGCTCCCAGTCCTGCACGGCCTGCCGGGCCTTGGCCTCATCGGCCTGGGCTTTGGCCAGGGCTTTTTGGGCAGTGCGGACGGCGGTTTCGGCATCGGTCAGGGCCGCGTACTTGGGTGCCAGCTCCTCCAGGGCGGCCAGCCGGGCGGCCAGCGTCTCCAGCTCGGGGCGGCGGGCCTCGGTTTTATCCCAGTCCTGCCGCCGGGCAGGGGCGCTCTCCAGCAGGGTCCTGGCGTCGGTGCGGGCCTGTTGCAGGCGCCCCTGCAGGGCCGCGGCACTGCGGGCGGTCTCGGCCTTGGCGGCGGCCGCGGTCACGGCGGCGTCCCGCTGGACCAGCTCCGCCTCCCCGGCGGTGCTGGCGGTCTCGTCGGCGGCAATCAGCGCCCGGGCCAGGGCGGGGGCTCCCGCGGCCTTGTAGGGGTCGCGGGCGGCCTGCAGGTCGGTGAGGGCCGCGCTCTCGGGGGCATCGGGCACCGGCTGCAGCCGCCCCAGCTGGAGCAGCACCGTCTCGGCGGCGGTGTCCGCCCGGTGGGCGGCCTCGGCGGCCCGGGTGCGGGCGGCGGCCCCCAGCTTCTGGTAGGCGCCGGTGTCAAAGACCTGGCGCAGAATCTCCGCCCGGTCGGCGCTGGAAGCGTTGAGCAGCCGGGCAAAGTCGTTCTGGGCAATCATGGAGATCTGGGCAAACTGTTTGGCGTCGATGCCCAGCAGCTGGTTCACCGCCGCGGTCACCGCCTTGCTGCCGGTCACCGGTTCTTCCGGTTCCCGCACCAGGGTGGCCTTGGCGGGAATGGTGGTAAAGCCCTCCCCCCGCTGCTTTTTGCGGGTCTGTTCGGGAGAGCGGGTCACGGTGTATGTCCGGCCCCGGTGGAAAAAGACCAGCTCCACGGCGGTCTCGTCCTTGGGATCGGCAAAGTCGCTGCGCAGCATGTCCGGGGAGCGATAAGCCCCGGTGGCCTCGCCGTACAGCGCAAAGGTGATGGCGTCAAACAGGGCGGTCTTGCCCGCGCCGGTGTCGCCGCTGATGAGGAAGAGCCCGCCCTGGCCGAAACCGGTCAGGTCCAGGGTGCTGCGCCCGGCATAGGGCCCGAAGGCGCACAGGGTCAGCCGCAAGGGTTTCACGGGCAATCCACCTCCTCCTTCATCTCGGCCAGGACGGTCTGCTCCTCCTCGGTCAGGTCACGGCCGTGCATCTGGGCAAAAAAGGCGGAAAACAGTTCGTCAAAGCTCTTCTTCCGCACCGCCTCGGCGGTTTCGGTCTGCCAGTCGGGGCCGGTGCCCCGGGGGGCGTAGTCCAGCCGCATGGCGTTGGGGTAGGCCGCCCGCAGCACCGCCATGGCGTCGGGCTGGGGGGTGTCGTCGGTGAGGGTGGCCCAGATGTAATCCTCCGCCTCGGTGACCCGGGCGGGGTCGGTGAGTTCGGCCAGCGGCCCGGTCAGGTGCCGCATGGCCCGGCGGGGATGCAGGGGCAAAAGTTCGGTGTACGCCCCGGCGGGGGTCAGGATCAGCAGCACGGCGCTCTTCTGGGCCCCGGCCTCGTCCAGGCTGTAACACAAGGGCGCCCCGGCATACCGGATGTGGGGCGCCCCGGCGGTCTGGGGGCGGTGGATGTGGCCCAGGGCCACATAATCGAAACCCCCGTTTTCCGAAAAGCGGGCGGCGTTCACCGCGTCCACCGTGCCGATGTTCACACCGGCCCCGGCGTTCACAAGATCGGGGGCAATGCTCTCGCTGCCCGCGCACTGGGGCAGCGCCCCGCCGCCCAGCACCGTCTGGTGGGTCACCAGAATCCGGGCCACGCCGTCCTGCCGGGGCGGCAGGGTGGAAAGGGCCGCCGCCACCGCGGTGTCCTGGTCGGTGATGGGGGTGTCGGGCAGAAAATGCCGCACGGTGGCCGGGCGCACAAAGGGCAGAAGACACACTTCCACCGGTAGATCCCCCTCCAACCGGGCCACCCGGATTTCCCCGGTGAACCGCCCCGCAATATGCACCCCCTGCCGGGCCAGCAGGGCGGCGGCGTAGTCCAGGCGGTCGGCGCTGTCGTGGTTGCCCGCCACCGCCAGCACCCGGATGTGCCGGCCGGTGAGCCGGGTCAGGAACCAGTCCAGCAGGGTCACGGCGGCGGCAGGGGGCACCGGGGCGTCGTAGATGTCCCCGGCCAGAATGACCCCCTGCACCCCGTGTTCCTCACACAAAGCCAGGACCTGGTCCAGAATGAACCGCTGGTCCTCCAGAAAATCAAACCCGTTCACCCGCTTGCCCAGGTGCAGGTCCCCCAGATGCAGCAGTTTCATCGCCACAGTTTCTCCCATGTCTTGATGTCCAGGGTCACCCCGGGCAGTACCTCCACCGGCTCCACCCCGGCGGGACGGAACCGGCACCGTTTGCAGAAGCCCTCGGCCTTCAGGTCCTTGGCCCACACCTGCAGGAACAGGCGGCTGCGGCCGTCGCCCTCAGCCAGCTTTTGGGCATAGGCCACCACGCTGCGGCCGATGCCCCGGCCCCGGGCTTTTTCCAGCAGGAACAGCCGGCTGATGCACACCGCCCCCACCGGGCGCAGATCCAGGGCAAAATAGCCCACCGCCTCGCTGCCCAGGTAGATGAGGAAGTAGTTCACCGCCCCGCAGTGGATCTCGTCGTCGGTCAGGTCCTCGTTCTGCCAGGCCTCGGCCAGCTGGGCCGCAACCTTGGGGGTCAGTTTGGTGTAATGCTGCACAAAGATCTCCCGGGCCAGGTCGCTGACCTGGCGGATGTAGCGGGCTTTGGTCACTTGTTTGTAGGTGGCGTTCATGGTTGGTCCTTTCTTGTTCAGTCAACGATGGTCAGGCTGGCCCGGGCGGGCAGGCACGCCGCCCAGTCCCCCACCTTGCGCAGGGTGCCGAACCCTTCGCACAGATGGTCGGGGCAGGGGCTGTCAATGAAGGCGATGCCCCCGTCCTGCACCTGCAGATGGATGGTGTAAAAGCCGGTGTCGATGTCGTAGACGGCGTCCTTGTCCAGCGGGATGCGCATCTCCTGGGCGGGGTCGCCGTATTGCAGCACCGCCTCGGTGCCTGCGGTCTGCCGCCCGGCATACCGCCAGACCAGCAGCCCGCCGATGACGACCAGCACCACGGCCAGAAAAATCAGATTTTGCTTGGTGGATGGTTTCATGGGGTGTCCTTTCGGGAATCGTCAAAGGTCAGGGTCAGGGTCTTGCCGTCAAACCCCGCTTCCGCCGCCGGGAACTGCCGCCGGGCGGCCGCAAGACCCGCCTCCGGGTCGGTAACGGCGGCGCTGTAATGGGTCAGCCACAGCCGGCGCACCCCCGCTTCGGCGGCCAGGGCCCCGGCCTCGGCGCAGGTGGCGTGGCCGTACAGTCGGGCCTTGGGGGCGTCGGCGTCGTCGGCGTAGGTGGCGTCCATGCAAAGCAGGTCCGCCCCCCGGGCCAGTTCGGCCAGCTCGGCGGTGGGCTCGGTGTCGGTGGCGTAGAGGAGGCGCAGCCCCCGGCGGGCGGGGCCCAGCACCTGGTCGGGGGTAAAGCCCCCGGCGGGCTGCCCCGCCTGCAAACTGCGCCACAAAGCCACCGGAATGCCCAGGGCCTTGGCCTTGTCCGGGTCGAAACGCCCGGCCCGGGGTAAGGTGTAGAGATAAGAGCAGCAGGGCACCCGGTGCCGGGCGGGAAAGGCGGTGACCACCGCGCCCGACGGCAGCGCCAGGCTGCCCCGACAGTCCCCGAAGGTGTGACGGCAAAGGGCGAAGGGCAACGGTCCGGCCAGGGTCAGCACCGCGTCCAGCACCCCGTCCAGACCCGGAGGCCCGGCCACGGTCACGGGTTCGGTGCGGCCCAGGGCGGCCATGGACTGCAAAAGCCCCGGCAGCCCGAAGAGATGGTCCCCGTGGTAGTGGGTGAGCAGCAAAGTGTCCAGCTTGTACAGACTGGCCCCGAACCGCTGGGCCGATACCTGGGTGCCCTCCCCGCAGTCAAAGAGCAGACCCCGGCCGCCCACCTGCAGCCACAGGGCCGCCAGGGCACGGTGGGGCAGGGGTCTTGTGGCCCCGCTGCCCAGCAATGTCACCTGTACCACGGCAAACACCTCCCCATTTTTGGAATTGTACCTTATTATACCACGGATACCCGCCTCTGCCTACCCGCCGCCCTTGCATGGCGGGGGTGAGAGTGCTACAATAAAGCAATCGACAAATTTTTCCTGAAAAGGCAACGAGGGGGCTTTTGTATCATGGAGACCATGCAGATGGAATTCTCCAAGCGGCTGGACCTGTTCGGTCCGGAAATCTTTGCGGCACTGAACGACAAAAAAATTGCGCTGGAAGCCGAAGGGCGCACCCTGTACAACCTGTCGGTGGGCACGCCGGATTTTCCCCCGGCACCCCACATCAAGCAGGCCCTGCTGGACGCGGCCGCCCAGGACGAAAACTGGAAGTACACCCTGCGTGACCTGCCCGAGATGCTGGAAGCCGTGGGCCACTACTATGAGCGGCGGTTCGGGGTCAAGGACATCACCCCGGACAAGGTCATGAGCTTTTCCGGCAGCCAGGACGGCATCGGCCACCTGGGCCTGGCCCTGCTCAACGACGGCGACACTGTGCTGCTGCCCGACCCCTGCTATCCCGTCTTCATGACCGGCATGCGGCTGGGCGGGGGCGTGCCCTGGTTCTACCACCTGACAGCGGAGAATCACTTCCTGCCCGACGTGCACAGCATCCCCGAGGAGGTGGCCCGCAAGGCCAAGCTGATGATCGTTTCTCTGCCGGCCAACCCGGTGGGCAGCATCGGTACCCCGGAACTGTACCGGGAAATCGTGGATTTCTGCCGCACCTACAACATTTTGCTGGTGCACGACAACGCCTACAGCGATATTATCTTCGACGGGGCGGAAGGTCACAGCGTCTTCAACACCCCCGGCGCCGAGGATGTGGCGGTGGAGTTCTTCTCTTTGAGCAAGAGCTTCAACGTCACCGGCGCCCGCATCAGCTTCCTGGTGGGGCGGCCGGACGTGGTGGCCGCCTGCAAGAAGCTGCGCACCCAGATCGACTTCGGCATGTTTGCCCCCATCCAGAAAGCCGCCGTGGCGGCCCTGGAAGGCCCCCTGGACGGGGTGAAAGCCCAGTGCGCCGTCTACCAGGCCCGGCGGGACGCCTTGTGCGGCGGGCTGCGGTCCATCGGCTGGCCGGTGCCGGACAGCCACGGCAGCATGTTCGTCTGGGCGCCGCTGCCTTCCGGCTGGCACAGCAGCATGGATTTCTGCATGGCCCTCATCCAGGAAGCCGGTGTCATCTGCACCCCGGGTTCCAGCTTCGGGCCGTCGGGGGAAGGCTACGTCCGCTTTGCCCTGACCCTCACCGAGGAGGTCATCCGTCAGGCGGTGCAGGCCATCGCCGACAGCGGCATCCTCACCCAGACAGAAGAATAAAACAATGCCAAAACGGCCGCTTTCCGGGGTCCAGCCCGCGGAAGGCGGCCGTTTTTTCGGCAAAATCCTGTCACAAAAAGGCAGGTTCGGGTGTACAGCAGGTGAGGAACCTCAAAACCGAGGAAAGGAGGGCTGACCATGTTTGGCCGTGATGCCCGGGAACAGACCCTGGCCCGGCTGTACCACCGGCAGTACCGCCGGCTGTGTGCGGTGGCTGCCGCTGTGCTGGGCGGGGACAAAGCCCTGGCCCAGGACGCGGTGCAGAATGCCTGGCTGCGGCTCAGCGCCCCCGGGGTGCGGGAACGCATCGAGACGGAGGACGAAACCCGGCTGCGGGGGCTTTTGCTGGTGACGGTGCGCAACGCCGCCCGCAACCTGCGTCGGGACAGCCGGGAACTGACCCTGCCGGAGGAGGGCTGGGCGGTTCTGCCCGACCCGGCTCCCGGCCCCGCCGAAGCCGCCGAGCGGGCCGATGCGGTGGCGGTGTTGCAGCGGGGGCTGCAGACCCTGCCCGCTGTGGACCACGATCTGTTGCTGCTGCGGTACGGGTACGGCTTTTCCGCCGCCGAAACCGCCGCCCTGCTGGACATGAGCGAAGGGGCGGTGCGCCAGCGGGCCCACCGGGCCCGGAAACGGCTGCGGCAATGGATGGAACAGGAGGGATACCATGACCGACCGTGAATTTGACGCGCTGCTGCAAACCGCCTGCCTGCGCCAGAGTGAGGCGGAAGTCCGGGCCGCCGGGATGATTCTCCTCCCCCGCAAGATTCTGCGGGCGGCGCTCATTGCCGCCGTGTGTGCCGGACTGCTGGTTTTGGGGGTGGCGGCGGTGTGGCCCAAACTGGAACTGAAACGCACCGGCCGGAACTCCTTTGCCCTGGAGGTGGAGGAACCCGCAGAAACCGCCCCGCCGGTGACCGGCATCACCTTTGCCGCGCTGCCGGAAGGGTACGCCATTGTGGAGAGCCATTCCGACCCCGGGGACCGATGGGCCTCGGTGACCATCGACGCCCCCGACAGGGAGCACCGGCTGGTGGTGTGGAAGTACGCCCTGGACTGCGGGCAAGGGTATAAGATCGAGAAGGTGGGCGGAACACTGCCCGAAGACCTGGACCCGGTGGAACAGGTGATGGGGGACTATGTGGTGCTGGACAGCGCCGACGACCTGACCCCCGACGCCCTGAAAGAGGGCAGCGTGGTGGCCTGGCCCACCGCCGACTATTATTATGTGGCAGACTATTTCGGGGTCAACCCGGAGGATGTGTGCACCATACTGGCAGGCATACAATAAAAAACAGCCGTTCCCGGCGGGGAACGGCTGTTTTTGTGTCAGACAGAAGAGAGGGAAAAGGATCAGCCGGGCTGCTTGCCGATGTAGGCCAGGATGCCGCCGTCGACGTACAGGACCAGGCCGTTGACGAAGTTGGAAGCATCGGAAGCCAGGAAGACGGCGGGGCCGCCCAGGTCTTCGGCTTCGCCCCAGCGGCCGGCCGGCGTCTTGGAGACGATGAACTGGTCGAAGGGATGACGAGAACCGTCGGGCTGGATCTCACGCAGCGGAGCGGTCTGCGGGGTGGCGATGTAGCCGGGTCCGATGCCGTTGCACTGGATGTTGTAAGCGCCGTACTCGGAAGCGATGTTCTTGGTCAGCATCTTCAGGCCGCCCTTGGCAGCAGCGTAGGCGGAGACGGTCTCGCGGCCCAGCTCGCTCATCATGGAGCAGATGTTGATGATCTTGCCGCCGCCCTGCTCGATCATATCGGGGATGACGGCCTTGGAGACGATGAAGGGGGCGTTCAGGTCAACGTCGATGACCTGACGGAACTGCGCGGCGGTCATGTCGCACATGGGAATGCGCTTGATGATACCGGCGTTGTTGACCAGGATGTTGATGTGGCCGACTTCCTCGGTGACCTTCTTGATGAAGGCGTTGACGGCGTCCTCATCGGTGACGTCGCAGACATAGCCGTGAGCGTCGATGCCGGCTTCCTTGTAAGCGGCCAGGCCCTTGTCGACCAGTTCCTGCTTGATGTCGTTGAAGACGATGGTGGCGCCGCAGTTGGCCATAGCGGTGGCAATGGCGAAACCGATGCCGTAGGAAGCGCCGGTGATCAGGGCGATCTTGCCGGTCAGATCAAAAGATTTCGGGGTGCAAACAGACATGTTAAAACCTCCCATTGTTTGTTGCAATGTATTCAAGGCGCCGGTCAAAGGCGCCGGGAACCGATGAAAAATCAGCGCAGGTCGGTGGTGGCGATGTTGTCCATGTCGTCAAACTCCATGTTTTCGCCGCCCATGGCCCAGATGAAGGTGTAGTTGGACGTGCCCACGCCGCTGTGGATGCTCCAGGACGGGCTGATCACCGCGTCGTAGTTGTGCATCAGGATGTGGCGGGTCTCGGTGGGTTCGCCCATCATGTGGAAGACCGCCTGGCCTTCGGGGATTTCAAAGTAGGTGTAGATCTCCATGCGGCGCTCGTGGGTGTGGCTGGGCATGGTGTTCCAGTTGCTGCCGGGTTCCAGGCAGGTCATGCCCATGGAAAGCTGGCAGGTCTTGAGCACGCTGGGATGGATGAACTGGTTGATGGTGCGCTTGTTGCAGGTTTCCAGGCTGCCCAGAGGCCGCTTGGCGGCTTCCTCAATGGTGATCAGCTTGGTTTCGTACCGGCAGTGGGCCGGGGCAGACACCATATAGAACTTGGCGGGATGCTCGGGGTCATCGCTCCGGAAGGTGACTTCCTTGGTGCCCTGGGTGATGTACAGGCAGTCCTTGTAGTTCATGTGGTATTCCACACCGTCGGCGGTAACCACACCGGCGCCCTCGCCGATGTTGAACATGCCCACTTCCCGGCGTTCCAGGAAGTAGTGGGTGCCGAAGTTGGCCCACACGTCGATGCCCTTGTCGATGGACACTTCCTCATGCACGGGCATGCAGCCCAGGGTGACCATGCGGTCAACGTGAGAGTAGACGGCCACGACCTCGTCGGCCTTATACAGGCCGGTGATCAGAAATTCGTTGCGGGTCTCTTCGGTGGTGTAGCGCTTGAAATCGCGCTGGTTGCAGGAATAACGGATATCCATGCGGCAAAGACCTCCCTGATATTTGCGGTTTTGGGGCCGGGATGCGGCGGCATCCTGACCTTGTATACAATCTTATTATAAACGAAAGTGGGGCGGTGCAAAAGTGTATACAAGCACAAGAATGGCGCCGCTTTTTTGTTTGGTTTGTCGTACAAGCACAAAGGCAGGGACGTTTTGGTCATGCGCCCGCCGCATAGGGCGAAGCCCCCGCAGCGCCTTCTCCTCAAAGCCTTTCCTGTGTAAAGGGAGCCCCGCAGTGCCTTCTCTCCCCAAAGCCTCCCCTGTGTAAGGGGAGGTGCCGCGCAGCGGCAAAAGGGTTGTCCATCCGCCGCCCGTTCCCGGACCCATTCGCTGTATTTCACAAAAACAACGCTGGATTTTGTACGTCTGCACGCGGTATGCGTACATAGTGAATTTATTTCACTTTACAAATCAAATACATTCAACTATAATCATGCTCATACGCTCAACGCTTCAAGGACGAAGCAGAAAGCGGCCCGGCCGGTCCCGGGCCGCTTTCGCGCCCTCTTGGCGCCGGGCCAACACCCAAGGAAGGGAAGGACGTCCATGCTCACGCTCGACAAGATCTATCACGCCGCCTTTGTACTGCGGGATGTAGCCCGCCGCACCGACCTGATTGCGGCCGAACGCCTGCACAGCGACAGTGAACTGTATCTGAAAACCGAAAACCTCCAGGTCACCGGCAGTTTCAAGCTGCGGGGTGCCTACTATAAGATCAGCCAGCTCACCGAGGAAGAGCGCGCCCACGGGGTCATCGCCTGTTCGGCGGGCAACCACGCCCAGGGCGTGGCGCTGGCGGCCACCCGGCTGGGCATTCCCAGCGTGGTGTGCATGCCGGACGGCGCCCCCATCATGAAGGTGGAAAGCACCAAGCGGCTGGGCGCCCGGGTGGAGCTGGTCAAGGGCACCTACGACGACGCCCACGACCGGGCGGTGGAACTGCAGAAAGAAACCGGCATGACCTTCATCCACCCCTATGACGACGAGCTGGTCATGGCGGGGCAGGGCAGCATCGGGCTGGAAATTCTGGACCAGCTGCCGGATGTGGAGGCCATCATCGTGCCCATCGGCGGCGGCGGCCTGATTGCCGGCGTGGCCATGGCGGTGAAGAGCCTGCGTCCCGAAGTGAAGATCTACGGCGTGCAGGCGGCGGGAGCGGCCAGCATGTACCGCGCCTACCACGACGGCACCTACGAGACCCTGGACCGGGTGGACACCTTTGCCGACGGCATTGCGGTGAAGACCCCCGGGGAAAAGACCTTCGAGCTGATCCAGAAGTACGTGGATGACATCGTCACGGTGAGCGAAGACGAGATTGCCGCCGCCATTCTGGACCTGATGGAAAACCAGAAACTGGTGGCCGAAGGCGCCGGGGCCACCCCGGTGGCCGCCGCCCTCTTCGGCAAGCTGCCCATTGCAGGCAAAAAGACGGTGTGCCTGGTGTCCGGCGGCAACATCGACGTGAACATCCTGTCCCGGGTGATCACCCGCGGCCTGATCATGAGCGGGCGCACCGCCAGCCTGATGATCGCCCTGGAGGACAAACCCGGCCAGCTGCTGCGGGTGTCGGACATTGTGTCCGCCTGCGGGGCCAACATCGTGTCGGTGCACCACGACCGGGGCGACACCAACATGGCCATCACCAGCTGCTTTTTGCGCCTGGGCCTGGAAACCCGGGATGCCGCCCAGATCGAACAGATCAAGACCCGCCTGAAGGAGGAAGGGTTCGAACTGGTAACCGAGAGGGCATAAAAAAGGCTCCCCTGTGCAAGGGGAGGCCTTCCGGTAGCGCTATTTCAATCCATTCCTTGCTCAGGTCCCCCAGGACCTGAGTAGGCCGTCGTAAGGTGGCCGCATCCCAACGGGGCAAGGTTTCTCACCCAACTATTGGCCGCTTTTCGCGGCCGACCCATTTCGGAAACAACGCTGCGCGTTGCTTTTTTGCATGGCGCGTAGCGCCATCGGGCGGCACAGCCGCCCGGGCAAAAAACGCCCTGGTCGGCGTCCACCGCGTCGAAACGGTGGGACTTTTCGCTTCCTTTTGGTCACAAAAGGAAGGACTAAACGGCAGGCAGCCGTTACCCAAGAAGTGAGAAACAAACCCACCGCCGCTGCGCGGCACCTCCCCTTACACAGGGGGGGCATTGGGGAAGGTTACAGCTGTACCCCGCCGGCCAGCAGTTCCACAAACTGCTTGGCCACCCGGGGACTGCGGCCGCCGGCCCGCAGCGCGAAGGCTTCGGCCCGCATCATCAGCTGGTCGGAGGGCATCTGCACCCCGCACCGCTGGGCCAGGTCCATGACGATGGTTTCGTACAGCGCCTTGTCCGGCCGCTGGAAGGTCACCGTCAGCCCGAACCGGGCGGACAGGCTCATCAGCTCCTGGCGGGTATCCCCCGCGTGGATGTCATCCCCCGCCATACGGTCGGACATGGTCTCCTTGACCAGGTGCCGCCGGTTGGAGGTGGCGTACACCGCCACGTTGCGGCTGCGCCCGCCCACGCTGCCTTCCAGAATGGCTTTCAGGGCGGCAAAGTTGTCGTCGTTGGAAGAAAAACTCAGATCGTCGATGAAGAGGATGAACTTCAGCGGATTGTCTGCCAGATCATCCATCAGCCCCGGCATCTGGTACAGCTGGTGCTTCTTGATTTCCACCAGCCGCAGCCCGTCGCCCCGGAACTCGTTGACCAGCGCCTTCACCGTGCTGGACTTGCCGGTGCCCGCGTCGCCGTACAAAAGCACGTTGGCTGCCGGCAGACCCGCCAGCAGGGCCTTGGTGTTCTCAATGATCTTCTGCCGCTCCCGCTCATAGCCCGGCAGCTCGCTGAGCCGCTGGGGGTCCGGGTAGCGCACCGGGGTCAGCTTGCCCTCCTCCAGGGTAAAGACGTGGTACCGGGCAAAGATGCCGTACCCCGCATGGGGCACCTGCCGCCGCCGGGCCGCGTATTCCTTGGCAAAGCGCAGCTCCGGCTCCACCTTCCAGGGTAAGGGCATCTGGTTCAGCAGGGCGTCTCCGCCTTCCAGCGGCGTCAGCAGGTCCGCCAGGGTCAGCGACCCCGCCGCCTGCAAAACGCTCAGGTCCCGGGCCAGATTGCCCTCCGCCACCTCCCCGGCACCCTGGGGCGTCTGGCTGTGACGGATGCACAGGTTGTCGTCATTGAGCACAATGTCCAGCAACACCCGGCTCCAGTTTTCCCCCCGGGGCAGCAGGGAAGCCTCAAAATCGGCCACGGCGTCCGCCAGCGGGGCGGCGTTGCCGGAATAGCCCAGCGCCGCCTGCAGCATGGCGGTGAAACGGCGGACGGTTTCGTCCCGCAAAACGCCCCGCAACACCACCAGCGATCCCAGACGGACCGAAAGGTCACGGATGGTCATCATATACAAACTCCCCCTTTGATAACGTCCAACAGACAAAGTCAGGCTGACCCCAGTATAAACGTTCGGCCGCCGGTGCGCAAGGGTTTGTGAAAATTACTAAAATCCTGTTGACATCGGGAAAAAAATGCGGTACAATTCAATATACACTTTACCAAGCTAAACAGCTGAACTGCTGTGATGGGAACCAGTAACGCCCCACACCACCAACAGAGAGCTGCCGGCCGGTGCAAGGCAGCGGGCAGGCAGGGCGCGAAGTCATCCCGGAGCAGGCCCGGTGAATGTCCAGTAACCGGACCCGGAAGCACCCGTTACCGTGCAGGGCTTTGCTTGAAGCCTGATGAGCGGGCATGGACGCCATGCCAAGAAGAGTGGTACCGCAGAGAGCCTACACGGCCTTTGTCTCTTGGAAACAGGGGACGAAGGCTGTTTTTTTACACTCTCCGGGCCGTTGGCGGCCCACTGGGTAAGAAATACGAAAAGAGGAATCCAGAGCAACGAAAGGAGTTGTCCACCATGCTGTTGACCGGCGCACAGATCTTTGTGGAAGTCCTGGTGGAACAGGGCGTCGATACCATCTTCGGCTATCCCGGCGGTGCGGTACTGAATCTTTATGACGAATTGTATAAAAGCTCCGATAGAATACAGAATATTTTGACCGCCCACGAGCAGGGCGCTGCCCATGCGGCAGATGGTTACGCCCGGGCCACCGGCCGCACCGGCGTGGTGCTGGCCACCAGCGGCCCCGGCGCCACCAACCTGGTCACCGGCATTGCCACCGCCTATATGGACAGCGTGCCCATGGTGGCCTTCACCGGCAACGTGGCCACCAGCCTCATCGGGCGGGACAGCTTCCAGGAAGCCTACATCGAAGGCATCACCATGCCCATCACCAAGCACAATTACACGGTGCGCAAGGTGGAAGACCTGGCCGACACCATGCGCAGCGCCTTCCGCATCGCCCAGAGCGGCCGCAAGGGCCCGGTGCTGGTGGACATTCCCAAGGATGTCACCGCCAACAAGTGCGAATTCACCCCCAAGGCCCCGGAACTCATCCGCACCGTCACCCGGGTGGATGAAGCCGAAGCCCGGGAAGCCGCCGAGATGATCAACAAGGCCCAGCGCCCCATCGTCTACTTTGGCGGCGGCGTGCGCAGCGCGGCGGGCTGCCAGCCCCTGCGGAACCTGCTGAATAAGGCGGGCATGCCCGCCACCCACACCCTGATGGCCGCCGGCGTTCTGGGCTATGGCGAACCCCACAACCTGGGCATGCTGGGCATGCACGGCAGCTTTGCGGCCAACAAGGCCATTGCGGAAGCCGACCTGGTTCTGGCCGTGGGCACCCGCTTTTCCGACCGGGTGGCGCTGAACCCCGACACCTTCGCATCCAAGGCGAAAATCATCCAGATCGACATCGACCCCAGCGAGATGGGCAAGAATGTGGATGTGGACCTGTGCATCTCCGGGGACGCCGCCTATGTGCTGCAGGCCATTCTGCCCTACGTGGAAAAGACCGAACACAAGATGTGGATGGAACAGATCCGTTCCTGGCAGAAGGTGGACTACCGCCCCCAGGACAGCGAAACCGAACTGCGGCCCCACCAGCTCATCGATGAGCTCTGCCGCCAGGCCGGGCCGGAAGCCGTCTATGTCACCGACGTGGGCCAGCACCAGATGTGGGCGGCCCAGTACCTGCACCACACCAAGAGCCGCGGTTTCCTCACCAGCGGCGGCCTGGGCACCATGGGCTTCGGCTACGGCGCCGCCATCGGCGCCCAGATGGCCCTGGGCCGGGACCAGCGGGTGATTATGCTCACCGGCGACGGCTCCTTCCACATGAACCTCAACGAAGCCTGCACCGCCGTGAGCTACCATCTGCCCATCATCACCGTCATCTTCAACAACTCGGTGCTGGGCATGGTCCGGCAGTGGCAGACCAGCTTCTATGAAGGGCGCTACTCCGCCACCGACCCTCACCGCCACACCGACTTCGTCAAGCTGGCCGAAGGCTTCGGCCTCAAGGGATACCGAGCCACCAACCCGGCGGAATTCAAGGAGGCCCTGGCCGACGCCATGAAGCAGGACGGCCCCACCTGGATCGACTGCCGCATCGGCAAGGACGAGCGGGTGCTGCCCATGATCCCGGGCGGCGGCGACATCAACGACATCATCATGGAATAAAGGAGGGCTCAGCATGAAAAAGGAAACGCACAGCGGCCCGCCCGCCGATCGCCGCCGGGTGATCAGCCTGCTGGTGGACAACCAGAACGGCGTTCTGGCCCGGGTATCCAGCCTGTTCTGCCGCCGGGGCTTCAACATCGACAGCCTGACCGTGTCGGCCACCAACGACCCCGCCGTCAGCCGCATCACCGTGGCCACCCACGGCAAGGACCAGGAGATCGAACAGCTGATCCTGCAGACCGAACGGCTGGAAGTGGCCCGCCAGGTCTTTGAGCTCAACGCCGACAACAGCCTGCAGCGGGAACTGCTGCTGCTGAAGGTGGCCTGCACCACCGCCAACCGCGCCGAACTGCGGGAGATCGCTTCCATTTACAAATCCAAGATCATTGATCTTTCCCCCGACAGCATGGTGTTTGAACTCACCGGCAAGCCGGAAAAGATCGACGCCTTCCTCAAGATGTTCGAAGGGTACGAGATCCTGGAACTCTGCCGTACCGGCGTCACCGCCCTGGAACGGGGTGGCAAGCACCAGCACATGCAGAAACCGCCCCAGGAAGTGCGGGCCGCCCAGCTGCCCCTGCCCGGCACCCACTGCCCGGAGCCCTGACAAATCTGTTTCCCGGAAAAACCTTATTATAAAAATGTAATCAGCAAAGGAGAAATGAACCCATGGCTATCAACAAGTACTACGATTCCGACTGCAACCTCGGCGTGCTGGACGGCAAGACCGTCGCCGTTATCGGCTTCGGCAGCCAGGGCCACGCCCACTCCGAAAACCTGGCCGAAAGCGGCGTCAACGTCGTCGTCGGCCTGCGCAAGGGCTCCGGCCACTGGGCAAAGGCAGAGGAGTTTGCCGCCACCCATCCCAACTTCAAGGTGATGGAAGTGGAAGAAGCCGCCAAGGCCGGCGACATCGTCATGATGCTGGTGCCGGACGAGCTCTGCGCCGACATCTACTATAACCAGGTGGCTCCTTACATGACCGAAGGCAAGGCCCTGGCCTTTGCCCACGGCTTCAACATCCATTTCAAGACCATCACCCCGCCGAAGAACGTGGACGTCATCATGATCGCCCCCAAGGGCCCCGGCCACATTGTCCGCCGCCTGTACACCGAAGGCGAGGGCTGCCCGTCCCTGATCTGCGTGGAGCAGGACTACACCGGCAAGGCCAAGGAGATCGCCCTGGCCTACGCTTCCGGCATCGGCGCCGGCCGTGCGGGCATCCTGGAGACCACCTTCAAGGAAGAGACCGAGACCGACCTGTTCGGTGAGCAGGCTGTGCTGTGCGGCGGCGTCTGCGAGCTGATCCATGCGGGCTTCGATACCCTGGTGGAAGCCGGCTACGCCCCCGAGATGGCCTACTTCGAGACCTGCCACGAGATGAAGCTCATCGTCGACCTGATCAACGAAGGCGGCTTCGACAAGATGCGCTACTCCATCTCCAACACCGCCGAGTACGGCGACTACCGCACCGGCAAGCGCCTGATCACCGAGGAAACCCGCAAGGAGATGAAGAAGGTCCTGACCGAGATCCAGGACGGCACCTTCGCCAGCGAGTTCCTCACCGAGATGAGCCCCAAGGGCGGCCGCAAGGTCCACTTCCTGGCCGAGCGCCGCATGCAGTCCGAGCACCTCATCGAGAAGGTGGGCAAGGAACTGCGCCAGATGATGAGCTGGCTGAAGAAGTAAGCTCCAACCCCAAAAACAACAGCACGGCCGCCCCGGGCGGCAGAGGAGGATGTGCCCCATGCACAGCGATAACGTCAAGAAGGGCCCCGAGCGCGCCCCCAACCGCAGCCTGTTCTACGCCCTGGGCTATACCCCGGAAGAACTGGAACGCCCGCTCATCGGCGTGGTGTCCGCCTACAGTGAGATCGTGCCCGGTCACATGAACCTGGACAAGATCGCGGACGCCGTCAAGGCCGGTATCCGTATGGCCGGGGGCACCCCGGTGCTCATGCCTTCCATCGGCGTGTGCGACGGCATCGCCATGGGCCATATCGGCATGAAGTATTCCCTGGCCAGCCGGGAACTGATCTGCGACAGCGTGGAGACCATGTACATGGCCCACCAGCTGGACGGTCTGGTTCTGGTGCCCAACTGCGACAAGATCGTGCCCGGCATGCTTATGGCCGCCGTGCGCATGGATGTGCCCGCGGTGGTCTGCTCCGGCGGGCCCATGCTGGCCGGCCGCTACGGCGGCGAGGAGGTCAGCCTGTCCAAGATGTTCGAGGCGGTGGGCGCCTACAAGGCCGGGCTCATCAACGACGAACAGCTGGAAGACTGCACCTGCAACTGCTGCCCCGGCTGCGGTTCCTGCTCCGGCATGTACACCGCCAACAGCATGAACTGCCTGTGCGAGGCCATCGGCATCGCCCTGCCCGGCAACGGCACCATCCCGGCGGTCTACGCCAAGCGGCTGCAGCTGGCCAAACGGGCCGGTATGGCGGTTATGGACCTGGTCAACCGGGGCATCACCGCCCGGCAGATCGTCAACGAGCGGTCCATCCGCAACGCCCTGACCTGCGATATGGCCCTGGGCTGCTCTACCAACACGGTGCTGCATCTGCTGGCCATCGCCTACGAGGCGGGCGTGCCCATCGACCTGAAACTGTTCAACGAGATCAGCGCCAAGACCCCCAACCTCTGCCATCTGGCCCCGGCGGGCCCCACCCATATGCCCGATCTGTACGAGGCAGGGGGTATTCCCGCCGTGCAGGCCGAACTGGCCAAGGCGGGGCTGCTGGACCTGGAGGTTCCCACCGTCACCGGCAAGACCCTGGGCGAGAACATCGCCGGGGCGAAGATTCTGGACCAGAAGGCCATCCGACCCATCGACAACCCCTATTCGGTCAACGGCGGGCTGCAGATCCTGTGGGGCAACATCGCCCCGGACGGCTGCGTGGTCAAGCGCAGCGCCGTGGCCCCCGAAATGCAGCACCACACCGGCCCGGCCCGGGTGTTCGACAGTGAGGAGACCGCCATCACCGCCATTTATAATGGGGAAATTCACCCCGGGGACGTGGTGGTTATCCGGTACGAAGGCCCCAAGGGCGGCCCCGGTATGCGGGAGATGCTCAACCCCACCAGTGCCCTGGCCGGTATGAAGCTGGACACCACCGTGGCCCTGATCACTGACGGCCGGTTCTCCGGCGCGTCCCGCGGCGCGGCCATCGGTCACGTCAGCCCGGAAGCGGCCTCCGGCGGGCCCATCGGCCTCATCAAGGAAGGGGACACCATCGAGATCGACATCCCCAACGCCTCCATCACCCTGCATGTCAGCGACGAGGAGCTGGCGGCCCGCAAAGCGGCCTACCAGGCCCCCGAACCCAACGTCAAGAGCGGCTGGCTGGCCCGGTACGCCCGCATGGTCACCTCTGCCAACCTGGGCGCGGTGCTGCGCTGATTTTACCCTTTTCACAGCCAAAGAAAAGATCCTGCCTGTTTGGGCCGCGCCGCAAGGCGCGGCCCTTTTTGCGGTGCGGCGCCCCAGGGCTCCCCTGTGTAAGGGGAGCTGGCGCCGAAGGCGACTGAGGGGTTGTTTTGCCGCCCGGCTGCCGGGGAGGATCGGCTGGCAGCCTTCCTTTTTGGCAAACGGTCGGTTTCCTGACAAACGGTATCTGCCGCGGAGGCTTTCCTTTTCGTGCCCGAAAAGGAAACGAAAAGGGCCCGCCGTTCCGATGCGGCGGCCGCCGGCTGGGGCTGCGGCCCCAGACCCCGAGATGCGGCCACCTTGCGACGGCCTACTCAGGTCCTGGGGGACCTGAGCAAGGAATGGATTTGAATGGTACTTCCGAAAAGCCTCCCCTGTGCAAGGGGAGGTGCCGCACAGCGGCGGAGGGGTTGTAAACCATGCCTGATTTCCCGTTACCGGGCAATACTGTCAAGTCTCCAACCCCTCAGTCGGCCTTCCGGCCGCCAGCTCCCCTTGCACAGGGGAGCCTTCAGCAGCTGCTATTGGGAAATGGGTTTTAATCCTTTTCCTTGTTCACCGGGCCCCAGGCCGGTGAATAGGCCGTCCCGGCAGGGGTGGCCGCATATGGGTCCAGGGTTGAAAACCCTGGTCGGCGTCCACCGCGTCGAAACGGTGGGACTTTTCGCTTCCTTTTGGTCACAAAAGGAAGGACTGAACGGGTGCCAGCCGCTTGCCAAGAAGCAAGAGGCAAACCAACCCCACCGCCGCTGCGCGGCACCTCCCCGTTTGCATCCTTCCCGTTTCGTGGTATAATGGCCCACATGGGCCCGCGGGGCCGTCAAAATCCAGAAAAGTGGGAGAGATACGTTTTATGGCATCCCTGTTATTGCCGCTCATCTATCTGGCCTTCATCAGCCTGGGCCTGCCCGACGCCCTGCTGGGGTCCGCCTGGCCCAGCATGTACACCCAGATGGGGGCGGACCTGTCCTGGGCGGGCATCGTCTCCATGATCATCTCCGCCTGCACCATCCTGTCCAGCCTGGCCAGCGCCCGGCTCAACATCGCCCTGGGCATCGGCAAGGTCACCGCCTACAGCGTGCTGCTCACCGCCGTGGCTCTGCTGGGCTTTTCCTTCAGCGGGCGGTTCTGGCAGCTCTGCCTGTGGGCCATCCCCTACGGCCTGGGTGCCGGCAGCGTGGACGCCGCCCTCAACAACTATGTGTCCCTCCACTATGAAAGCCGCCACATGAGCTGGCTGCACTGCATGTGGGGCGTGGGTGCCAGCATCGGGCCCATCATCATGGGCCGGGCCCTGGCCGGGGGCGCCTGGCAGGGCGGCTACCGCACCATCGCGGTGCTGCAGTTCGTGCTCACCGCCGTGCTGCTGTTCAGCCTGCGGCTGTGGAAAAGCCCCCGGCAGACCCTGGACGGCGCCGACTTCACCCCCCAGCAGCGGTCCATCCCCGAACTGCTCCGCCTGCCCGGGGTGCGCCAGGTGGTGACCTGCTTCTTCTGCTACTGCGCCCTGGAAGGCACCGCCGGCATGTGGGCCGCCAGCTACTGCACCGTGGCCCGGGGCATCGACGCCGAAACCGCCGCTTCCTGGGCCAGCCTGTTCTATCTGGGCATCACGGTGGGCCGGGGCGTCTGCGGCTTCCTGACCATGAAAATCAACGACCAGAACATGATCCGCCTGGGCCAGGCCCTCATCGCCCTGGGCCTGGTGCTCATCCTGCTGCCCGCCGGCAACAACGTGCTGTTTGCCGGGCTCATCACAGTGGGCCTGGGCTGCGCCCCCGTCTACCCCTGCATCATCCACGAAACCCCCGCCAACTTCGGCCGGGAACTGAGCATGTCCATGACCGGCCTGCAGATGGCCTGCGCCTACGTGGGCAGCTGCCTCATGCCGCCGCTGTTCGGGCTGCTGGGCCAGCATGTCTCCATGAACCTGTATCCTTGGTTCATGGCGGTGCTGCTGGTTCTCATGTTCCTCATGGCCGAAAGCCTGCACCGCAAGACCGCCCACCGCCGCGGCCTGGTTCTGTAACCGCCCGCCCCTGCACTGAAAGGAAATTCTATGGCAAGCGAAATCTACTTCACCCGCCACGGCCAGACCGTCTGGAACGTGGAAAACAAGATCTGCGGCGCCACCGACAGCCCCCTCACCCAGCAGGGCCGCCGCCAGGCCATCGAGCTGGGGGAGAAAATCCGGCTGGAAAAACTGCCCATTGACCGGATTCTGTGTTCGCCCCTTTCCCGGGCCGCCGACACCGCCCGGTGTATTGCCGATGTGACCGGGCTGCCCCTGACGGTGGAACCCCGGCTGATGGAACAGAACTTCGGCCGGTTCGAGGGCACACCCCGGGACGGGGCGGAGTTTTCCACCGCCAAGGCCAATTTTGTGGAAAGTTTTGAAGGCGGTGAGAGCATGCTGCGGGTGGCGGCCCGCATCTACACCCTGCTGGATGAGCTGCGGGAACGGCCCGAAACCTGCCTGCTGGTGGCCCACAACGGCATTGCCCGGGTGGTCAACTCCTATTTTTACGATATGACCAACGCCGAGTACGCGGCCTTCGGCATCCGCAACTGCGAAATCCGCCGGTATACCTTCCGGTAAACAGACAAAAGAACACCGCCCCGGGGGCAGATGCCTTCCGGGGCGGTGTTGTTTTACAGTTGGCAGTAATCCGGGCGGACAATCTCCCCCGGCCCGGGGGTGGTGCCCGGTTCCACGAGAGAAAAATCCTGCCGCAGCAGCCGGATGCCGATGTCGGCGTTGACCAGGCGGTGGATGTAG
Source organism: Gemmiger formicilis (assembly GCF_016900095.1). Taxonomy (GTDB): domain Bacteria; phylum Bacillota; class Clostridia; order Oscillospirales; family Ruminococcaceae; genus Gemmiger; species Gemmiger formicilis_A. The sequence continues at coordinate 185,844 of NZ_JACJJP010000002.1, forward strand.
CGGGGGGCGTCGCCCCGGAACATGCCCGCCTTGAAAAAGCCGATGGACACGGTCAGGTCGGACTCCACCGCCAGTTCGGCTTCGCCGGTGTCGCCGTTCAGCCCGCTGTTGATGTCGGCGCTGATTACATAGGCCCCGGCCTGCCGGGCTTGGTTGATACACTGGATGGCCTGGCGCGAAGCCCCCCGCACCGTGCCCGCAAAGCCGGTGCCCAGCAGACAATCCACCAGCATGCCGCAGGCGGCAATTTCGGCTTCATGGCCCGCAAAGGGGCGCACCGGCACCCCCAGGGCCCGGGCCTTTTCCAGATAGAAGGCGCTGTCCGGGCTGGTCTTTTCGGATATCCGATACAGCACGCAGTCCCGCCCGGCCTGGGCCAGCAGCATGGCCAGGGCGGCGCCGTCCCCGCCGTTGTTGCCCGACCCCATCAGGATGCCCACCGGGCCGCCCCGGGCCCAGTCAACCCCGTCCCGAATGCCCCGGGCCGCCCGCAGCATCAGTTCCAGGCTGGGGACCTCGTGTTCAATGGTCCATGCGTCGCTTTCCCGCATGGTCTGTACGCTTACCACAGGCACCATGGCCAATCCCTCCTTTGTTGGCTTTAGTGTAGCAGAACCGGGCGGGAAAATCCAGATGTTTGGCTTACGCCGTCTGGCTTTCAAGTCCTGGATGGCCTTTTTATTAAAAAATGCCCCGGCCGCAGCCGGGGCTTTTCTTATTGGTGGGCCATCCAGGGACCGAGCCACCCACGCCCTAAAAAACAGTCCGCAGGACTGTTTTTCCCGGCTTTGTCGTCGGGCTTTCAAGTCCTGGATGACCTTTTTTAATAAAAAAGTACCCCCGCAGAACGGGGGTACATTTTTTATGGTGGGCCATTCCCATCAGCGCTCGAACCCAAAACCTCACGAAGGGGGACGGTCTTGGCGTTCTCTTTGAAGTTGAAGTTCAGCACCACACGGTCCTCAAAGACATAGACCGAGTTGACGAAGTTGTCGATGATCTGCCGCTGGTAAGCAGGACTGTTCACATCTCCCTGGCGGAACCGCTCAAACCAGAACAAAATCTGTTCCCGGCTCAGAGTCGGCCTCTGCAGTTCTTCTTCCAAGATGCTGGCCTTGAGGGCGTCCCGGCGGGTTTCCAGCTCGTCCAGGCGCTGCTTGGTGGTGGGCGTCAGGATGCCCTGCTCGATGGCCTCCAGCAGGTTGGCCAGGCGCTTTTCTGTGTCCCGAAGCTGCTCTTTCAGAACCGGGAGGCGGGTGTTCTCCCGGTTCTGGGCTTCCAGGATCAAATCGGTTAGATGTTCAATGACCGGATCGTTCAAAATCAATTTGACCGCCGTATCCACCACAAAGCGCTCTAAAGGTTCCTTGCGGATCGCTTTAAGGCTGCAATGCGCCTGTCCCTTGCGTTTGGCCTTTCCGCACTTATAGTAGTGATAAGTGGTTCCCATGTGGCTGGTGCCACTTTCGCCGGCCATCAGGGTGCCGCATTTACCGCAGAACAGTTTAGTGGTCAGGAGGTAGTTGACCTCATCTTTGGCCGGGCGGCCATGGGTGATTTTGTTCTTGGCGAAACGTTCCTGCACCCGGTCGAACAAGTCTTTGTCCACAATGGCGGGTATACCACCGGGGATCACAATGTCCTTGTAGCTGTACTCCCCAATGTAGCGGCGATTCTTGAAGATTTGAAAGAAGCTGTTCTTGACAAATGGCTTCCCGGTGCGGGTGCGCAGGCCGCGTTCGTTCAGGGAAGCCGCAATCTTTTCGGCAGGTTCGCCGTCGGCATAGCGGGTGAAGATCTCCTGTACAATAGGAGCCGTCTCGGGGTCGATGTGATAGAGCCGGTCATCTTTGCCGATGACATAGCCCAGCGGCACTACCCCGCCGTTGTACTTGCACTTGAGGGCGTTTTCCCGTTCGCCGCGGGCCACCTTGATGGCCAGCTCTGCCGAATAGTACTCGGCCATGCCGATGAGCAGGCTCTCGACCATGATGCCCTCAGGGCCGTCCGAGATCGGCTCCATGACCGAGACGAGATGGACGCCGTTCTTTTCCAGCTGGCGTTTGTAGTAGACTGCATCGTAACGGTTGCGGGCAAAGCGGTCCAGTTTCCAGACCAGGACTGCGTCAAAGATTTTCCTGGCACTGTCCTGAACCATCCGCTGGAACTCAGGACGGTCATCGGTCTTGGCAGAGTAAGCCCGGTCGATGTAAGTGCCCACGATTGCGATGCCGTTGCGCTCGGCGTATTCTTTGCAGTCCCGCAGCTGGCCTTCAATGGAGGCTTCGCGCTGGCTGTCGGAGGAGTAGCGGGCGTAGATGACGGCGGTCATGGCGGGGCCTCCTTTCGCAAGAACAGGCAGATAAAACAAACTTTCGTATAACGTGTATACCATATTTTGCGAGACAAGGCAAGTATTTCGCTGCAAATAGTTGGTATATCAGAAAAAGTCGCGGCGCTTTTTGAAAGCCAGAGAGGGAAAAGTTTTGAAAAAAGCGATAAGCAAGTATTGACCTGTGGCCACAATTTCAAAAATTGAAATTGCGTCTCACATTCCGGTCGTACTTGTTGGGGAGTGCCTTCCCCAAACCCTGCGGCGGTGCAGCCGGAAGAATCCAAAGAAACCGCGCAGGGGGTTTCGTGGCACACGACTTTGCTGGCAAAGTCTAGTGTGTTATACCTTTGTGAAGGAGAGGGCAACGAGAGCCGGTTCTACGCTTCCTGTTCCAGCGATTGCAAACCAGCCTTTTTGCCCTCTGCGGAGCAAAGGTATATCACCCTCGTCTTTTGTCTTGATATTTCGTCACATTTGGCGTTCTGCTGAAATTTTCAATCCATTCTGTTGCATCTCGCCGAAAATGCTTTCTTGCCATAAAAAGCCGTTGACATCCCACGCAACCCCATGATATACTCACCAAACAATTGAATATGGAAAAATAAATCATATAGATATTTTGGCTCGATTCTCAAAGCATTCAGAGCAATCGGAGCAGTTTTAGAACAAATTGAATCGCTACATAAAACGGAACTGGAGGCCTCCCAAAAAGGGAGAGCTTTTCTGGTCTGTTTGTGTAACGATTTTTTGGTTCCGTAGCCCTGTTTGCACTTTGAGAACCGAACGACCGTCTGCATGGAATACCCGGCCAGGACCTTTCCCAGAACGACCAGGGGGAGCGAGCCGGACAACGCCGCCGGAAGGGGGCAGGAAGCTCATGCGGGGAGAGCGGCAAGTCCTTTACAGGCCCGTATTGCCTGTGTCTCCCATCGACCGTAGCTCGTCCAACGCATTGACCGCCGCATGGTTGAGTGCCTCATTTTCTGGATCGGCAGAGGCTTTCTTGTTCGTGAGCCGGACTTTACGAATCGCCTTTTCGATCTCTCTGGAAGTATGTCCCGCTTTCAACGCTTGGATTGCAAAGTTGGCGATGGTAATACAGTCGTCCTGGCTGAACTTGTCCTGGATAAGCATCCGTCCAAGCTGCTCCAGAATGCCCTGTTTCCCGCCCGCCGTTCGAGTAGAGGCGTCCGAGCGCCACAAAAGGCAGGTATCTGGAATTTCGGTAGCCGCTACCGAAATCAACTCAACGCCTTCATACATGTACACAGCATTGACAGCCTGCCGTCTGCTGGAAGCGTAAGCCTCAGTAATGTGTGTGTCGATTTTTGGCCGACCCCGGCCCCGCTTGTCCTGTTCCATGATTCCGCCCTCCTTCTGTGCTGGGACTTTGCCCTATTGTATCACAAACCCTCGTCAAAGCACACCGGATGGAGCAGAAAAGAATTTCGGTAGCGGCTACTGAAAATACCGCCCAATAGAATATTGACCAAGAGGCCCTCTCGTTACACTGCGGGAGGGCCTTGCTTTGTCCAAGAGAGTGGAAACTGGAGCATTTTGGGGCAAATTCCAACCTCTTGGACATACGGGAAAGCCCTGTCTTTTCTGCTATACTGTTATACTGTCTCCAATGTAAAACTGAATGACCGTCCTCACCGCCAAAACCGCCACAACCTCCACCTGGAGCGAGCGCCCGAAAGGGATGGCACAGCGCCCTCAGAGATGAGTGGTTGCCTGCCAGGAAAGCAGCGAGGGAGACCGGCAAATGATCCGTCCCGGTATACGGCAAAACGCCGGATACCACACCAACTGCAAAGAAAGAGGTGTAAATGAAATACGAAAAGCCCCGCAATCCCGCATGGCCTGATTGGTACGATGGCAAGAAGATCAATGAGGTCCAGTTCTGCTACGACTTCTTGAAATCCCATCCGCTCAAGTGCATCGACGGCCAATTCTATACGCCGGACGGTCCTGTAGAGGACGAAACTGAAATCAAACAAAAGCTCCTGCTGGAGATTGAAAGCTATGTGACCAGCGGGCTTTCCAAGAAGGTGAACAGCATCCTGGACAGCCTGCGTCTGCTGGCCTATGCCGCTCCTATGGAAATTGAGGTCGACCGTATCCACCTGCAAAACGGAGTCTACCACCTGACCAACGGCACCTTTCAAGAGAGTAAGCTGTTCTGCCGCAACCGCCTGCCGGTCGCCTATAACCCCCAGACCGCTGCTCCCTGGCGCTGGCTGACATTTCTCGGCGAACTGCTCGACACCGAGGACATCCCTACCCTGCAAGAGTACCTGGGCTACTGTCTCATCCCCAGCACCAAAGGTCAGCGGATGATGCTCATCATCGGCAAGGGCGGGGAGGGCAAGTCTCGCATTGGTCTGGTGCTCAAAAAGCTGATGGGCGACGCCGCCAGCAACGGCAGTATCCAAAAAATTGAGACCAGCCGTTTCGCTCGTGCCGACCTGGAACACCGCCTGCTGATGGTAGACGACGACATGGACATGAACGCACTTCCCAAGACCAATTACCTCAAGTCCATCGTGACAGCCGAGGCCAAAATGGACGTGGAGCGCAAGGGCATCCAAAGCTATCAGAGCGACATCTATGCACGTTTCCTCGGCTTCGGCAATGGCGCGTTGACTTCCCTGTACGACCACTCGGACGGCTTCTGGCGGCGGCAGCTCATCCTGACCACCAAAGAACGTCCAGCCGGCCGGGAGGACGACCCTTTTCTGGTCGAAAAGCTCTGTGAGGAACTGGAAGGCATCCTTCTCTGGTGCCTGAAAGGATTGACGCGGCTCCTGCGAAATAACTACAAATTCACGGTCAGTGCCCGCGCTGCCGGCAATCTGGACACCGTCAAACGCAGCAGCAACAATGTCCTGGATTTTCTGGAATCGGAGGGCTACTTCCGCTTCAAAGCCGACGCTGAGGTCAGCTCCAAGTGCCTCTATGAAGTCTACAAGGTCTGGTGCGACGACAACGCCTGCCGACCGGTGTCACCCAACCGGCTCAGCACCGAACTGAACCAGCAAAGCCTCCGTTATAACCTGGAAGCCACCAACAACATCTATTTGCCAGGCGGCCGCCGGGTGCGCGGATTTGTCGGCATCGAGGCGCTCATTCACCCCTGCTAGTAATAAAAATTTTTACAAGCTGAGTACCGTACAGCCTGTACGTACTGTACGCTGTACGGTGACTTGAAAAACTATTTTAAAAAACATTGTATCATCATTGAATATCAAAATGTCGTACAACGTACAGCTCGTACAGTCCTATTTTCACTGTACGCAAATTTTTAAATTCGTACACAATGCTTAAAAGAATTGAGGTGAAATTTTATGAAGCACATCTTCCCCAACGTGATATGGAGGACAGTACTTGACCAGAAAGAAGGATGTAGAGAAAGAATACGGCCTCCCCTCAGGTTCCCTTGAATGCCTGGCCCGGACATTTCTGCCCGGTATCCAGGCATTTTTTGAAATTGAGGAAAACCAGAAGGCTTTTGAGGCCTGGCTTGCACAGCGTCAACGGGCAACAAAGGAAAAATCAGTTGCCTGACAGCTCCGATGGCTTTTCATTTTATCGTAGTCGATTATGAAAATACCCCCGGCGGTCTGGATACATCCATATCCAGTCTGCCGGGGAATATGTGTTTTCAGGAGGATTTTTTGGATTAATTACCGTAGTCGAGATAGGCACCCTTCATGGGGCTGGCTGCCAACTCGCTGAACAGGCGTAGCACACCTTTGGTGTACTTGCGGGGCTTGGGCTGCCATTTGGCGCGGCGCTGGGCCAGAATGGCAGCCATTTCCTCCGGGGTCTTCCGCTCCCCCTTGACCCCCACAATGTTGAGCTTCCGGGCAAAGACATCAATCTCGATCAGGTCGTCCTGTTCCACCAGGGCGATGGGGCCGCCGTCCACGGCCTCGGGGCTGCAATGGCCAATCACAGGGCCGGTGGAGGCACCCGAAAAGCGGCCGTCGGTAATCAGGGCGATGCTGCGGCCCAGCTCTTTGTCCGAGCTGATGGCTTCCGAGGTGTAGAACATCTCAGGCATGCCGCTGCCCTTGGGGCCCTCATACCGGATAAAGACCGCATCCCCCTTCTGGACCTGGTGATGCAGCACGGCAGCCAGGCACTCCTCCTCGCTGTCGAAGGGACGGGCCCGGAGGACGGCCTTGTACATCTCCTTGGGGCAGGCGGTGTGCTTGATGACGGCCCCTTCGGGGGCCAGGTTGCCCTTCAGGATGGCGATGGAGCCGTCGGTGCCGATGGCCTTGTCGTAGGGGCGGATGATGTCCTCCCGGGTGATATGGATGCCATAACGGGCGTTGAACGCATCCAGCCACTTCTGGCACCGCTCATAGAAGCCGTTGGCCTTCAGCTCGGCCAGGTTCTCCCCCAGGGTCTTGCCGGTGACGGTCATGACATCCAGGTGCAGGTGGTCCTTGATTTCCTCCATGATGGCAGGCACACCGCCGGCATAGTAGAAGCACTCGGCGGGCCAGCGGCCGGCGGGACGGACGTCCAGCAGGTAGCGGGCGCCCCGGTGGAGCCGGTCGAAGGTATCGCCGGTGATCTCGATGCCCAGCTCGTGGGCGATGGCCGGCAGATGCAGCAGGCAGTTGGTGGAGCCGGAAATGGCGGCGTGGACCAGGATGGCGTTTTCAAAGCTCTCCAGGGTCACGATGCGGCTGGGCTTCATTTCCTCGTGGCCTGCCATTTCCACGGCCCGGCGGCCGGCCTGGCGAGCGTAGGCCAGCAGATCCGGGCTGGTGGCAGGCATCAGTGCGCTGCCGGGCAAGGCCAGGCCCAGGGCCTCGGCCATGATCTGCATGGTGGAAGCGGTGCCGATGAAGGAGCAGGCGCCGCAGCTGGGGCAGGCGTTCTGCTTGGCCCAGTCCAGCTTGGCCTGATCAATCTCGCCCCGCTCAAACTTGGCGCTGTACATGCCCAGCTGCTCCAGGGTCAACATCTCGGGGCCGGCGTTCATGGTGCCGCCCGGCACCACCACCGAGGGAATATCCACCCGCAGGCAGCCCATCAGGTTGGCGGGCATACCCTTGTCGCAGCTGGCCAGGTAAACACCAGCGTCAAAGGGAGTGGCATTGGCGTGGATCTCGATCATGTTGGCGATGATCTCACGGCTGGCCAGGCTGTAGTTGATGCCGTCGGTTCCCTGGCTCTCGCCGTCGCAGATATCGGTGCAGGTGTACCGGGCGCCATGGCCGCCGGCTTCCTGGACGCCCTTACGCACTTCCTCCACCAGGATGCCCAGATGTCCGCTGCCGGGGTGGCTGTCGCCAGCGGTGCTCTCAATGATGACCTGGGGCTTTGCCAGATCCTCCGGCTTCCAGCCGGTGCCAATCCGCAGCGGGTCCAGCTCAGGGGAAAGGGTACGCATTTTTTGACTGATCAGTTCCATATAGTAATTCCTCTCCATTCCCCTTGCAAAGCCGCCGCGGCAGGGACAGTTCCCACCGCGGCAGCTTCATCCAATCAAGGGTTTGCTTTCAGTGCAGCTCAGGCCAGTAGTCCTTGTTGGCTGCGATCAGATCATCCAGAATCTCCTTGGCCACCTTGGCGCTGGGCACAGTCTTGCTCAGGGTCAGGGCCTGCCACATCTTTTGGTAGCTGTGTTCACAGTAGGCCTGGACCACCAGCTTTTCCACCGCCACCTGTTCTTGCATCAGGCCCAGCTGGAAGGTGGGGATCTCGCCCTGGCACAGGGGCTCAGGGCCCTCGTTGCCCACCAGGCAGGGCACCTCCACCATGGCGTGGGGGTCAAAGTTGGAGATGGCGCCCTTGTTTTCTACAATGCACAGCATTCGCTCGTGAGTATTGTAGGCGATGGCCCGGGCCAGGTCCACAATAAAGCTGGCGTGGTTGTCGATGGTGAACTCGTCCCCCTTGAATTCCCCCGAATCCACAATGGCCTTGGCGGCGCCAAAGACTGTTTTTTCGCGGCCATCCTCTACCTCGTTGGCCCGGGTGTAGTTAGGGTCACTGTGGGCCACCACATAGTCAGGGAAAAGATAGTACTTCAGGTAGGTGTTGGGCAGGCAATCAGGGGTCACCGCCAGCAGGTCCGCCGCCTTGCGGTGAGTCTCCTGCCAGCTGGCGTCCATGTGCTGGGTCTCAATGGCTTTCTGGGTCAGATAGCCGTTCTTGCTGACATAGTCGATGAGCTGGGGGGTATAGTCGGTGCCGTCCTTGCCCTTGACGCTGGTCCACCAGCCGAAATGGTTCAGGCCAAAATAGCGCACATCCAAGTCCTGGGGCTGCTTGCCCACGATGTAGCTCATCCGCCGCAGTGTGCCCACCGGCATATCGCAAATGTTGATGATCTTTGCCTTTGGACGCAGAACGCGGCAGGCCTCCGCCACAATGGAGGCAGGGTTGGAGTAGTTCAGCATCCAGCAGTCGGGGCTGTAAGCCTCCATGTAATCGATCAGCTGCATGATGTCGGGGATGCTGCGCATACCGTAGGCGATGCCGCCGGGGCCGCAGGTCTCCTGCCCCACCACCCCGTGGGCCAGGGGGATCTTCTCGTCCTTTTCCCGCATGGGATAGCCGCCGCTGCGGATGTGGGCCATGCAGAAATCCACGTCGGTGAAGGCCTCTTTGGGGTCGGTGGTGTAGGAGAAGGCCACGTCCGGCGCCACCTTTTTCATGGCCAGCGCAATGGCCTTGGCCAGTTTTTCCTGGCGCTCCGCATCAATATCGTAGAGCTTCAGGCTGCGGATGGGAAACCGCTCCAGGCTGTTCATCAGCATCATGACAATGCCCGGGGTATACGTGCTGCCGCCGCCGGCAATAACGACCGAAAATTTTTTCATAGCTCAAGCAACCTCTTTTCTGTTGATTTGCATTTGTTGGTACCGTTTACTCCTGGTCCGCAAAGCCCAGCTCCTGGTCCACGGCCTTGCGCACGGCGTTGACCTTCAGACCATAGACGACCTGCACGTTTTTGCCTTTGCGGATCACGGTGTTGGCGCCGGTCTGGCTTTTCAGCACATCCTCCTGCACCAGGTCGGGGTCGGCCAGCTCGGTGCGTAGGCGGGTGTAGCAGTTGGTGACCTTGAGGATGTTATCTTTGCCGCCCAAGGCGCTGACGATGAGGGCCGCGTCCACGGCGCCGTCCGCGGCAGGACCGGCGGACTTGCCTGCGGCCACCTTGGCCTTGTACTCGGCCTTGCTGTGCAGCTTCATCTCCATGCCCTCGCTCTCACGGCCCAGGGTCTTGAGGTTCATCTTGACGATCAGGACGCGGAAGATGACGTAGTACAGAACGAAGTAGATGACGCCCACCAGGATGTAGACGGGCCAGTGGGTCTTGCCGGTGCCCAGGGGCACATTGTACAGCAGAAAGTCGATGAAGCCGTTGGGGCCGATGGCGCGGCAGCCCAGCACATTCAGCAGCACCATGCTGGAGCCGGCCAGAACGGCGTGGACCACGAACAGGATGGGAGCCACGAACAGGAAGCTGAACTCGATGGGCTCGGTGACGCCCGCGATGAAGGACGTGGTGGCGGCGGTGATCAGGACGGCCTTGATTTTGCCGCGGTTCTCGGGGCGCGCGGTGTGGTACATGGCCAGGCAGGCGCCGATCAGGCCGAACATCTTGGAGATGCCCCGGGCGTCCCAGATGACCGACTGGCTCAGGACTGCCACAGAGGGGTCTGCGATCTCGGCGTAGTAGATGTTGCGGGCGCCCTCGTAGATCTGGCCACCCACCTCAGCGACGCCGCCCAGGGAGGTGTACAGGAAGGGGGTGTAGACCAGATGATGCAGGCCGGTGGGGATGAGCAGGCGCTCCAGCATACCGTAGACGAACAGGCCCAAGTTGCCGGAAGCCTGGATGAAGCTGCCCAGAGAGTTGATGCCCGCCTGGGCGAAGGGCCACACATAGGTCAGGACGACGGCCAGCACCACCATCAAGGGGATCAGGACGATGAACACAAAGCGGGTGCCGCCATAGATCTGGAAGGCATTGTTGAACTCGGTCTCACAGAAGCGGTTGTGGATCCAGGCCACGATGATGCCCAGCATCAGGCCCAGAAAGACGCCCATATCCAGCACCTGCACGCCCAGCACGGTGGTCTGGCCGGTGCCGCTCAGGTCGCCTTCCACCAGGATGCCGGTCAGGCCCATGAAGCGGTTCATGGCGTTGATGAACACCAGAAAGGCCAGCAAAGCGATGAAGCCCGCCTCGGACTTTTTCTTGTTTGCCAGGCCCACCGCCAGGCCCACGCAGAAGATGACGCCGAGGTTGGTCATGATGGCGTTCAGCGAGCCGGACAGCAGGGTGCCGAAACCGGTGGTGACGGGGTTGTTGAGGAAGGGCAGCACTTCCATCAGACGGGTGTTGGTGAACAGGTTGCCGACCGCGATCAGAATACCAGCAATAGGCAGGATCAGGACGGGGATGAACATCGCTTTGGAGAAGCGCTGCATGGCGTCCATGATTTTTTCTTTCATGAGAACTGATTCCTTCTTTCTATTGTGTTTTCCGCAGGGCGCGTCCGCCCGTGTTTTGTGTAACGGCCGTGTTTACACCACACAATATGCCAAAAAAGTTTCCATCTGTAAACTATTTTTGGGCAAAAGGAAACCTGTTACCCAAAGCGGTAACAGGTTTTGCTGATCATTCCTATTTGCTCGGCAATTCGCACGATTATTCGGGCAATGCATTATCAGATTTGCACAAGCGCCGGTATTCATAGGCGATCAATTCCATCAGCATCATGGTCTGTGGGAAAAAGGTATTGGGCATCACGTTCAAATCGTCCAGCTTCCACAGATCCTCCACCCGAAACCAGATGTCTGCAAACTGGCCCACGCTGTTCTCATGGTCCCCAGTGATGGCCACCGTAAAGATACCGTTCTCCTGGGCGGTCTTGATTTTATCCCGCACCAAAGATGTCTCCCCCGATTTCGAGATGCCAATGAACATCCCCATCCGGTCCAGGGAGTTTTCAAAGATGCCCACCGAGTCGCCGCCGCTGGCAAACAGGCAATGCTTGCCCATGTTCAACAGCTTGTGATAAAGGTATTCCCCCACCGTACCGGAAAAACCCGTGCCATAGATGAAGATCGTGTCCTCCTTCTGACAGACAATCTGCTGTGCACAGCTCTTGACCTGCGTATAGGTATTGTAATTCAACAGTGACACCGTGCCAAAACTATTCAGAAAGTCAGCCTCTTCTTTCTCGGTCTTATTGGGCTTTTCCACAAGAGAGCGAAGTTTATAGCACATATCCACGAACCCGGCATACCCCATCTTTTTGGCCAAACGCATGATGGTGGAAGTGGAGGTAAAATTGGCCCGCGCTACGCCGCGGACGCCTTCGCTGAGCACATGGTCCAGGTTTGCTACGATGTACTCCAAAACAGCGACCTCTGTGTCGGTCAGCCCCTTATCCTGGGTCAGTTTTTCAAGTTTCATAGTTCCCACCCCTTTCCATATGCAAGTTTGAAGGCAGCTCCACTCCCGCAGAAGGCTGTATTTTATATTATTATACTTTTTTCAGCCAAAAATGGCAATGATCACTCCCCGCGGCGCAACACTTCTGACAAAGAAAAAGCGTATCCGAACCCTTCCTCATAGAGGATTAGGTTCGGATACGCCTTGTTTGGTGGGCCATCCAGGACTTGAACCCGGGACCAAGCGGTTATGAGCCGCCAGCTCTGACCAACTGAGCTAATGGCCCGCAAAAACGGGATAACTGATTTAGTATAGCAGATTTTTGCCCGTTTGCCAAGGCGGGCGGGCAAGTTTTTTCTGCGGGCGCATAGGCTGTACCAAGCAAAACAGGGGAGGGACAGCCATGGGCAAGGCGGGGAAAATCGGCGGGGTGTTGGGGG
>NZ_JACJJP010000030.1 GCF_016900095.1 Gemmiger formicilis
TTTCGGGGCTCCCTTTAGGGAGCGACCACAGGAGATAGGCCCTTATAGGGCCTGTTCAAACCACCCGTTCAACGGGTGGTTTTGATTGGAGACAAGGAAGCAAAGGCTCAGTTTTCGGCACGCAGGGGCAGGGTCAGGCTGTGGGCGGTGTCCGCCTCGTAGCCGGACTCAAAGTAGTAGCGCCAGGTGGCAATGGAGTTCAGCTCCTCGTCGGTGGCGGCGTAGTAGTCCAGACGGCAGCTCCACACGCCGGTCTTGGGGTCCACGGTGGCGCTGGACATGGCACTGTGTCCGTTGATCATGGTTACCAGGTCATCGTCGTCGGGAATGATTTCGGTGGGACTGGACAACCCGTAGGGCACCAGCTCGTAGCTGATGGAGCCGTTTTCCACCTTATAGTTGCGCACGGTGAAGCCGCTCACATCGGTGGTGGCCACGGTGACGCCGTTTTTCATCTCCTGGGTGGTCAGGGTGCGTTCCTGGGGATCATATTCCCCCTTGTGCACCACCGGGGTCAGGGTCAGCTCGGTGGCGCCGTCTGCGGGCGGGGTCACGTCATAGGATTCGGGTGTGTTGCTGCTGTAGTATCCATGGGTATGGATGGTATACAGTTCCTTGCCGGTGTTGTCGGTGATCAGGAGCAAACCGGGGAACAATCCTGCGGTACTGCCGGTTACGGTGGTGTTGTCCGGTTCCAGCATGGCCGGGTCGTCCCCGAAGTCCACCACCATCACCCCGCCCACCGGGCCGAAGGCCAGGCGCCGCAGGCGCAGGGGGGCATCCAGGACGACCTTGCCGTCCAGGTCTGCGGTGTAGGTCTGCCCCATATCGTAGATGCCGGGCTGGGCGCTCAGGCTCTGGGCCCGCACCTGGGCGGCGTCCAGGGTGAAGGTGAAGGACCAGCTTCCGTCCACCCCCAGGGCATTGTAGCATTCGTCCAGGTTGACGGTCAGGGTGTCACCCTGGGGCAGATCGGTGAGGGTGTAGTGCACCCAGACCTGCAGGGTGTTGTCATCCACCCGGTAGAAATCCTGCACCTGATAGCTGGCCGAGCAGACCGCCTGGCCGTTGATGAGGGGACCCTGCCCCGCATCCCCGTCAAAGGTGGGCATCCACCCCAGCAGGGCGCTCAGGTCGCTCTGGCCGAAATAGTCGCTGCCCCCCGGGCGGTTCAGCAGATCGGGGATCAGGTTGTCCTTGCGGATGGTCAGGAACAGGTTCATGGCGGCGGTGTCCATGGAAACGCTCTCCAGCGTCATGGAAAGGCCGTTGCTCTCGCAGGTCTGGCCGATGGTCACGGTGTGGGCGGCCATGGCCTCGGCGGCGGTGGAAAGGCTGCCGTGAGGGGCGTCCAGGGCGTTTTCGGCGGTGGCAGGGTCGGGGGCGTCGTTGAAGAAATGGATATCCCCCTTGCCCAGCTGCAGCAGGGCGGGCCCCACCGCCGCCACCCCCAGGGACAGGGCACACACGGCGGCCACAGCTGCCGCAAATACACCCACCTTGCGCAGGGGACGGCGGGGGGCCTTGTGCACCGCGGGGGCAGGAACTTCCTCGTCCTGCACCGGCTCCAGCCCGGCCTTCTCGCAGGCCATGGCCAGGATGCGGTCGCGCTGGTCGGCGCGCAGGGGAGCCTGGGCCACCGGCATTTCGCTCAGGCGGCCGGCCACGGAATCGGAATATTCGGGTTTACGCATGGCGGGTTTCCTCCCTTTCGCTTTCGGTGAATCTCCGGCGCAGCTTCTCCCGTCCGCGGGACAAGCGCACGTTGACGTTGTGCTCGGTCATATGCAGCAGCCGGGCAATCTCCCGGGCGGGTTCCAGCAGATAGTACCGCCGCAGAAAGATGGTGCGGTCCGGTTCCTCCAGCTCCAGCACCAACACCTGGATGCGTTCCTCCGCCTCGGTGGGCTGGGGTGTCAGCAGCCAGTCTCCGGCAATGGCTTCGTCCAGGGGCACGGTGCCCCGGCGGCGCAGGGTCCGCCACCGGCTGATGGCGGTGTTGCGGGCGGTGACGCACAGCCAGCCTTTCAGGCTCCGGGCGTCGCGCTGCAGCCGGGGAGCGTTCTGCCAGGCAGCCACCAGCACGTCGGCCACACATTCCTCGGCGTCCTGGTCGGCCTGGGGCAGTACCCGCCGCACGATGCCGTGGACCATGGCGCCGTAGTTGTCCAGCAGGGCGGCCAGTCCGGTCTGCGGGTCGGTGCACAGCAGCGCCAGAATCTCTTGATCTTGTACAGTGTGCAAGTTGGTTTCCTCCTTTGTTGGGCCCTTCATCCATCCAGACGCCCCGCCGGGGCAAAAAGTCACACGAAAAAACAAAAATCCCCGTCCTTTTTTTGCAAAGGACGGGGACAAAGCGGAAAACTCAGTAGTTCAGGATATCCTTGACCGCACCGGACATGGAGAACAGTTTGGCCGAGATATGATCCAGATAGACGATACCCAGTTTCAGGCCGCTCTCGTCATTGTAGATGTCCTGCAGCTGGGGCGCCGTCTTGAAGGCGGCCGCCTGGGCTTCGGGGCTGTTGTCAAAGTTGGCGGTGCCCTGAATCCGCATCCACTCGCCGCGGTCGTTGGCGGCGCAGATTTCCAGGTTGGTGTTGTCCAGCAGCTGCTTGTAGGCTGCCTTGTGCTTGCCGATGGCCAGGCACAGATGGTCCTTGTACCACATGGCAAACCCTATGGGACGCACCCGCGGCAGATATCCGTCCACCGTAGCCAGATAGAAGGTGGGATTGTCCTTCAAAAACTGCATAATTTCTTCACTGGGCTGCATAACGGTCCCTCCCCGTATATGTGATGAAAAAGGTGAACCGGCGTTGCCGAAATGCCGCAAAAAAGTGGTTCAGCAGCCGGACGGAAGCGTCTTGATGGCCGCCAGGATCCGGTCGGCGGCTTCCTTGGTGCGGTCGGCGTCGCCGAAGGCGGTCAGGCGGAAATACCCTTCGCCGCAGGCGCCGAAGCCCTCGCCGGGGGTGCCCACCACGCCGGCGGTTTCCAGCAGCCAGTCAAAGAACTGCCAGCTGCCCATGTTGCCGGGGCACTTCAGCCAGATGTAGGGGCTGTTCTTGCCGCCGCAGTACCATACGCCCGCCTTGTCCAGCGCGGCGCCGATGACGGCGGCGTTGCGGCGGTAGTAGTCCAGGTTCTCCTGGATTTCCTTCATGCCTTCCTCGGTGAAGACGGCGGCGGCTGCCCGCTGCACGATGTAGGCAACGCCGTTGAACTTGGTGGTCTGACGGCGCAGCCACATCTTGTTCAGGCTCATGCCTTCCCGCTCCAGGGCCTGGGGCACCACGGTGTAGCCGCAGCGGGTGCCGGTGAAGCCGGCAATCTTGGAGAAGCTGCACACCTCGATGGCGCACTCCTTGGCGCCCTCCACCTCAAAGATGCTGCGGGCCAGACCCGGCTCGCTCACAAAGCACTCGTAGGCGGCGTCGAACAGGATGACCGCCTTGTGGGCCTTGGCCCAGTCCACCCAGACCTTCAGCTGGTCCACGGTGTAGGTGGCGCCGGTGGGGTTGTTGGGGCTGCACAGATAGACGATGTCCCCCTTCAGGGAATCGTTGGGCATGGGCAGGAAGCCGTTGTCCGCGTTGGCGGGCATGTAGGCGATGCGGCGGCCGGCCATGACGTTGTCGTCCACATAAACAGGATAGACGGGGTCGGGCACCAGTACGGTGTTGTCCACGTCAAACAGGTCCAGCAGGTTGCCCAGGTCGCTCTTGGCGCCGTCGGAAATGAAGATCTCGGCGGTGTCCAGCTCCACGCCGCGGCCGGCGTAGTATTTCTGGATGGCTTCCCGCAGGAACGGGTAGCCCTGCTCGCTGGGAATGTAGCCGTGGAAGGTTTCCTTGTGGCCCTGCTCCTCACTGGCCTCGTGCAGCGCCTTTACCACACTCTTGGCCAGGGGCAGCGTCACGTCGCCGATGCCCAGCCGGATGATGTCCTTGTCGGGATGAGCGGCCTGGTAATCCGCCACCTTATGGGCGATGGTGCTGAAGAGATAGCTCTCTTCCAGTTCCGCATAATGCTTGTTGACTTTCATTTTGTTCAATTCCCCCCTGCAAAATAGGCTTATAAATGAACTTATTTTAACACAAATCCCGGTATGGTGCAATGCGCTTTACACAAGAACGTCCTTGATCAGGATGGAAAGCCCGCCCCCGGCGCTGTGGATGAACTCCACCGCCTCGTCGCTGTTGCACAGCTCGGCGGGAATCTTGATTTCAATGCCGCTTTCGGTCTTGAAGCTGCGGCTTTCCAGCCGTTTCATCCGGGCGGGGGAGACGGTCACCCGGTCGGTGGGGGTCACGCCGGTCTCGGCCAGGGCCTCGTCGAAGGCGGGGGCGGCCAGGGGATACTGCTCCTCAATGCGGGCGCGCACATCCTCCACCGCAATGGTGTTCTCCACCGCCTGGTTGCGCACCATCAGTTCCACCGCCGTTTCGGTGCCGCCGTCAAAGGGGGGCACATCCTCCAGGTCGGCGGCCTCGGGGTAGGCGGCCTGCACGGCGGCCACGGCGGTTTCGCAAACCGCCTTCAGCTTTTCCTTTTCCGGCAGGGCCTGGGTGCAGCCGAACACCCGGGTGGACAGGTAAAAGTCCTTCTTGTCGTCCAGGGTGTACCGCTTTTCGATCAGCCGGATGGTCAGGTTGGCCCGGTCGATGAGGGCGGCCTCGTCCGCCTTGGGGCTGCCGGGCAGGATGGTGCGCTGGGGGGCGATGGTGCTGCACTGGCCGTTGCCCATGACGTTGGTCACGTGGGTGTAGCCGGGACGGTAGTTCAGCTTGAGCACGCCGTAGTAGGGCACGCCCTGAACGCTGAAATCCACAATGGCCAGATCGCCCGAAGGAATGTCCGGGTATTGCAGCAGCTGTTCAAACACCACCCCGGCAATCCGGCGGGACAGATCGATGAAGTCGTCGTTGTGCTGCATCTCCTGCAAGAAGGCGGAGTCGGGCAGAAACCGACAGTTCTTGCCGTCGTCGCTGGCAAAGGCCTTTTCCAGGCAGAGGGTGAAATATTCGAAGAGGTTGGCGTCCATGTCCATGGGGCGGTCGGACAGCACCGGTTCCGAAGCCCCCGAATCCAGCAGATGAAAGATGACCTGATTCAGTTTGATATCCATGCAGAGGGTTCCTTTCTGTTTGTGTCTGGGCCCAGTATACCACATTTTGGCCCCGGTGGACAGGGGATACCGTCCCGCCCGGCGGCACAAACTAGGAGCGGAAAGGATGTGACCGCGCCATGAAACGCGAACCTTACGGTCCCGCCGCGCCCAGACTGGCCACCGACCTGCGGGGCGCCCAGCCCGACCCCGGCACCGCCGCCCCGCCCCATACCCCGCGGTATGACGAGTATCTGCGCCGCACCGTGCCTTCCCGCCAGAAGGCCGCCAAAGCCTTTCTGGACGGCAGCAGCCCCGGGGTGATGCAGAGCTACGCCCCCGGCGCCCGCCCGGGCGAGGACGGCTGGGTGGAGGACGACGAGACGGTGCGCCGCCTGATGAAATGGCGGGAAGAAGCCATTTATTAAAGTGCCGCACCGACAAAGCAACAGGCCCCGCCGTTTCGGCGGGGCCTGTTGCTGTTCATATGGCGGTTACGGCATCTGAAATCCCGGTTCCCCGGGCAGGATCAGATGGTTGTTTTGCAGAAGACGGCGGAATTCCTCTTCCGGCATCTCGAAGGTCACATCCCGGATCATGGCTTTCTCATGGAGCAGCACCTGCCAGGGCGCGCCGGCGGGCTGCTGCAAAAACAGCAGCCCCACCACTTCACCCAGGTCCTTCACCGCCGGGTCTTCCAGCAGGGAAGGGGCGGGCACCACAAAGTAATGGTCCACCATCCGGCCGTCCGCAAAATCGTGCTCGATGGCGGCGGGCCATTCCTCCGCCGTCTGGGTGTTCTTGTACTGCATGCGCAGGGACAGGAAGTCCGCCGCGGAAAGCTGGCTGGGCATGGGGCCCACCTCCTTTTACAATCAGAAAATCAGATGCGCAGGCTGGCACCCTCGCCGGTGCCGGCGCCGTCATCGAACTCATAGGTGTTGCCGGGCAGCAGGGCGTTGAGCAGGATGCCGGCAATGGCAGCGATGGCCAGACCGGACAGGTTGATGGACACGCCGGCCACCACGAAGGTCAGGCCGCCCACCGAGTTGAAGCCCAGGGCGCAGACCAGGATGACGGCGGCGATGATCAGGTTGCGGGAGTTGGTGAAGTCCACCTGGTTTTCCACCACGTTGCGCACGCCGATGGCGGAGATCATGCCGTACAGCACAAAGCTGATGCCGCCGATGATGCCGGCGGGAATGGAATTGATGATGGCGTCAAACTTGGGGCTGAAGCTCAGGATCAGGGCAAACACGGCCGCCAGACGGATGACCAGGGGATCATAGATCTTGGTCAGGGCCAGCACGCCGGTGTTCTCACCGTAGGTGGTGTTGGCGGGGCCGCCCAGCAGACCGGCCATGGTGGTGGCCAGGCCGTCGCCCATCAGGGTGCGGTTCAGGCCGGGATCCCGGATGAAGTTCTTGCCGGCGGTGGCGCTGATGGAAGCAATGTCGCCGATGTGTTCCATCATGGTGGCCAGGGCGATGGGCACGATGGTCAGCACGGCGCTGATGAATTCGGGGCTGCCGTCAATGGCGAACAGGCCCATGGCCTGGGGATGCAGGGGAATGCCGAACCAGGCGGCGTCGGCCACGGTGGAAAAGTCCACCGCACCGGTGACCAGGGCCACCGCGTAGGACACCAGGATGCCCAGCAGGATGGGCAGGATCTTGACCATTCCCTTGCCCCAGATGTTGCAGACAATGACGGTACCCAGGGCCACAAAGGCCAGCAGCCAGTTGGTCTCGCAGTTGGTGATGGCGGAAGGCGCCAGGATCAGGCCGATGGCGATGATGATGGGACCGGTGACCACGGGCGGGAACAGCTTCATGATACGGCGGATGCCGAACACGGTGATCAGCAGGCTGAACAGCACATACACCAGACCGCTCAGGGCCACGGCAGCGCAGGCATAGGGCAGCATTTCGGTGTTGGAAACGGTCTGCTGGCCGTTGGCATCCAGCAGCTTGGGCGCCACGATGGCAAAGCCGCCCAGATAGGCGAACGAGGAACCCAGGAAAGCGGGAACCTTGCCGCGGGTGATCAGGTGGAACAGCAGGGTGCCCAGACCGGCGCACAGCAGGGTGGTGGAAACACTCAGACCGGTGGTCAGGGGCACCAGAACCGTGGCGCCGAACATGGCGAACATGTGCTGCAAGCTCAGCACCAGAACCCGGGGCTTGCCCAGGGTCATGGCATCGTAAACGCCCTGGGACTGGTCGGGCGTCTGCGATGCCTGTTTCTTTTCTTCACTCATGGAACAAACATCCTCCTCAATTTTCACATGGCCCCGCAACGGCTGCCGGGTATTCTCCGCTCCATCATAGCAGAAAGTGCCCGCCCTTGCAAGTCCGCCCTTGCCCTCGGCCTTCCGTTATGCTAGGATAGACAAGATAATACCAATCAAAGAAGGTTTTGCCTTATGGAAAATCTTGTGTTCAGCATCAACGCTACCCTGCCCGTTTTTCTGGTCATGGCGGTGGGGTGGGTACTGCGCCGTCTGGGCTTTCTGCCCCCGGCTTTCTGTTCTGCCGCCGACAAGCTGGTGTTCAAGGTCACCCTGCCCATTATGCTGATGTGTGATATGGCCTCGGTGGACCTGGTGCACGACTTTGACGGCAGATTCGTGGCCTTCTGTTTCGGGGCCACCATCCTGTCCATTCTGGTGATCTGGGCATTGGCCCACCGCTTCCTGCGGGACAAATCCCTGGTGGGCGAGTTCGTCCAGGCGTCCTACCGCAGCAGCGCGGCCATTCTGGGGGTGGCCTTCATCCAGAATATTTACGGCACCGCCGGGGCGGCCCCGCTGATGATCCTGGGCAGTGTGCCGCTGTTCAACATCTTTGCGGTGACCATTCTCACGGTGGAAAATCCCGCCCGCAAAGGGACCCTGCGCCCCGGGGCGGTGGTGAAGGGGGTCGTCACCAACCCCATCCTCATCGGCATTGCGGCGGGGGCGGTGCTCAGTCTGCTGCCCTTTGAACTGCCCACCCTGGTGAACAAGACCTTCGACAGCCTGGCCTCCCTCACCAGCCCGCTGGCCCTGCTTTCCATCGGCGCTTCCTTTGAAGGAGCCAAGGCGGTGCGCAAGATCCTGCCCACCCTCATCGCTTCGGTGTGCAAGGTGGGCATCCTGTGCGCCATCTTCCTGCCGGTGGCGGTGACCCTGGGATTCCGGGACGAACAGCTGGTGGCCCTTCTCATTATGCTGGGCAGCCCCACCACCCCCACCAGCTACATCATGGCCAAAAACATGGGCCACGAAGGGGTGCTCAGCGCCAGCGTCACGGTGGTCACCACCCTGCTGTCCGCCCTGACCCTTACCGCCTGGATTTTCCTTTTCCGCAGCGGCGGATACATTGCCTGACCAGAATACCATAGAAAAAAGCCGCCCCGGCCGGGGCGGCTTTTTCGATGTATAAAATGGGAAAGAGATCAGCGCTGGTCCAGGGTGACGTACTCCTGGGCATGGCCCACATACTTGTAGGCGGGGCGGATGATGCGGTTGGCAAACTCCACTTCCTCTACCCGGTGGGCGCACCAGCCCGGCACACGGGCAATGGCGAACAGCGGGGTGAACAGATCGTTGCTGATGCCCAGCATGCGGTAGATCAGCCCGCTGAACAGGTCCACGTTGGCGCACACCCGCTTGCCGCTGGGGTGCTCCTCCGCAAAGACCTCGGGAGCCAGCCGCTCGATGCTGCACAGCATCTCGTATTCCTCGTCAAAGCCCTTGGCATAGGCCAGGCGGCGGGCATGGGTCTTGAGGATCTGGGCGCGGGGATCGCTGAGGGTGTACACGGCGTGGCCCATGCCGTAGATCAGCCCGCTGCCGTCGCCGGCTTCCTTGCGCATGATCTTGCGCAGGAACTCCCGCACTTCGCCGTCGTCCTTGGGATTGGCCACGTTTTCCAGAATGTAATCCAGCTGCTGCATGACCTTCAGGTTGGCGCCGCCGTGCTTGGGGCCTTTCAGGGCGCCGATGGCCGCCGAGATGGCCGCATAGGTGTCGGTGCCGGAGCTGGACAGCACGCGGCAGGTAAAGGTGGAGCAGTTGCCGCCGCCGTGGTCGGCGTGGACCAGCAGGCACAGATCCAGCAGACGGGCTTCCTCGTGGGTGAACTTCTGGTCCGCCCGGTAGGTGGACAGAATGTGTTCGGCGGTGCTCTGGCCCGGGGTGGGCAGGTGGAAGTACATGCTGCTGCGGTCATACACCCGGCGCTTGATCTGATACGCGTTGACCATCATGGTGGGCATCTCGGCAATCAGGTTGATGCTCTGGCGCAGGATGTTGGGCAAAGAGGTGTCCTCGGCGTGTTCGTCGTAACTGTACATGGCCAGCACGCTGCGGGCAATCTTGTTCATGATGTTGGGGGAAGGGGAGTTCAGAATCATGTCGTCCGCAAAGCCGCGGGGCAGCTCCCGATGGGTTTCCAGCAGCTTGCGGAACCGGGCAAACTGTTCGGCGTTGGGCAGGCTGCCGAACAGCAGCAGCCAGACGGCCTCCTCGAACATGAAGCGGTCGTGGGCGTCGGCTTCGGCCACCAGGGTGTCAATGTCGATGCCGCGGTAGATCAGCCGGCCGGGAATGGGTTTGACCGTGCCGTCGGGCAGCTTGTCATAGCCCACCACGCTGGAAACATTGGTAATGCCGGCCAGTACGCCGGTGCCGTCCGGGTTGCGCAAACCGCGCTTGACGCCCAGGCGGTCCGCCTCGCGGGGGTCAAGGTGAGCGTTGTGGGCCAGATATTCACCGCACAACAGCTGGATGTCCTCCGGCTCCAGGGCCGGTACGTCGGGATAGTACATCGTCTCACGCCTCCTCTATTACAGGCATGCACAAGGACATGCCGGGTACGGCACTTTACCACACAAAAGTGCCGCTTGATATAATTTTATAGGATAACAGGCCGGCCGTCAAGTGCTTTTCTTAAATTAAGAAATCGAACGCCGAAAACTAACTTTATTTTATTAAGTTTACATCCCGCTTTGGCGGGGATAACATTAAAAAGATTCGTTGACAAGGACCGGGAAAATGGGTATACTCAAAGAACAGGCTTATAAAATAAATGACCGTGCGGCGCCGTTTGCCGCCCGGTCCTACCTGAAAATACACAAAAACACCGGCGACGGCGGCCCGCGGGCCCCGCGCCGCCTACAGGAAACGGAGGTACGCATGAAACTGCATCAGAACGGGGTGTATCTGGTCAACGGCAAGCTGACCGACACCGCACCCGCCGGCATCACCAAGGAGAAAGCCGCCGAGGGCACCATCGCCTACGGCATCCTGAAAGCCCACAACACCGCGCCGGATATGAACGACCTGCGCCTGAAGTTCGATTCCATGACCAGCCACGACATCACCTACGTGGGCATCATCCAGACCGCCCGGGCGTCCGGCATGGAAAAGTTCCCCCTGCCCTACGTGCTGACCAACTGCCACAACAGCCTGTGCGCCGTGGGCGGCACCATCAATGAGGACGACCACCAGTTCGCCCTGTCCGCCGCCCACAAGTACGGCGGCATCTACGTGCCCCCCTGCATGGCGGTCATCCACAGCTATAACCGGGAGATGATGGCCGGCTGCGGCAAGATGATCCTGGGTTCCGACTCCCACACCCGCTACGGCGCCCTGGGCACCATGGCGGTGGGCGAAGGCGGCGGCGAGCTGGCCAAGCAGCTGGTGGGCCGCACCTATGATATGGCCCGCCCCGGCGTGGTGGCCGTCTACCTTACCGGCAAGCTGAACCCCGGCGTGGGTCCCCACGACGTGGCCCTGGCCCTGGTGGGGGCCACCTATGAAAACGGCTATGTGAAGAACAAGGTCATGGAGTTTGTGGGCCCCGGCGTGGCGTCTCTGTCCGCCGACTGCCGCAACGCCATCGACTGCATGACCACCGAGACCACCTGCTGGTCCAGCATCTGGCAGACCGACGCGGTCACCGAGGAATACCTGGCCATCCGCGGCCGGGCCGACGATTACCGTCAGCTGTCCCCGGCGGATGTGGCCTACTACGACGGCTGCATCGAGCTGGACCTGTCCACCGTGGAATGCATGATCGCTCTGCCCATGCACCCCAGCTACGCCTATCCCATCCGCGCCCTGAAGGAAGACCCCTACACCATCCTCAAGCAGGCGGAGGACCGGGCCAACGAACAGCTGTCCGGCAAGGTCCATATGGACCTGGTGGGTAAGATCGGCAAGGACGGCCAGATCCATGTGGACCAGGGCATCGTGGCGGGCTGCAGCGGCGGCACCTACGAGAGCCTGTGCGCCGTGGCCGACATCCTGCGCGGCAAGAGCTGCGGCAACGGACAGTTCAAGTTCAGCGCCTACCCGGACAGCATGCCCACCTATCTGGAACTGGTCAAGAACGGCGCCGTGGCCGACATCGTGTCGGCGGGCGGCATCTTCCGCGAAAGCTTCTGCGGTCCCTGCTTCGGCGCCGGCGACACCCCCGCCAACGGGGAGTTTTCCATCCGCCACACCACCCGCAACTTCCCCAACCGGGAAGGCTCCAAGCCCGGCGAAGGCCAGATCTCCGGCGTGGCCCTCATGGATGCCCGCAGCATTGCGGCCACTGCGGCGGCCGGCGGCGTGCTGACCGCTGCCAGCGAGGTGGTCCACGACGACTTTGTGGCCCCGCCCTACCACTTTGACAAGGGCGTGTACGACAAGCGTGTCTACAACGGCTGGGGCCATGCCGAGCCGGACCATGAACTGCGCTTCGGTCCCAACATCAAGGACTGGCCGGAACAGCCCGCCCTGTCCGACGACCTGCTGCTGCGCATCGTCAGCCATATCACCGACCCCGTTACCACCACCGACGAGCTGATTCCTTCCGGCGAGACCTCTTCCTTCCGCTCCAATCCTCTGCGCCTGGCAGAGTTTACCCTCTCCCGCAAGGACCCGGCTTATGTGGGCCGAGCCAAGGCCGTGAAGGCGGACGACGACGCCCGGCGCGCCGGCAGTCTGCCTGCCGGGATCGCTGCCGTGTACGACGCCCTGAAGGCCGCCGGCTGCGCGGTGGATGAAGCCAACACCAACATCGGCTCCGCCATCTTCGCCAACAAGCCCGGCGACGGTTCCGCCCGGGAACAGGCGGCCAGCTGCCAGCGGGTGCTGGGCGGTGCGGCCAACTTTGCCCTGGAGTACGCCACCAAGCGGTATCGCTCCAACTGCATCAACTGGGGCATGCTGCCCTTCCTGACCACCGACCCCGAGGCCCTGCCCCTGGACGGTTACGTCTTCCTGCCCGGCGTGCGCAAAGCCCTGCTGGACAAGGATGACACCATCCCCGGCTACGCGGTGCTGCCTTCCGGCGAGGTCAAGGCCATCACCCTGCGCCTGGGCGCCCTCACCGACGCCGAACGCCAGATCCTGGCCGACGGCTGCCTGATCAACTACTACAAGCACAACTGATTCCCATAACAGCAAGCCCCCGGCGCCATGCGCCGGGGGCTTTTTGCGTTCAGGAAAGGGAAAAGGCCCACAGGTTGCGGATCTGCGGTTCCAGTTCGTCGTAGGTCCAGTTGCGGGCACTGTTCTGGGGGCTGTTGGGGTCGTTGACCCGGATATCTCCGTCTTCCACCCCGGCCAGCAGGATGAAATGCCCGGTGGTGGTAAAGTCTCCCGGCCGCACGCTGCAGATGATCGGCCGTCCCTCCTCCAGGGCTTCGGTCACGGTGGATTCACTCAGGGGCAGTTCCTCGCTCGCCAGGCCCCAGGCCGCACAGCCGTCGGTCATCAGGGCCCAGCTGGTCACCCCGTCCACCCAGTATCCGTCCCGTTGGGCCCGGTCGGCCACCGCAGCGGGGGTGATGGTGTCGTCCCCGGTCAGCCCGGCGGCCGCCATGGCCAGACAGGTGGGCCCGCATCCGGTCATGGCCAGCAGGTCGTCCCCGTAGCGGACATAGCCCCAGCGGGGGTCCCATTGCAGCAGCAGGGGAAAGGTCCCGGCCTCCACCGTTCCGATGCTGTCGGCGGGGACGTCGTCCTTGTGGTCGGGGTAGCCTTCCACAAAGTCCAGGGCGTCGGGGTGGCGTTCCAGCAGTTCCCGCAGACTTTCGGGCCAGGTACCGCCAGTGTCGGCCAGGATGGCGGCCCGTCGGGTTTCCTCGTCCCCGGCGGGGGAGGGGACTGCACTCGCCGCCTGCACCGGGGCGGCCGCCGCAGCTTCGGGAATCCGCCGCCCGGGCAGGCCCGCGGCCCACAGAGTGCCCATCACGGCCAGGGCGCACAGACACAGTATCCCGCGCGCCTGTCGCCGCCTGGCCCGGCGGCGAACGGCTTTGCGGCGGCGGGTGGAATAAGCGGAATAAGAAGAGCGAGCAGGCATGACAGTACCTCCGGGTAACCAAAAGTGGCGGCCTTGCGCCGCTGTGTCCCGAGTATACCACGAGGCAGACAGAAAAAATTGTGCATCCCCTGCCCGAACCGTGACGATCTTCTTGCGCAATTCTTGTGATTTTCTGTCAGGGGAAAAACAAAAGGCGTAGTTGCCCCAAAATGGGCAACTACGCCAAAAATATCCGACTTCTTTCGTCTATGTAGACAGGGTGTCAGCCTTCCAGCCAGTGGCGCAGGGCGGGCAGAGCGGCCAAAGCATCGGTGCGGCCCAGCTCGTACTGGGCGTTGATGCGGTCCATGTCGTGCTCCATCCGGCCCACCTTCAGGGCCTTGCTGGGCCGGATCAGGAAAGCTTCCCCGGTCTTGGCGGCCTGTTCCACCTGGCACACCTGGGCATTGTACATCCGGGCGCGGTCGGCCATGGCCTGCACAAAGCGGGGATAGCGGCGGTACATGGCCTGGAACGGCAGCATGTTGGCGGGCTGTTTCAGATACCCGGCGGGCTGGGTCAGCACCACCAGACGGCGCTGGCAGCCCAGGTCCCCGGCGGCCTGGTAGGGAATGCTGTCGGCGACGCCGCCGTCCAGATACAGCTGGCCGCCGTATTCCACCGCATGGGAGCACAGCGGCATGGAAGCGCCGCCCCGCAGCAGGTTCATCTTGTCGTCCAGACGCAGATTTTCGCACAGGATATGCTCGGCCCGGCCGGTGTTCAGGTTGGTCACGGTGACGTAAAAGTCCACGGGGGACGCCTCGAAGGCCTTCTCGTCAAAGGGGTCCAGGTACAGGGGAATATCCTCATAGCAGAATTTGCGCCCCACCACCTCGCCGGTGGTCAAAAGGGAATAGAATCCCATGAAATGCCGGTCATTGCGGTATTTGCGGTAATACCGGATGCTGCGTCCTGCCTGGCCGGACACATAGTTGCAGCCGTGGATGCACCCGGCCGATGTGCCGATGACCATGTCGGCCTGCACGCCGTTTTCCATCAGCACGTCCAGCACGCCGGCGGTGTAGATGCCCCGCACCGCGCCGCCTTCCAGCACAAGGCCAAGATTATACTTGGTTTCTTTCATGAATGTTGCGCCTCCCCGGGCAAAAGCTGCTCGAAATTCTCTTCGGTGTACACAGCAATACCCGCCGCCTTCAGAGCCTGGGCGGCCACCCCGTCCCCGGGCACCTTCCGGTGGGAAAAACTGCCGTCATAGATGGTACCGCAGCCGCAGCTGGGACTGTTGGCCTTCAGGATGGCCGCCCGGCATCCGTTCAGTTCCGCCATGGCCAGGGCCTCGGCGGCGCCCTTGCGGTACTGGGCGGTCACGTCGGCGCCCGTCTCGGTCACCACCCGGTCGCCCCGGCGTTCGGCCGGGGGCCGGGGCGTGGGCAGGCCGCCGTAGATTTCCGGACAGATTGGCACGGCGGTGTGCCCGCCGGCGCGTAGGGCTTCCAGCAGGGCGGGGCAGCGGTTGCTGCCGCCGGAATACTTGCAGCATGCCCCCAAAAGGCAGGCACTTACCAGAATGTTCATAAAATCTCTCTTTCTGTACAAGCCGGGCTGTGGTATGATAAACACGTACGGTATTATAGCATAAAATGGATAGAATAATCAAAGCATATCGCGCATAAGAATACGCTTTCCTGAGGAGGATACAATGAAAAATTGGCTTGACCGGGTCCCGTCCACCACACGGGACTGGCTGCATCTGATCACCGCCGCCGCTCTGATCTGGCTGGTGGTAAACGCCCTGCCCAACGCGGCGGGGGGCGTCATGGCCTTTGTGGGGGCGCTGTCTCCCTTTGCGGGGGGCATCATGCTGGCCTATGTGCTGGACATTCCCACCCGATTTTATGCCGAAAAACTCTGCCACGGCAAGCGCGGCCCCGCCATTGTGCTGGCGTATCTGTCCTTTCTGGCTGTGGTGGCGGCGTTGGTGGGGTTGGTGGTTCCCCAGCTGTTCCAGAGCATCACCACCTTTGCCAACGCGCTGCCGGGCTATCTGCAGAATGCGGCCACAAGCCTGGAAACCCTTATGACCGACGCCAATATCGACACGACCGCCACCCAGAAGATCACCGACTTTCTGGAAGGATACGGGGATGCCATCCAGGAATTCCTCAAAACCAGCATGCCGGTGGTGGCGGGGGCGGCCGGGCAGGCGGCCGGCCAGCTGCTGAACTTCGTGGTGGCCCTGGCGGCCAGCATCTACCTTCTGGCTGAAAAGGAACCCCTGCTGCGGGCCTGCCGGGCTCTGCTGCGGGCCATGTTCCCGCCCCGGGCGGCCGCCAACATCTTCTCGGTGTTCCAGCTGGCCAACCGCACCTTCAGCAGCTACATCGGCGGCCAGCTGCTGGACGCCTTGCTGGTGGGCTGTGAAACCTTCGTGGCCATGCTTATCCTGCGCCTGAACTATGCCCCCATGATCGCCGTGCTGGTGGCGGTGACCAACATCATTCCCATCGCCGGGCCGTACATCGGCGCGGTGCCCAGCGCCCTGCTGCTTCTGCTCAGCGGCGAACCCCTGCAGGCGCTCATCTTCTGCATCCTGATTCTGGTCATCCAGCAGATTGACGGCAACTTCATCGCGCCCCGCATCCTGGGCGGCGCCACCGGTATTTCCGGGCTGTGGGTGCTGGTGGCCATCATTGTGGGCGGCGGCTTGTTCGGCATTGCCGGCATGGTCATTGGCGTGCCGGTCATGGCCGTGGTGGCTGCGCTGCTCAAGCAGGCTGTGGGCGCCGGGCTCACCGCCCGTGGTCTGGACCCCGAAACCGGCGGCGAAACGCCGCTGCCCGGACACGACCCGGTATAAGGAATATAAACATCTTCATTTGCCCTACGGCGGGACGGTTCCCGCCGCCTGACTGAAAAGACAGGAGCATGCCCCATGAATGCAAAACATTGGCTGGATCAGAAGCCACAGACCATCCGGGATTGGCTGGGAATGGCCCTGCTCTGCGGGATTTTTTATGCCATAATGGTCCATCTGGCGGTATTTCTGGGATGGATCGGCGCCATGCTGCGGGTGATTTCGCCCTTTGCAGGGGCCCTGATTCTGGCCTATGTGCTGGATACACTGGTGCGGCCCATCCATCATTACCTGTTCCGGGACCGCCCGGCGCTGCGATGGGTGGCCATCCTGGCGGCCTATGTGCTGGCGGCGCTGGCCGTTATGCTGCTGGCCTGGCAGGTGCTGCCAAAGGTGGGGGCCAGCGTGACCACCTTGTTCAAAAATCTGCCCGGGTACGTGGAAAACACCCAGAAAGCCCTTCTGTTTGTCCAGCAGCGGTATGCGGTGGACCTCAACCCGATCATCGATCTTTTGGACGACTACGAGCGGCTTATGAGCAATATCTATGAGCTGGTGAAGGGGGTCACCCCCCAGCTGGCCGGGTATCTGAGCAACGTGGCTTCCTACGCCCTGCACTTTGTGATCGTGGTGGCGGGCAGTGTGTACATGCTGGCCGACAAGGCCCATCTGCTGCGCCAGATGCGGATGATCGTGCGGGCTGTTCTGCCCCAAAAGCAGGCCGATGACCTGCTCTCCATCTGCAGCTATGCCAACCGCAATTTCTCGGAATTTTTCTTCGGCAAGATCTTCGACGCCGTCATCATCGGTGTGCTGCTGTTCGCGGCCATGAGCCTGCTGGGACTCAGCTTTGCCCCGCTGATCAGCGTATTGGTGGGCTTCTGCGCCCTGGTTCCCATGTTTGGTGCCTACATCGGGGCCGTTCCCGGCTTGTTGATTCTACTGTTCGTGGACCCGCTGCAGGCGCTGGTGTTTTTGATTCTTCTGGTGATCCTGCAGCAGCTGGACAGCCGTGTCATTGCGCCCCGGGTGCTGGGACGCTCGGTGGGGGTATCCGCCTTCTGGGTGCTGTTCGCCGTGGTGGTGGGCGGTACCCTCATGGGACCGGTGGGCATGGTGCTGGGGGTTCCGGCCTTTATCACCGTCTACGGGCTGCTGCGGGGGCTGATCTACTGGGTGCTGGACCGCCGGGGCGTGACCGCCCGGGACCTGGACCGGACCCCGGACGCCGCAGAGCAACAAGCGGAGGAAAAAGAGACCGCCACCGTGTAAAACCAAGCAAAAGAGGCCGCTTCCAAAAGGAAAACGGCCTCTTTTTCCACAAAATCCCCGCTTTCTGTGGAAAGCGGGGACGTTTTGTCTATGGGATTATTTCAGGAACCCGTTGACGATCTGCTCTTCGGCTTCCTGCTCGGTCAGACCCAGGGTCATCAGCTTGGTCAGCTGCTCGCCGGCGATCTTGCCGATGGCGGCTTCGTGAA
Organism: Gemmiger formicilis; assembly: GCF_016900095.1. Classification (GTDB taxonomy): domain Bacteria; phylum Bacillota; class Clostridia; order Oscillospirales; family Ruminococcaceae; genus Gemmiger; species Gemmiger formicilis_A. Next base: position 17,752 of record NZ_JACJJP010000030.1, read on the forward strand.
TCAGGCTGGCATCAATGTTGTTGGCGATCAGGCCCGGGGTGGCAATGACCTTGGCGTTGTCCATGATGATGGCGTCACACTCGCTGTGACCGGCGCAGGCGGCGTTGCCGTTGATGTAGCTCTTGAACTCCTGCACGCTGTGGTCCTTGGCCACGCTGCGGGAGATCACGTTGGCGGAGCAGCCTTCGCCGTTCAGGTCCACCACAAAGTCGGTGACGGCGTGCTGGTCGCCCACCGTCATGATCTTCTCCCGGATGACCAGGGAAGCGCCCTCGGCCAGATCACCGGAAGTCTTGCGGATGGTATCGTCGATGCCGGCAATCTGGGTGGTTTCCATCTCCATGGAAGCCCCTTCGGCCAGGTGGACGATGGTGGTGGGGTTCATGATCTGCTTCCCCCGGCCGTCGCCCTCGCCGTAATGCTTTTCCACATAGCGCAGCTTGGCGCCCTTGTCCAGGAAGAAGGTGTGGATGCCGTCGTGCTGGGCGTTGCCGCCGCCGCAGTTGTGGATGCCACACCCGGCAATGATGGTCACGTCGGCCCCTTCACCGATGTGGAAGTCGTTGTACACCAGATCGGTCAGGCCGGTCTGGCTGATGATCACCGGAATGTGCACGCTCTCGTTCTTGGTGCCCGGCTTGATGAAGATGTCGATGCCCGGCTTGTCGGTCTTGGTGACAATATCAATGTTGGCGGTGGTGTTCCGGCTTTCCAGCTTACCGTTGGCGCGGATGTTGTACGCCCCCACCGGCAGGGCATCCAGTTCTGCCACTTCGTGCAGCAGGTTCTTTTCAATGGCGTCGATCATGGTTTACACCCCCTCGATCTTGCTGGTCAGGACATCGCAGGCCGGATTGGCGGCGTCGGCGCTGCCCAGCAGGGCAGGCAGCAGCTCGGCACGGGGGCCGGTGCGGGCCACCTGGCCGTCCTTGATGACCACAATGGTGTCGGCAATGTTCAGGATGCGCTCCTGATGGCTGATGATCAGAATGTTGCCCTTGGTCTGCTCGTACATCTTCTCAAACACCCGGATCAGGTTCTGGAAGCTCCACAGATCGATGCCCGCTTCCGGTTCGTCAAAGATGGACAGCTTGGTGCCCCGGGCCAGCACCATGGCGATCTCGATGCGCTTGAGCTCGCCGCCGGACAGGCTGGCGTTCACTTCGCGGTCGATGTAATCCCGGGCGCACAGGCCCACCTCGCTCAGGTAGGAGCAGGCCTCGTTCACGCTGGTGTTCTTGCCGGCGGCCAGGCTCAGCAGGTCCTTGACCCGCAGCCCCTTGAACCGCACCGGCTGCTGGAAGGCGTAGCTCACACCCAGGTTGGCGCGCTCGGTGATGCTCATGTTGGTGATATCCACCCCGTCCAGCAGAATCTGGCCGGAGGTGGGCTGATAAATGCCCGCAATGATCTTGGCCAGGGTGGACTTGCCGCCGCCGTTGGGGCCGGTGATGGCCACAAAGCGGTCCTTCACCGTCAGGCTTACATCATGCAGGATCTCCTTGTTATCGTCGGTCTCGTAGCCGACGTGTTTCAGTTCAAGCATGGGTTTCCTCCGAATCAAAATGGGTTTGTTACCCATTGTTGGTAAGTTTTGTTACGGCTAATACTATACCATGCCGACGCCGAAAGTACAAGCTATTTCCTTGCAAAATGCTAGGAATTAAAAAAACGCTTTTTTGTGCAACCCCACAAAACGGCGGGAAAATTTCTTGACATAGCCGGAATCCGGTGCTACCATAAACGTGTAAAAAGCGTTGAACGGGAAAAGTACCGCCCCAACCGCACCGCACAGAGAGCCTGGCAGATGCTGCAAGCCGGGACGATGCCGGGGCAGGAAAGAACACCCGCGAGCTGCAAACGGAACCCCCGTCAAGGGGCAGTATGGGCGCCGCAGGCCGCGCGTTACAGCGGCAGCGTTTCAAAGGTGAACGTATACGGAAAGGGACCGTATGCTTTGGTTGGCATGCGGTAATTTAGGTGGCACCGCGGATCAAGACAGCGATTCGTCCTAAAAAGTCGGGACGAGTGGGCTGTCAATTTTTTTGCCATTCGTCCATACGGCAAGAAAAGGAGTGCTGCCAAATGTGTTGTGTTATGGGCTATGCGGGGCATGATATGACCCGCGAACAGTTTACCGCGTATCTGCTGCGTACCGCCTCCCGCGGTCCGGACGACCACCGGGTGCTGGAAACCGAGTTCGGGTACCTGGGCTTCGGGCGTCTGGCCATCATGGGCGTCACCCCCGAGGGTATGCAGCCCTTTGAGCGGGACGGCAGTCTGGTGGTGTGCAACGGCGAACTGTACGGGTTCCGCCCGGTGCGGGCCGAACTGGAAGCCGAGGGCTACACCTTCCGGTCGGATTCCGACTGCGAGATCATCCTGCCTTTGTACGAAAAGTACGGCCTGGACATGTTCCGCCACCTGGATGCGGAGTTTGCCATGGTGCTGTATGACGCCCGCAGAAAGTGGCTCATCGCCGCCCGGGACCCCATCGGCATCCGGCCGCTGTTCTACGGCTATAGCGACAGCGGCGCCATCGCTTTTGCCTCCGAGGCCAAGAACCTGGTGGGGCTGTGCAAGAAGATTTATCCTTTCCCCATTGGCAGCTACTACTGCAACGGCCGGTTTGTGCGGTACTGTGATATCGCCGACACCCCCGCCTACAACCGGGACGATATGCCCACCATCCTGAAAAACATCCGGGAAAAGCTCATTGCGGGCGTGGAAAAGCGGCTGGATGCCGACACCCCCGTGGGCTTCCTGCTCTCCGGCGGGCTGGATTCCAGCCTGGTCTGCGCCATTGCGGCCAAAAAGCTGGGCAAGCCCATCCGCACCTTTGCCATCGGCATGAGCGGTGACGCCATCGACCTGAAATACGCCCGCCAGACCGCCGAGTACCTGGGGGCCGACCACACCGACGTCATCATCGACAAGGACACCGTCCTCGACTCTCTGGAAGAGGTGGTGGCCATGCTGGGCACCTGGGACATCACCACCATCCGTGCGTCGGTGGGCATGTATCTGGTCTGCAAGTATATCCACCAGCACACTGACATCCGGGTGCTGCTCACCGGCGAGATCAGCGATGAGCTCTTCGGCTACAAATACACCGACTACGCCCCCAGCGCCGCCGCCTTCCAGGCCGAAAGCCAGAAGCGGGTGCGGGAGCTGTATATGTACGACGTGCTCCGGGCGGACCGCTCCATCAGCGTCAACAGCCTGGAAGCCCGGGTGCCCTTCGGCGACCTGGATTTCGTGAAGTATGTCATGTCCATCGACCCCGCCCGCAAGCTGAACACCTACGGCAAGGGCAAGTATCTGCTGCGCAAGGCCTTTGAGGGCGACTGGCTGCCCGAAAACATCCTCTGGCGTGAAAAAGCCGCCTTCTCCGATGCGGTGGGCCACTCCATGGTGGATATCCTCAAGGAGTACGCCGAGGAAAAATACACCGACCGAGAATTTGCCGAGCGCGCCGGCCGCTACACCTATTGCCGTCCCTTCACCAAGGAGAGCCTGCTCTACCGGGAACTGTTTGAAAAGTACTATCCCGGCCAGGCCGGCATGATCGTGGACTTCTGGATGCCCAACAAGGCATGGCCGGGCTGCGACGTGGACGACCCCAGCGCCCGTGTGCTGAAGAACTACGGCGATTCCGGCAAATAATTCTGTAAGGAGCCTGTTTCATGACCATCCGCCCCGCCACACCCCGGGACCTGCCGGTCCTGCTGGACATCTTCAAAGCCGCCAAAGCCTTTATGGTGCGCACCGGCAACCCCCACCAGTGGCGGGAAGGTTACCCCGGGTCGGCGCTGATGGAAGAGGAGATCGCCCGGGGCGTCTGCTACCTGGTGGAAGAAGAGGGGGAGGCCGTGGGAACCTTCTGCGCCATTCCGGGGGAGGAACCCACCTACAAAGTCATTTATGACGGCGCCTGGCCCAGCGACGCGCCCTACCTTACCATCCATCGCCTGGCCGCCAACGGCAAGGCCAAGGGGGTGGCCGCGGCCTGCTTTGCCTTCTGCGCCGCCAAGGGGCTGGACCTGCGCATCGACACCCACGCCGACAACCATGTGATGCAGGACCTGCTGGCCAGGAACGGCTTCACCCACTGCGGGCGCATCCTGCTGGCCAACGGCAGCCCCCGTCTGGCCTACCACCGTCCGGCCCGGAAATCCGAATAAAAAAGATCGCCGCCCGCAAGGCAACTGCTTGCGGGCGGCGGTTTTGTTTATCTCAGGCGGCGGACAGCCGAAGGATTACTTCTTCTTGCTGGCGGCCTTCATGCGCAGGTCGTGGTCCAGAATGCGCTTGCGGATGCGCAGGTTTTCGGGGGTGACTTCCAGCAGTTCGTCGGGAGCCAGGAATTCCAGGCAGGCTTCCAGGCTGAACTTGGAAACCGGCACCAGGCGCAGGGCGTCGTCGCTGCCGGAAGCACGGGTGTTGGTCAGGTGCTTGGTCTTGCAGACGTTGACGGTGATGTCCTCGCCGGTGGGGGTGTAGCCCACCACTTCGCCGGCGTAGACCTTCTCGCCGGGGGTGACCAGCAGGGTGCCGCGCTGCTGGGCGTTGAACAGGCCGTAGGTCACGGCGTCGCCGGTCTCAAAGCTGATCAGGGAGCCGGTGGACCGGGTGGAGATGTCGCCGCACCATTCTTCGTATCCGTCAAAGATGGTGTTCATGATGCCTTCGCCGTGGGTATCGGTGAGGAACTGGCTGCGATAGCCGAACAGGCCGCGGCTGGGCATGCGGAACTCCAGGCGGGAACGGCTGTTCATCATCTGCATGTTCATCAGGATGGCCTTGCGGGCGCCCAGAGCGGTCATGACCGCACCCTGGTAGGTTTCGGGCACGTCGATGACGACACGCTCCATGGGTTCCATGGTTTTGCCGTCTTCCTCATGGGTCAGAACGTGCGGGGGAGAAACCTGCAGTTCGTAGCCTTCCCGGCGCATGGTCTCGATGAGGATGGACAGGTGCATTTCGCCGCGGCCCATGACCCGGAAGGAATCGGTAGTGGCGGAATCTTCCACCCGCAGGGCCACGTCCTTCAGCAGTTCGCGGTTCAGGCGGTCACGGATCTGGCGGGAGGTGACGTACTTGCCTTCCTTGCCCGCAAAGGGAGAGTCGTTGACGCTGAAGGTCATCTCCACGGTGGGGTCGTTGATCTTCACAAAGGGCAGGGGCTGCACCTTGCTGGGATCGCACAGGGTGTTGCCGATGGAGATATCCGGCAGACCGGCAAAGGCCACGATATCGCCGGCCTCGGCCTGCTCGATGGGCTCACGGCCGTTGGCCTTGAAGTCGAACAGCTTGGTGATGCGGCCGGACATATGCACGTCGGGGTTGTGCCAGTCGCACACCTGCACGCTCTGGCCCACCTTGATCACGCCGTTCTGCACGCGGCCCACGCCCATACGGCCCACAAACTCGTTGTAGTCCACGCTGGACACCAGCATCTGCATGGGAGCGTCGGGCTCGCCTTCCGGCGGGGTGACGTACTTCAGAATGGTGTCGAACAGGGGCTTGAGGTCCTTGCCCTCTTCCGGCTTGGTCCAGTCGTAGCTGGCGGTGCCGTTGCGGCCGGAGCAGAACACCATGGGGCTGTCCAGCTGTTCGTCGGTGGCGCCCAGGTCCATCAGCAGTTCCAGAATTTCGTCGATGACTTCCGCAATGCGGGCGTCGGGACGGTCGATCTTGTTCACCGCGATGACCAGGGACAGGTTCTGCTGCAGGGCCTTCTGCAGAACAAAACGGGTCTGGGGCATGCAGCCTTCGGCAGCGTCCACCAGCAGCAGAACGCCGTTGACCATCTTCAGCACGCGTTCCACCTCGCCGCCGAAGTCGGCGTGGCCCGGGGTGTCCACGATGTTGATTTTCACGCCTTCATACACGCAGGAGCAGTTCTTGGCCAGAATGGTGATGCCGCGCTCCCGTTCGATATCGCCGGAGTCCATCACGCGCTCCGCCACCTGCTGGTTGGCGCGGAAAGCGCCGGACTGCTTCAGCATCTGGTCGACCAGGGTGGTCTTGCCATGGTCAACGTGCGCGATAATGGCAATGTTGCGAAGATTTTCCCGAATCATGAATCGTATCCCTCTTTTTCGTCTTTCACAAATCCAGCATGGAGGCGGGCAAATCCTACCCCATGCATATACATTTTAATTGTACGTCAGAACGCGTTTGTTGTCAAGAATCGCAAAAAAGATTTTAGCATGTTATAATCATAACAAAGCCCGGGGACGCAAGGCGTTCCCGCAGGGAAGGGAAAGGGGTTTTACTATGGCAAACACCCGCCGCAAGGTCAATATTATCGGACACCAGAACCCGGACACAGACTCCATCTGTTCCGCCATTTCGTACGCCTGGCTGAAGAACAAGCTGGGCGGCGCCACCTATGAAGCCCGCCGTGCCGGCGTTCCCAACCGGGAAACCGCTTTTGTGCTCAAGTATTTCGGGGTGGATGCGCCCCGCCTGTGCACCGATCTCAGCCCCCAAATCAAGGATATCGACATCCGCCGCCAGCCCGGCATTGGGGAAGAGATGAGCGTGCGCGCCGCCTGGAACATGATGCGCGACGTGGAGATCGACACCCTGTGCATTGTGGACGACGCCAAGGAGCTGCTGGGCCTCATCACCGTCAAGGACATTGCCAACGCCAACATGGACCTGTTCGACACCGAGGTGCTGGCTTCGGCCAACACCAGCTACCGCAACGTGCTGGAAACCCTGGAAGGGGAGATGCTGGCCGGTGACCCGGACGCCCGCATCACCAACGGGCGGATCTTCATCGGTTCCAGCCCCGAAGTCATGGAGGACAACGTGGGCCCCGGGGACCTGGTGCTGGTCACCAACCGGTACGAAACCCAGATGTGCGCCATCGACTGCGGCGCCGGGTGCATTGTGGTCTGCTGCGGCGCCGCGGTGCCCCGCACCATCCTGGCCCGCGCCAAGGAGAAGGGCTGCTTTGTCATTACCACGCCCTATGATTCCTACGCCGCCGCCCGGCTGGTCTCCACCGCCGCCCCGGTGCGCCATTTCATGCGCCGGGAAGACCTGCTCAAGTTCAGCGTCAACACCCCCATCGAGGATGCCCGCAAGATCATGGCCAGCGTCCGTCACCGGTATTTTCCCATTCTGGACGAAAAAGGCTGCTACTGCGGTGTGGTCAGCCGCCGGAACCTGTTGAACCTGCACCGCAAGCAGGTCATTCTGGTGGACCACAACGAGCGCACCCAGGCCGTGGACGGTCTGGAGCAGGCCGAAATCCTGGAGATCATCGACCATCACCGCATCGGCAGCCTGGAAACCGGCGGCCCGGTGTATTTCCGCAACGAGCCGGTGGGCTGCACCGCCACCATTGTCTGGCGGATGTACGGCGAACACGGCATCACCCCGCCCAAACAGATTGCGGGGCTGCTGCTGTCGGCCATCCTGTCCGACACCCTCATGTTCCGGTCGCCCACCTCCACCCCGCTGGACAAGTCCGCCGCCGAGGCCCTGGCCGTCATTGCGGAGGTGAATATCCCCACCTACGCCGAGCAGATGTTTGAAGCCGGCGCCGACCTCACCGGCCGCACCGCCGAGGAGGTCTTCCTCTCCGACTTCAAGGTGTTCAGCCGTGGCGATGTGAAGTTCGGCGTGGGCCAGTCCAGCTACATGACCGCCCGTTCCCGCGCCGCCGCCGAAGAGCTGGTGGGGCCCTTCCTGCCCGAAGCCATCGGCCGGGAAGGTCTGCCCATGATCTTCTATATGTTCACCGATATGCAGAACCAGGCCACCGACCTGATGTTCTGCGGCCACGGGGCCGAAAATATCGTCCGGGACGCCTTCGGGGTGGAGCCCAAGGACGGCAAGGCCGTGCTGCCCGGTGTGGTCAGCCGCAAAAAGCAGCTGATCCCGCCGCTGATGGCGGCGCTCCAGGCCCAGCAGGAACATTTCTGAGCCTGTGCAACTTTTTCTTGCGTGGCCGGGGCGGTCCGTGGTATACTGTCCGTATTACAAGTTTGCCGTTTGGCGGAAAGGAGTACACCCCATGGGATGGGCACTGTGTAATTTGTACCAGGTTAAAGGCAACAAATAAGCAGTTCCGTCTAGAAGTGTACCCTTTTTTAGCCGGGTGCGGTCTGCCGCGCCCTGTTCGGCAGACGCTGTGACGGAACCTTTCCGCGCTCCGGCGTTTGGCCGGGGCGCGTTTTTGTTTATCCATCCCGGCATAAAAGGGAACACCTGTCCATTCTGTAATTGATAACGAAAGGTGTTCCGACTATGAATCCAAATGCTTTGCGCTGCCAGCTGCGGTGCTCCTATACCTATTCCTTTGTTCTCACCCTCAATATCACCGGCGCCGTCTGGGTGGCGCTGCTGGTCGCCCGGGGCTACAGCCTGTGGCAGGTCGGCGCCGCCGAAGGCGTCTTCCATGTGGTCAGCCTGCTGGCCGAGGTCCCCAGCGGCATGATGGCCGATCTGCTGGGCCGCCGCCGGGTGCTGGCGCTTTCCGGAGTGGCGGCGGCCCTGTCCGCCCTGCTCATGGCCTTTGAACAGAATTTCTTCTGGGTCTGCGCCTCCATGGCCCTGTCCGCCCTGGCCTACAATCTGGTTTCCGGTACCCAGGAAGCCCTGGTCTACGACAGCCTGAAGGAAGCCGGGCAATCCGAGCGCTTCCTGACGGTGGAGACAATCACCACCCAGGTGGAAACCGCCGGTGCCGCCCTGGGCAAGCTGGCCGGTGCCCTCACCGGGGTGCTGGGGTTCACCGCTTTCTACCTGGTGGATCTGGGAATCAGCCTGCTGCGCACCGTGACGGCCGCGGGGCTGTATGAGCCCGCCGCTACCCCGGAACAGCAGGCCCGGCGGGCCGCGCCGCTGTGTACCCTGCTGGCCGAACTGCCCGCCAGCCTGCGCACCCATGTGGCCGAAACGGTGGAGTTTCTGCGCCGCAGTCCCCGGGTGGTGCGGTATATTCTGGCGGGGGCCTTCATCGACCTGCCCGCCTTTCTCACCCTCATGTACCTGCAGCAGCGCCTGACCGACATCGGCCTGCCCACCGCCCTGCTGGGTGTGGTGCTCATGGTCTGTGAGGTGGGGTATCCCCTGGGCTGCTGGATCGGCGGGCGGCTGCAGCCCCGGCGTCTGGGGTGGCTGTATGCCATCTGCACCGCCGGATGCGGCCTGTGCACCCTGGCCATGGGCGCCGCGCCCCTGGCCGGTGCGGTGGCCGGCGGGGCCGGGTTTGCCATGTTCGGCACCATCTGGTCCCTGCACGCCCGCAAGCGGCTGAACGACTGGTTCCCCAGCGACCGCCGCGCCACCCTCATCAGCGTGGACAGCATGGCCTACAGCCTGCTCATGATTCCCGCTTCCCCCCTGACCGGCTGGATCGGGGACCTGGCGGGCAGCGCCGGGGCCGGGCTGGTGGTGCTGGGAGCGCTGCTGCTGACCGCGGGTGTTGTGGTTGGCATCCGGGCGGTGGGACGCCGTCAACTTTGATTCCATAACAGGGAAGGAGAGATTCCCATGACCGCAACCGGACTTCATCCCCCGCGCCTGACGGTGCTGCGGGTGTTTGCCCTGCTGGCTCTGCTTTCGGTGCTGGTGTCGGCGGGATGTGTGTGGCATATTTTAGGCCAGAGCACCAACCCGCTGTTTTCCCGCCGGGCGGATGTGACCATCCCCGACCTGGCCGGGATGACCCGGGACCAGGCCGAAGCCGACCTGCAAAGCACCGGTCTGCACCTGGTGTGGGAGGAAGTGTACAACCCGGCGGTGGAACCGGGGCAGGTCTGTGCCCAGCAGCCCGCCGCCGGCCGCACGGTCAAGAAGGGGCAAACCCTCACCGTCAGCGTCAGCCTGGGCACCCAGTGGCTCACCGTGCCGGACCTGACCGGGGAGGACCGGGACCAGGCCCTGCAGACCTTGCGGGACATGGGGGTGGCCGTGGCGGTGGAATTTCTCCACGACAACACCATTGATCCTTATACCGTGGTGCGCACCGAGCCCGCTGCCGGGCAACCGGTGGCCGCCGGGCAGATGGTCAAGGCGGTGGTGGCCCGGCCCATCCCGGACCCCAACCGTCAGGTGCCCAATCTGGCGGGACTGTCCCTGGCCGAGGCCCGCAGCCGTCTGCAGGAGCGCGGCCTGACCGCCGTGGTGCGCCCTGCCGGTACCACCGAAGGCACCGTGCGGTCCCAGGACCCCTATGCCGGGGCACTGGTGCGGGTGTTTTCCCAGGTGTATCTGTACGTGGGATAAGCGGCTGCTTGCTCCCGCAAGATCAAAAATAGGACAAACCGTCTGTTTCTTGCCGAACGGACGGTTTTTTTGTGCCGTTTCCCTTGCAAAAATTCGTTGTTTTTCGTATACTTGTAACAACCTGAGTATCGGAAGTCATGGCTCCGGCCGGTAAGAAGAGGAGAGTGCCAATCCATGTCACAGCCAAAAATTCAGATCACCCTGCTTGGCAAGTTCGAGATTACTCTCGACGGCCGCCCGGTCCTGGCGGGCATGGCACAGTCACGCAAGATTCAGCTGTTGGTGCAGTATCTGCTGCTGCAATACGGCCGTCCCGCCACCCACGGCGAGCTGACCACCGCCCTGTGGGGCAACGCGGGCGATGCCGATATGTCCCTGCGGGCGGTGATGCACCGGTTCCGCATCATGGCCGCCAAGGAAGACCCGATTCTGGAAAACTGCATCCTCACCGGGCGGGGCACCTATATGTGGAACACTGCCCTGGACTGTGAGGTGGATATCTTTACCATCCGTCGCCTGGCCGAGCAGGCGGCCGCCGAACCCGACGCCGATATCCGGGCCGGACTGTACCGGGATATCATTGCCCGGTATACCGGCCGTCTTCTGCCGGATTCGGCGGGGGAACCCTGGGTGGAGCGCCAGCGCGTCTGGCTGCACAACCTGTATAAGGACACCCTGTTTGCCCTGATGGAAGTGTACAAAGAAAAAGAGGAGTATGCCAAGGTGGTGGAGCTGAGCAGCTGCGGCCTGAAGGCAGACCCCTACGACGAGCGTCTGTATGTGGAGCAGATTCTGGCCCTGGAAAGCATGGGCCGCACCGAGGAAGCCGAGGACCTGACCCGACGCGCTTCGGAATCCGGCTGCCTGCACGGCGACAGCCGGAACCGCAACCTGAACGGCAGTTACAAGCGGATGCAGCAGAGCGAGCTGGCCATGGAGACCGACCTGGAACACATTTTGCGGGAGGTGACGGAGCCGGGCGCCGACGGTGCCTACCTGTGTGCCTACGAAACCTTCCGCAGCATCTGCCGGGTACAGCTGCGCATGCGGGCCCGGTATGACTTTTCTTTGTTCCTGGTCACGGTGAGCATTGTGCCTCCGGTCACACGTCCCGGGGCCTCCCGCACCGCCGCCGTCATGCGGGTGCTGGAAAACGTGCTCTGCCGCACCCTGCGCAGCAGCGACGTGGTGGCTCGCTACAGCGACACCCGGTTTGTACTGCTGCTGGGGGGCATGGCCTCCGACGGCAGCAGCCCCATGGAGCGGGTGCGCGCCGAATTCTACCGCCGCCCCGAACACGACGGATATCTGCTGACGTATCGCCTGCACACCCCGGAAAATCCCCCCATTCCCCGGTTCTCGCACCGCTCTCGCGGGGGCAAGAACAAAAAATGAGCGATTTCGGAATTTAATGACAAAAAAAGTTTAGAAAAATCCTTGACATCTGGGGTGCGGTCTGGTAATATAATACTCGCACTTGCGCCGGTAGCTCAGCTGGATAGAGTGTCTGACTACGAATCAGAAGGTCGGGGGTTCGAGTCCCTTCCGGCGCACCAAGGTTTCCCAGAAATGGGAAGCCTTTTTTTGTTGCTATCGTCCGGAAGGCGGTCCGTTTGTCCCGGAAGGGACTCGAACAGCTCGTCCGGCCGGTTTTCGTCCCGGCCGGGTCCCACAGTCCAGCGGACTGTGGGAGAGAGCGCGGGCAGAGGGGCCCCTTCCGGCGCACCAAGGTTTCCCAGAAATGGGAAACCTTTTTTTGTTGCTATCCGGCATTGCGGCAAAACTCCCGTTGTGTTACACTGGGCACAGAAGGACCCTCGCCCGGTCCGGGGCGGGGCAAAGCGCGGGGTGTGCCGCGCAGGGAGGTTGATGGTATGAAACTGTTTACCTATGCAGACCGGTATCTGAAACAGAGCAGCTGGAAGGATCTGGCCCTGGTCAAGTTCTGTCTGTGCGCCATAGGGGTGCTTTTGGGGCTGGCAGTGCCCCGCAGCCGTCGCCGCCAGGTTGCCTTTGGGGCGCTGGTGGTGTTTGCCACCACCTATGTACCGCTGATGGCCAAATTCCTGCACGTGGTCATGCAGACCCGGCGGGAAGAGCAGCTGACTGCCGCAGCCCGGGAAGCGGCGGAATCGGAAGAATAACCGGAACTCATTCTTATGAATAATTCAGAAAAGGCGACTCTCCGCCCGCATTGTGTGGGAAGGGGAGCCGCCTTTTTTTTCAATCCGCCCCCTCAAAACACATCGGAATCCGCCATATTGCAAAATAATTATGAACGTGTTAAAAATTTATTGAACTTTTTGCCCAAATCCCCTATACTGGAAACAGTGTGACGGCGGTTATGGTTGTGCCGCTGTTCAGAGCCAGAGCCGGGAGGCCCCTTTTTTCCGGCTTGCAACGGAGGATTTTATCTATGCGAAGACTGTCCATCGAAACCCCGGACCGCGCCCAGCAGGTCGTACAGGACCTCTGCCGCGATATGGGGCACCGCGTGGCCGCCAACCCGCCGGGACTTTGCCCGGTGGACCTGGCGCTGAACTTTCTGCGCCTGTGCCATGCCCAGACCTGCGGCAAATGTGTGCCCTGCCGCATCGGCCTGTCCCAATTGGAAACCCTGATCGAGAGCGTGCTGGACCAGACCGCCCCCGAAGGTACCATTGATCTCATCGAATCCACGGCGGCCGCCATTGCGGATTCCGCCGACTGTGCCATCGGCTACGAAGCCGCCGCCATGGTGCTGGAAGGAGTGCGGGGCTTTCGGGAAGATTACGAGCTCCATGCCAGGGAAGGCCGCTGTATCTGTTCTCTCAAGCAGCCGGTGCCCTGCGTCACCGTCTGCCCTGCCCATGTGGATATCCCCGGCTACATCGCCCTGGTGCGGGAAGGCCGCTTCCAGGACGCGGTGGACCTGATCCGCAAGGACAATCCCTTCCCGTATTCCTGTGCCTATGTGTGTGAACACCCCTGCGAAAAGCAGTGCCGCCGCCGGTTGGTGGACGACGCCATCAACATCTGCGGCATCAAGCGGTATGCGGTGGACCACTGCGGGGACGAAACCCCGCCCAAGCCCGCCGAAGCCACCGGCAAACGGATTGCGGTGGTGGGAGGCGGCCCCAGCGGCCTCACGGCTGCCTACTATCTGCAGCTGATGGGCCACAGCGTCACGGTGTTTGAACAGCGGGACCGTCTGGGCGGCATGCTGCGCTACGGCATTCCAGACTACCGCCTGCCGCCGGAAGTGCTGCAGAAGGATATCGATTACATTCTCAAAACCGGGGTGGAGGTCAGAACCGGCGTCTGCATCGGCACCGACATCCAGGTGGAACAGCTGCGCCGGGATTATGATGCCCTGTACGTGGCCATCGGGGCCCACGCCGACAAAAAGCTGGGCCTGCCCGGAGAGGACAGCGAAAACGTCCTTTCCGCCGTGGAGTTCCTGCGGGATTGCGGCGAAGGCCGGCCTCTGGACTTCACCGGCAAGCGGGTGGTGGTCATCGGCGGCGGCAACGTGAGCATGGACGCCACCCGCACGGCCATCCGCCTGGGAGCCGAGAGCGTGACCTGTGTCTACCGCCGGCGCATCGACGATATGACCGCCTTGCCGGAAGAAATCGCCGACGCCCAGGCCGAAGGCTGCCAGATCCTGCCCCTGCAGGCGCCCCACCGCATCGAGGCCGACGAGAACGGCAAGGTGGCAGCCCTGTGGACCAAGCCCCAGATTATCGGTTCTTATGGCCGGGACGGCCGCCCCGGTCCCCGGGACGCTGCCGAGCGGGAATTCCGCATCCCCTGTGATTACCTCATCATCGCCATCGGTCAGCGCATCGAATCCGACAACTTTGAAAAGGGCGGCATCGGCACCAGCCGGGGCGCCCTCAAGGCTGATCTGTCCGGCTATGTGCCCGGCACCCCCAACGTCTTCGCCGGGGGCGACGCGGTCACCGGTCCGGCCACCGTCATCCGGGCGGTGGCGGCGGGCAAGGTGGGCGCCGCCAACATCGATAGTTTCCTGGGCTTTGCCCACACCATCCGCTGCGATGTGCAGATACCGCCGGCCCGGCTGTCCAACACGCCGCCCTGCGGCCGTATCCAGCTCAAGGCCCGCAACCCGCTGGAATCCAGGACCGACTTTGCCCTGGCCACCTGCGGCATGACCGAGGAGGAGGCCATGCAGGAAGCAAGCCGCTGCCTGCGGTGCGACCACTTCGGCTACGGCATCTTCAAGGGAGGGAGGACGACCCAATGGTAAACGTGACCGTCAACGGCAAGGCCGTGGCCGTGCCCGAACACACCACCATACTGGAAGCCGCCAAGGCCGCCGGGGTGGACATCCCTCACCTGTGCTACCTCAAACATCTCAACGAGATCGGCGCCTGCCGGGTCTGCTGTGTGGAGATCGAGGGGGAGCGCAACCTGGTTCCCAGCTGCAACAACCCGGTGTTTGAAGGCATGGTCATCCGCACCAACACCCCCCGGGTGCGCCGTACCCGCAAGATCAACGTGGAACTGATCCTCTCCCAGCACGACTGCCACTGTGCCACCTGCCTGCGCAGCGGCAACTGTCACCTGCAAAACATCGCCAACGACCTGGGCATCCTGGAAAATCCCTATCCCCGGGACCTGGTCACCGGCGCCCGCGCCCAGTGGCCCAAGGATTTTCCCCTCTACCGGGACACCAACAAGTGCATCAAGTGCATGCGCTGCATCCAGGTGTGCGATAAGGTTCAGGGGGTCAACGTGTGGGACCTGTCCGGCACCGGCAGCCGCACCAGGGTGGATGTGAGCCACAATCGCCGCATCAAGGAATCCGACTGTGTGCTCTGCGGTCAGTGCATCACCCATTGCCCCACCGGTGCCTTGCGGGAACGCAGCGACACCGAAAAAGCCTTCGCCGCCCTGGCCGATCCCAACCTGGTCACGGTGGTGCAGATCGCCCCGGCGGTGCGTGCCGCCTGGGGGGAAAGCCTGGGTCTGCCCCCGGAAAAGGCCACCGTCAACCGGATGGCGGCGGTGCTGCGGGCGCTGGGCTTCGACTATGTGTTTGACACCTCCTTTTCCGCCGACCTGACCATCATGGAGGAAGCCACCGAGTTCCTTCACCGGTTCAAGGCGGGGGAGACCCAGTTCCTGCCCATGTTCACCAGCTGCTGCCCCGGCTGGGTTCGGTACCTCAAGGGCCATTACCCGGACATGACCACCCGCCTGTCCAGCGCCAAGAGCCCCCAGCAGATGTTCGGGGCGGTGGCCAAGAACTATCTGGCCGCCAAGATCGGGGTACGCCCGGACCAGGTGTACAGCGTGTCCATCATGCCCTGCGTGGCCAAAAAGGCCGAGTGTGACCTGCCCACCATGCATACCGAAGCCGGGCGGGATGTGGACCTGGCCCTGACCACCCGGGAACTGGTGCGGATGATCCGTGCCGAGCATCTGCATCCCGAGATGATGGCCGAGGAAGCCTTTGATTCCATTCTCGGCCCGTACAGCGGGGCGGGGGTCATCTTCGGGGCCACCGGCGGGGTCATGGAAGCGGCCCTGCGCAGCGCCTACCATATGGTCAACGGCCAGAACCCGCCGCCGGAAGCGTTCCGGGCGGTGCGGGGCAACGCCGACGGCGCTCCCGGCTGGACCGAAGCGGAATTTGACCTGGGCGGGGCCACCGTGAAAACGGCGGTGGTCAGCGGTCTGGGCAACACCCGGCAACTCATCGAGGCGGTGCGCGCCGGCCGTGTACACTACGATTTTGTGGAGGTCATGGCCTGTCCCGGCGGATGTGCCGGCGGCGGGGGACAGCCCCACAGCCCCGACGACGAGGAACTGGCCCGCAGCCGCGGACAGGTGCTGTACAGCATCGACAAGGGCAGTGCCCTGCGCTTCTCCCACGAAAACCCGGCCATCCAGGCCCTGTACCGGGAAGCCCTGGGAGCCCCCGGCAGCGAGACGGCCGAAGCCTGGCTGCACACCGATCATCTTGGGTGGAAAATGCCTTCCCAACAGGAATAAAAGTGAATAAAAATACTTCCTGAAAGAGGGCGTTCATACAGAATATACAGCGGGAAAAGTCAATGTTTTTTGCCCGGTGCCGACAGGCGCCGGGCAAATTTTCACATTTGGCAGGGGTTTTCTGTGCGGCGGACAAGTTGACAACGTTACAATTTTGTGATATTTTATTGAAGATTCCTTTGCTCAAACGATGGCGTTTGATCAAACGCTGTCGTTCCTTTTTTTTGTGGTAAGGTGTCCGCCCAAGGCACACAAACGTGTTCCGTGACCGGCATCTTCCCGAAACGGGAACCAGGCGGGGAAAACGGGCGGCGGCCCGTTCAAAACACGCGGCCAGCGCGGGTCCTGCAGGACCCCGTATTTAATGAGGAGAGTGAACGAACGTGACCCGATATGTCGTAAAACGTGTGTTGCTGGCGATCGTGACCGTGATCATCATCAGCTTGATCACCTTTTTCGCGATGAACGCGATCCCCGGCGGCCCCTTCAACAAGGAAAAGGCTCCCAGTCCGCAGGTCCAGGCCGTGCTGGAAGCACGTTACAACCTGGATAAGCCGGTGGGGGAGCAGTACATCCTGTATATGAACAATATCCTGCACGGTGACTGGGGCGTGTCCCTGAAAACCGGCCGTGATATTACCTCCACCCTGATCACCCGCTTTGCCGTTTCCTCTCAGCTGGGCCTGCAGGCTGCGGCTGTGGCCGTTGTGTTCGGCCTGGTTCTGGGCAGCATCGCCGCTCTGAACCGCAACAAGCTGCCGGACCGGCTGATCATCTTCTTCACCACCCTGTTCACCGGTGTGCCCAGCTTTGTTCTGGCCACCCTGCTCCTGCTGGTCTTCTGCGTGGAGCTGAACGTCTTCCCGGTGTGGAGCGCCGAAAACCCCAACTACTTCCTGCCGGTGGTTTCGCTGTCCTTGTATCCCATGGCGTACATCACCCGTCTGACCAAGACCAGCATGCTGGACGCTCTGGGCCAGGATTATGTGCGTACTGCCCGGGCCAAGGGCGTGCCCCAGGTCAAGGTCATCTTCAAGCATGCCCTGCGCAATGCCTTGATCCCCGTTGTCACCTACGTGGGCCCCATGATTGCCTACATCATTACCGGCTCCATGGTCGTTGAAAGCATCTTCACCATCGGCGGCCTGGGCACCCAGTTCGTCAACAGCATCAACAACAGCGACTACCCCCTGATCATGGCCACCACCCTGTTCCTGGGCATTCTGATGGTTTCGGCCAACCTGATCACCGACCTGGTGTACAAGCTGATTGACCCGCGCATCGAACTGGAGTAAGAAGGAGGAAAGAAAATGACCTACGCAGAAAACGGTATGCCCGAAAAGAACCCTCTTTCGGTCCAGATCGATCTGTCCAAGTTCAGCTCTGCTGATTTTGAACCCGCCACCGCCGACGAAAAGGCACAGCAGGAGGTCATGGGCGAAAGCGTGACCTTCTTCAAGGACGGCTGCCGCCGCCTGATGAAGAACAAGCTGGCCGTGGGCAGCATCGTCGTGCTGGTCCTGCTGCTGCTCAGCATCATCATCATTCCGTTCTTCGTGCCCTATGGCTATGAGGAAATCGTCACCGTGGACGGCCGCCGCGACAAGACCGCCACCAACCTGGCCCCCTTCGAATGGTCCCAGCGCGAACAGCAGTACATGGAGGAAACCGGCGAAAAGCTCTTCCCCCATGTGATGGGCACCGACAGCCTGGGCCGTGACTACTTCATCCGCGTGATCTACGGCACCCGTGTGTCCCTGGCCGTCGGCCTGGTGGCTTCCATCATGGTGCTGATCATCGGCTTGATCTACGGTTCCATCGCAGGCTGGTGTGGCGGCACGGTGGATATTATCATGATGCGTATCGTGGATATTATCTACAGTCTGCCGGATACTTTGATGATCATTCTGCTCTCGGTGGTTCTGAACGAAACCCTGAAGCCGGTCATCGAAAAGGTTCCCATGCTGCAGTCCCTGGGCACCAATATGATTGCCCTGTTCCTGGTCTTCGGTCTGCTGTACTGGGTGGGCATGGCCCGTCTGGTCCGTGGCCAGATCCTGACCATCAAGCAGAACGAATACGTTCTGGCGGCCCGCACCATCGGCACCCCCAGCGGCCGCATCCTGCGCAAGCACATTCTGCCCAACTGCCTGTCCGTCATCATCATTTCCGTGGCTCTGCAGATCCCCTCGGCCATCTTCACCGAAAGCTACCTGTCCTTCCTGGGCATCGGCGTCAAGGTCCCCATGCCTTCGCTGGGTTCTCTGGCCAACGAAGCCCGTGCGGGTATCAACAGCTATCCGCTGAAGCTGGTCTTCCCGTCGCTGATCATCTGCCTGATCGTCCTGGCCTTCAACCTGCTGGGCGACGGCCTGCGCGACGCGTTCGACCCCAAACTGAAGCGCTGAGGAGGGGCAAAGTATGAGTGAAGTAAAAACCAACCAGGACTGGAAGTACCTCCTGGAAGTCAAGGACCTGCATACCACCTTCTCCACCGACAAGGGCGGCGAAGTGCATGCGGTCAACGGTGTCTCCTTCGCCCTGGAGCCCGGCAAGATTCTGGGCATCGTGGGCGAATCCGGCTCCGGCAAGTCCGTCACCGCCTATTCCATCATGGACATCCTGTCCGACAACGGCGGCATCACCGGCGGCCAGATCCTGTACAAGGGTGAAGACATCACCAAGTGGGACGAAAAGAAGATGCAGTCCTTCCGCGGCAAATGCTGCTCCATCATCTTCCAGGACCCCATGACCAGCCTGAACCCCGTGTTCACCATCGGCAACCAGCTGATGGAAGCCATCATGCTGCACACCGACCGCAACAAGGCCCAGGCCAAGGCCCGCGCCATTGAAATGCTGGAACTGGTGGGCATCAACGAACCGGAAAAGCGGATCAAGCAGTATCCCTATGAGCTGTCCGGCGGCATGCGCCAGCGCGTCATGATCGCCATGGCCCTGGCCTGCGAACCCGACATCCTGATTGCCGACGAGCCCACCACCGCCCTGGACGTGACCATCCAGGCCCAGATCCTGGAACTGATGCAGGATCTGCAGAAAAAGCTGGGCATGGCCATCATCATCGTCACCCATGACCTGGGCGTCATCGCTTCCATGTGCGATGAGATCATCGTCATGTACGGCGGCCGTGTGTGTGAGCGCGGCACCGCCGACGACATCTTCTACGCCCCGGCCCATGAATACACCAAGGGCCTGCTGCGCTCCATCCCGTCCGGCTCCAACATGAAGGAACGCCTGATCCCCATCGGCGGTACTCCCATCAACATGCTGGACCTGCCTGCGGGCTGCGCTTTCTGCCCGCGGTGCGATTCCGCCATGAAAATCTGCCTGCGCGAACAGCCCCCCGAACTTCAGGTGGGCGAACACCACATGGCTTCGTGCTGGCTCAACGTGAAGAATGCAAAGGAGGGGAAGTAAGATGGCAAACAGCGAATACCTTTTGCAGGTCGAGCATTTGAAGGAATATTTCCCCGTGCGTGCCGGCCTGGGCAAAACCATCCACCTCAAGGCGGTGGATGACGTCTCCTTCGCCATCCGCCCGGGCGAAACCCTGGGTCTGGTGGGCGAATCCGGCTGCGGCAAGACCACCGTCGGCCGCACCCTGCTCCAGCTGTACAAGCCCACCGGCGGCCGCATCCTGTTTGACGGCAAGGTCATCTATGACAGCGGCGAACAGTACGACGAAAACGGCCAGCTGAAGGTGGATGCCAACGGCAAGCCTGTTATGGGCAAGAAGGTCCATGTGGACATGCTGCCCTACCGCAAGGAAATGCAGATGGTCTTCCAGGACCCGTACTCTTCCCTGAACCCCCGCATGACCGTCGAGGACATCATCGGCGAACCTCTGGACGTGCACAAGCTGTGCAGCAACAAGAAGGAACGCCATGAGCGGGTCATGGAACTGATGGAACTGGTCGGCCTGAACGCCGAGCACGCCATGCGGTACCCCCACGAATTTTCCGGCGGTCAGCGCCAGCGTATCGGCATTGCCCGTGCCCTGGCCGTGAACCCCAAGTTCATCGTCTGCGACGAACCCGTCTCCGCCCTGGACGTTTCCATCCAGGCCCAGGTTGTCAACATGTTTGAGGACCTGCAGGAGAAGCTGGGCGTTGCCTACCTCTTCATTGCCCACGACCTGCTGGTCGTCCACCACATCAGCGACCGTATCGCTGTTATGTACCTGGGCAAGATGATGGAGATGGCCGACGCCGACGAGCTCAACGACAATCCCATCCATCCCTATACCCAGAGCCTGCTGTCCGCCGTGCCGGTGCCCGATCCGCGTACCGCCCGTGCATCCAAGCGTATCGTGCTGGAAGGGGACGTGCCCAGCCCGCTGCATATGCCCAGCGGCTGTCCCTTCCGTACCCGCTGCCGTTACGCCACCGAGCAGTGCGCCAAGGCCATGCCTCCGTTCACCGACCGCGGCAACGGCCATTATGTCGCCTGCTGGAACAAGTAAGACAAGCGGCCCGATAAATGGGAAATTTTGCCTGTCCGTCGCCCATGGACAGGCAATTGCATAACAGAACCTACAAAGATGGACGGAATGTCCTGTGCGGAATTCGGCATTCTGCCCAAAAATGGTAACTGAAAAGCAACAGCTTGGCCATCGGCATTGCAAATGCTCCGGCCAGCACGTATAATGGGCGTTGTATCAGGAGGAGTCCACACAGGAGCGGCAAAACCGCCCTTGTGTGGGTTTCTGATAGAATTCTAGGAGGAAAGAACAATGAAAAAGCTCATGGCATCTGCACTCGCTGCCGCCATGGTCGTCAGCCTGGCTGGCTGCGGCGCTTCCAGCACCGCAACTTCCGGCAGCGGCTCTGCGGCTGCGACTTCGGAGAACGCGGCTACCGCGTCCACTGAGTCTGTGCTCAACACCGACACCAGCACGCTGTACATCAACCTGGCGTCTGAGCCCGATCGTCTGGATCCGGCTCTGAACTCCACCGTTGACGGCGCCGTTCTGGCTGTCAACAGCTTCGTGGGTCTGCTGACCTACGACGAAAACGGCCAGCTGATTCCCGGCGTGGCGGAAAGCTACGATGTTTCCGAGGACGGCATGACCTACACCTTCCACCTGCGTGAGAGCAAGTGGAGCGACGGCACCGAACTGACCGCTAAGGACTTTGTCTACAGCTGGAACCGTGCTGCCAACCCGATGACCGCTTCCGACTACAGCTACCTGTTCGACGGCCTGATCGCCAAGAACGAGATTGCCGAGGAAATGGTTGCCAACCCCGAATACGACGCTGCTGCCGCTGAGGCTGCCGCTGCCGCCGGCGAAGAGTACAGCACTCCCGCTGAAGTGTACAGCGACGCTGCTCTGGCCGAGCAGGAAGCCAACAACATCCTGGTGGGTGTTGAGGCTACCGATGACTACACCCTGACCGTCACCCTGGTCAGCCCCTGCCCGTACTTCCTGAGCCTGTGCGCTTTCCCGACCTTCTTCCCGGTCCCGCAGGCTTCTGTGGAAGCTGCCAACACCGACGGCACCAACCCCGGCGCCTGGGCTCTGGAAGCCGGCTTCGTCTCCAACGGTCCCTACACCTGCACCGCTTGGAACCATGACGAAAGCATGACCTACACCAAGAACCCCAACTACTACGATGCCGACAGCGTTTCCATCGAAACCCTGCAGTTCATGCTGAGCGCCGATGACACCGCTATCTACAACGCCTACATGGCCGGCAACCTGGACTTCATCGATACCATTCCCAATGAGGAAATCCCCAACCACAATGGTACCGACCCCGAATTCTACATCGCTACCAACATCGGCACCTACTACGTTGGCTTCAACGTGAACTCCAAGCTGTTCGAGGGCAAGACTCCCGAGCAGGCCAGCGCCATGCGTGAAGCCATCAACCTGCTGATCGACCGTCAGTACATCGTTGACACCATCGGTCAGACTGGCCAGGAACTGGCCAACACCTTCGTGCCCGCCGGCATGAGCGACTCCAACGGTGCTGAATTCCGTCAGAACACCGACAGCTACACCTATCCCGATGCTGAGGCCGTCGGTTACTTCGATCCCAGCGAGGATGCCTACGACGAAAACCTGCAGACCGCTATCTCCCTGCTGGAGAGCGCCGGCTACGAGTTTGACGACAACGGCATGCTGAGCTCCTCCACCCCGCTGTCCTTCACCTACCTGACCAACGAAGGCGCCGGCAACGAAGCCATCGGCGCTGCTATCCAGCAGGATATGGCCGCTGTGGGCATCACCGTCGACGTGGAGACCCAGTCCTGGAACGTCTTCCTGAACGAACGTAAGGCCGGCAACTACGACGTCTGCCGTCAGGGCTGGCTGGCTGACTTCGATGACCCCATCAACATGCTGGAGATGTGGACCACCGAGTCCGGCAACAACGACGCTCAGTTCGGCCGTCCCGATGAGACCGGCTCCGTGCCTTCCTACGCTCCGCAGAACTGGGATACCTACAACGATCTGATCGCCAGCATCAAGGCTGAGACCGACCTGACCAAGCGTGTTGGTCTGATGCACCAGGCTGAGGACATGCTGATGGAGACCTGGGCTGTTGTGCCTCTGTACTACTACAACGACCCCTACATGCAGAAGTCCAATGTGGAAGGCGTCTACACCAACTCCTTCGGTTACAAGTACTTCCACCATGCCACCAAGACCGCTGCCTGATCCAATCAGCGTAACGGATTGAACAGCAAATAAGGAACCGCCCCCGTGCCAGGCACGGGGGCGGTTTTTTGATGGCGCCGAATAGGCATGATAAAATCCCCCAGTTCAACTGGGGGTGGATAAAAAATACTTTAGTGAAGAGAAAGAACCTC
>NZ_JACJJP010000031.1 GCF_016900095.1 Gemmiger formicilis
GGTTCGGGGGTGGGGGCCACGTACTCCTCCGCCTGGGCGACGCTCACCTCCAGGGTCTGGGGGCTGCCGCTGCCCTTGCGGGCAATGCTCAGCTTCAGGCTGCGGCCGGTGCCGCCGTACTCCACCCCGGGGCAGGTCAGCCGCAGGGTTAAAGGATCGTCGGCGCCGGAAAGCACCAGGATGATCAAGCCCCTGGCCTCCTTCAGCGCGTCGGAATCCCTGATCATCGCCAACGACGTGAGCACGGTGGTCCTGCCCGACCTGGACCCGGGCAAGGGCACCACCGTCACCCTGCGGGTGCAGGCGGCCAAGGAGATTGCCGCGGCTTCCCAGTCGCTGCAGGTGGACCTGAAATATTCCTACGAGAGCGCCGGCCAGCTGCTGCAGGCCACCACCTCGGACAAGCTGAACCTGTCGGCGGCGCCCTCCACCACCCCGGGGCCCGGGATCGACAGCGCCACCCCCAACATCGTCATCCGGGATTTCAGCTACGGGCAGGAGAACATTGCCGCCGGGGCCCGGTTCCAGCTGAATTTCCGGTTCCAGAACATGGGCCGGATGAAGGTGGAAAACGTGGTGGCCAGCATTGACGGGGGCGAAAACTTCGCCCTGGACGGGGGCACCAGCACCTTCTACTACGACACCCTGGGTTCCAAGGCGGAGCAGACCCAGACCGTGCCCCTGCAGGCCCTGCCCACCGCCAAGAGCGGCGCCCAGGCGGTGACGGTGCAGTTCAAGTACGAGTATGTGGACGGGGGCAAGCGCATCGCCGCCACCTCCGAAATCAAGATGGCGGTGCCGGTGGTGCAGAAGGACCGGTTCCTGGTCAACGCCCCCAACCTGCCCGAAAGCTGCACCGTGGGCGAGGAGTGCGTGCTGACCCTGAACTACGTCAACCGCGGCAAGACCGAGGTTTCCAACGTGGAAGCCGCGGTGGAGGGCGACGGGGTGGACGCCACCGCCCGCACCCAGTATGTGGGCAACATCGCCGCCGGGGCCAGCGGCAGCATCGGTTTTGCCCTGACCCCCAACCGCAGCGGCCCGGTGAAAGTCACCCTGAAGGTGAGCTATGAGGACCCCAACCTGCAGCCCCAGACCCTGGAATTTCCGGTGGAGCTCACCGCCGCCGAAGGGGCGGACGACGGCGACCTGGGCATGGATGTGCCGGAGGAGGACGCCGGGGGCTTCAAGTTCCCCTGGCCGGTGCTGCTGGTGATCCCCGCCGCCGGGCTGGTGGCCGGGGCGGTGGTGCTGATCCGCCGCCGCAAGGCCCTGGCCGAGGTGGACAACGACCCCAACCGGGACGACTGGGGCACCGGTGCCTGGGACAACGACGCCTGGGACGAGGAAGACCCGGAGGTGTGACCCATGAAGCACGAAGATCTGCTGCGGGTCTGCCTGCAGAACCTGCTGCGACGCAAATCCCGCACCATCCTCACCGTGCTGGGGGTGCTCATCGGCTGCTGTTCCATCGTGATCATGGTGTCCTTGGGCATCGGCATGAAGGAAAGCCAGGAAAAGCTGCTGTCCGAGCTGGGGGACCTGACCATCATCACGGTCACCGCCCCCCAGAAGGGCCACGGCAAGAAAAAGCTGGACGACAAGCTGCTCAAGGAGATCCGCGCCCTGGACGGGGTGGAGGGGGTGACCCCCAAGCTGGGGTTTGACGCCTACACCTGCCGGCTGCTGGCGGGCCCCGGCAACCGGTATGTGGCCGACTGGTCCATGCTGGCCGGGCTGGACACCGCCCAGATGGACAAGATGGGCTACCAGCTCACCGACGGGACCTACCCCGCCGCCCCGGGCGAGGTGGCTGTGGGGCAGTATTTCGCCTACAATTTCCGGGACACCCTGCGCCCCGAAGGGGCCAACACCATCAACCGCTGGGACAGCGGCATGGACGAGGACGGCCGGCTGCTGCCGCCTCCCGACGCCTACTTTGACCCGCTGAAACAGCCCCTGACCCTGGAGGTCACCGGCGCCGACGGCAGCACCTTCACCGTGCCCCTGAAAGCGGTGGGCGCCGTGAAGGAGGACAACGCCAAAGGCTACGAGACCTCCGACGGGGTGATGATGAGCGTGGCCGACCTGCAGGCCCTGCTCAAGCGGGCCGCCAACGGCCGCAGCACCCCCAACAGCACCCCCGCCTACGATTCGGTGCTGGTCAAGGTCAGCGGCATCAAGCAGGTGGACCCGGTGGAAACCGCCATCAAGAACCTGGGCTACTCCACCGAATCCATGGAGAGCATCCGCAAACCCATGGAGAAGGAAGCCCGCCAGAAACAGATGATGCTGGGCGGGCTGGGGGCCATCTCGCTGATCGTGGCGGCCCTGGGCATCACCAACACCATGATCATGTCCATCTCCGAGCGCACCAAGGAGATCGGCGTCATGAAGTCTCTGGGCTGCTACGTCTACGACATCCGGGTGCTGTTCCTGGCCGAAGCCGGGGCCATCGGCTTCATCGGCGGGGTGATCGGCAGCGTCATCAGCTTTCTGATCTCCCTTGTCATCAATCTGGTTTCCCTGGGCTTTGCCCCGGAAAACTTCCTGCCTGCCATGTTGGGCGCCGAGGGCATCAGCCGGGTTTCGGTCATTCCGCCCTGGCTCTACCTCTTCGCCCTGGTCTTCTCGGTTTTCATCGGTCTGGGGTCCGGATACTACCCCGCCAACAAGGCGGTGCAGATTCCGGCGCTGGAAGCCATCAAGAGTGAATAAAAAGCCCCTGTTCTTCCCTCCGGGCGGTCCCGCTGCTGTGCAGCGGGGCCGCCCTTTTGGCTGCGGGCGCTACCATTTTGACCACGGATGCAGTATAATAAAGGCAAAATGCAAGGAATTGCGGTTTGTCTGTGGGGGGAATCCGGTTTGATGAAAAAACGGGTGCTGACTTTTCTGTGGGTCAGCCTGATCTGTCTGGCCGCCCTGTGCGTGGCGGTGTTCGGGGTGATTGCCCGGGTCATGGTGGAGCGAAGCGACCAGACCCTGACCCAGGTGGCCACCCTGTACATGGAGGATATCAACACCCAGCTGCAGCGGCATTTTGACTCGCTGGTGGAGATGCAGCTGTCCCAGGTGGAGGGCATCACCCTGGCGGTGCCCCCCTCCAGCGTGGACACCATCGACGAAGACTTCCTTCAGTCCATGACCACCGCCGCCCAGGCCCGGGACTTCACCTACCTGGCCCTGTACAACACCGAGGGCAAGGCAGATGTACTCTACGGGAAGCCGGTGACCATCCGGAAGGAAGACGCCCTTCTGGCTTCCCTGAACCAGGCCAACCCCAAGGTGGTGCTGGCCGATGCCGCCGACGGGGAAGGGCTGCTGCTCTTCGGGGTGTCGGTGGGCTATCCTGTCTCGGAAGGCTACCCCATGCCGGACGGCAGCCAGTGTACCGCCCTGCTGGCCGGGGTGCCCCTGGACTCCATCAACGATACCCTGTCCTTAAGCATCGACAACACCCTGATCTTTTCCCATATCATTGAGGCCGACGGCTGCTTTGTGCTGAAAAACAACGCCGACATCCCGGAGGACAACTACTTTGACTGGCTGCAGAACCACAGCGAGTTTGAGGATATGACCACCGATGAGGCCATCGCCGACCTGAAACAGGCCATCGCCAAAGGAGAGCTGTTCAGCGCCGCCATGCTCACCGATGGGCAGCGGCGGCATGTGTGCTGTTCGCCGCTGAACAACTCCGAGTGGTATCTGGTCACCGTCATGCCCTACGGCGCCCTGGACGAGGCAGTGGCTGACCTGAGCAGCTGGCAGATGACCACCACCCTGGCGGGCTGCGGGCTGCTGCTGGCGGCCACCCTGTTTGTGTTTTTCCTGTATTTCCGTATGTCCCGCCGGCAGCTGGCCGAGGTGGAAATGGCCCAGCGGGAAGCCGAACACGCCAGCCGGGCCAAGAGCGAGTTTTTGTCCAACATGAGCCACGACATCCGCACCCCCATGAACGCCATTGTGGGCATGACGGCCATCGCCGCCGCCAACGTGGAGGACCCCGACCGAGTGCGGTCCTGCCTGCGCAAGATTTCCCTGTCCAGCAAGCATCTGCTGGGGCTGATCAACGACGTGCTGGACATGTCCAAAATTGAGAGCGGCAAGCTCACCCTGAACATCGACGCCGTCAGCCTGCAGGAGACGGTGGAAGGCATCGTCAACATCATCCAGCCCCAGGTCAAGGCGAAAAAACAGTGCTTTGACGTCTTTATCCGGGACATTGACCGGGAAAACGTCTACTGTGACAGCGTGCGCCTGAACCAGGTGCTGCTGAACCTGCTTTCCAACGCCCTGAAGTTCACCCCCGAAGGGGGCAGCATCACCCTGGCCGTCAGCCAGGAAGCCTCCCCCAAAGGGGAGGACTATGTGCGCACCCATTTTGTGGTCAAGGACACCGGCATCGGCATGTCGGAGGAATTCCAACAAAAAATCTTCGAGTCCTTTGCCCGGGAGGACAACCGCCGGGTGCAGCGCACCGAGGGCACCGGCCTGGGCATGACCATCACCAAGTACATTGTGGACGAGATGCAGGGCACCATCACGGTGTCCAGCCAGGTGGACAAGGGCAGCGAATTCCGGGTGACGGTGGACCTGCAGGCGGTGCCGGACACCGGTGCCCCCATGCATCTGCCCGCCTGGGATATGCTGGTGGTGGACGACGACGAACAGCTGTGCACCTCCGCCGCCGAAAACCTGTGCCAGATCGGGGTGAACGCCCAGTGGGCCACCGGCGGGGCCCAGGCCCTGGCCATGGCCGAAGAACGCCACCGGCAAGGCCGGGACTACCATATCATCCTGCTGGACTGGAAAATGCCCGACATGGACGGGGTGGAAACCGCCCGCCGTCTGCGGGCCGCCGTGGGGGACGGGGTGCCCATCCTGCTGATCTCCGCCTACGACTGGGGGGACATTGAATCCCAGGCCCGGGCCGCGGGCATCACCGGATTTTTGCCCAAGCCCCTGTTCAAATCCACCTTGTACCACGGCCTTCTGCCCTACGCCCAGTCCGAAGATGCCGGGGCCAAGGATGCCCCCGCCCGGGACATTGCCCCCGACTTTACCGGTTTCCGGCTGCTGGTGGCGGAGGACAACGAGCTGAACTGGGAGATTGCCAACGAGCTGCTTTCGGCCCAGGGCTTCACCCTGGACTGGGCGGAGAACGGCCGCCTGTGTGTGGAGAAGTTCACCGCCGCCGCCCCCGGCACCTACGACCTGATTTTGATGGACCTGCGCATGCCCGAGATGGACGGCTACGAGGCCACCAAGGCCATCCGTGCTCTGGACCGCCCCGACGCCAAATCCATCCCCATCCTGGCCATGACCGCCGACGCCTTCTCGGAGGACATCCACAAGTGCCTGGAATGCGGCATGAACGCCCACATTGCCAAGCCCCTGGACATGCGGGAGCTGCTGCGGCTGCTGCAAAAGTTCCTGCCCCGCAAGAATCCCTGACCGGCGTCGTTATTCATTCCGGGCATAGCTTGATATGCAATATAACTATTAGACATACCGCCTTTTTGGACGTATACTGAAGAAAAAGCACCGGGGCCGGCCCGCGGGCCGACCCCTGAACCGAAAGGACGGTATACTATGGAAGAGCTGCATCTGACCCGGGAATGGGACAAGACTTTTGCCAAGAGCGACAAGGTGGACCACGAGAAAATCACCTTTCACAACCGGTACGGCATCACGTTGGCAGCGGACCTCTACCGCCCCAAAAACGCCACGGGCAAGCTGGCGGCGCTGGCGGTGTGCGGGCCCTTCGGCGCGGTGAAGGAACAGGCTTCCGGCCTGTACGCCCAGACCATGGCCGAGCGGGGCTTTCTGACCATCGCCTTTGACCCCTCCTTCACCGGCGAGAGCGGCGGCACGCCCCGGTATATGGCTTCCCCGGACATCAACACCGAGGATTTCCAGGCCGCAGTGGACTACCTGAGCACCCGGGAGGACGTGGACCCGGAGAAAATCGGCATCATCGGCATCTGCGGCTGGGGCGGCCTGGCCCTGAACACCGCCGCCCTGGACACCCGGGTGAAGGCCACGGTGGTGTCCACCATGTACGATATGGCCCGCATCAACGCCAAGGGCTACTTTGACGCCGAGGACAGCGAGCCCGCCCGCTACGAAAAACGCAAGGCCCTGAACGCCCAGCGCACCGCCGATTACCAGGCCGGCAGCTACGCCCTGGGCGGCGGGGTGGTGGATCCCCTGCCGGAGGATGCCCCCTTCTTTGTGAAGGACTACTACGACTACTACAAGACTTCCCGCGGCTACCACGCCCGGTCGCTGAACTCCAACGGCGGGTGGAACGTCATCGGCTGCATGTCCTTTCTGAACCAGCCCATCCTGCACTACAGCAACGAGATCCGCAGCGCCGTTCTTATCATGCACGGGGAGAAGGCCCATTCCTGCTACATGGGCAAGGACGCCTTTGCGGATATGATGAAAGGCAACCCCTGCCCGGAGAACAAGGAGCTGCTGCTCATCCCCGACGCGGTACACACCGACCTGTACGACGGCGGCGGCAAGAACGCCATCCCCTTCGACAAGCTGGAATCCTTCTTCCGCACCTGGCTGAAATAACCACCCTCCATACGTTCCCATAAAAAAGCAGCGGCTCCCGCACGGGGGCCGCCGTTTTGTTTTTATTCCGACACCATGGCGTACCGGGTCAGGGTGCTGGCGCCGTAAGCGTCGTGGGTCAGCATCAGGAAGCTGCCGTCCGCGGCACAGCCCAGGCAGGCAGACACCCGGTTTTCGGGGGAGGAGGCCGCCAGGTCTTTCCCGGGGATCTCCACCACCAGTTCGGGCAGGGTGCCCCCCGCCGCCAGCCGCCAGATACCCTCCCCATTCAAAAAGTAGAGGGTACCGTCGGGCAGGCCGGTCATGGCAGCCACCGCCCCGCCGGGCACATCCTCCAGCAGCTGGGTGTTGGTTCCGGTGTCCGGATCGATGGCCCGCAGCTGAACCCCGTTGGCCCCATAGGTCATATACACATATCGGCTGCCGGCCCCACACGGGGCAAAGATGCTGCTCCGGTCGGTCCGTTCCCCTGCGTTGTCCGCGTCCATCTGCCAGTAGGCAAAGGCCTGCTTCCTCGCCCCGGACACTGTGGTGCAGCCGCCGGTAGCCGGATCATATACCGCCAGGTCGGGGGCCAGCTCCAGTTCCAGGGTAGCAGGCAAAAAGACCAGGCGCCCGTCCCCCAGGAAGGCAGGCGCCGCCATCAGCTCCCAGCCGGGCACCAGGTCGGAGACCTTCCACCGGGTGAGATTTTCCTCCGTTCCCAACCAAAAAGAAAGCTCTCCTTCTTCGTTCCACCCCTTGGGCCCCACCAAGACCAGCCAGGTGCCCTCATCGGAGCTCAGAATGTGGCGCACTTCCTCGTCCCGGCCCAGCACCCCGGGCAGCCAGTCGGGGAATTGGCTTGTCCAGGTTTCGCCGTTGTCGGCGGAAACCAGCATCCGGTATTCGTCGTTGCTCTTGTCGTACAGGCACAGCTGCACCGTACCGTCCGCTTTGCAGATGATGTCCCCCACGGAGGAAGCCCCCTGCAGGTCCACCGTCTGCGCTTCCCAGTGCCAGGCGGCAGGGGCGGCGGTCTCGGCGGTGGCGGCGGGAGCAGCGGAAGGGCCGCACCCGGCCAGCAGGGCGGCGGCCAGGGGCAAAGTCCACAATCCCAGATGTCTCATGGTGGTTCCTCCTTTTCGGTTTCGGTACTTTCATTCTACCCTGCCCGCCTTGAATTGTCCTTGAAGGCACGGGGAATTTTTTCAAGGTATTTTCAAGACAAATCTGGTATACTGGTGGACAAAGGAGAGGTTTGCCATGCGGATACTGTTGATTGAAGACGACACCGCCCTGTGCGCCGCCCTGACCCCGGCGCTGGCCGGGCTTGGCAAGACGGATTTCTGCCACACCGGGCCAGAGGGCCTGGCCCTGTTGGTCAGCGGCGGGTATGATCTGTGTATCCTGGACCGGATGCTGCCCGGCCTGGACGGGGTGACCCTGCTGCGGGCAGCCCGGGCCAAGGAGGTGACAACCCCGGTGCTGATGCTCACCGCCCTGGCGGGAGCCGGGGACACCGTGGACGGGCTGGACGCCGGAGCGGATGACTATCTGGGCAAGCCTTTTGATACCCCTGTGCTGCTGGCCCGGCTGCGGGCACTGCTGCGCCGCAGCGGCGGCACCGGGGCCCTGGTTGCGGGGGATCTGCGGCTGGACACCGGAGAGTTGACCCTCACCGGCCCTACGGGCAGCGCGGAGCTTTCCCCCAAGGAATGCGAACTGTTGGAAGCCCTGATGCGGGCCCCCGGACGGCTGCAGGCCCGCAGCGTGCTCCTGGCCCGGGTTTGGGGGCCGCTGGCCGAGGTGGAAGATGCCAACCTGGACTGCTACATCCACTTTGTACGGCGGCGGCTGGCCGGAGTGGGCAGCCGGGCCCGGGTGGTGACTGTGCGGGGCAGTGGATACCGGCTGGAGGTGGACCTATGCTGAAATCCCTGCGGCGGCGTATGACCCTGCTTTTTGTGCTGCTCACGGTGCCGGTGCTCACCGCCGCTCTGGTGGGAGGCGCCTGGCTGTACCGGCAGCAACGGCGGCAGGCGGTGGACACCCTTTTCGGTCAGACCGTCCAAAGCCTGTGCGACGCCCTGGCCGAGGCATCATCGGTGAGCGACACCTGGCTGCTGCGTCAGCAGCAGGGAGCAGGCGTGGTGCTGGACCTGTGGGACAACGGGCAGCCCACCCTGTTTTCCGCCCGTACCCGGCAGAACCCGGCCACCGCCGCCCTGCTGGACCTGGCCCGGCAGACCGCCGCGGAGATGGCGCTTTCCTCTGCTGAGACGGCCGACGTTCTGACCTTCACCTTTGCCGATGCCGCCGGAGCTTCCTGGCGGGGGGCGGCGGCGGTGCTGCCCCGCGACGGGGGCAACCGGCTGGAACTGGTGCTGGTACAGCCCACAGGGAGCGTTTTCGGCGCCGGCGCGGGACTCTTTTTTGTCCTTCTGTGGCTGGGAGGCACCGCAGCCCTGGGGGCAGCGGGCTGGCTGTTGGCCGGGCGGATGCTGGTACCGGTGCGCCGGGCCTGGCAGCAGCAGAATGAGTTCATCGCGGCGGCAGGGCATGAGCTGCGCAGCCCTTTGGCGGTGATCAAGGCCAGCCTGGACGCCGCCGGACAGGACTCCACCCGACAGGGGGAATTTCTGCGCACTGCCCGGCGGGAGACCGACCGCATGGCCGTCCTTACCGATGATCTGCTGGTGCTGGCAGCGGGGGACGCGGGGGCTCTGACGGTGCGCCCCGTCCCCACAGCCCCGGACACCCTATGTATTGAGGTCTATGAGCGGTTTTATCCGCTGGCCCGGGAGCAGGGCCACCCCCTGACCCTGACCTTGCCCGATGGCCCGGTGCCGCCCCTGGTCACCGACGCCGGGCGGCTGAGTCAGCTGCTGTCCATCCTGTTACAGAATGCGCTGGACCACACCCCATCCGCCACCCCGGTGAGCCTGACGCTGGAGGTTTTGCCCGGGCGAAGGGTGGGGATGCGGTTTTCGGTGGTGGACCGGGGACCCGGCATCCCCGATGACCGCAAAGAGAAGATCTTCCACCGGTTTTACCGGGGGGATGAGAGCCGCACCTGCAAGCAGAATTTCGGTCTGGGGCTGAGCGTGGCCCGGGAGCTGGCCCGCCTGCTGCGGGCCCGGTTGACCCTGACCGATACCCCGGGAGGAGGGGCCACCTTCACGGTGGAGCTGGAAAGCAAAAGTTCCTAATTTTCCGCCCGCACCGTGCTCCAGGCGGCCACCCCCAGGATGAGGGCGCCGCCCGCCAGTTCCCGCGGGGTGGGGGCCTCCCCCAGCAGCAACAGGGCGT
This sequence comes from Gemmiger formicilis, assembly GCF_016900095.1. Lineage (GTDB taxonomy): Bacteria > Bacillota > Clostridia > Oscillospirales > Ruminococcaceae > Gemmiger > Gemmiger formicilis_A. The sequence goes on from NZ_JACJJP010000031.1 coordinate 9,877, forward strand.
AGAGGATGCCGTACACCGTCTCCATCCCCGACACCAGCCCTGCCGTCTGGGCGCTGACCCCTTTCTGGGCCGCCACATACAGGGTGTGGGCCAGGGCGGTGCAGACAAAGCCGATGGCCGCCACCGCCCCCAGGTCCCGGGGGGTGTACACCGCCGGCACCAGGAAAAAGGCGGGCAGCAGCAGCACGGCGGCGGTGCCCTGCTCGTACAGGCAGACCAGCCGGGCGGGGTATTGCCGGGACAGCCGCCGGTTGCACAGGGTGAGCACCCCGTAGGCCAGGCTGGAGACCATCCCCCACACCACCCCGGCGGTGGCCCGGTTCTGCAGGCTGAAGGCGGGCACCGTGATGAGCACCCCCGCCAGCAGCAGCACCGCCCGGCCCACGGCAGCGGGGCGCAACGGTTCCCGGTAGACCAGGGGTTCCAGGAAGGTCACAAACAGGGGGAAGGTGGCGTAGGTCAGGGTGCCCACCGCCACCGAGGCCATCTGCACCGACTGGAAGAAGGCAGTCCAGTGCACCGCCAGCACCGCCCCGGCCCCCATGGCCAGCGCCAGGTCCCGCCGGGTGGCCAGGGCCAGGCGGGTGCGGGTGGCCAGGCAGAGCCCCAGCAGCAGCGCCGAGGAACAGAGCACCCGGCCCCCGGCCACCAGCACCGCCGGCAGGGCGGTGAACCGGCCCAGCACCGCCGACAGGCCGAAAAGCATGACGGCAACGTGGAGCAGGGCCAGGCTGCGGGTGGTGGTTTTCATGGCAAACTTCTTCCTTTCTGCCGGTCCGCCCTGCGGGGCGGACAAAAATCCCCGTCCGGTGTCCTGGCCGGGCGGGGTTTGGTTTTGTGGGGGTGTCAGGGGCGCAGCCGGTCCTCCTCGGTGCAGAAGAAGGCGGTCCACTGCCCCTGGTAGGTCAGGCAGGGCATACCGGGGGTGGGCTGGCCGGTGAGGGTGCCCGCCCGCAGGGCCCGGGCGTCCTCCAGGTTTTTGGCGATGTAATCGGGGATGACGGGGCAGGTGTGGTGGCAGGGATAGACGATGCGGAACCGGTGGGCCATTTGGGCCAGCTTTTCCTGGCTCTGGATGTACAGGCCCAGGTTGCGGTGGGCGCCGAAGAGGTAGATGGGCCCCTCCTTCTGCACCGAATCCCCCGCAAACAGCATTCCCTTGTCCCAGTCGGCAAAGGCCACGCTGCCGTAGGTGTGGCCGGGAATCTCGATGACCTCCAGCCGGTAGTCCCCGCAGGTGAAGGTATCCCCCTCCCGCAGGGGGTGCAGCCTGGTGGACCCGTGCACCAGGTGCCAGTCCTTTTCATGCAGCCAGGCCTCGGCAAATTCCTCCAGGCCCCCGGCGTGGTCGGGGTCGCCGTGGGTCAGCAGCACCTGCACCGGGGCGTCGGTGAGGCCCCGCACCGCCTCCAGCACCTGACTGCCCGCAAAACCGGTGTCCAGCAGCAGGGCCTTGTCCGGGGCGGTGAGAAGAAACTGCCGTACCATTCCATCGTACAGCATGTACAGATTATCCGCCAGCGCTTGTGTTTGCAACATGGGAACCCCTCCTTGTCCGCACAGGGCGGACGCTCTTTGCATTTGCGCCCAAACGCGCTATACTGTGAAAAGGGCCTGCTGTAAAGCGGCCCGTCTTTGTTTTGATTATACGCGCCCGTCCCCGCCCCTGCAAGGGGTGCCCGGGCCGGAAAGGGGCTTTTTTCATGAGCAGCACCCCCACCCAGGAGGAACTCTTTTCGTCTTTGCCCGTGCCGGTGGCCCTGCGCCGGATGATTCTGCCAGCGGCCATCAGCCAGATCATTGTGCTCATCTACAACATGGCCGATACCTTTTATATCGGCCGCACCGACAACCCCTACATGCTGGCGGGGGCTTCGCTGATTTTGCCGGTGGTCAACATGCTGCTGTGCCTGGCCTCCCTGGCGGGCATCGGCGGCGGCACCCTGATTTCCCGCCTGCTGAGGGCCGGCCAGCCCCAGGAAGCCCGCAAGGTCAGCGCTTTCAGCTTTTACCTGGCCATCCTGCTGTCCCTGGCCTTCTCGGTGGGGCTGGGGGTGTTCATGGACCCGGCCCTGCGGTTTCTGGCCGGGACGGCCCGGGGGGATCCCCTGCCCGGCCGGGCGTTGCGCCCAAGGAACGGGCGGGATTTTTATGCCTTTTGCCCATAGCGCCGGGCGGTTTTTTCCTGTATGATAAAGGAAAGTGTTGGAGACAGAGAGCGGCACGAACCCCCGCAGGGTTGTGCCGCTCTTTCTTTTTTCACAAAAGGAGGACGGTATGAGCCGGAAATGGAAACGCCTTGCCCTGGTGCCGGCGGCCCTGCTGGGAATTCTGGTGCTGGCCCTGGGCGGGTATGTAGCCTATCTGCAGGCCCAATACTACCGCATTGCGGACAACACCCCGCTGGAGGTGGACAACCCCCGGCAGGCGCAGCTGACCGCCGGCACCCCCTACACCGCCGTGACCTGCAACCTGGGCTTCGGGGCCTACGGGCCGGAGTATTCCTTTTTTATGGACACCGGGCAGATGGCGGACGGCACCCCCACCCGGGGGCAGTGGGGCCGGGCCCGCAGCCGGGAGGAGGTGCTGGCCCACACCGACGCCGCCCTGGACACCCTGCTGACCCTGGACGCCGACCTGTTGCTGCTGCAGGAGGTGGACGAGAACGCCCACCGCAGCTTCCGGGTGAACCAGCGGCAGAAAACAACGGACGCCTTTGCCGGCTACAGCCATGTGTGGGGAGAGAATTTCCACAGCGCCTTTCTGTTCTATCCCTTCACCGACCCCCACGGGGACACGGTGGCGGGGCTGCAGACTTTGTCCCGCTACCGGGTAGACCGGGCGGTGCGGCGCAGCTACCCGGTGGACGAGAGCTTTTTTGTGAAGTTCACCGACCTGGACCGGTGCTTTACCCTGCTCTATCTGCCGGTGGAGGGCACCGCCCGCCAGCTGGTGCTGGTGCACAGCCACATGTCCGCCTACGACGAGGGGGGCACCGTGCGGGCCCGGCAGCTGGAACTGCTGTGTGATGTGATCGCCCGGGAATACGAACAGGGCAACTATGTGATCGTGGGGGGCGACTTCAACCACGCCCTGTACGGCACCGCCCACGCCTTTGAAAGCGGGCAGGCTTTCCCCGGCTGGGTGCAGACGCTGGATGACGCCGACCTGCCCGACCATTTTGCCTTTGTGGCGGCGGACAACGGCTTTGCGGTGCCCACCTGCCGGGGGGCGGACCTTCCCTACACCCCGGGGGGGAACTACACCACGGTGGTGGACGGGTTCCTGGTATCCGACAACGTACAGGCCAGGGCCGAGAACATCGACACCCGGTTCGCCTTCAGCGACCACAACCCGGTGAAACTGACCTTTACCCTGGCGGCCTGAACGCAGCCCCCTTCCCCGCCCCAGGGCTCTTTTGTGGATACGCCCGCCCGGCACAGCCGCCGCGCGGGCGCTTTTCGGGCCCCGGCTGTTCACAATTTTGTAACATTTCCCAAACAAAAGCCAAACACCGCCGGGGTACAATGGCCCCGCAGGATGGGAAAATGCCCTTACATCCTGTATAATAAAGCAAAGGAGGGATGCCGGATGGTCCACATACTGGTGCTGGAGGACGACGCCAAGCAGAACCGGGCGGTGTGCACCTATCTGAACGACAGCGGGTTTGCGGCCAAGGGATGCCTGAACGCCGACGCCGCCTACGACGAACTGTACAACACCCTGTATGACCTGATCGTGTCCGACATCATGCTGCCGGGCACCGACGGCTTTGAGTTTGCGGAGAATGTGCGCCGGGTGAACAAGACCATCCCCATCCTGTTCATGTCCGCCCGGGACGATCTGCCCGCCAAGCAGCGGGGGTTCCGGCTGGGCATCGACGATTACATGGTCAAGCCCATTGAGCTGGACGAGCTGGTGCTGCGCATCCGGGCGCTGCTGCGCCGTGCCCACATCCAGGCAGAGCGCCGGCTGACGGTGGGGGATCTGGTTCTGGACGCCGACGCCATGACCGCCGCGGCGGCGGGCACCGAAATCCCGGTGACCACCCGGGAATTCAACATTCTGTACAAGCTGCTGTCCTACCCCAACAAGACCTTCACCCGGGCCCAGCTCATGGACGAGTTCTGGGGGGTGGAGTCGGACACCAGCCTGCGGGCGGTGGACGTGTACATCACCAAACTGCGGGACAAGTTTGCCCTTTGCCGCGGCTTTACCATCAAGACGGTGCGGGGGCTGGGTTACAAGGCGGTGCTGTCATGAAAAGAACCTATGCCGACAAGCGGGTGCGGCGCCCGCTGTTTCCCCTGCCCACCTTTCTGCTGTTTTTTGTGCTGTTCGCCCTGCTCACCACCATCCAGATGCTCATGATCGGCCGGGCCATCGACTACCGCAGCCTGCCCCCCGCCAACACGGCGGCGGTCATCGTCTTCTGGGTGGCGGCGTCCCTGGTGTGCACCCTGGTCACCGGTCTGGTGGTGCGCCGCCATTACCAGAAACCGGTGGAGGAGCTTTCCGAAGCCGCCCGCCGGGTGGCGGGGGGCGATTTTTCGGTGTATCTGCCGCCCCGCCACGCCCCCGGCCGCATGACCCATCTGGACGCCCTGACCATGGATTTCAACACGATGGTGGCGGAGCTGGGCAGCATCGAGACGCTGAAAACCGACTTTTTCTCCAACGTCTCCCACGAGATCAAGACGCCCCTGGCGGTGATCCAGACCAACGCCCAGCTGCTGCAGCAGGACGGGCTGAGCGAAGCCCGTCGCCGGGACTGCACCGACACCATCCTGCAGGCCACCCGGCGGCTGTCCAGCCTGATCACCAACATGCTCAAGCTGAACAAGCTGGAAAAGCAGGTCATCCAGCCCCTGCCCAAGCCCTACGACGTCTGCGCCCAGCTGTGCGCCTGCGCCGTGCAGTTTGAGGATGTGTGGGAGAAAAAACAGATCGACTTTGAAGCCGACCTGGAAGACCGGGTCATCCTGTGCGCCGACGAGGGACTGCTGGAACTGGTGTGGACCAATCTGCTGTCCAACGCCCTCAAGTTCACCCCCGAAGGGGGCAGAGTGGTGCTGCGGCAGACTTCCGGGGCGGGGGAACTCACCGTGTCGGTGACGGACACCGGCTGCGGCATGGAGGAAGACACCAAAAAACGCATCTTCGACAAATTCTACCAGGGAGACACCTCCCACGCCACCGAGGGCAACGGCCTGGGTCTGGCGCTGGTGCGCCGGATTCTGGAATTGTCCGACGGGAGCATCGGGGTGGAAAGCGCCCCCGGCCGGGGCAGCACCTTCACGGTGCGCCTGCCCCTGGCCCCCCGGAAGGAGGCGACCCCATGACCGACCGGAACCCCTACATCGGGTACGAATACCGGGAACTGACCCTGCCCGACGCCCAGGCCTCCTTTGTGCTGGACGGGTACGAGAGTTTCGGCTGGGTGCCGGACCCCAACCGCCCGGCCCGCACCCGGGGCCGCACCGTGACCCTGTACCTCAAGCGGGACCGCCGGATCATCAACCGGATGGAACTGACCCGGCTGCAGCGCCATTTTGAGGCCTGCCTGGCCGAAACCCGCCACCTGGGCAAACTGCCCGGGCAGGGGGCGGCCCTGGGCGCGGCGCTGCTGGGCATTCTGGCCACCGCCTTTGTGGCGGGGTCGGTGTTTGCGGTGACCCACACCCCGCCCCTTTACCTGCTGATGGTCCTGCTGGCGGTGCCGGGGTTTGCGGGGTGGGCCCTGACACCCTTTGTCTACCGGCGTCTGCTGCACGCCCGCACCGAAAAGACCCGGCCCTTGCTGGAAGCCCAGTACGACCAGATGGACCTGCTGTGCCGAAAAGGCCACGACCTGCTGTGAAAAAATCCCGGCATCCCCCTGCGGATGCCGGGATTTTTTGCGGTTGCGGCCCCATTTTAACAAAAGACAAACAAAATCCAAACAAACCCCAAGCAAAACCCGCCTATACTGATGCCGTCAACGGGGGAAAGCCCCCGGAACCACAACAATGGGAGGTTTTGTCCATGAGCAGCTACAGACTCAAGCCCGGTCCTTTGGGCCGGTGGGTGGTAAAGGCCTACAAGGGGGTGGAAGAGCGGTTCACCCGCGCCTTTCTGGCCCCGGACGGGTCGCTGAAAACCGGCGGCATGGCCCCGGCGGTGACAGGGGCTTACCGGAAGGTGGAGTCCGCCTTTGTGAGGGCCTTTCTGGAAAAGACCGACGACCAACACTGAGAGAAAAGAGAGGGTACTTATGAAAAAGAAGGATTTTGTTTCGCTGATTCTGAGCACGGTGGGGGGCATTCTCTTTGCCCTGGGGGTCTGCATGGCCCTGCTGCCCGACTGGGGCATGATGCCCCAGGGCATTGTCATCGGCCTGGTGGGGGCGGCGGTGCTGCTGACCATGGTGCTGGTGCGCCGCAAGATGGACGGCAAGCCCGCCATCGTCTTCAACGCCCGGACCATCGGCATCACCCTGCTGGGGGTGGCCGGGGCCATGGTGCTGGGGGTAGGTATGTGCATGTGCATGATCTGGGAGATGATGGCCCCCGGCATTGCGGTGGGCATTGTGGGCCTGGTGCTGCTGCTGTGCCTGATTCCCTCCATCCGCGGCCTGGAATAACACCCCGAGGGGTCATCTTCCCACAAGCAGGGAAAATGTGGTATACTGAAAGTTACCATTTCTTTTGCCTTTTTCGGCAAATCCCTGTTTCTGAGGAGATGACCCCATGTTGTTTCACAACCAACCCCACCCCCACGGCGGCGGGCAGGTGGATTTTTCCAAAGGGGACGTGCGGCGCAGCGTGCTGGCCGTGGCGGCGCCCATGCTGGTGGCCCAGGTGCTGAACCTTTTGTACAACATCGTGGACCGCATCTACATCGGCAAGCTGCCCGGGGAGGGCACCCTGGCCCTGGCGGGGCTGGGGCTCTGCTTTCCGGTGATCACCCTGGTCACCGCCTTCGCCAACCTCTTCGGGGTGGGCGGGTCTCCCCTGTGCTCCATCGCCCGGGGCGAGGGTGACCACGACCGGGCCCGGCGGATCATGTCCAACGCCTACTTCATGCTGCTGGTCTGCGGGGTGGGGCTGACGGTGCTGGGCATCGCCTTCCACAAGCCCATCCTCTACCTGCTGGGCGCCAGCGACGAGACCTACCCCTACGCCGCCTCCTACATGGTCATCTACCTGCTGGGCACCGTCTTTGTCATGACCTCCCTGGGCCTCAACCCCTACATCAACTGCCAGGGCTTTGCCAAGACCGGCATGCTCACCGTGCTGCTGGGGGCGGCGGTGAACATCGCCCTGGACCCCATCCTGATCTTCGGCTGCGGGCTGGGGGTGCGTGGGGCGGCCATCGCCACCGTGTTTTCCCAGGGGCTTTCGGCCCTGTGGGTGCTGCGGTTCCTCACCGGCCCCAAAACCGAGCTGCGGCTGCAGTTCCGGGGCTTCCGGCCCGACTGGGGCTGTGTGCGCCGGATCGTGGCCCTGGGCACCTCCAGCTTTGTCATGTCCTTCACCGACAGCCTGGTCCAGGTGGCCTGCAACGCCACCCTGCGCACCTTCGGCGGGGACCTGTACATCAGCGTCATGACCGTCATCAACTCGGTGCGGCAGATCGCCCAGACCCCGGTTATGGCCCTGTCCGACGGCGCCTCCCCGGTCATCAGCTATAACTACGGCGCCCGCAGCGTGCCCCGGGTGCGCAAGGCCATCCGGTTCATGACCCAGCTGGGCTTCGCCTACACCCTGCTCATCTGGGGCTGCATCAGCCTCTTCCCTTCCCTCTTCATCATGATCTTCAACCAGGACCCCGACCTGCTGGCCGCGGCGGTGCCCTCGCTGCACATCTACTTCTTCGGCTTCGTGATGATGGCCTTCCAGTTCTCCGGCCAGAGCGTCTTCAAGTCGCTGAACAAGGCCAAGATGGCCATCTTCTTTTCCCTGTTGCGCAAGGCGGTCATTGTGGTACCCCTGACCCTGATCCTGCCCCATCTGGCGGGGCTGGGGGTCAACGGCGTCTTTCTGGCCGAGCCCATCTCCAACGTCATCGGCGGCCTGGCCTGCTACCTGACCATGCGCCGCACCGTCATGCCGGAACTGTCCGCCATGGAAGCGGCACAGAAAGGCTGAATATCCGCAAAAACGCCCCGGACCTTTTCGGTCCGGGGCGTTTGGCTTATACAGCGGGCAGTTTTTGGTACATCCGGCGCTGTTCCTGCCACACCAGCACCAGGGAAAGGACGGTGGCCAGCAGGTCGCTGATGGGCTGGGCGAAGAAGATGCCGTTGATCTGCCACACCAGGGGCAGCAGATACAGGAAGGGCACCAGGAACAGAACCTGCCGCAGCAGGGAGATGAGCACCGAGGGCACGGGGCGGTTGATGGACTGGAAGAAGGTGGTGGCCAGCATGACGAAGCCCAGCACCGGGGTGATACAGAAGTTGATGCGCAGGCCGGTCACGCCGATGTCAAACATCTCCTGGGTGCCGCCGAAGGCGGCCAGGATCTGGCGGGGGAAGAAGAGCACGGCCAGCCAGATCACGCAGGTGACCCCCACCGACAGGCCGGTGGCCAGCCAGAAGGTGCGCATGACCCGTTTGTGGTTGCCGCATCCGTAGTTGTTGCCCAGGATGGGCTGGATGCCCTGGCTGATGCCGCTGGCGGGCATGATGACGAAGGTCATGATGCTGGAGATGACGGCGTAGACGCTGATGGCAATGTCGCCGCCGTAGCGGCCCAGCTGGCTGTTGTACACCAGGCTGATGAAGCCCATGGCCATCTGGGCCACCCAGAAGGCGAACCCGCAGGACAGGATATTGCCGCACAGCCGCTTCTGGGGGCGGAAGATGGCCGGGGAGACCCGCACCAGGGTGTGGCCGCCCAGCACCAGAAAGGCCCCGAACCCGGCGGAGAGCATCTGGCCGATGACGGTGGCGGTGGCGGCGCCCACCACGCCCCAGTCAAAGACGATGATGAACAATGCGTCCAGCAGGATGTTGGTCAGCGCCCCGATGCCGGTGACGCACATGCCCAGGATGGGCTTGCCGGACACCCGCACGAAATCGCAGAAGAGCTGGGACAGTCCCTGGAACAGGCAGCCCAGGGCCACGATGCGGTAATACTGAATGGCGTAGGGGTAGGCGGTTTCGGTGACGCCGAAGAGCTGCAGCAGCGGGTCGGGGAAGAGGAGCAGAAAGACGGTGAGCAGCACCTCGAAACCGCAGACCAGCACAAAGGCGTTGCCGAAAGCCCGGTTGCGCCGGTCGATTTCCCCCTGGCCGGAAAAGAGGCTGAAGAAGGTGGAACCCCCGGCGCTGCACATGAGCCCGAAGGCCATCATCATGTAGGAAAGGGGAAACACACCGACAGCCCTGCCAGGGCGGAGGTGCCGTTGAAATTGCCCACAAACATGCGGTCCACGATGTTGTAGATGGCGGTGATGAGCAGGGACACCGCCGCCGGCACCGAAAAGCGCAGGATCATGGGCAGCAGCGGTCCGTTGCGGTAGTCCACCTGGGTGTTGTGCATGGAAAAAGCTTCCTGAATTTTAGTTTCCTAAGTATCAGGGCCGGCAAAAGGCCGCCGGGGGCGCTGTGCCCCACCGGCAGCCGATGGGTCAGGGGATGTTTTTGAGCATCTGCTCCATGACCCGCAGAAAGGTCTCCAGATCGTCGGGGTCCACCCCTCTGGTGAGCTCAGCTTCCAGGGCGCGGATGTCCTCCATGACCGCGTCCTTGTAGGCCAGCCCCTTGGGGCAGACCACGATGCGCTTGCGGCGGGCGTCCCCGGGCATGGCTTCCCGGCGGATGAGGCCCTCCCGCTCCATCTTCTGCAGCAGCTGGGTGGCGGAGGAGGGGCGCAGGGAGTACTCCTCCTCCACGTCCTTCTGGAACACGTCCCCGGTCTGGGCCAGCAGAAAGTGCAACACCTTGCCCTGGGCCCCGCTCATCTGCCCTTTGGTGGAAAAGGCGTCCATCTTGCGGCGCAGCTTGTTGGAAAGCTTGCTCACATACCGGGCGGCGTGGCGGTCGTGTTCCATGGAATCCCCCTCCCAAATACTTAGTTACCTAAGAATAGTGCATTTTTCCCGCCCTGTCAAGGGGTGTTCTCAATGGCCACCTTGATGACCTTGTCCCGCCGGTGCTCAAACAGATCATAGGCGGCCTCGATCTCCCCCAGCGGGAAGGTGTGGGTGATGAGGGGGGTGGTGTCGATCTTGCCCGCGGCAATCAGGTCCAGCGTCTCTTTGCAGCGGCAGCCGTCCACCCCGCCGGTCTTGAAGATCAGGTTCTTGCCGTACATATCCGGCAAAGGCAGGGTCTGGGGCGTGTCGTACATGGCCACGACGGTGACCACCGCGTTGGGACGGGCACATTCCCATGCCAGGCGGAAGGTCTCCGCGGTGCCCGCCACCTCCAGCACCGCATCCGCCCCGCCGTGGTCGCTGTGGGCCCGCACAAATTCCGGCAAGCCTTCCGGCCCCACGGCGAGGACATCGGGGTAATGGGCCCGCACAAAGGCCAGCCGGTCGGGGTCCTTTTCACAGACGATGATCCGCCCCGGCTGTTTCAGCTGCACGCAGGCCAGGGTGCACAGGCCGGTGGGCCCGGCGCCCAGGATGAGCACCGTGTCCCCCGGGTGGATCTCCCCGATGTCCGCCGCCCAGTAGCCGGTGGCCAGCAGGTCCCCCACAAACAGGGCCTGGCGGTCGGTGACAGAATCGGGGATCCGGGTCAGGCCGGTGTCGGCGTGGGGCACCCGCACATACTCCGCCTGGCCGCCGTCGATGCGGCAGCCCAGGGCCCAGCCCCCGTCGGGGTCGGTGCAGTTGTTCACCCAGCCGTGGCGGCAGAAGAAACAGTCCCCGCAGTAGGTCTCCACGTTCACCGCCACCCGGTCCCCGGGGCGCACGTTGGGGACGGCGGGGCCGGTTTCCTCCACCACCCCCACCATCTCGTGCCCCAACGTGATGCCCGGCACCGCCCGGGGCACAAACCCGTGCTTGATGTGCAGGTCACTGGTGCAGATGCTGGACAGGGTCACCCGGACAATGGCGTCCCGGGGGTCCCGCAGGGTGGGGCGGTTTTTTTCCCGCAGTTCAAAACGTCCCTTTTCCACATAGGTATAGGCCAGCATAGGGCAGGCTCCTTTCCGGTGCTTTTTTCTTTGAGTGTACCACGCCCGGCGCCTTTGGGCAACGGAAAAAGCGCCGTCGGGCGGATGGTCCTTTCCGCCCGGCGGCGCCGGAGAGCGTAGCGCGTCACATCACGCGATACCCCGTTTCAGTGTAGTCTTTGGGGCGGGCAACTGCCAGCGGCAGCGCAAAACCGGTGGATTTTGGTGCAAAACCGGCGGATTTTGGCCCGACGGGGGCGGGCGGATATGGTATAATAGCTACAATCCCTGTAATTTTCCGGAAACGTATGCCGAAAGAAGGAGCGTGGACCCATGTCCGTTGCCCAATTCATGCCGGTGGCCGTGTGCGACGACGACCCCCGCTTTGCCGCCCAGGTCTGCCGGGTGCTGGACCGGTGTCTGGAACAGACACCCCACCGCATCGACCTGTTCACCGAGCCGGAGGACCTGCTGCAGGCGGCCCGGGAACATCCCTTTGCCCTGGCGGTGCTGGACATCCAGATGCCCCGGCAGGACGGCATCTCCCTGGCGGAGGAACTGCTGGCCCTGCGCCCGGCCTGCCGGGTGCTGTTTCTCACCGCCTACATCGCCTACTGCCAGGACGTGTACCAGGTGCCCCACCTGGCCTTTGTGCTGAAAAGCGAGATGGAACAGCGCCTGCCCGCGGCTCTGGACCGGCTGCACGCCCGGCCGGTGCCCCACGGCGGCGCCCTGGCGGCGGGGATGCCGGGGGCGGCCCGGCTGGTGCCCCAGAACAGCATCATCTACCTGGAACGGCGGGTGCGCACCACCTGGATCCACACCCTGGACGGCCCGGTGACCGTGCCCGAAAAGCTGGAGGCGGTGCTGCAGCGGCTGGACCCGGTGGCCTTCTGCCAGACCCACAAGAGCTTTGCGGTGCACTGGCTGTACGCCGAACGGTACGACCGCACCGCCATCCGGCTGTCCGGCGGGGTGACGGTGCCCATCAGCCGGGCCCACGCAGCGGCGGTGCGGCGCAGTTTTCTGCGCTACACCGAAACCCTGCTACCCCCCGCGGAGGCTGCCCCATGATCGACTTTTTCACCGTTCTCCTGCTCTTTCCCGCCTACTTTCTCTCGCTGTACACCCCCCGGTTTGCCCTTTCCTTCCGGCCGGGGCGGGTGTATTCCCTGGGATTCACGGCCTATGTCTTCGCCATCGGCCTGTGCAAGACGGTGCTGGATTTCCGCTGGCAGGTCTACGGCACCGGACAATCGGCCTCCTTCCTGCTCAGCGTGGTCATGTCCTTCACCCTGCCGGCGGCGTACTATCTCTGCTTCGGGGGAGACCGCTACTGGCGCACCGGGCTGATCCTGCCCTTTGTCTGTCTGCAGAACCTGCTGCTCTTCCCCGCCTTTCTGCCCATCATGCACCTGGTGGCTCCCCTGACCTGGGGGCTGGTGCTGCCCATTGTGGGCATCTTTTACCTGGGCATGGCCTACACCACCGTCCTCACCGTGCTGGCCCTGCGCCGGGGCCGCCCCTTGTTTGAAGCCCTGCCCCGGCATGTCCGGGCCTTTGTGGCGGTGGCCTCCCCGGTGGGATACCAGCTCATGAACCTGCAGCAGCTGATCACCGTGCTGTATTACGGCGGCCGCACCCGGGAAGTGTGGATCATAGGGTGTTTCGGCATCCCCTACATTGCCATGCTGGCCCTGCTGATGAGCTGGTATTCCCACCGGCAGAGCGAGCAGGCCCTGGGGTATGCGGCGGCCCGGGAACAGATGCAGCAAAACGCCCTGCAGGCCGAGCGCCACACCCGGGAAACCCTGCGGCAGATGCAGTCTCAACAGCGGCAGCACCTGCTGCGGGTGCAGGACCTGCTGGAACATGGCTGTCCCGACCGGGCGCTGGAGGAGCTGCGCACCCTGACCCGGGACACCGGCAGCCCCCGGCTGCGGTACGCCGACAACCCGGTGGCGGACGTGGCTTTGGCGGACGCCGCCCGGCGCTGCGCCCAGTACGGGCTGGAACTGCACATCGACGGCACCCTGCCCCGGCAGTGCACCCTGCCCCCGGTGGACCTGGCCAGCCTGCTGTACAACCTGCTCAGCAACGCGGTGGCCTCGGCGGCGGCCGCGTCCCGCCCGGCGGCGGTGGAGGTGCATTTCCGCACCATGGCGGGGCGGCTGTGCGTGACGGTGCGCAACCCGGTGGGCGGCAACGCCCCCCGCCGGGGTCCCGACCACGGGTTCGGCATGCGGATCCTGCGGGAGATCACCGCCCGCCACGACGGCAGCTACACCCTGGACATCCGGGAGGGCCGGGCCACCGCCGTGGCCATGGTCAGTCTGCCCGAAAGGGGGCAGGACGATGGCTGACATCCAGCTGCCCCTGGTTCCCATCCTGATGGCCAACCTGGCCCTGGCCCTGCTGGCCCTCTTCTTCTGGCTGCGCACCCGCCACACCCGGCAGGAGCTGGCGGACATCACCGCCCAGGAGCGCCACCTCTACCGTATGCTGCAGGAGGAGATGCACGACCTGGAAACCCTGCGCATGGCCCGCCACGACGCCCGCAACCAGCTGACCATGCTGCAGGGCTTTCTGGAACGGGGAGAGACCGAACAGGCCCTGGACTATGTGCGGGAACTGACCCGCTCCACCACCGAATGACCCACACCCCGGCTTTCCGCAAGGAAGGCCGGGGCGTTTTTTGTGGACTTTGTGAATAATTTCCAAACAAATTTTGTATCATCTTGCGGCGGGCTCCAAAAGGGGCTATAATGCAACACACGTTAATTATTAACTATAGTAAAATAAAGGAGGCTGGGAATGGATTCCAACGAAACCCTCATGGCCCGGGAGCTGTTCCACCAGATCATGCAGACCCGGCGCAGCCTGCACGCGGGCCTGGCCGACGTGCTGGACGACGCCCCCCGCTGCCATTTCGACATGCTGCACCGGCTGTACACCATCATCCGGCGCAGCGGCCGGGACGGGGCGGTGTCGGTGTCCGAGCTGACCTGCCGGATGTACGATTCGCCCCAGGCGGTGTCCCGGGCGCTGCGGATTCTGGAAAAGGACGGTCTGATCCAGCGCACCGCCGACCCCAAGGACCGGCGCAAGACCATTGTGCGTCTGACCGAGGAAGGCTGCCGGGCCCACGAGCGCTGCGAACAGGCGGTGACGGCCTACGCCTTTGCGGTGGCCCGGCGGCTGAGCCCGGACACCCTGCGCAGCTTTACCCAGGACCTGGTGCTGTTTGCCCAGGCCGTGGAGGAGGAGAACGAGGCGCGCCGCGCCGGAAAGGACGACTGACCCATGGGGAAAATTTTCCGTCTGCTGGGCAGGCACTGGAAAGCCTGCCTGGCCATCTTTGCCCTGTTGCTGCTGCAGGCCTGGTGTGACCTGAGCCTGCCGGGCTACACATCGGACATTGTGGACGTGGGCATCCAGATGGGGGGCATCGAGAGCACCCTGCCCCAAACGGTGCGGCAGGACACCCTGACCGCCCTGGAATGGCTCATGCCCGAGGAGGACGCCCGGCTGGCCGAAGCCGCCTACACCCCCGCCGACGGGCAGGGGCTGCGCACCCTGGCGGCGGACAAAGCCGACCGCGCCGCCCTGGAGGAGGCCTTTACCACCCCGGATATGGTGCTGTACGCCATGGCCACCGGCCAAAGCGGCACCGATGCCCCCGGCCTGGACGGGGCGGTGGCCATGATCAACGCCCTGGGCAGCGGCGGGCAGGAGGAAACCCTGCGCGCCGGGATCCAGCAGCAGATGGCCGGGGTGCTGGGTCAGATGGACCAGAGCACCCTGGACACCATGAGCAGCCAGGCCATGCTGCTGGTGCGCCTGGAATACGAGGCTCAGGGCATTGCCGGGCAGGTGCAGATGCACTATCTGCTCTTCAAGGGGGCCCAGATGCTGGGCCTGACCCTGCTGCTGGCGGCCTGCGCCGTGGCCGTGGGCTTTCTGGCCAGCCGGACCTCGGCGGGCATCGGGCGGGATCTGCGCCAGAGCGTCTTCAAGAAGGTGGTCAGCTTTTCCACCGCCGAGACCGACCGCTTCTCCACCGCCAGCCTGATCACCCGGTCCACCAACGACATCCAGCAGATCCAGATGGTCTGCGTCATCCTGCTGCGCATGGTGTTCTATGCCCCCATCCTGGGCATCGGCGGCGTGGTCCGGGTGGCCCAGACCGGCAGCAGCCTGAGCTGGATCATCGCCCTGGCGGTGGCGGCGCTGCTCAGCGTCATGGGGGTGCTCATTGCCATCGCCATGCCCAAGTTCAAGGTCATGCAGAAGAAGGTGGACCGCCTGAACCTGGTCAGCCGGGAAATCCTCACCGGCATCATGCCCATCCGGGCCTTCAGCCGGGAAAAATTTGAGGAAGACCGCTTCGACGGGGTGAACAAGGACCTGATGCAGACCCAGCTGTTCACCAACCGGGCCATGGCGGGCATGATGCCCTTCATGACCGTGATCATGAACGGCACCACCCTGCTCATCGTCTGGTTCGGCGCCAGGGCCATGGACCTGGGCACCATGCAGGTGGGCGGCATCATCGCCTTCATCACCTACACCATGCAGATCGTCATGTCCTTCCTGATGCTGACCATGGTGGCCATCATGCTGCCCCGGGCCGGGGTGGCCGCCGACCGTGTGTTTGAGGTGCTGGAAACCGAGCCCACCATCCACGACCCCGCCGCCCCCGCCGACACCAAAAACCATGTGTGGACCGGCCGGGTGGAGTTCGACCATGTAAACTTCCGGTATCCGGGGGGCGACACCGACGCGCTGGAGGACATCACCTTCACCGCCGAGCCGGGGCAGACCACCGCCATCATCGGGGCCACCGGCTGCGGCAAAAGCACCCTGCTGAACCTGATTCCCCGCTTCTTTGACGTCACCGCAGGCCATGTGCGCCTCGACGGCATCGACGTGCGGGATCTGCCCCAGGCCGAGCTGCGCGCCCTGCTGGGCTATGTGCCCCAGAAGGGGGTGCTGTTCAGCGGCACCATCGACAGCAACCTGAAATTCGGCGGGCCGGACATCACCGACGAAACCGCCCGCAAGGCCGCCGCCATCGCCCAGGCCACCGACTTCATCGAGGCCAAGCCCGAAGGGTATGAAAGCCCCATCGCCCAGGGCGGCACCAACGTGTCCGGCGGGCAGAAACAGCGGCTGTCCATCGCCCGGGCCATTGCCAGGAACCCCAAAATCTATCTGTTCGACGACAGTTTTTCCGCTCTTGACTTCAAGACCGACGTGGCGCTGCGCCGGGCGCTGAAAAAGGAGACCGGCGACGCCACCGTGATCATTGTGGCCCAGCGCATCTCCACCGTGCTGCACGCCAACCAGATCCTGGTGCTGGAGGAGGGCCGCATTGTGGGCAAGGGCACCCATGCCCAGCTCATGCAGAGCTGCCCCACCTACCAGGAGATTGCCCGCAGCCAGCTGAGCCAGAAAGAACTGGGCCTGGGAGGTGAATGAGTATGCCGAGAATGAGACGTTCCACCGAAAAAGCCAAAGATTTCAAGGGCACGGTGCGCCGCCTGCTGGCCGAGATGGCCCGCTACCGCCTGGCATTGGCGGTGGTGATGGTGTTCGCGGTGCTCTCCACCGTCTTCAACATTGTGGGCCCCAAGATTCTGGCCAAGGCCACCACCGCCCTGGCCACCGGATGGGTGGCCCAGATCACCGGCACCGGCGGCATCGATTTTGCCTATATCGGCCGGATTCTGCTGCTGCTGTTGGGCATCTACCTGCTCAGCGGCGGGTTCAGCTTTGTGCAGTACTGGCTGATGAGCGGCGTGAGCCAGAAGATGTGCTACGATTTCCGCCGCCAGATCAGCGAAAAGATCAACCGCCTGCCCCTGGCCTACTTTGAAAAGCGCACGGTGGGCGAGGTGCTGTCCCGCATCACCAACGACGTGGACACCATGGGCCAGTCGCTGAACCAGTGCGTGACCCAGCTGATCACCAGCGTGACCACCATGGTGGGCGTGCTGGTCATGATGCTGTCCATCAGCCCGGCCATGACCGGTATTGTGCTGCTGATTCTGCCTGTGAGCCTGATTCTGGTGCTGTGCGTGGTGCGCATCAGCCAGAAATACTTCAAGCAGCAGCAGGCCACCCTGGGCGTGGTCAACGGCCAGGTGGAGGAGGTATATTCCGGCCAGACGGTGGTCAAGGCCTTCAACCGGGAAGCCGCCGTGCTGGCGGACTTTGACGCCGCCAACGGCCGGCTGTACGAATCCGCCTGGAAGAGCCAGTTTTTGTCCGGCCTGATGCAGCCGGTGATGAACTTTGTGGGCAACCTGGGATACGTGGCGGTGGCCATTGTGGGCAGCATCTTTGCGGCCAACGGGCAGATCACCGTGGGCGACATCCAGGCTTTCATCCAGTATGTGAAGAACTTCACCCAGCCCATCCAGCAGCTGGCCCAGGTGTCCAACATGCTGCAGAGCATGGCCGCCGCGGCGGAGCGGGTGTTTGAGTTCCTGGCCGAGGAGGAGGAAGACCAGCACGCCGCCGGTACCCCCGCCGACCCCGCCCTGATCAACGGGCAGGTCACCTTCGACCATGTGCGCTTCAGCTACACCCCCGACAAGACCATCATCCGGGATTTCTCCTGCACGGTACAGCCCGGCCAGAAGGTGGCCATCGTGGGGCCCACCGGCGCGGGCAAAACCACCATCGTCAAGCTGCTCATGCGGTTCTATGACGTGAATTCCGGCCGCATCCTGCTCAACGGCCACGACGTGCGGGAGTTTGACCGCTCCCCCATGCGGGAAGGGTTCGGCATGGTCCTGCAGGACACCTGGCTGTTCCAGGGCACCATCATGGAGAACATCCGCTACGGCCGCCTGGACGCCACCGACGAGGAGGTCATGGCCGCGGCCAGGGCCGCCAAGGCGGACCACTTCATCCGCACCTTGCCCGGCGGGTACAACATGGTCATCAACGAGGAGGCCAGCAACGTGAGCCAGGGCCAGAAGCAGCTGCTGACCATCGCCCGGGCCATCCTGGCGGACAACCGCATCCTGATCCTGGACGAAGCCACCAGCTCGGTGGACACCCGCACCGAAGAGCAGATCCAGGCCGCCATGGACAACCTGATGCGCGGGCGCACCAGCTTCGTCATCGCCCACCGCCTGTCCACCATCAAGGACAGCGACCTGATCCTGGTCATGCGGGACGGCGACATTGTGGAGCAGGGCACCCACGACCAGCTGCTGGAGCAGGGCGGCTTCTACGCCGACCTGTACAACAGCCAGTTCGAGGATGTGAGCGTGTAATTTTTTCCCTGCAAGCAGCAACCCCCGCCCGGGGCACCCGGGCGGGGGTTGTTTTTTCAGTTTGTTTTTCAGTTCTGGGCGTTTTTGATGCAGCTCAGGGCGTTGAGGCTGCGGGGGTACCCGATGTAAGGCAGGCAGTTCAGCACCACCTTGGTCAGGAAGCCGGCGTCGTTGCCCAGGTTCATGTTGCCCCTGGCGTGGGCGGTGAGCTGGGGTTCGCAGCCGCCCTGGGCGGCCAGGAAGCAGAAGGTGATGAGCTCCCGCTGGCGCAGGTCCAGGCCGGTGCGGGTGTAGTAATCCCCGAAGCAGTTGGCCCCCAGCCACCGGTTGACGGTGCCCTGGCGCCAGGCTTCCCGCATGCCCTCGCCAAAGATGGTCACCTGGGCGTCCACACCCTTTTCCAGCCGGGTTTCGGGGGTGGTGGTGGACTGGGCGGGCAAGGGCAGCGCCACCCCCCGGGCGGTGAGCACCTCATTGACGGCGTCCACAAAGGGCAGCACCCGGCCCAGGCCCAGGTAGTCCACCCCCTGGTAGACCAGTTCCTTGGCCATCACCGGGGTGAGCCCGGCGCCCAGGGCTTCGGGCAGAACCCGCTTGAAGAGTTCCACCCCCTGGCAGCCCACCAGGGTGGCCAGCACGGCCAGGCTCCGGGTGACGGGGTCCAGGGCGCAGTCCGGGTCTTCGGCCACCTCATGGCGGGCAAAAGCTTCGGCAAGGGCGGCCCATTCCGGGTCGGTACGGCGGTAATCCATACAGAACACTTCCTTTGAAGATGATTTTCTGTCTGTATTGTACCCCCGGACGGGGGCCTATGTCCACTGCCTGGTTTGTATGGCCCGCCATGCTCTGCGGGCATAGCAATTTCCCCGGAACCATCCGCCGGTCCCGGGGGAATTTTTCTTGTCTTAATTTATACAGTCTGTATTATTTTACAGATTCTTTCCGCACAGCTGCCAGAAGGCCACCGCCCCCGCCGCGGCCACGTTGAGGGAATCCACCCCCGGCCGCATGGGGATACGCACGGTGTACCGGCACCGGGCGATGGTGTCGGGGGCCAGGCCGTCCCCCTCGGTGCCCAGCACCATGGCCAGGCGGGGTTCGGCGGCCAAGCGTGGGTCATCGATGCGCAGGGAGTTTTCGTTGAGCGCCAGGGCCGCCGTGGCAAAGCCCATCCCTTCCAGCCGGGTTAGCCCCCCTTCGGGCCAGTCCTCCTTGTGCTCCCCCAGCCGGGCCCAGGGCACCACAAACACCGTGCCCATGCTCACCCGCACCGCCCGGCGGCACAGAGGGTCGCAGCAGGAGGGGCTGAGCAGCACGGCGTCCACCCCCATGGCCGCCGCCGACCGGAACACCGCCCCCACGTTGGTGGAATCCACGATGTTTTCCAGCACCGCCACCCGCCTTGCCTCCTTGCAGATGTCCTCGGCCTGGCGGGGAGCCGGGCGGGCCATGGCGCACAGCACCCCTCTTGTCAGGGTATAGCCGGTGAGGGTGGCCAGCAGATCCCGGTCCCCGGTGTACACCGGCACGTCCGGGCAGCGGGCCAGCACCGGGGCGGCGGGGCCGTCGATCTGGCGGCGCTCCATGAGAAAGGCCAGGGGGGTGCACCCGGCATCCAGGGCGCTGGTGATGACCTTGGGGCTTTCGGCAATGAAAAGGCCGTGGGCGGTCTCGGTGCTGGACCGCAGCTGGGCTTCGGTCAGGCGGGCAAAGGGGGCCAGTTCGGGGGCGTTCAGGTCCCGGATTTCCTGGATGAGGGGCATGGCGTTCTCCTTTTCTTGACAAAACAAAACCGCCCGGCGGGGCCGGGGCGGCTTGCAAAAACGGGCTTACACCCGGGTGTACAGGGTGCGCAGGGTGCCTTTGACGGCAAAGGGGCCGCTGTTGGCGGTGAGGAAGACGCTATCCCCCTTCTGCACGGCCAGGGTCTGGCCGCCGCAGGTGACGGTGCCGGCCCCTTCCACCACCAGCAGGGAGACAAAGCTTTCCGGCCCGGCGGTGGCGGTGAAATCGTTTTCCATCACATCCACCGTGAAGTATTCGCACCGGGCCATATGGCCGCCGAAGTCCTGCTCCGCGGGCGGTTGGCAGCGGGTGACGGCCAGGGCCTGGGGAATGTGCAGCGCCCGGGGCTTGCCGTCAGCGCCCACCCGGCCGTAATCGTAGATGCGGTAGGTCACGTTGGAGCTCTGCTGGATTTCGGCCAGAACGATGCCGTGGCAGATGGCGTGCAGGGTGCCCGCCGGAATGTAGAACACATCCCCCTTGTGCACCGGGGCGACGTTGAGCACCTCCAGCAGGGTATTGTCCCGGATGCGACGCTCAAACTCTTCCTTGGAGATTTCGTGGTCGAAGCCGTAGTAGAGGAACGCCCCGGGCTCGCAGTCCAGGATGTACCACACCTCGGTCTTGCCGTACTGGTGCTCGTGTTCCAGGGCGTAGGCATTGTCCGGGTGCACCTGGATGGACAGGTTGCCCTTGGCGTCGATGAACTTGGTCAGGATGGGGAACTGCTCAAACCGGCGGCAGTGGGTGCCCAGAATCTCCCAGCCCTGTTCCTCGATATATCGGGTCAGGGTCTTGCCGTCCTCCGGCCCGCCCGCAATGGTGGAGGGTCCGTCGGGATGGCAGGAGAGCACCCAGGCTTCGGCCAGGGGATGCAGGTCGCTGTCAATGCCGTAATCGGTGCGCAGGCGGGACCCGCCCCACAGATAATCCTTGCAGCTGGGGCGGAGCTTGAACATAGCCATGGTGTTTTATCCTTTCATGAATCGGGCGGCGGCGTCGGCCAGGGCGGCGTTGACGGCGTCGGCTTCGGTCTCGTCGGCGCCCACGGCGGACAGATAGACCTTCATCTTGGGTTCGGTGCCGGAGGGCCGCACCATGAACTTGTGGCCTCCCGCCAGATGGAATTCCAGCACGTCGGCCCGGGGCAGGCCGTTATGCCCGCCGGGCAGGTTGTAGTCCACCGTCTCTTCCACCCGGTAGTTCCCGATGGCGGCGGGGGGATTGTCCCGCAGGCGGGCCATGAGCTGCTGCATGGTGTGCATGCCCCGCTCCCCCTCAAAGGCAAAGGAGCGCTGGGCGTTGCGGTAGCAGCCGAATTCCCCGCAGAGCTCGTGCAGGGCGTCCAGCAGAGTCATTCCCCGGCGGGCGTACCAGGCGGCGGCTTCGCAGACCAGCAGGGCCGCGTTGACCCCGTCCTTGTCCCGCACGTAGCTGCCGGACAGGTAGCCGTAGCTTTCCTCAAAGCCGAAGATGAACCGCTCGGGGTGGCCCTCGGCTTCCAGTTTGCCGATCTGCTCCCCGATGAACTTGAACCCGGTGAGGGTGCGCCGCAGCTCCACCCCGTATTTCCGGGCCACCGGTTCGGCCATGTCGGTGGACACGATGGTGGTGCAGGCCACCGGATGGGCGGGCATGGTGCCCCGCACGATCCGGGTGCGGCAGACATAATCCAGCAGGATGACCCCCAGTTCGTTGCCGGTGATCAGCCGGTAGTCCCCCGCCCCGTCGGGCACCGCGATGCCCACCCGGTCACAGTCGGGGTCGGTGCCCAGCAGCAGGTCGGGGTGGACCCGGCGGCAGAGTTCCAGGCCCTTTTCCATGGCCTGGCGGATCTCCGGGTTGGGGTAGGGACAGGTGGTAAAATTCCCGTCCGGGTCCTTCTGTTCGGGGACCACCGTCATGTTGGTGACCCCCAGCTTGTCCAGCAGCCGGGAAACACACTCCATCCCGGTGCCGTTGAGGGGGGTGTACACCAGTTTCAGGTCGGCAATGCCGGTGCCGTCTCCCACCCGCTGGTCGTACACCGCCTGGAGATAGGCGTCCAGACAGCTTTCCTCAATGAGGCGGATGCTGCCTGCGGCCAGGGCTTCGCCGTAGTCCGCGGCCCGCACCCCGGTGAACAGGTCCACCCCCTGGATGGCCTGCTGGATGGCTTTGGCGGCTTCCAGGGTGATCTGGCAGCCGTCGGTGCCGTAGACCTTGTAGCCGTTGTACTGGGCGGGGTTGTGGCTGGCGGTGAGGCAGACCCCCGCCCCGCAGCCCAGATACCGCACCGCCCAGGACAGGGCGGGGGTGGGTTCCAGCCGGGGATAGAGGTACGCGGTGATGCCGTTGGCCGCCAGCACCCGGGCGGTGTGCCGGGCAAACAGCTGGCTTTTGTGGCGGCTGTCGTAGGCGATGGCCACCCGTTTGGGCAGGGCGGCGGCGTTCAGATAGTCGGCCAGGCCCTGGGTGGCCTTGCCCACGGTATAGACGTTCAGGCGGTTGGTGCCCGCGCCGATGATCCCGCGCAGGCCGCCGGTGCCGAAGGACAGGTCCCGGTAGAACCGGTCGCTGATCTCTTCGGGGTCATGGGCCACGGCGCGCAGCTCTTCGGCCAGGTCGTCGGGCAGGCCGGGCTGGGACAGCCAGGCCCGGTAGCGGGTCTCGATGGTATTCACGGTGTACTCTCCCATGGAATGTGATAGATGGTTTTGTCAGGGCTTTATTATACCACAGATTGCACAAAAACGCAGCCGCATTTTTGCCAAAGGGTCCCGGCTCAGAAAATGCCCAGGCCCCGGGCCACGATGGTGATGAAGTCCTGCACATTGGTGACCATGGTGGTGGCCGAAAGGCTGCCCCGGTCCAGCAGCTTGTTCACCACAAATTCGTCAGCGTCCACCGTGTACAAAAACACCGGGCGGACGGTGCCGTCGGGAAGGACCCGGTAGGAGGGGGTCATGTTGCCCGCGGCGATGGTGTGCAGCATGGTGGCCAGGCAGATGACGGTGGTGGCCTTGCGAATGAGCCCCCGCATGGCCGCCTGCCCAGCGTAGGCATCCCCCACCACCTCGGGCAGGGGGCCGTCGTCCCGGATGGAACCGGTGAGCACAAAGGGCACCTGGTTTTTCACACAGGCATACATGATGCCGTTGTCGATGCGGTGTTTTTCGATAAAGGCGGGGATGGAACCGCAGCGGCGCACCTCGTTGATCACGTCCAGGTGGTTGTAGTGGCCGCCGGGGCGGCATTCCTGGGTGTAGATGTCCTGGCCCAGGGCGGTGTGGAAATAGGCCCCTTCCAGGTCGTGGGTGGCCAGGGCGTTGCCCGCCAGCAGGCCGTGGGCGTAGCCGTGGTCGATCATGGCCTGCATGGCCGCCCGGGCGTCGGCGTCAAAGGAGAAGGCCGGCCCCATGACCCAGACGATGTTGCCGTGGTCCCGCTCATACCGCAACAGGGCCATGAGCCGGTCGTAGTCCCGGCCGTAGGCGGTTTCCCGGCTGCGGCCCTGGCGGAAGACAAACCGGTCCCGGTTTTCCGCCCCCGGCTCGGCAAAGCCGTGGGTGTGCAGATAGATGCCCTGCTCCCCCTTTTCGGTGCGGCCCAAGGCCACCAGGTCCCCTTTGCGCAGGTTGCGGTTTTCCACCACCGCCAGGCTGCCGTCCGGGCGCAGCACCACGCTGGAATCCATCCGGCTTTCGGGGGCCAGGGTCCAGCGGCCCTGGATCTTGAAGTATTCCGGGTACATGGAGGTGCTGTGGAAGCCCTCCGGCGCCACCCCGTCGGCCTCGGCGGGCTGCCACCGGGCGTCCGGGGCCGAAGCCAGGGCGGGAAGGGTGAAGTCCGGTTCCCGGTATACCGGCATGGTGAAGGTACGGTTCATGACAATCTCTCCCCTCTGCTCTTTTTCTCTACTGTAGCATGGCCGGTGCGCCTTGTCGACACGGGAGATGAACTTTTTGTTACGGAGTTGTAAAAATCCCCCATCCCTGCCAAATTCAGGCAGCCACCGGCGTCTTTGTGGACAAGAAGCAAAAATCCAACGCCCAAGGAGGGGTTTTACGATGAAGATCCTGCTCACGTCCGATTGGTATATTCCCGCCGTCAACGGGGTCGTCACCTCGCTGCTGGCCCTGCGCCGCCAGCTCACCCGCCAGGGGCACGAAGTGCGGGTGCTCACCCTGTCCGGCAGCCTGCACAGCCATCAAGAGGAGGGCGTCTACGCCCTGGGCTCGGTGGATGCGGGGATGATCTATCCCGGCGCCCGGCTGCGGGCCCCCGAGGGGGATGCCCTGATCCGGGAGCTCATCGCCTGGGGGCCGGACATCGTCCATTCCCAGTGCGAGTTCAGCACCTTTGCCCCCGCCCGGCGCATCGCCAAAGCCTGCGGGGTGCCCCTGGTGCACACCTACCACACGGTGTATGAGGACTATACCCATTATTTCTCTCCCAGCCGCCGCTGGGGCAGGACCCTGGTGCGGGGCTTCACCCGGAGCATCGCCGCCCGGTGCGACGCCCTGTTTGCCCCCACCCGCAAGGTGCAGAACCTGCTGCTGGGCTATGAGGTGCCCTGCCCGGTGTACACCCTGCCCACCGGCATCGACCTGGCCCGGTTCCGGGTGGACCGGCGGGAAGGTCTGTGGCTGCGGGACACCCTGGGCATTCCCCAGAACCGGCCGGTGCTGCTGTTTCTGGGTCGCCTTGCCCGGGAAAAGAACCTGGACGCCCTGCTGGAGGTGGCAGCGGCGGTGCCGGACACCACCCTGCTGGTGGCGGGGGATGGCCCCGACGGCGCCCGGTTCCGGGCCGAGGCGGAAAGCCGGGGGCTGGATGTGGTGTTCGGCGGCATGGTAAACCCCAAGGACGTGCCGGTGTGGTACGCGGCGGCGGATGTGTTCCTCAGCGCCTCCACCAGCGAGACCCAGGGCCTGACCTACCTGGAAGCGCTGGCAGCGGGGCTGCCGGTGATCTGCCGGGCAGACCCCTGCCTGGACGGGGTGGTGCAGAACGGGGTGAACGGGTACCAGTGCCCGGACGCCGCCGCCATGGCCGGACGCACCGCCGCCATGCTGGCGGACCCGGAAGCCCTGGGGGCCATGAGCCGCCGGGCCCGGGCCGGGGCCGGGGCTTTCTCGGAAGAAAATTTTGCCCGCCGGGCGGCGGCGCTGTACCGGCAGCAGATTCTGCTGCACGGCGCCGCCCCGGTTTTGGAAAGGAGCGCTGTATGGACCGCGTGAGAAACAATCCCTTTGCCTTTGTACGGGCCTGCGGCCGCTGGCTGCGGGACACTTTGCGCAACCCCTTCCAGCTGATTTCGGTGCTGGGGCTGCTGGTCTGCCTGGTGGCGGGCGTCTGGATGTGGAAAAACGGCCTGCTCACCTCCCGGCAGGCGCTGGAGCAGTTCCTGGAACCCTACGGGCCCTGGGCCGCGGTGCTGTTTGTGGCCTTCCAGGCGGTGCAGGTGGTGGTGCCCATCCTGCCCGGCGGGCTGGGCTGTCTGGCCGGGGTGGTGCTGTTCGGGCCGTGGTACGGCTTTGTGTTCAACTATATCGGCATCTGCGCCGGGTCGCTGGCGGCCTTCGCCATCGCCCGCAGCTGCGGCCGGTCCCTGCTTTACCGGATGTTCTCCCAGTCCCTCATCGACAAATACGACCGCTGGACCACCGAGGGCGGCCGCTTTACCCGGTGGCTGGCCTTTCTCATCTTCATTCCGGTGGCGCCGGACGACTATCTCTGCTTTCTGGCCGGGACTACCACCATGCGGTTCCGGGTGTTTGCGGCCATCATCTTTCTGTGCAAACCCGCGGCCATTGCAGCCTACAGCCTGGGCCTGACCCTGGTGTTTCAGCGGGTGCTGGGCCTGTGGGCCTGAAAAGGAGGTTTTCCCACATGCGTGTTCATCTGTATACCGGTTCCCTGGACGCGGTGCGCCGCAGCGGGGTGGGCCAGGCCGTGGCCCACCAGCGGGCCATGCTGGAAAGCGCCGGGGTGGAAGTGACCGAATCCTGGGACACCCCCGCCGACGCAGTGCACATCAACACGGTGCTGCCCGACGCCCCTCTGGCCGCCCTGCGGGCCCGCCGCCGGGGAGAAAAGGTGGTGTACTACGGCCATTCCACCATGCAGGATTTCCGGGATTCCTTTGTGGGGTCCAACCTGCTGGCGCCGCTGTTCAAGCGGTGGCTCTGCCTGTGCTACGGGTTGGGGGACATCGTCCTCACCCCCACCCCCTACGCCAGGGGCATTCTGCAGACCTACGGCCTGCCCTGCCCGGTGCGGGCCATGTCCAACGGGGTGGATACCGGCTTTTTTGCCCCCGACAAGGCCCGGGGCGCGGCTTTCCGCCGCAAGTACCGCCTGTCCGACGACCAGAAGGTGGTGGTGAGCGCCGGGCATTTCATGCAGCGCAAGGGAATTCTGGAGTTCATCGCCCTGGCCCGGGCCCTGCCCCTGGTGGAATTTTACTGGTTCGGCTACACCCCGCCCGCCCTGGTGCCCGCCCCGGTGCGCCGGGCCATGGCCGCCGCCCCGGACAACCTGCATTTTGCGGGGTTTGTGACCCAGGCCGAGCTGCGGGACGCCTACTGCGGGGCGGATCTGTTCTGCTTCTGCAGCCATGAGGAGACCGAGGGCATTGTGGTGCTGGAAGCCCTGGCCTGCGGGGTGCCGGTGCTGTTGCGGGACATTCCGGTGTACGAGGGCTGGCTGACCGACGGGGTGAACGTGTACAAGGCGGCGGACGACGCCGGGTTTGCGGCCAGGGCCGAGGGCATCCTGACCGGGACGCTGCCGGACGTGACCGCCGCCGGGCGGGCGGTGGCCGAAGCCCGCAGCCTGCCCCGGATGGGCCAGGCCCTGTGCGGGGTGTACCGGGAGCTGTGCCCGGCATAATTGACGCAAAATTTACTTGTGTCCGGCCCTGCCTGCGTGGTATGCTGGAAGCAGTACCGCAAAGGAGGGCTTGCCCATGTCCGTCACCCTGGAACAGGTCAAACACAACGAGGAAGTGAACACCTACATCCGCAAAGCCGACGAGAGCCTGCGGGCGCTGGGCTTCACCGAGCACAGCTTTGCCCATGTGGGTCGGGTTTCGGCCCTGGCCAGCCAGATTCTGGTCACCCTGGGCTACGACGCCCGCACCGCCGAGCTGGCGGCCATTGCCGGGTGGCTGCACGACATCGGCAACGTGGTCAACCGCATCGACCACGCCCAGAGCGGGGCGGTGATGGCTTTCCGTATTCTGGACAAGATGGGTTTTCCCCCTGAGGAGACGGCCACCATCATCACGGCCATCGGCAACCACGACGAGGGCACGGCCTTCCCGGTGAACGCGGTGGCTGCCGCCCTGATCCTGGCGGACAAGACCGACGTGCGGGCCAACCGGGTGCGCAACATCGACCCCGCCACCTACGACATCCACGACCGGGTGAATTCCTCGGTGCGGGAATCGAAAGTCACCCTGGAAAACGGCGAGGTCCGGCTGACCTTGACCATCGACACCCAGATGTGCGCGGTGATGGATTATTTCGAGATCTTCCTGGACCGGATGATCCTGTGCCGCAAGGCCGCCGAGGCCCTGGGCCAGAAGTTTGCTTTGGTCATCAACGGACAGCGGATTCTGTAATACCTTTGCAAGGACAGGTTTGGGCCTGTCCTTTTTTGTTTTGCAGGCAAGGCAGCCAAAGGCTCCCCTGTGTAAGGGGAGCTGGCGCCGAAGGCGACTGAGGGGTTGGAGACTTGAAGGTACTGCCCGATAACGGAAAATCAGGCAGGGTTTACAACCCCTCCGCCGCTGCGCGGCACCTCCCCTTACACAGGGGAGGCTTTCCGGACGCGGCATTTAAAAAATCTTCCTTGCTCAGGTCCCCCAGGACCTGAGTAGGCCGTCGGTAGGTGGCCGCACTCCCAACGGGGCAAAGTCTCTCACCCAACCATTGGCCGCTGTGCGCGGCCGACCGATTAAGGAACCAACACTTCGTGTTGTTTTTTGTATCGTGCCATGGCACGATACAAAAAGCCGCAGCCCTGGTCGGCGTCCACCGCGTCGAAACGGTGGGACTTTTCGCTTCCTTTTGGTCACAAAAGGAAGGACTAAACGGCTGCCTGCCGTTCCCCAAGCAGCCGCCCCCTCCCCGGGCAAAAAA
>NZ_JACJJP010000032.1 GCF_016900095.1 Gemmiger formicilis
CCCCCAAGACGGTCACCGGGCTGGTGCTCAAGGAACTGATCCAGGCGGAAGGGCCTTCCCCCTTCCCCGCCCTGACCCAGATTGAAGCATGGGGCCGTGATCTGGTCCCGGAACAGGAGGGCGTATGAAACCCGAACTTTCCTGGCTGACCGATCCCCGGGTGTTCGCGGTCAACCGTCTGCCCGCCCACTCCGACCATCACTGGACCATCGGCGGCACCGAACCTCGCCAGTCCCTGGACGGGGAATGGCAGTTTGCCTACAGCCTCTGCCCCGCCGCCCGCCCCGCGGATTTCTGGGCCGAAGACGCCGACCTGTCCGGCTTCGGTGCCATCCGGGTGCCCGGGCATATGGAACTGCAGGGCTACGGCCAGCTGCAGTACATCAACACCATGTATCCCTGGGACGGCAAGAAGTTCCTGCGTCCGCCCCAGATCGACTGGGACAACGCCCCCGTGGGCAGCTATGTGCGCACCTTCGACCTGGACCCCGCGTTGCAGGGCAAGCGGGTGTGCGTCAGCTTCCAGGGGGTGGAACAGGCCTTCTACTGCTGGTGCAACGGCCAGTTCGTGGGCTACAGCGAGGATACCTTCACCCCCGCCGACTTTGACCTGACCCCCTATCTGCGCCCCGAAAACAACCGCCTGTGCGTGGAAGTGCACAAGCGGTGCAGCGCTTCCTGGATCGAGGACCAGGACTTTTTCCGGTTTTCCGGCATCTTCCGCCCGGTGTACCTCTACGCCAAGGCGGACCTGCACCTGGAAGACCTGTGGCTGCGGGCCGGGCTGGAGGAGGACAACACCACCGGCACCCTGGCCCCCCGGCTGAAGATTTCCGCCGCCGAAGGGCTGTCTGCCGACGGTGCCTCGGTGGGCTGCCGCATCGCCGCCCCGGGCGGGGCCGTTCTCTACGACGCCCCCCTGGACCTGTACCCCGAGGGCGAGTATCTCTGCGCCCATACCATCCGTCTGGCGGGCGTCCGCGCCTGGAACCACAACGACCCGGCGCTGTACACCGTCACCCTGACCCTGCTGGATGCCGCCGGGCGGGAACAGGAGGTTATAAGCTACCAAACCGGTTTCCGCCGTTTTGAGATGAAGGACGGCATCATGTGCCTGAACGGGGAACGCATCTACTTCAACGGCGTCAACCGCCACGAGTGGAACCCCGAGACCGGCCGGGCCATCGGCCCCGAGGACATGTACCGGGCCATGGAGACCTTCCGCCGCAACAACATCAATGCGGTGCGCACCTGCCATTACCCCGACCAGAGTCTGTGGTACGACCTGTGCGACGAAAACGGCATCTACATGATCGACGAGACCAACCTGGAAAGCCACGGTTCCTGGCAGAAGATGGGGGCGGTGGAGCCCAGCTGGAACGTGCCCGGCAGTCTGCCCGAATGGAAGGACTGTGTGGTGGACCGGGCCCGCAGCATGTTTGAGCGGGACAAGAACCACACCGCCGTGCTCATCTGGTCCTGCGGCAACGAGAGTTACGCCGGGGAGGACATCCTGGCCATGAGCCGGTTCTTCCACGAAAACGACCCCGGGCGGCTGGTGCATTATGAAGGGGTCTTCCACTGCCGCCAGTTCGACGAGATCAGCGACATGGAATCCCGCATGTACGCCAAGCCCGACGAGATCCAGGCCTACCTGGAGGGCCCCCACACCAAGCCGTTCATTTTGTGCGAGTACATGCACGACATGGGCAACAGCCTGGGCGGCATGGAAAGCTATGTGCGCCTGGGCGAGGAATATCCCCAGTACCAGGGCGGGTTCATCTGGGACTATATGGACCAGGCCCTGTGGCACACCGACGCCGCCGGGCGCCGGGTGCTGGGCTACGGCGGCGACTTTGAGGAGCGCCCCACCGACTACAACTTCTGTGCCAACGGCATCGTCTTTGCGGACGGCACCGAAAAGCCTGCCATGCAGGAGGTGCGGTACTGGCACATGACCCCCGCCGCCCGGGCCGCCTTTGACGCCGCCAACGCCCGCACCGAGGCCCAGAGCGCCCGCAATCTGGCCCGGCAGGCCCAGGCCTTTGCCGACGCCGGCGCCGAACTCGGGGACCTGGTGATCTCCCACGGGGATGTGAACATCGGGGTGCGGGGCGACGGGTTCGAACTGCTCTTCTCCTTCACCGAGCAGGGCCCGGTGAGCCTGCGGGCCCACGGCGCCGAATGGCTGTACCGTGCGCCCCGCCCGGTGTTCTGGCGGGCCGCCACCGAAAACGACAAGGGCTGCGGCTTCCCCGGGCGCAGCGCTGCCTGGCAGGCCGCCGACGCCCAACCCCAGTGCACCGGCCACCAGGTGGAGGAGGAATCCTCCCGCCGGTTTGTGATCCGCTATACCTTTGTCAGCCCCGCCGTGCCCGGCGCCGAAGCCGAACTGCGGTACACCGTCACCGCCGAGGGCGCCCTGACGGTGCAGGCCGTCTACCACGGGGCCACGGGACTGCCCGAGCTGCCCTGCTTCGGCTTCCGGCTGGCCACGCCCCGCCCGGTGGCCCGGTACAGCTGGACCGGCCTTTCGGGCGAGACCTACCCCGACCGGTACAAGGGCGGGGCCTTCGGCCGCCACACCGACGAGCCCCATCTTCCCGACTATCTGGTTCCCCAGGACTGTGGCTGCCACATCCACACCCACAGCCTGCGCCTGGACCGCCAGGGTCCCACCGGCGCCGCCGACGCTGCCCTGGAACTGGTGATGGAGGACAAGCCCTTTGCCTTCTCGGTGCTGCCCCACTCCGCCCAGGAGCTGGAGGCCGCCGACCACCGGGAGGACCTGGGCCGCAGCTGCCACACCCATCTGTGCGTCTACGCCGCCATGCGGGGCGTGGGCGGCATTGACAGCTGGGGCACCGATGTGGAAGCCCCCTACCACGTGAGCGCCCAGGAGGACCATCAGGTCGAGGTGACCTTCCGGCTGGTGTGAGCCCCGGCCCGGAAAGTTTTCCACAAAATCCGGCCAAACGGTTGAAAAAATGGAAAATCCCGCCCACCGTCTTGCTGCGGTGAGCGGGATTTTCGTGGTTTTGGGGCGATATTCAGAAAAAATCAGTCCTCGTCGGCCTTGCCCATGGCAATCACTTCGGGGGTGATGGGCAGTTCCCGGTGCCACACGCCGGTGGCCCGCATGATGGCGTGGGCGATGGCGGGGGCGGGGGTGTTGATGACGATCTCTCCGATGGACTTGGCGCCGAAGGGGCCGGTGGGCTCGTAGCTGCTCTCGAACTCCACATGCAGGTGGCCCACATCCAACCGGGTGGGAATCTTGTACTGCATGAAGCTGGATTCGATGGGTTTTCCGGCGGCGTCGTAGGTCACGTTCTCGGTCAGGGTCATGCCGATGCCCTGGGCGATGCCGCCCTCGGTCTGGACCCGGGCCAGGGCCGGGTTCACGGGGGTGCCGCAGTCCACCACGGCGTCGTATTCCAGCACCTGCACTTCGCCGGTGAGCTTGTCCAGCTCGATTTCGGCCATGCCCACCATGAAGGGCGGCGGGGAGACCGGGGACGAATGGGTGGCGGTGACCTCGGCGGCGCAGTTGTTGGACACCTGGGACTTGTAGGCGATGTCGGTGAGGCTGACGGTGCGGCCGTCGGCGGCCCGCACGCAGCTGCCCTCAAAGGTCACGTCGGCGGCGTCGCAGCCCAGCAGCTCGGCGCCGATGGTGCAGATGCGGCCGGTGAGCTCGGCACAGGCCTTTTCCACCGCCTTGCCGGTGACGTAGGTGGTGGAGGAGGCGTAGGAGCCGGAATCGTAGGGGGACACGTCGGTGTCGGCGCCGAAGACGGCCACATCCTCCACCGGGCAGTCCATGCAATCGGCCGCCATCTGGGCCAGGATGGTATCGCACCCGGTGCCCATGTCGGCGGCGCCGATGATCAGGTTGTAGGTGCCGTCCTCGCTGAGTTTCAGGGTCACGGACCCCACGTCCACCCCGGAAATGCCGGAGCCCTGCATGGCCATGGCCACACCGGCGGCCCGGACCTTGCCGTTGCCCATATCCCGCACGGGATACCGGTGCTCCCAGTCAAAGATTTCCCGGCAGCGGGCCATGCACCGGTCCAGGGCGCAGGCGTTGGCGGGTTCGTTGTAATAGGCGGGCATGGTCATGCCCTGGCGCACCATGTTGCGGTCCCGCAGCTCGGTGGGGTCGATGTGCAGCTTTTCGGCCAGCTCATTGACGATGGATTCCACCGCAAAGATGCCCTGGGTGGCGCCGTAGCCGCGGTAGGCGCCGGCGGCCTGGAGGTTGGTGTACACCACGTCATACCGGAAGCGGAAGGCTTCCAGGCTGCCGGTGTACAGGGGGATGGACTTGTGGCCCGAAAGGCCCACGGTGGTGGGGCCGTGTTCGCCGTAGGCGCCGGAGTTGGACAGGGTGTACAGGTCCAGCGCCCGGATGCGTCCGTCCTTGTCGGCGCCCAGCCGCACCCGCACTTCCATCTCGTGGCGGGGGGAACCGGCGATCTGGCTTTCCTGCCGGGTGTAAGTGATCATGGCGGGGCGGCCGGTCTTCATGGTGACAAAGGCGGGGTAGACCTCGCTCACCGAGGTCTGCTTGGCGCCGAAACCGCCGCCGATGCGGGGCTTTTCCACCCGGATGCGGCTTTTGGGAATGCCCAGTGCCCGGGACAGGATGCGGCGGCAGTGGAAGACGATCTGGGTGGAAGAAAGCACATGCAGACGCCCGTACCGGTCCAGGTCGGTGTAGGTGCGGAAGGTCTCCATCATGGCCTGGTTGGCGGCCCGGGTGTGGTAGGTGTGGTCCAGCACGATGTCGCACCCGGCCAGCACCGCCTCCACGTCGCCGTCCTTTTCCTCGCCGCTGGCCACCAGGTTGCGGTGGTTGTCCCCGCCCACATCACACAGGGGGAGCCAGTCCTCCTCCGGGTGGACCAGGGTGGGGTTGTCCTTGGCGGTGCGGAAATCCAGCACCGCGTCCAGCACCTCGTATTCCACCTTGATGAGCTTCATGGCCTTGTGGGCGGCCTTCTCGGTCTCGGCGGCAATGATGGCCACCGGGTCCCCCACAAACCGCAGATGTCTGTCCAGAATCAGCCGGTCGTAGGGAGAGGGTTCGGGGTAGGTCTGGCCCGCGTTGGTGTAGCGGTTGTGGGGCACATCCTGCCAGGTGTAGATATCCACCACGCCGGGAACCTTTTTGGCGATGGTGGTGTCGATGGTTTTCACCATGGCGTTGGCGTGGGGGCTGCGCAGCAGCTTGACCACCAGGGCGCCCTGGGGGGCGATGTCGGCGGTGTACACCGGCTTGCCCAGCAGCAGCTGCAAAGAATCCTTTTTGCGCACCGCTGTGCCCACATATTTGGTCTTGTTCTCAGGCATGGGGCACCTCCTTGCGGGAATCCAGGAAACGGCGGATGCCCCGCAGCTGCCCCTCATAGCCGGAGCAGCGACAGAGGTTGCCGGACAAGTACGCCTTGATCTCCTCGTCGGTGGGGTCGGGGTTTTCCCGCAGCAGGGCGATGGTGTTCATCACAAAGCCGGGGTTGCAGAAGCCGCACTGGTCGGCGCCCTGGTCTGCAATGAAGCCCACGAACTCTGCCGCTTCGGCCTGCAGGCCTTCCAGGGTGGTGACCTTGTGCCCCGCCGCCCGGGCTGCCAGCACCGAGCAGGACAGCACCGGCACATCGTCCAGAAAGACGGTGCACAGCCCGCAGTTGGAGGTTTCGCACCCACATTTCACGCTGGCACAGCCCTGGGCGCGCAGAAAATCATACAAAGTGGTATCGGGGGCCACGTCGGGCACGCACACCGCCCGGCCGTTGAGCTGCAGTTTGATTTCCATAAATTCAGCCCTCCTTGTCTGCCAGCTGGCACAGCATCCGCTGGGTGAGTACCCGCACCAGGTGGGTGCGGTATTCGGCCCCCGCCCGGGAATTGGACCCGGTGGGCACCGTTTCGGCGGCGTAATCGGCGAAGGCCCTGGCGCTTTCGGGGGTGATTCCCTCCTTCAGCAGGCCCTGCTCGTCGTGCACCACCACCGCCTTGCCGGGGCGGGCACCGATGACCACCTTGTACTGCCCGTCCAGGCAGGAGGCGGCGCAGGTCAGCACCGGGAAGTCGGTGCGGGCGTTGCGCACCGCATGGTAGGCCATGGGGCCGGGGGTCTTCTTGAGCACCACATGGGTGAGGATGTCCCGGTCGTAGGGCATGGCGGCAAATCTTTCCAGGGAAATACGCCCGGCCTTGTACAGTTCCACCTCACAGTCGGCGGCCAGCAGCACGGTGAGCACGTCGGAAAAGCCGAACCGCCCCCAGATGCTGCCCCCCACCGTAGCCATGTTGCGGAACTGCACCCCTACAATGTCCTTGAGGGCCGCTTCCACCGCACCGCCGGTGAGGGCGGCGATGCCCTGGTGGTGTTCCAGCCTGCGCAGGGGCACCGTGGCCCCGATGCGGTACTCTTCCGGGGTTTCCTCGATGGTATCCAGGCCCAGGTCACACAGATCGATGGCGGTGCCCACCGTGATGTCGGACTGGCGCAGCCACAGCATGCCGGCCAGCAGATGACTGCGCCGGTTCTGGTTGAGCTGATACGCCTGGTCCAGACTTTCGGCGCGCAGATAGTTTTGGATGCTCAGCATCGGAACATTTCTCCTTTGCGGCCCGCTGCCGGGGCCGTATTTTGGGCAAAAATCCGCAGAAGTCCGCATTTTTACCACTATATAGCCTTATAGTATCACATTTTGATTGAAACCGAAAGCCATCTGTGCTACAATCTCGTTGTAGTTTTTGAACTACAACGATGTACAGAACACAGAAAGAGGAGAAAAATCAACATGAAACGCCTTTTGTCCTTTGTGCTGGCCGCCGCCCTGGCCCTGAGTGCCGCCGGCTGCGCTGCCCCTTCCGACAGTCTGGGTGCCACCCCGGCCCCGGCCACCAGCGAAGCGGCCGCCGAGACTCCGGCCCCCGAGGCCACCCTGGAAGTCGAAGCTGCCGCCTTCCCGGTCACCGTCACCGACCAGGCCGGCCGGGAAGTGACCATCGAGTCCGAGCCCCAGCGCATTGTCAGCGGCTACTACATCTCCACCAGCCTGCTCATCGCCCTGGGCCAGACCGACAAGCTGGTGGGCATTGAGGCCAAGGCCGACACCCGGCCCATCTATTTCCTGAGCGCTCCCCAGCTGCTGGAACTGCCCAACGTGGGTTCCGCCAAGGAGTTTGACCTGGAAGGCTGCGCCGCCCTGGAGCCCGACCTGGTCATTCTGCCCCTGAAGCTGTCCGACGCTGCCGAGACCCTGTCCGGCATGGGCATTCCGGTCATCCTCATCAACCCCGAGGACCAGGACCTGCTGAAGGAGACCATCTCCCTGGTGGGCACCGCCACCGGCAGCACCGAGGCCGCCGACCAGCTGCTGGCCTTCTCCGCCGACGAGCAGTCCGCCCTGGAAACCATGATGGCCGACGTGGAGCGCCCCACCGTCTATCTGGCGGGCAACTCCGACCTGCTGTCCACCGCCGGTGACGCCATGTACCAGAGCGACATGATCCGCCTGGCAGGCGGGCAGAATGTGGCCGCCGAAATCACCGACACCTACTGGGCCGAGGTGAGCTACGAGCAGATCCTGGCCTGGGACCCCCAGTACATCATCCTGGCGTCCGACGCTTCCTACACCTGCGAGGACGTGCTGAACGATGAAGCCCTGGCCTCCTGCACCGCCGTGGTCAACGGCAACGTCTACCAGATTCCCGGCGACGCCGAAGCCTGGGACAGCCCGGTGCCCAGCGGCATTCTGGGTTCGGTCTGGCTGGCTTCCGTGCTGCACCCCGAAGTCATGAGCACCGAGGATGCCAACGCCGTGATGGGCAACTACTATGACACCTTCTACCACTTCACCTACCCGGCGGCCTGAGGCCGCCCTGCTCTGTGCCGCTGCCCTGCTGGTGGCGGCACTTGGCATAGCCAGCCTGCTGGTGGGCAAGTACCCCCTGACGGTGGCGGGCCTCTTTCATGACGAGATGCAGCGCCAGGTGTTTCTGACCCTGCGCCTGCCCCGGGCCCTGACCGGGGTGTGCGGGGGCTTTGCCCTGGGGGTGTGCGGCTTTGTGTACCAGACGGTCTTCCGCAATCCCCTGGCCTCCCCGGACATCATCGGGGTGTCCTCGGGGGCCAGCGCCGGGGCCGCGGCGGGGATTCTGTTCCTGTCCGGCGCGGCGGAAATCACCCTGGCCGCCTTCGGGGGTGCCCTGGCGGCGGTGCTGCTGGCGCTGGGGCTTTCGGCTCTCGACCGCCGGGGCCAGAGCGGGACCATCGTGCTGGCGGGCATTGCGGTGCACGCCCTGGCCCAGACGGTACTCATGTGTCTGAAGCTCACCGCCGACCCCGAGCGGGAACTGGCCTCCATCGAATACTGGATCATGGGCAGCCTGAACGGGGTGAAGGCATCCGCCCTGCCGGTGAACCTTTGCATCTGCGCGGTGTGTGTGGCGGCTCTGTTCGCCCTGCACCGGCAGGTGCTGCTGCTCAGCGCCGAGGAGGGCGAAGCCAGGATGCTGGGGGTGAACGTCACCGCCCTGCGGCTGCTGGTGCTGCTGGCGGCCACCCTGGCGGTGGCGGCGGTGGTCAGCCTGACCGGCCTGGTGAGCTTTGTGGGCCTGCTGGCCCCCCACGCCGCCCGGCTGGTGTGCAAGGGCAGCCGCACCCCCACCCTGGCCCTGAGCGGGCTGGTGGGGTCGGCCCTGCTGTGCGCCGCCGATATCCTGGCCCGCAGCGTGGCCGCCACCGAACTGCCGGTGAGCATCTTCACCAGCCTGCTGGGGGCGCCTTTCCTGGTCTTTCTGCTGGTGCGGGAGGGCCGACGGACATGAAACAACTGCAAGTGAACCACCTCACCGCCGGGTACCACGGCCGGGATGTGGTGCATGACCTTTCCTTTACCCTACCCGGCGGCTGCGTGCTGGGGGTGCTGGGGGCCAACGGCAGCGGCAAAACCACCCTGATCAAGGCCATCTGCGGCATTTTGCCCCACCAGGGACAATGCCTTCTGGACGGCACGGCGCTGGAAAGCCTGCGCCCCAGGGCCCTGGCCCGGCGGTGCGGATACATTCCCCAGCGCAGCGGGCTGGCCATCGAACTTTCGGTGCTGGACGTGGTGCTCATGGGGTTCAACCCCCATCTGGGCCTGCTGCAGCCCCCCACCCCGGCCATGCGCCGGGCGGCGGCGGAGATGCTGGACACCGTGGGTCTGCCCGGCCGGGGCGGGGAAAGCTACCTGACCCTGAGCGAGGGGCAAAAGCAGCTGTGTCTGCTGGCCCGGGCGCTGGTGAGCGGGGCGGACCTGCTGTTGCTGGACGAGCCGGAAAGCGCCCTGGACCTGCGGGCCCGGCACCGCACCCTGCACCTGCTGCGGGAGGTTGCCGCTAAGGGGGACCGGGCGGTGCTGCTGAGCCTGCACGACCCCAACCTGGCGCTGAATTTCTGCGATGCCCTGCTGCCGGTGGACGGCGGCCGGGCGGCGGGGCTGGTGTACCCGGGGCGGGACAGGGAGGAGACCCTCACCGCCGCCCTGGCCCGGCTGTATGGCCCGGTCTGTCTGCGCCGCTGCACCGACGACCACGGCCAATCCCATCTGGTGATGCTGAAGGAGGCGGATGCCCTGTGAAACCCGTGACCCGCGTGTACCTCTACGACGACGAGGGCAACAAGTTCTTTGGGGAAGGCCCCTACCGCCTGCTGCGGGGGGTGGAGCAGACCGGTTCCCTGCGGGCCTCCGCCATGGCCATGGGCATGGCCTACACCAAGGCCCTGCGGCTGCTGCACACGGCGGAATCCGCCCTGGGCTATCCCCTGACCACCCGCAGCGCCGGGGGCCACGCCGGGGGCGGCAGCAAGCTGACCCCGCAGGGCAAAGCCTTTCTGGAGGCCTACGCCCGCTACCGGGACCGCTGCGCCGAGGAAAACCGCCTTTTGTGGCAGCGGGAATTTTCCCACCTTACACCATAAACAACCGGCCCGGACGCAGATTGCCGTCCGGGCCTTTTTTCGCCCCAAAATGTAAAAACATCTTGACATTTCATCCCGTGTCTTTTACAATGAAAGTGTAAAAAGTATTTTACATTTTGCCCTGTAAAGGAGGTCGCGTGATGAACATCAATGCCCTGCTTCTGATTCCCTTCGCGTTGTTTCTGCTGGCGCTGATCGGCCTGGATGTGGCGATGGTGGTATCCCTGCTGAAAACCGGCGACGAACGCCACAAGCTCATTGTCTGGAAGACCAGCACCTTCACCCTGCTGGTGGTGGTTCTAACCCTGATGTATGATGTCATTGCCTCCATAGTCCGGATGGAAGCCATGGAGGTGAACCCCTTCCCCAAGCTCAGCGTCATCGCCATGACCTACTTTGTGGTGTTGCTGTACTACAAGAGAAAGCACGGCGACTGATATGCAGAACACCATCAAGACCCGGCGCAAGGAGCTGGGGCTCTCCCAGGAGGAGCTGGCCCGGCGCTGCGGCGTGACCCGCCAGACCATCAACGCCATTGAAAACAACAAGTACGACCCCACCCTGGCCCTGGCCTTCCATCTGTCCCGGGAGCTGCAAACCCCGCTGGAAGCGCTGTTTTTTCCGGGTTGAATCTGTTTTTTGAAAGGAGGCCCCTGCCATGTCCCCATCCCTTTTGCATCCCATCCCCGGCGCCGCGGCGCGGGCCTTTCTGGCTTCGGGCAAGCGGCATTTTCTCCT
The DNA here is from genome assembly GCF_016900095.1 of Gemmiger formicilis. Taxonomy (GTDB): domain Bacteria; phylum Bacillota; class Clostridia; order Oscillospirales; family Ruminococcaceae; genus Gemmiger; species Gemmiger formicilis_A. Next base: position 10,718 of record NZ_JACJJP010000032.1, read on the forward strand.
CACCGGGGGCCGGGGCGCGGGCAAAAGCACCCTGTTGGCCGCCGTTTTACCCCTGCTGGGGGCGGGGGATGGGCCGGACATCCTGACCTTTGCCCGGAAGGGTCAGGGGGTGTACCTGCGCACCGCCCGCGGGGCCTGCACCCCCATCGGGGTGTTTGATCCTTCCCTGCCCGGCCCGGACACCCGCATGTGCCCCCTGCCCGACGGCTTTGCCCCGGGCATTGCCGCCTTGGACGCCGCCCCGGCCGGGGCCTGGGTGACGGTGGACGAGATCGGGTACCTGGAAACCGGCTGCCCCCCCTACCGCGCCGCCCTGGAGGCTGCCTTCGACCGCTGCCGGGTGGCGGCGGCAGTGCGCAAGGCGGACCTGCCCTTTCTGCGGGCGCTGCTTGCACGGCCGGATGTGTTTGTGCTGGACCTGGACCGGCCCCACGACCCCGGCTGCGTGGTGATGGCCTCCGGATTGGGGGTGCGGTTCGGGCCCGGTGGCAAGCTGCTGGCGGATTTTCAGAGTCGGCCGATGCTGGGCCGGGCGCTGGATGCCACCGACCGACTGTTTTCGCCAAACCGGCGGATCGTGGTCACCCGCAGCGAGGACGCCGCCGCCTTCTGCCGGAAGGAAGGGGTCCCGGTGCTCCTGCACGCCCTGCCAAACCGCAGCGATACCATCCGCCTGGGGCTGGAGGCCCTGGGCGACCCGGAAGGCTGCCTCTTCTGCCCCGCCGACCAGCCCCTGCTCACCGCCGAAACGGTGCAGGCGCTGCTCTTCTGCGCCGCCCACGACCCCAATGCCGTCTGGCGGCCCGCCCATGACGGCCAGCCGGGGGCGCCGGTGTTTTTTCCCCCATGTTTGCTGCCGCAGTTGAAAACCCTGGCCCCCGGGCAGGGCGGCCGCAGCGTGCTGAAGGACGCCCCCTGCCCGGTGCGGCTGCTGGACTGCCCCGACGGCCGGGAGCTGGCGGACGTGGACACCCCCGCCGACCTGGCTGCCCTGGAAGCTGCCGCCCAGACATAAAAAATGCCCCCGGCCACGGCAGCCGGGGGTGTTTTGCGTACATAGGAATCAATAGACAAACTTTTTCTGGGCCAGGTAGTTGGCAAAGAAGAGGGTGCAGTCCACCGGAATCTTCAAAAACAGTTCCGGCACGGCGGGCAGCACGGCGGCCAGCGCCGCCACCAGCACCCCGCTGCACAGCGTCTTGAGGACGGTGACGGTGGTGTACAGGGTGGCCGACCGCCCGTGGGAGGTGTGGCTGTGGAACACGAGGAAATAGTTCAGCAGATAGTTGCACAGGGAGGACAGCACCCGGGCCGCGATGGTGGCGGCCAGGATGGCCACGCTTTCGGCCATATGGTCCTGGAGCAGGGCGCACAGCACCGCGAAGGCCCCCAGGTCCACCACGCTGGAGGACAAAGACGAAGCCAGGAACCGCACAAAAGGCCGTGTTTCGGCCACAGCTTTTGTTTGCGTCAAGGGCAAAATCACAACCTTTCGGGAAAATACAAAAGAGACGCGCCCCGCCGTTTTGCGGAGCACGTCCCTTATTATAACGTACTTTTGTCAAAAATTGCAAGTACCGATTCTCAGTTCAGCGTTTTGCCAAAAAATTCCAGTTCCGGACGGATGGTCTGCATCAGGGTGTCGAAAGCGTCGGGGGTCAGGCTCTGGGCGCCGTCGCTCTTGGCCTTGGCGGGGTCGTTGTGCACCTCGATCATCAGCCCGTCCGCGCCCACGGCCACGGCCGCCGCTGCCAGGGACGGCACCATGAAGGCGATGCCCGCCGCGTGGCTGGGGTCGATGACCACCGGCAGATGGGTCATCTTTTTCAGCATGGGCACCGCCGAGATGTCCAGGGTGTTGCGCATGCTGGTCTCGAAGGTGCGGATGCCCCGCTCGCACAATACCACGTTGGGGTTGCCCTCGGCCATGATGTACTCGGCGCTCATGACCAGCTCTTCCAGGGTGGAGGAAAGGCCCCGCTTGAGCAGCACCGGAATGTTGGTGCGCCCCACCGCCTTGAGCAGCTCAAAGTTCTGCATGTTCCGCGCACCGATCTGGATCATATCCACCTTGGCTTCCTCAAACAGGGGAATATGCTCGTTGTTCATCAGCTCGGTGACAATGGGCTGCCCGGTCACCGCCCGGGCTTCCTGCAGCAGTTCCAGCCCTTCGGCCCGCAGACCCTGGAAGCTGTAGGGGCTGGTGCGGGGCTTGAAGGCGCCGCCCCGCAGGATGGACGCCCCCGCGGCCTGCACCCGCTGGGCCACCTCGATGATCTGCGCCTTGCTCTCCACGCTGCAGGGACCGGCCATCACCGCAAAATGGCCCCCGCCGATCTTGTGGCCGCCCACGTCCACCACCGTGTCGTCGGGGTGGAATTTGCGGTTGGCCTTCTTGTAGGGTTCCGACACCCGGCGGCAGGTGTCCACCACCGGGTTGGCCAGCACCCAGCTTTCGCTCAGGGCTTTGGTGTCCCCGATCAGGCCCAGAATATGGGTGTCGCTGCCCACCGAATCGTTGATTTCATAGCCCATGGACCGCAGTTCGCCGCAGAACTGGTCGATTTTGTCCTGGGGTGCGTTGTGCTTCAATACGATGATCATGATTCTTTCCCTTTCCTGTCTCTTATTGTTGGCCCGCTGGGCGGTATGTTTTGACAGGCATTAGTTTAGCACTTTAATGCACTAAAGTCAAGAGTGCTTTACAACTTTTTCCTGCCGGGCTATAATTTGGGTGCAAACACGACATTGTTCCTTCGGCTGCGGCCGGATTTTTTGCACCATCACGTTTTATTTTGTCAATTGAGAGGGGTTTGTCACCATGTCCAAGGAAGCCAAGACCAACGCCATGCGCATGCTGGAGCGCGCCAAAATCGCCTACACCGCCCACGAATATCCCCACGAGGAAGGCACCGCCGTGGACGGCGCCACCGTGGCCGCCCTGACCGGGCAGGACCCGGCCAAGGTGTTCAAGACCCTGGTCACCCAGGGGGCGGACCGGAACTTTTATGTGTTCGTCATTCCGGTGCAGGAAGAGCTGGACCTGAAGAAGGCCGCCAAGGCCGCCGGGGTGAAGAGCGTGTCCATGCTGCATGTGGCCGACCTGCTGAAAACCACCGGTTATGTGCGGGGCGGCTGCAGCCCGGTGGGCATGAAGAAGCAGTTTGCCACCGTCTTTGACGAAAGCTGCCTGGCCCAGGACACCATTATGGTGTCGGCGGGGCGCATCGGCACCCAGATCGAGGCCGCTCCCGCCGACCTGGTCAAGGTCACCCGGGGCAAGACCGCCCCCATCACCGCGGAGGCCCGGGGCTGATGCGGCTGGACAAGTACCTGGCCGAACGGCTGGGGGTGCCCCGCAGTGAGAGCCGCAAGCGGATTGCCGCCGGGGCGGTGACGGTGAACGGGGCGCTGTGCCGCAAGGCGGACACCCAGATCGACGAAACCAACGCCGAAGTGGCGGTGAACGGCACGCCGCTCACCGGCCGCTATGAGAAATACGTCTACCTGATGCTGAACAAGCCCGAAGGGGTGGTGAGCGCCAGCCGGGACAAGCACGACACCACCGTCACCGACCTGGTGGCCCAGGCCTATCCCCGGCGGCAGCTGTTTCCCGCCGGGCGGCTGGACAAGACCAGCACCGGGTTTGTGCTGCTCACCGACGACGGGGGCTTTGCCCACGACATTCAGGCCCCGGGGCGGCATGTGTCCAAGGAGTACATCGTCACCCTGGACACCCCCCTGACCCCCGCCATGCAGGCTGGCTTTGCCGCCGGGGTGACCCTGGCGGACGGGCAGACGATGGACCCGGCGGAAGTCGGGCCCTGGGGCACCGACCCCTGCGTGGTGAAGGTCGTTCTGCACCAGGGGGTGTACCACCAGATCAAGCGGATGTTCGGGGTGTACGGCGCCGGGGTGAACGGGCTGCACCGCACCGCCATCGGCCCGGTGGCCCTGGACGAGACCCTGGAACCGGGGGCCTGGCGCCCCCTGACAACCGAAGAAGTGGAGGCTTTGCGCCGGGCATCCCGGGGCTGAAGCCGGACTTTTGGCAGATTTTGCTGCAAGATGGCAAAATCTGCCTTCTTTCGTTCAAATCCAGTTCAAAAACGCCTTATATACTAAATAATGGGTTTGTAGGACATACGGCGAACGCCTCTTGCAAAAATCGCCGTGTTGCGATACAATAAACTGATTTACCCTCATTTTCGTCCGCGTTTTTCGCGGTGTTTCCACATAATCCCACAGGCGGAGGTCAATTCATGAGAGTCGGTCTCGACATCGGTTCTACCACCATCAAATGCGTCGTGCTCGATGAGCAGGACAAGATCATTTATTCTACATACGAACGTCATTACAGCCATATTCTGGAAAAAGGCCAGGAGCTGCTGCAGCGCGTGGCCAAGGACTATGTGCCCGGCGGCCGGGCCATGCTGGCCATCTCGGGTTCGGCGGGCATGGGCCTGGCGGACAGTTGCGGTGTGCCCTTTGTGCAGGAGGTGTTTGCCACCCGCGTGGCGGCCAACCGTCTGGCCCCCGGCACCGACTGCATCATCGAGCTGGGCGGCGAGGACGCTAAGATCCTCTTCCTCACCAACGGCACCGAGGTGCGCATGAACGGTTCCTGTGCCGGGGGCACCGGTGCCTTCATCGACCAGATGGCCACCCTGCTGAAGATGAGCGCCGACGAGATGGACAAGGCGGCGCAGCAGTCTACCCGGACTTACACCATCGCGTCCCGCTGCGGCGTCTTCGCCAAGAGCGACATCCAGCCCCTGATCAACCAGGGCGCCCTGGCCGGGGACATTGCGGCCTCCATCTACCAGGCCGTGGTCAACCAGACCATCGCCGGTCTGGCCCAGGGCCGTCCCATCAAGGGCAATGTGCTCTATCTGGGCGGACCGCTCACCTTCTCCAGCGTGCTGCGCAAGAGCTTTGACCACACCCTGGGCCTCACCGGCACCTGCCCGGAAAACAGCCTGCTGTACGTGGCGCTGGGCGCGGCCTTCTACGCCGACCGGGAGTCCGACCTGGGCGAGGTGGTCAAGCGGCTGGCCAACTACAGCGCCACCGCCACCTATGTGAGCCTGCCTCCCCTGTTTGCCAGCAAGCAGGAGTACGAGGACTTCCATGCCCGCCACATGCGGGCCTGCGTGCCCTGCGTGCCTTTCGGGGCTCAGTGCGGCCCGGTGCACATCGGCATCGACTCCGGCTCCACCACCATCAAGCTGGTGGTCATTGACGAGAACAGCAACATCCTCTTCACCAGCTACCGTCCCAACCTGGGCAATCCCATTCCGCTGGTGCGGGAGACCCTGCTCAAGCTGTACAAGGACCACCCCGGCCTGCAGATTGCCAGCGTGACCACCACCGGCTACGGTGAGGAGCTCATCAAGAACGCCTTCCACTGTGACCGGGGCCTGGTGGAGACGGTGGCCCACTTCACCGCCGCCAAGCATTTCATGCCCAACGTGGATTTCATCATCGACATCGGCGGCCAGGACATGAAGTGCTTCAAGATCGAGGACGGCGCCATCAGCAACATCTTCCTGAACGAAGCCTGCTCCTCCGGCTGCGGCAGCTTTCTGCAGACCTTTGCCCAGGCTCTGGGCTACGACGTGAAGGAGTTTGCGGCCCTGGGGCTGTTTGCCGACCGTCCGGTGGACCTGGGCAGCCGGTGCACCGTCTTCATGAACTCCAGCGTCAAGCAGGCCCAGAAGGACGGCGCTTCCATCGAGAACATCAGCGCGGGCCTGTCCATCTCGGTGGTCAAGAACGCCCTGTACAAGGTCATCCGCGCTTCCAGCCCCGAAGAGCTGGGCCGCAACATCGTGGTCCAGGGCGGCACCTTCTACAACGAAGCGGTGCTGCGCGCCTTTGAGAAGGAAATGGGGGTGGAGGTCATCCGCCCGGACATCGCCGGTCTGATGGGCGCTTTCGGCGCCGCGCTCCACGGCAAGGCCCACAGCAAGGCCGATTCCCACAGCACCGTCCTCACCGAGGCGGAACTGGAAGCCTTCTCCCAGGAGGTGCAGAACGTGACCTGCAACGGCTGCGGCAACCACTGCCAGCTCACCGTGAACATCTTTGCGGACGGCAAGCGGTTCATCTCCGGCAACCGGTGCGACAAGCCGGTGACCGGCAAGGCCGCCGACGACGAGCTGAACCTGTACGCCTACAAGCTGCAGCTGCTGCTGGATTACCAGAAGATCCAGCCCGAAAGTCCCCGGGGTACCATCGGCCTGCCCCTGTGCCTGAACATGTATGAACTGCTGCCCTTCTGGCATACCCTGTTTACCAAACTGGGTTTTGCGGTCAAGACCAGTCCGGTGTCCAGCCGGGCGCTGTACCAGGAAGGCCAGGCCACCATTCCCAGCGATACCGCCTGCTTCCCGGCCAAGCTGTCCCACGGGCACATTGCCGAGCTGGTCAAGATGGGGGTGGATGCCATCTTCTACCCCTGCATGAGCTACAACGTGGACGAACACCTGGGCGACAACCACTACAACTGCCCGGTGGTGGCCTACTACCCCGAAGTGCTGGAGGGCAACTGCCCCGAGCTGGAAGGCACCACCTTCATCTACGATTACGTCAACCTGGCCCGCCGCAAGGACTTTACCAAGCGGTTCCCGGCCATTCTGGACAAATATTTCCCGGGGCTGAACCACCGTGCGGTGGCCGAGGCCATCGACGCCGCCTATGCCGAGTACGAGCGCCACATGGTGCAGGTGCGGGCCAAGGGGGCCGAGATCATTGCCAAAGCCCGGGAAGAGCACAAGCGCATTGTGGTGCTGGCCGGGCGTCCCTACCATGTGGACCCGGAGGTCAACCACGGCATTGACAAGCTGATCATCCGCCAGGGCGCCGCCGTGGTCACCGAAGATTCGGTGAGCCACCTGATGGAGAAATTCCCCACCTCGGTGCTGAACCAGTGGACCTATCACAGCCGCCTGTACGCCGCCGCCAAATACTGCACCACCCAGCCCGACATGGACCTGGTGCAGCTGGTGAGCTTCGGCTGCGGGCTGGACGCCATCACCACCGACGAGACCCGCGAGATCCTGCAGGAGGGCGGCAAGCTGTACACCCAGCTGAAGATCGACGAGATCACCAACCTGGGCGCCGTGAACATCCGCCTGCGCAGCCTGTTTGCCGCTTTGGATGAACGCGCCGAAGACAAAGCAAGGAGCTGAGCGTATGGAGTACACTACCCCCAATTTTACCAAGGATATGATCCACACCCACAAAATCCTGATCCCCAACATGGCCGTGACCCAGTTCCGGCTGATGGCGGCGGCGCTGGAATGTGAGGGTTACAATGTGGAAGTGCTGGGCAACTGCGGCAGCGAGGTGGCCCAGCTGGGGCTGAAATACGTCCACAACGACACCTGCTACCCTGCCCTGCTGGTCATCGGCCAGTTCATCGACGCCCTGAACAGCGGCAAGTACGACCTGAAGCACACCGCCCTGCTGATCACCCAGACCGGCGGCGGGTGCCGGGCTTCCAACTACATCAAGCTGCTGCGCAAGGCCCTGGTCAAGTCGGGCTACGGGGATATCCCGGTGGCTTCGCTGAACTTTTCCGGCCTGGAGAAGGACAGCGGCCTGCCCCTGACCCTGCCTTTGCTGCGCAAGGTCATTGCCTGCATCTTCTACGGCGACATGCTCTGCGCCCTGCGCAGCCAGGTCAAGCCCTATGAGAACCACCCGGGCGACGCCGACGCCGCCACCGAACGGTGGATCGCCACCATCCAGGGCTGGATGCACGAGAGCCGCAATTTCAGCGCCCACGACATGAAGAAGCAGTTCCCGCTCATCGCCGCGGACTTTGCGGCCATTCCGGTGACCCGGGTGCCCAAGGTCAAGGTGGGCGTGGTCGGCGAAATCTACGTCAAATACTCCCCCCTGGGCAACAACGACCTGGAAAAGTTCCTGGAAAGCCAGGACTGTGAGGTCAATCTGCCCGGTCTGATGGGCTTTGTGGAATACTGCATCGCCAACACCGAACTGGACGTGAAGCTGTACGGCGGCAGCCTGGTGAAAGCCGGCGGTGCCTCCGCCCTGCTGAACTGGCTGGACGGCATCGGCAACGCCTGCAACGACGCCATGCGCAAGGCGGGCTTCTATGCCCCGGGTTCCTTCCGGGAACTGATGGAAAAGCCCAAAGGGATCATCTCCCTGGGCGCCAAGATGGGCGAGGGCTGGCTGCTCACCGCCGAAATGCTGGAGCTGGTGGAGGGCGGTTACGCCAACATCGTCTGCGCCCAGCCCTTCGGCTGCCTGCCCAACCATATTGTGGGCAAGGGCATGATCAACAAGATCCGCGCCCTGCACCCGGACGCCAACATCACCCCCGTGGACTACGACCCCAGCGCCACCCGCGTCAACCAGGAAAACCGCATCAAGCTGATGCTGGCGGTGGCCCGGGAGCGGCTGAAGAACCCGGTCCAGTCCACCGCCCCCCTGACGGCGGAAGATCTGGCCGGCGGCGCTCCGTCCATCCAGAGCGACGCTGTCCCTGCCGGGGTGTGAGGTTTCGCACATCCTGATTTTTCGATAACAAGCAACAACCCGGGGCCTTCCGTATTGGGAAGGCCCCGGGTTTTGTATTTTGATGGATGATCCGGCTGCCGGGGAAACGGCATCTTGCCGTTGGGTTGTCGCTTTTTGCCGCCAAAAAGCGACGGAAAAACCGCCACCGTTTCGAGGCGGTGGACGCCGACCAGGGCTGCGGCCCTGGACCCGGGGAGTGCGGCCACCTACCGACGGCCTACTCAGGCCCTGGGGGGCCTGAGCAAGGAAAATTTTTTAAAAGCCGTACGGGAAGCAGCTGGCAACCCATAGTCTGCCATTAGCAGCATCCTGCGGGCAATGGTATTAAATCCATTCCTTGTTCACCGGCCCCCAGGCCGGTGAATAGGCCGTCGTCAGGTGGCCGCATCTCGGGGTCTGGGGCCGCAGCCCCAGCCGGCGGCCGCCGCATCGGAACGGCGGGCCCTTTTCGCTTCCTTTTCGGGCACGAAAAGGAAGGACCAAACGGCTGCCAGCCGTTCCCCGGTAAACTCCCGCCTGCCAAAAACAAGCCAACCAACCCTTCAGTGGGCTTTCTGCCGCCTGCAGCACGGGCTGCTCACACCTTCACCGTCCCATTCTGATAACAGTAGACCCCCTGTTCTTCGGAGCCCCCGCTCCCGCTGCCGCGGGGCAAAACGCCCCGGCCCGCCATCTGCAGCAGCAGCGCCAGGACCAGGGTGCCCGCCGCCAGAAAGGCCAGGGGCCCTATCTTGTTTGCCTTCATACCGCCGCTCCTTTCGGGATTGGCCGCATTCTCACTTCATGCTCATCACGTTCTGACCGGACTTCATCCTGGCCTGACCCGCCAGGATCTCCCCGTCGGTGGTACTGCCATCTCCGGGATGCGGCGTGTTCAGATTCATGTTTTCGCCGGCCTTGCGCTCCGGGATGTCCCCCCGCAGCTGCCGCTTGGCGTCGATTTTGGCCAGAATGCGGGGCACCAGCGGCGCCACAATCACCACGACCAATACCACAATCAACCATTGCCACGCTTGCATCTCATTCACTCCTTTTTGCGGCCCTGCGTATTTCCGGCCGCTTCTTATTTATACTATATCATCGCTGTTATTTTTCCCTCAATGGTACAACTGCACAACAAAAGGATCCTGGGGATGGCGGTTCTGTCCAAAAAACAGTCCGTCTCCCGTTTGCATATCCTGCATAAAAACACAGGATTGCGCCGAAGGCCCGGCCCGGGGCGCGCCCCGGGCCGCCTTTTTTTGTACGGTTTTTGGGACCGTAATCTTTTGTTTATTCACAATTTGTCCAAATTTTCCTGTGGGAATTCGGTGACCCTCCGCTTTTTCGCCGAAGTTCAGCGGATTGAATTGACATTTCGGGGCAATGGGTATAAATTAATAGACAGTTTCATCAGCCAAATGCGACGAACAGGACATGATCCTTTTGCTCACCGCTTTCAGAAAGCCGTCGGTTGTGCGAGGCGGCAGCAAGGCGCGAAAGGATTCTCACCTGCGAGCAGCCTGCGTGAAGGCGTACCCCCGACCGGAAGGGCCGGGATCGCTGCGTAATTCAGGTCGGAATCCCACCGTTACCCGGGAGCGCGGGGGCACCGCCATGTGCAAGGCATCCCCTGCGGCAGAGAGGCCGCTTTTGTGCGAAAGCGGCAAGCAAAGTGGTAACGCGGAAGCCTGCAGGGGACGAGAATCCCCGGAACAAACGGAATGCAAGCCTTCGTCTTTGCAACCAACGGGAGACCGTTGGGCAAAGACGGGGGCTTTTTTCATATCCCGACGCCGCATTTGGCTGCTGAGACCCGCAAAACCAAAAGAAGAGGAAGGAATTTTTTATGAACACACTCGTGATCGTTCTCGTCGCTGCGGTGTGCCTGGTGGCGGCCTACATGCTGTACGGCCGCTGGATCGCCCGCACCTGGGGCATTGACGAAAACGCCAAGACCCCGGCCGTGGTCAAAAACGACGGCAAAGACTACGTCCCCACCGATGGCTGGACCGTGTTCAGCCACCAGTTCTCCTCCATCGCGGGCGCAGGCCCGGTCACCGGTGCCATTCAGGCGGCGGTGTTCGGCTGGGTGCCGGTGCTGCTGTGGATCCTGATCGGCGGCGTGTTCTTCGGTGCTGTCACCGACTTCGGCGCCCTGTACGCCAGCGTCAAGAACGAAGGCAAATCCATGGGTCTGCTGATTGAGAAGTACATCGGCAAGACCGGCCGCAAGCTGTTCCTGTTGTTCAGCTGGCTGTTCTGCGGTCTGGTCATTGCGGCTTTTGCCGATATGGTGGCCGGCACCTTCAACGCCTATGACACCGAGGGCGCCCTGGTGGCCGCCGCCAAGACCAACGGCGCTGCCGGCAGCATCTCCCTGTTCTTCATCGTCTTCGCCATCCTGTTCGGCCTGCTGCAGCGCCGTCTGCACCTGACCGGCTGGAAGGAAGGCGTGGTGGGCCTGGTCTTCACCATTGCTTCTCTGGCGCTGGGCATGGTCCTGCCCTTCATCGCCAACAAGGACACCTGGATTTACATCACCTTCATCTACATCTTCTTCACCGCCGTGCTGCCCATGTGGCTGCTGAAGCAGCCCCGTGACGCCATGACCACCTTCATGTTCATCGGCATGATCGCCGGTGCGGTCATCGGCCTGGCGGTAGCCCATCCGTCCATGAACCTGCCCGCCTACACCGGCTTCCACAACGAAAGCCTGGGCGATCTGTTCCCCATCCTGTTCGTCACCGTGGCCTGCGGCGCCGTTTCCGGCTTCCACAGCCTGGTGTCCAGCGGCACCTCCTCCAAGACCGTTGCCAATGAAAAGGATATGCTGAAGGTCGGCTACGGCGCCATGGTGCTGGAAAGCCTGCTGGCCGTGCTGGCCCTGTGCGTGGCCGGTGCTGCCGCCGCTGCGGACGGCACCCCCGCCGCCGGCACCCCCTTCCAGATCTTCAGTTCCGGTGTGGCCGGTTTCTTTGAGATGTTCGGCGTGCCCGTCTACGTGGCCCAGTGCTTCATGACCATGTGCGTGTCCGCCCTGGCTCTGACCAGCCTGGACGCCGTGTCCCGTATCGGCCGCATGAGCCTGCAGGAACTGCTGTCGGTGGACGACATGAAGAACGCTGCCCCCTGGCGCAAGTTCTTCTGCAACACCTACGTGTCCACCATCATCACCCTGGTGTACGGCTTCATCCTGGCCAAGATCGGCTATGCCAACATCTGGCCCCTGTTCGGCGCCGCCAACCAGCTGCTGTCCGCCCTGGTGCTGGTCACCCTGTGCGTCTTCCTGAAGGTCACCGGCCGCAGCAACAAGATGCTGTTCCCGCCGCTGATCATCATGCTCTGCGTCACCTTCACCGCGCTGGTGCAGCGCCTGATCGCCATGATCAAGGCTTACCAGGCCGGCAGCGCCACCTTCCTGGTGGAAGGCCTGCAGCTGATCCTGGCTGTGCTGCTCATCGCCCTGGGCCTGACCATCGTCATCAACTCTCTGCGCGCCTACTTCGCCGCCCGCAAGAACAGCGAAGCCAAGGCTGCCTGATTGCAGACCGGTTGCAAAAATCTGCGCCGCGGCGTTTTCCCTTCGGGGAGCGCCGCGGCGCTTTTGTTGTGCTTTATTCCCATATTATAATAAGGAAAGGCCCGTCCCCTGCCGCAGAGGGAACGGGCCTTTGTGTTTGTTGTGGTGGCTCAGGCGCCCAGAGTGGCCGCCATCACTGCCTTGATGGTGTGCATGCGGTTTTCCGCTTCCTGGAACACCACCGACTGGGGGCCTTCGAAGACTTCGTCGGTGACTTCCATCTCGGCACGGCCGAACTTTTCGCCCATCTCCTTGCCGATGGCCGTCTTGTGGTCGTGGTAGGCGGGCAGGCAGTGCATGAACACCGCCTGGGGCCCGGCTTTGGCCATGAGCGCGGCGTTGACCTGGTAGGGGGCCAGGGCCTCGATGCGCTCGGCCCACACCTCCACCGGCTCGCCCATGCTCACCCACACATCGGTGTACACCGCGTCGGCGCCCTTGACGCCGTCGGTGTCCTCGGTGAGGGTGATGGTGGCACCGGTCTCGGCGGCGATGGCCTGGCACTTTTCCACCAGCTTGACATCCGGCCAGTAGGCCTTGGGGGCGCAGGCCACAAAGTGCAGGCCCATCTTGGCGCAGCCGATCATCAGGGAGTTGCCCATGTTGTACCGGGCATCCCCCATATAGGCCAGGGTCAGGCCCTTGAGATGGCCGAAATGTTCTTTCAGGGTGAGGAAGTCCGCCAGGATCTGGGTGGGATGGAACTCGTTGGTCAGGCCGTTCCACACCGGCACCCCGGCGTACTTGGCCAGCTCTTCCACAATGGCCTGGCCGTAGCCCCGGTACTCGATGCCCTCAAACATGGAGCCCAGCACCCGGGCGGTGTCGGCGATGGATTCCTTCTTGCCGATCTGGCTGCCGGTGGGGTCCAGGTAGGTGGTGCCCATGCCCAGATCGTGGGCCGCCACCTCAAAGCTGCAGCGGGTGCGGGTGGAGGTCTTTTCAAAAATCAGGGCCACGTTCTTGCCGTGGAGGGTGTCGTGGGGGATGCCCGCCTTCTTTTTGGCCTTGAGCTCTGCGGCCAGGTCCAGCAGGCTGCCGATCTCGGCGGGGGTGAAATCCAGCAGGGTCAGAAAGTTCCGGCCCTTGAGTTCGCAATGCGCCATTGTGGAACGCTCCTTTGCATATACTGCATAAATTTACAAGATTCGTGTATTATTATACGCTCATGTCCGGCGAAATGCAAGAGCAGTGCATAAAAAAAGCCGCCGGGAAATCCCGGCGGGAAGGCTTTGTGGTCTTATTTGGTTTCCTTGAGCTGGCTGCGCAGCATAATATCGCCGAAGGACAGGGCGTTGAACAGGCCCACCTTGTTGGCCTGGCGGGCAATGCGCTCGGGCAGGGGCTTGGAATCGTCGGTGGACAGCAGCACGATATGGACCTTGTCGGCCACGTCGATGCCGTTTTCCTTCTTGGTGTTCAGGATCTGCAGGTAGATGATATAGGGGTCGGTCATCTTGCCGTAGTAGATGTCGTTGCCGCAGCGCACCAGCGGGCGGCCTTTATAGGTCAGCTGAGGGGTAAAAGCCATACGGAATACCTTCTTTCACAGGGGATAGGGTTACAACACGCCATTTTTTGATGATACTAAGTCAGTATACCATAAATCACAGGCACTGGCAAGGTTACAGGTCCAATTTCTCCCGCTCCACCTTTTCCCGGTCCAGGGCCACCTGTTCGGTGAGGATGCGCAGGCGGGAATCCAGCTGGCTGATGCGGATGGACAGGAAGAACTGTTTGGCCAGCAAAAGAAAGATGATGACGATATACACGAAGTTGATGGGGCTCTGGAACCCCAGCAGGTTGGACGCCCAGTAGGCGATGCCGGGGAAGATGGCCAGCACCAGCAGCACCACGCTGAACAGCAGCCAGAAGATGGTGTCCTCGATCTGGACCTTGGCGCGGCGCACCCGCATGAGCACATAGACGGCGGTGACCAGGCTGCCGATGATCAGGCAGACCCGGATAATGGTTTGATCCAACATCTTACAGGCTCCTTTCGGGATAGGGGGTTTCGGTGTCGCGTTTGCGGAACCACTGGATCAGCAGGATGGAGATGGACATCTTGACCATATACTGGATGCTCTTGTAGAAGGTCAGGTAGCTTTGTCCGGCGGTGCGCTCCCCCATCTTCACCTGCACTTCCTTGACCACGGCGCCGTTCTTGATCAGATAGCTGATGGTGTCCGGTTCGGGGCCGTAGTTCAGGTTCTGGGCGAATTCCTCCACCATGGCGCGGTTGAACATCCGCATACCGGAGGTGGGGTCACAGATGGCCCGGCCGGTGGTGAGCCGGATGGACCAGCTGATGATATAGCTGCCCAGCATGCGCAGGGTCTTGGGCTTTTTCACCGTGAGGAACCGGCTGCCGATGACGATGTCCGCCCCGTCCTCCAGTTCCGCCAGCATGGGGGCGATGTATTCCGGCTTGTGCTGGCCGTCGGCGTCCAGCTGGATGGCACAGTCGTACCCGTTTTCGGCGGCGTAGCGCAGCCCGGTCTGAAAGGCCCCGGCCAGGCCCAGGTTCACCGGCAGGTCAATGAGCCGGAACCCGTTGGCCCGGCAGATGGCCGCGGTGTGGTCCCGGCTGCCGTCGTTGACCACCACATAATCGTACTGGGGATAGTTTTTCGCCAGGTTCCCCACAACTTTTTCAATGTTGGCTTCCTCGTTGTAGGCGGGGATGACAATGAGCAATTTTGACATAGCTGCTCCTTTTTCGGGCGGGGTTCAGACCCCGGGCCCTTCCTTGGTTTTTTCCCGGGCAATTTCCAGTATTGTAGCAAACACACTGTCCCATGTAAAGTGGGCACAGAGGTTGGTCCGGGCGTTCTCCGCCTTTTGGCGGGCAGCCGCCGGGTCGGCCAACAGGGCTTGCAGGGCGGTACGGATGGTAGCCGGGTCGGTGTCGGGCAAAAGGGTGCCGTATTCCGGCCCGGGCAGCAGTTCCTCGGTGCCGGCGGTGGGGGTGCACAGGATGGGGCACCCGCAGGCCGCCGCCTCCAGCAGAGTGGTGGGAAAGCCTTCGGCGTAGCGGGTGGGCAGGCAGTAGGCGTCCGCCTGGTGCAGCAGCTGCACCACCGCCCGGTGGGCCAGGGCGCCGGGGGCCTTGGCCCCCAGCGCCTCCAGCCGGGCACGGTCGGGGCCGTTCCCCGCCGCCACCAGCACGGTGCCGGGCAGGGCCTGCACCGCTTCGGCCAGGGCCACCGCCCCCTTTTCGGGGATGAGGCGCCCCACAAACAGGACCAGCTTCGCATCCGGAGCCAGGCCCAGCTTGGCCCGCCAGTCGGGGGCCTGGGCAGCTTCCTCCGCCAGGGCGGCGGGGTCCACGGCGTTGGGCAGGCAGCCCTTGGCGGTGATGCCGAAGGTCTTGAGCCACCGGCAGACGGCGGAGGACACCCCGTAAAAATCCGGCCCGGTGCGGCGGATGAGCCCGCAGGCCAGGTGTTCATACAGCCGGCCCGCCAGGCCCACCGGGCCGCCTCCCACCGGCATGTAGCCGGTGGAATGGTCGATGACGATGGCGGGGATGCCCGCCCGGCGCACCGCCCGGGCGGCCAGCACGCTCTGGGTGTACATGCGGGTCTGGATGACGCAGAAATCCGCCTTGGACTGCCGCACCACCCGGTTCAGCAGTGCCAGGCCCGCCGGGCGCACCACCGGGAACCGGCCGTGCATCACCGGCCACACCGGCAGACGGAGGATCTCGATACCGTCGGGGTCGGTTTCCTGCCGGGGCAGACCGGGCAGGGCGCTGGTCACCACCACCGCCCGGTGTCCGGCTTTCACCGTGCGCAGGGCCAGGTTCCAGGTGTAGCGCTCCACCCCGCCCACCGTGGGCAGGTACTGGGCCGAGAAATACAGGATGGTCACGGGCAGCCTCCTAAGCACAGGTCACCGGGCAAGGATGACCAGCATGATGTTGAGCAGCACCCCGAAGTTGGCCAGGCAGAGCCCGCAGACCAGCTGGGAGGCGGCGGTGTCGGCGTCGGCGGCCAGCACCCGGCGGGGGGCGCAGACCAGCAGTGCCAACGGCAGCACCGGCAGCAGATACCGCCCCTGCAGCCCGTAGACGGTCTGGTAGTAGGTGGGGGTCCAGACCACGCACCCGGCCAGAGCCAGGGCGCTGCACAGAAGCACCGCCCCCACACACCACAGGCGGTAGGGGCCTTCGGGCAGACGGTCGGTTTCGGTGTCCCGGCGGGCGGGCAGGGCCGCAAAGGCCAGCAGGCCGTAGAGCACCAGCACCCAGCCCCCGGCCAGCTTGACCGAATTATACCCCAGCAGGCCTCCCACCAGGCCCCGCAGATAGTCGTCGGTGTTGTACACGGCGGTGCGCACCAACAGCAGCAGGGTGGCGGGCAGATGGGTGAGGATATACCCGGGGGTGAAGGTCACCTGGTCTTCCTCGGCGGCCACGCTCTGGGTGGCGCGCACCGACCGGGCTTCCTCCACCTTGGTGACCAGCAGGTCGCGGTCCATGGGATAGTGTTCCGCGTCCTCCATGCCGATGGTCACCCCGCAGGCGGTGAGTTCCTCCACGCCGGGGGCCTCGGTGTAGCAGGCCTTGAACAGGTTCACACGCCCCTGTTCGGCCACCACCCCCCGGGACCAGTCGTTGAGCCACTCGTAACCGTAGTAGGTCAGGGTCACGGCCCGGATGAAATCATCGTCGGTGAAGGAGCTGTTTTCCATCTCGGCGGGGCTGAAGAAGAAGCTCTGCCCCAGCTCGGCGGCGCTCACATCCCCCTCGGTGAGGGCCTGAGCCCAGAATTCCACCTCGGTGTCCGACACATCCTTGGTCAGCCCGCCGCAGTAGTACAGCCGGCGGACAAAGGCTTCGGGGGTCTTTTCCAGATATTCGGCAGGGATGGCCGCAAACCAGTCCGCCAGGGGGCTGGCGTCGGCATCTTCCCCGGCGGCCGCCTCGGTACCGGGGGCGGCGTGGACCACCGGCGCGGCCGGAAGGGCGGCGGAGGTGGGTTCGGCTTCGGCAGACTGGGTGGTTTCGGTGGGTTCCGCCGTTTCGGGGGCGTCATTGTGCAGCAGGCCGGTGAGCATGGCACTGTTCAGCGCCAGGGCCAGCAGGCAGCAGGCCGCCAGATAGACGCCCTTTTTCAGGTTGGCCCGGGGGCCCAGGCGGGACCCCGGAATGAGCAGGAAGAGGGCGGCCAGGGGCAGGTAGACCACCTTGGCCGGAGCCAGCAGCACCCCGGCGGCTCCCAGCCCCAGCAGATGGGGCAGGGTGACGGGGTGGCCTTCGTCCGCAAACACCGCCTGCATACACAGGGAGGTGAAGACGAAAGCCAGGCCCAGCAGCAGGGCGTCCCGGCTGAAGGAGGCGGCCAGGTGCAGGGTCATGGGCAGCAGGGCTGCCGCCGCAAAGACCCGCCGCCCGAAGGGGGCGAACCGCACCGCCAGGGCTGCCAGCGCCGCAAAGGCCAGCAGGTTGGCCAGCCGCCCCAGCATGAGCACCGGCACAAAGCCCAGGTGCAAAAGGAATCCCACAAACACCGCCGCCGCGCTGACCACGTACAGGGTGGGGTTGCGGTCGGTCTGGTACTCGGCCAGCTCCACATGGCTGTCAAAGCTGTCGGGGGTGGTGGTGAAGAGGTTTTCGGACAGTTCCTGCCAGCTGAACACGGTGGTGTTCTCGTCCTGGAGCAGGGCGTTCACGTCGTGTTCCCGGCGGTAGCTCATCTCGATGGGCACGTTGCCCATCCGCCAGTCCTCATCGCTGAAGAAGTTGGCCCAGCGGCAGGCCAGGGTGAATGACTGGTTGATGTGGTATTTTTCGTCCGGGGCGGCGTAGGGGGGCAGCACCATGCTGTATACGAGACCGAAGGCCACCGCCAGCACAAACACCAGACGGTGCAGAGCCAGGCGGCGGCGCAAAGCCGCCTGCACCCCGAAGAAGACCAGCAGAGCGGCCACGGCGGCCACCCCCAGGAAGAACCGGTCCAGGAACCCCCCGATGGTGCGGTAGGTCACGATGAGGGAGAGGGTGGCATCCCCCGCCTGGCCGGCGAAGGTGTAGGTATCCTCCCACAGGGCGGTGCCGTCGGAGGTGCCCACGCACAGCCGTCCCTCCCCGGTATAGTCCGGGGTCAGAGTCAGGCAGTAGCGCCGCCCGGCCTGGCCGGCCACGGGGGTATCCAGCCCCAGGCCGGTGTACTGCCCGGGCACAATCAGGCTCATGTCCCCCCAGGAGGTGGCCAGCACCTCGCCGGTGTCGGCGTCGGTGAGGGTCACGTTCAGGGTGCCGGCAGGCTGTTCCCCGGCGGTGCCGAACACCACCGCCACCGCCAGCAGGTCCTCGTCAAAGGAGAAGGTCTGGCTGACGCTCTGCCCCGGCTGGATGGGCTCGCTCATAAGGGTGTAGTCGTCGCTGATTTTCTGGGACAGGCTTTTCTGGGTGTTGCCCCGCACCACGGCCAGCCATACCCCGGCGGCCACCGCCAGGCAGAGCAGCAAGGCCACCAGGGCCAACACCGTGGGGCTGTGTTCCTGATAGAATTTGCTCCATTTGCGGCTCATACAACAGTCTCCGTTTTCCTTTTCACGCCGAACGCCCGGTCCAGGGCGGTTTCCAGGCGGCCTTCCCTGCGCAGAAAGACCTCGATGGCTTCCCGCACGGCCCCTTCCCCGCCCTTTTTGGTGCCCACAAAGTCCGCCCGGGCGGCCACCAGGTCGGCGGCGTCGGCGGGGCAGGCCACAAAGCCGCACAGGGCCATGGCGGGCAGATCGTTCCAGTCGTCCCCGCAGTAGGCCACCTGCTCCCGGGAAAGATGGTGTTCGGCCATGAAATCCCGCAGGAAGGCGGCCTTGTCCTTCACGTTCTGGAACACATAGTCGATGTGCAGGTCGGCGGCCCGGCGGCGCACCGCCTCACACTCCCGCCCGGTGCAGATCATCACCCGCACCCCGGCGGCCCGGGCGGCCACAATGCCCGCCCCGTCCTTGATGGCAAACTTTTTCAGCTCGTTGCCGGTGGCGTCGTAGTAGACGCCGCCGTCGGTCATGGTTCCGTCCACGTCCAGCACCAGCAGTTCAATCATGGTTTTCTCTCCGCCTCAGGCATTCATCAGCGGGGCGTACTCGCTGGGGGTGACGAACTCGATGGGCAGGCCCCCGGCCTGGATGGCCCGCAGGGCGGACGCCACCTGGGCGTTGTAGGCCGCGCCCCGGTCGGTGTGGGTGTGCAGCCGGCCCTCGGCGTAGGCGTTCTGGCCTTCCCGGTAGCCGTCGGCCCCGGCCAGCATGGCCTGGGAAGCCCCGCACAGCCGCAGCAGGCGCAGCAGCATGAGCACGCTGTTGGACGCCGGAGCGTCGGCGGCGCACAGACGGTCGTAGTTGACGGTGAGGGGGTTGTCGGTGCGCAGGTTGCTGGTGAGCACCGCCGGGCAGGGCAGGCTGTCGATCTTGTCGTACCGCTTGCTGGAGGAGAAGAAGGCATAGTCCGGGGTGCAGAAATCCGGGCAGAAGTTGGCCGAAACCACCACGTCCGCCCCGGCCTTGCCCGCAGCCACCTGGCCTTCGGGGGTGCCCAGGGTAGCGCCGGGGGCCAGCACCAGCACCTTCTTGCCGCCAAAGGCCGCCCGCAGGGTATCCAGGGCGGCGGCATCGTCAATGCGGCGGCTCTGGTAGTCCTTGTACAGCCCGTCGGCGTAGGCGGCGTCAAAGACGGTGGCCTTGGACCGGTCCAGCCCCGCCAGAATGTGGTTGATGTCCCGGTTGGTCAGATCCCCTTTTCCCAGGAAATGCTCCGCATAATTGCGGTGCAGGTTGTACCGGGCCGAGAGGAAGTAGGCGGGTGTGTAGCCCCACTGGGTCTCCCCTTTCAAGGGGGCAATGTGGTCCTGGATGGCGTCCATGAGCTCGTCGATGTCGTAGCCCATGCCCAGGGTGTCGTTCATATAGTCGGCCACCAGCTCAATGGGCAGGTTGCCGGGGATTCGGCCCATGCCCAGCAGGCTGGCGTCCACGGTGGTATCCCGCAGCAGGTGCTTGTCCAGGAATTCCTGGGCCAGGCAGAAGCTCAGGGCCATGTTCTCATGCAGGTGCAGCCCCACCCGGATATCCGGGTCCAGGTTGTGGTCCACCAGGCTGACGATACGTTCCAGGTCCCGGCGGCGCATACTGCCGAAGGTGTCCACGATGGAGAACTGGTACGGATGGATGGCATTCACCTGGTCCAGAATCCACAGAATGTCCTTGTCCCCATAGCCCATGATGTTGATGGGGTTGATGGACAGCTTGTAGCCCCGGGCCTTGACCTCCCGGGCGAAGTCCATGCCTTCCCGGATGTCGTAGTCGTGGGCGGTGATGCGGATGAGCTCGATGCCGTGGCCCTCATAGGGGGAGAGCTGGGAGATATCGTAGTTGGAGCGCATGGCCATGCCGGTGTACATGGTGTGGCCGGTGTGTTCGGGCAGCAGGCGGTTCAGCTCCTCGATGGTGCGGCAGACGGTGACGTCGGGGTCGTACTTGTCCACATTGCGCAGAAAGCCCACTTCCACCATATCCACCCCCGCGCGGGTCAGGGTGGCAATGATGTCCCTGGCGGCGGAGAATCCCCAGCGCCAGTTGTTCACATACCCGCCGTCGCGCAGGGTGCAGTCCAGCAGTTTGGTGTTTGCCATAACAAAAATACCTCGTGTTTGTGTTTATTCGGGGTTGGTTTCGGACAGAGTGCGGCGGACCAGGTCCAGGTCCTTGGGGGTGTCCACGCTCACCGTCTTGTAGGGGCTCTTGATGGCATGCACCTTGTGCCCGTGCTCGATGAAGCGCATCATATCGTTTTCCTCCGCCAGTTCCAGGGCGGATTTGGGGGTTTCGTGGTAGAACTGCAGCGCCTTGCGGCTGTACAGCTGGATGCCGGTGACCTTCTCGTACTCAAAATCCAGGGTTCCTTTGGGGTACGGAATGGGGCTGCGGGAAATCATCAGGATTTCCCGTTCGGCGTTGGTGACCACCTTCTGGTTGGAAAAGTCCACCACATCCGCCGGGTGGGTCATGACGTTGGTGAGCACCGCCACATAGTAGGGGTCGGCGGGCAGGCTTTCGGGCAGAATCAGGTCGAAGGCCTTGACATTGATGAGGGGTTCATCCCCCATGACCTGCAGGTAGAGGTCTGCTTCCAGCTTGGTGGAAACCTCCCAGATGCGGCCGGTGGGAGTGTCGTGGTCGGGGCTGGTCATCAGGCAGTTCATGCCGTAGGTCCGGCAGGCGGCCTGGATGCGCTCATCGTCGGTGGCAATGACCACATCGGCCAGGGCCCGGCACTTTTTGGCTTCGTTGTACACCCACCAGATCATGGGTTTGCCCAGGATATCGGCCAGAGGCTTGCCCGGCATACGGGAGCTCTGGTAGCGGGCGGGAATGACGGCAACGGTTTTCATAGGCAATGCGACCTTTCGTTCATTGGTTTTGGACCAGCGCCCTGGCTTCGTCCAGAGAAAGGAAGATGTTTTCCTGGGCGGCGGTAAAGCCCCGCAGCACCCAGCTCTGCACCGTGACGGCCCGGCGGAACTTGCCCGGCAGGCAGAAGTTCAGCACCTCGCTGGGCATGGTGCGCTCCAGCACGGTGGCCCCGGGGAAAAGTTTTTCGTAGTCGGTGTCGTCCCGGGGATGGGTCTTGATGAACAGCGGCCCGGTGGTGTATTGTTCGGCCACCGCCCGGAAGATGGCGTCCTGTTCGGCCTGGTCCATCAGCCCGTCCTGCACAAAACTGCGGGGCAAAAGCAGGGTGGCGGCGGCGTAGGTGGCGGGGTCTTCGGGCAGGGGCCGGGAGACAAACACCCGGCGCACCGCGGTTTTTTCGGCGTCGGTCAGGTTTGCCAGCATCTCCCGGGCGCCGAATTTGCGCAGCTTTTCCCGGGGAAAGAGGGTGCACTGGTCCGGGTCCTCGCTCTCCACCGCCTTACAGGCAGGGCTGTCCCCCCAGTAGAGGTAGGGGCGGCGGGCAAAGTCCGGGGCGGAGCGCTGTTCGGTGAGCAGGTGCTGGTCGGTGTCCAGGGTGCCGCCCACCGTGTCTTCGCACAGGATGTACCCGGCGTTGCAGTCCTGGAGATACCGCCCGGCCACGCTCCAGTCGTTGCTGATGCGGATATCGCCGTAGGCCTGGCGGTCCAGCGCCGGGCCCACCCCGGCCTTCTCGTAGGCGCGGCGGTTGCGGGCGTGGCCGAACAGGCCGGTGACGGTGCCCTGCCAGCGGGATTCGTACAGTACCTGCACGTCCCTGAAGGCGGGGGCCAGCTTGCCGGAGGCCGCCAGGGCCTCGGCGCCGGGAATCTGCTCACTGAGCCAGACGGCCTGGCCGCCCCCGGACCGCAGCGCCCGTACCAGGGCGATCAACAGGTGGTAGGCGGTGTGGCAGATGTACAGATCGGGTTTTGCCATGGTTTATGCCTCCGCGGCGGTGGTCACCGCCTGCACCGGCGGGAAGTGGATGCGGCCCCAGCCGGCGGCCCATTCGGGCATGGACAGGTCGGCGTTGGTCACCTCAAAGGCGAACTCGGTCACCGGCTTGTCCAGGCAGACCGCCTGGGCCAGGGACCCGTCGAACACGTCGATATAGAAGAAATACTGGCCTTCTCCCAGCAGGGAGGGGTCGAAGGTGAATTCGGTGGTGTAGAGTTTGCCGGGCACGGCGGGGCCCAGGTCCACCGGGTGGGTGATGCCCACGGGGGTAGAGTCCCGGAAATGGAGGTTGAGCTTCATGTTCACCCCCGAGAAGGGTTCCGCCACCCGCCAGGTGATGCGCACCCGGATCTTCTCGTTGTCCGCAAAGACGCTGGATTCCTTGTCCACAAAGTCGAGAGTCTCCAGCCGCAGCCGCTTGCCGGCGCTGCCGGTCATGCGGGACACATGGGTCAGGTCGTAGTGGACCACGTTCACGTCGGTGGTCTCCATATACACGGCGATGGCCTGTTCCACATCCCCGTCAAAGATCACCTTGCCCTTGTCCAGCACGATGCACCGGGTGCACAGCTGCCGGATGGTAGACATGTTGTGGCTGACATACAGCACCGT
The DNA here is from genome assembly GCF_016900095.1 of Gemmiger formicilis. GTDB lineage: Bacteria > Bacillota > Clostridia > Oscillospirales > Ruminococcaceae > Gemmiger > Gemmiger formicilis_A. The sequence continues at coordinate 33,867 of NZ_JACJJP010000032.1, forward strand.
GCGGCCTTCCTGCCCGGCCACGTCGCTCATCTTGCCCAGGCATTTCTGCTGGAATTTCATATCGCCCACGGCCAGGACCTCGTCCATAACCATGATTTCGCTGTCCAGATGGGCGGCCACCGCAAAGGCCAGCTTGACGAACATGCCGCTGGAATACCGCTTCACCGGGGTATCGATGAACTCCCCGCACTCGGAAAATTCGATGATCTGGTCCAGCTTGGCGTCCACCTCGGCCTTGGTCATGCCCAGGATAGCGCCGTTCATATAGATGTTTTCCCGGCCGGTCATCTCGTTGTTGAAGCCGGTGCCCACCTCCAGCATGCTGGCCACCCGGCCGCGCAGCCGGATCTCCCCTTCGGTGGGGGCGGTGATGCGGGACAGAATTTTCAGCAGGGTGCTCTTGCCGGCGCCGTTGCGGCCGATGATGCCCAGGGCTTCCCCCTGGTAGACGGTCAGGTCCACCCCGTTCAGCGCCATGAAGGTCTGGCCGAAGAGGCGGCTGTCGGTGCCGATGACGGTGTTGGGGTCCTCCTTGCCGCGGACCCGGGCCCACCAGCTCTGCAGGTCATGGGTGAGGGTGCCGCCGCCGATCTGGCCCAGCTTGTACTGTTTTTTTAAGCCCGATACCTGGATGACCGGGCGTCTTTCGCTTGCCTGTGCCATGAGGTATCCTCCTTACACCGTATCCATAAAGGTTTTTTCAATCCGGCTGAACAGGATGGTACCCAGCGCCAGCGCCGCCAAAGTGAACACCACGCTGTACACCAGCCCGCCCACACTCACGGTGCCGGTGCCCAGGGTGGCCATGCGGAAGACCTCGATGGGGGCGGTCATGGGGTTGAGCATCATCAGCGCCCGCAGACGGGGGCTTTCGCCCAGGCTGGACAGGGGGTACACCACCGGGGAGACGTACATCCACAGCTGGACGCCGAAGCCCACGGCGATGGCCAGGTCCCGGTACTTGGTGGTCAGGCTGGACACAATGATGCCCACGCCCAGACCCAGCAGCATGACCTCCACAACCACCAGGGGCAGGGCGATGAGCCAGGGGGTCAGGTGCATGTCGGCCCCGGTAAGGGCAAATCCCACCCAGAACAACGCATACATGACAAACTGGATGAAGAAGTTGATCAGGCTGGTCAGCGCCTGGCTGATGGGGGTGGTCAGGCGCGGGAAATACACCTTGCCGAACACCTGGCTGTTGGCCACGAAGGTGTTGGCGGTGTTGTTGATGCAGCTGGAAAAGAAGGTCCACACCGTGTTGCCTGCCATGTAGAAGAGGAAGGAGGGGGAACCGTCGGTGGACAGCCCGGCCAGCCCGCCGAAGACCACGTTGAAGAGGACAGTGGTGATCAGGGGGTTGAGGATGATCCAGGCCGGGCCCAGCACAGTCTGCTTGTACAGCACGGTGAAGTTGCGCTTGACGAACATGAGGGTCAAATCGCGGTATCGCCACAGCTCGGCCAGGTCGATGTCGAACCAGCCGGTGCGGGGGCGTATGATGGTGGTCCAGCCTTCTTCCGGCGCGGCCGGGGACTGGGGATGATATTCAGCCATAAACTCTGTTTCCTTCCTGTTGGAGGCGGCTCCTTTTTGCAAAAGCGTACAGTCCGCCAATCATAGTGTTTATTCTACCATGTTTGGCCATAAAATACAATCGCCGCCCCGCCGGGCAGCACAAGCGGCGATTGTCAGGGCGCACAAAAGGGGGTATACTGGTACCCGGGCCGGCATGTGCGTTTCCGGCCGGAAAGGAGCGCTTTGTCATGCGCAGAAAAGACCGAGAAGTGACGGATTTTTCCCGGATGGTGGAAATTCTGCAGGCCTGCGACTGCTGCCGCATCGGCCTGGTGGAAAACGGTGAAGCCTACATTGTGCCGCTGAATTTCGGCTATGACGTGCAAGGGGATACCCTGACCCTGTATTTTCACAGTGCAGCGGCGGGGCGCAAGCTGGACCTGGTGCCCTGCCAGAAGCTTGTGGCCTTTGAGTCGGACACCGGCCACAAGCTGGTGGCGGGCCCCGAAGCCTGCGACTATACCTGTCTGTACCAGAGCGTGATGGGCAAGGGCGAGCTGACCCTGCTCACCGACGACAACGACCGCCGCCATGCCCTGGAGCGGGTCATGGCCCACTACACCGGCCGGGAAGGCTGGGACTACATGCCCCAGTATTATAACCACATGGCCATGCTGCGCCTGACGGTGCGGGAGTGGAGCTGCAAGGTGCATGACTGATTTTTTGCCTCCCCTGTGTAAGGGGGGTACCGCGCCTTTTTCTCCAAGCCTCCCCTGTGTAAGGGGAGGTGCCGCGCAGCGGCGGAGGGGTTGTGCCTTGTTTGATGCTTCCGGGTTGTCTGGCAAACGGCTGCCTGTCGTGATATCCTTCCTTTTGTGACCAAAAGGAAGCGAAAAGTCCCACCGTTTCGATGCGGTGGACGCCGACCAGGGCTGCGGCCCTGGACCCGGGGATGCGGCCACCTTACGACGGCCTACTCAGGTCCTGGAGGACCTGAGCAAGGAATGGATTGAAATAACGCTACCGGAAGGCCTCCATTACCAGAGGCGCCTTTTATCTTCCCCGCAAAGCCTCTGCCTCCTGGGCTGCCAGGGTGGGCCATAAGGTGTTGCTGAACAGGGAATCGTACCGGTACAGCCCGATGCCCTGCCCGCCCAGCCCGGCCAGGGCGTCGGCCTGGGCCGCCAGGGCTTTACCGGACTGCCACTCGGTGCCGGGGCCGGAGCGGTCTGCCCCGTCCCCTTCCCCGATGCGGTAGGCCCCCAGCCCGAAATACAACGCCACCTCCGCCCGCCGGTCCAGGGCCAGCCAGGCCCCGGCCAGTTCGGTCAGGCTGTGGGAGGCATCCCCGTCCTTTTCATAGTCCAGCCCCCAGTACAGCTGGGGCATGAGATAATCCACAAACCCCGCTTCCCGCAGCCAGCGGGGGGCGTCGCTGTACTGGTTGCGGTAGTTGCTGTCCGGGTCACCCTGGGGCGCAATGCCGAACCGTACCCCATATTCATGGGCAGTGCGGTAACACAGGGCCACCAGGTCATCCACGTTCTGCCGCCGCCAGTCCCCCAGCGCGAGGGTGCCGCCCCCGTCACAGTAGGCGGCGTAGGTGTCGGCGCCAAAATCCGCTGCGGTGGTGGGGTAGAAATAATCGTCAAAGTGCACACCATCGATATCATAATTTTGGCAGAGTTCCCCAACCCCCGCCGCAATGTAGTCCCGCACCTCCGGGTTGGCCGGGTCCAGATACAGCCCGCTCTCCACCGATCTGACCCAATCGGGGTGGGTGTTGGCCAGGTTTTCGGCGCAAAGGGCCTCCGGGGTGCCCCCGCTTTGCAGGCGGTAGGGGTTGACCCAGGCTTCCAGCTCCAGGCCCCGGTCATGGGCGGCCTGCACCAGCACAGCCAACGGGTCAAAGCCGGGGTCCCGCCCCTGGACGCCGGTGCACAGATGGCTGAAGGGGTAAAGATCGCTGGGATACAGGGCATCCCCGAAAGGCCGCACCTGGGCCAGCACCACATTGGCCCCCAGGTTGGCGATGTTGTCCAGCATGGTCCCCACCTCGGCGGCAAAAGCCTCCTGAGAGGAAAAATCCGTGTGCTGCCATTCCAGATAAGACACCCACACCGCCCGGTATTCGTCGGTGTGGGCGGCGGGCGCGGCGGTGGTGACCAGGGTGGGCGCCGGAGTGGCGGCGGTTTCCGGCGTGGCAGCGGGCGCAGGCGCCGGCCACAGCGGCAGGGCGGGCAGCACCAGCATGAGGCAGAACAGCGCCGCCGCCCCCAACAC
>NZ_JACJJP010000033.1 GCF_016900095.1 Gemmiger formicilis
AACGACTTTGCTCTGTTTGCGAAAGTTACCTACCTGCCGCACACCTCCACCTTGATAACGCTCGAATTTATGACAGAACTCGACGCGCCGGAGGCCGAATTGTACCCCACATCCCCCGAACTTTCGGATGATTGGGAAAGTTTTTCCATCCAGATCAATGACGCGGTGTATACGTTGCCGCTTCCCCTTGCGGATTTTCTTGACGACGGGTGGGTGATTTCCGAGGAGGATGCCGGGCTTTCTCTGCCCGGCGCGGAAGGCCCGTATGCGTCCTATGAATGGGAATGGGTCTCGCTGACCAACGACCGCGAACAGGATATCAGCGTCTGTGTCTTCAACACCACCGAAAGCACGATGCCCGCCGCCGAGGGCACGGTGGGAGGTATTCATGTAATATATGGCAACTACGACTTTTCCGGCACAGAACTACGCCTTCCCGGTGGGTTGATGCTGGGATGGTCTACCAGAGAAGATGTCTTAAAACTGTATGGCCAACCGAACGATAGCTTTGAGGCAACCTATGGTGGATATAGCTTGAAATACGAAATTGATGACCCTCTTGACCCGGCCTCTTGGAAGCTTGGTTTTGATGATTCAGGCATTCTAGACGATGTTATGGTACACCACCAGGCTTATTTCCGTTCTGACTAACGTCATGGAATATGTACATCTTACCAGTCATCATTTAAGGCAAAGAAAACCGCTTGTCCTAGTGACCCTTATCTCGGCCATAGGGACAGGCGGTTTAGTTTTTTCTGATTGCTTACACGCTGCTGATCTTGTGTCGTGTTTATGCAAAATTTTAGGACCGCGGTGAAAGGCGACGGCTCAGAAGCTCAAAAAAGAAAAATGTATAACTCCGGGGTAATCTCCCCTTGACAAATCGGTTTCCATAAAGAAAATTGCGGAAACTCTTCCTTATATGACTTTACCGCCCGTTCCTTTACCACATCCTCCGGCAGAATCTGCCCGCAGAGCAGCGGTGAGTTCGGAGCGTGGGCTTGCGTATTGCGCGCAACAGTTTTCATACTGTGTGTAGCATAACAATACCTACACCCGTGACGGCAGGTGTCGTACATACCAATGTCGATGCTGGCCATGCAGCCGCATTCCGGGCGCTGGTTCTTGTCTTTCTCCAACGCAAGGCGGCACCCGGCAATCTGTTCCAGCAAGGAACGATCAATGCAGTGGCCGTGGGCAATGCCGTATGGCGCTAAGTCTATTTGTTCCGCGCAGGTTTCCAGCACAAGGTGGTGTCTGCCCGCGATACCGGCCAACCGCTGTGCCAGTTCCATGATTTCTTTTTCCGTAAGCGGTGCAAAGCCCAGACCATCCATATTGGTCTGTGTGTTGCGGTACAGGTCCACAAAGCTGATGATACACTTGTGGGTATAGCCCTCCAGCCGTCGGGCCAACTGTCTGAAAAAGGTAATGTGGTAGTCCATCGTGTACCGGTCAGTGAACAGGATAGGATCATACCTCCAGATCACACGTTCGGGGCCGATCCTACGGGAAAGTTCTTGAAAGGCAGGCAGGATTACATCATTTTTGCTGGGCACGCCCGGCTCTACGTCTTTTCCGTATGGGGTCAGGGTGAACTGAAAATAGAACGGGTACGCCCACAGTTCCTCCAACCGAGACATTAGCGGCAGCGGATTCTTGGTCCAGAATACGATGCCGTCCACCACATCCGGCGACAAGGAAATGCGGCTGACCTGATGGAAGTTCATGGGGTTGCGGACGCAGACAAAGCCCTCCTGAATACGGTTGTAAAACCAATCGGAGTAATAGGCGGGAATGTCGGTCCGCCTGCTGGCGCTGATGATCAAGGGATTCACCTCCGGGTTGCATTGGACTGGTTACCGGGCAGCATTTCCGGCTGTGATGCGGTTCACTTCCCGCACCAGATCATCCATATACAGTTTCTGCTGTCGTTTCAGATAGCCAGGGACAAAGGGGTGCATCCACCAGCGCTTGCCGTTGACGGTTTCCACGCAAGTCAACCGGGAACCACTTTCCACAGCCTCGAACCGTCCCTCCCAGAAGCCGGACATATTCCCATTTTCCATGGTAAAGGCCCAAAACTGTTTTGGTTCACAGGTTGTAACCGTAAAATGGGTGGCATAGCCGCTCTTGGTATGCTCCACAAAGCGTGTTTCGTCCAGAACCTCCACCCGCGCCAGATCGCTGCGCCAGTCGGTATGCGTCAGGTCGGTCACGATTTGCCACAGCTGTTCTACAGTACAGGGAAACGAGCGTGTTACTTTAGAAACCGCCATACAATCACCTCTTCTTCTTTTTCAGCTTCAGACAGACACCGTGGCCATCAGCTGCCCCTTGCAGCAGCTTCACGGCAGCCGCAGCCCGCTCTTTGACGGAACATTCCGGCTGATCCTCCAGCTTGGCCACAACGTTTTTCAGATCTTCCAACGGCAGCAGGTACACCGCCGCGCAGTAGAAGGTTTTGCGGTGGCCATCGTTATAGTTGGCGAGCAGCTTATCCAGAATGGCCCGCGTGGCCCGCAGTTCGTCTATGTAGGCATCCAGCCCCAATTCTTGGGCGCGGTCCAGATCGGCGGCACGGCGGCTGTGAGGCACAAAGGAATCAGCCTCATCAAACTCGTCATACCGGGCACAGGGGTAAGAGGAGCAATCACTACAAAAGGCATGTCCACCTTGGTCCAATGAGCACCGTGCGATGGCACAGCTTTGGTTGCCCGGTCCGCCACCGCAGCCGGGGCAGTAGCCGCCTACCTGCATGGGGCAGAGCAGACAGTTCAGGCCACACAGGCTGAACTCGGTATCTTCCCGTGTGAAGCCTTTCATACCTGCTCCACCTTTCGCACCGGGTGGCGCACCACGGTTTTCAGACTTTCTGGTTTGCACCGGCGCACATCGCTCAAGTAGATCTCATGGTGGAATCGGTTCTCACCAAAGTCCGCCGTGTAACCGTGCGCTTTGGCGTATTCCGCCATAGCGGCAACTGTAGCGGGCTCGTCATCGTAAGGGCCGATGTGCATGCACTGGACGCACAGACCTTCCTCCCAGGTGAAGAACTCCACCGGGGAGCAGTCCAGCTTCTTTTTGCGGGATGCCTCCTGCACAGCCCAGTCAAACTCTGCTTTGGTTACGAAGTCCGGCAGACGGATCATCGAGATCCAGCAGAAGTCCTCTTTATGGGTGTAATCTACGCCATGGATACCTTCCTGCCACCACAGACCCTCCAGCGGCGGCACCACATAGTCGAAGTAACCATCCATCTTGTGGCTGCCCATCTTGCTCATTTTGATGGTGTAGGCCACCGCATACAAAAGGCCAATAGCCTGTTTGTAGGCGCCGTTTTCCTCGTTGGGATCTCCGTGCCCGCGCACCGCCAGAAAGTTCATGACAGGCACCGTGACGATACCCGGCGTTTTGGGCGGCAGGTAGAACTCTTTGTATTCCTTCTTGTAGTCGAATGCCATACTCATTTCCTCCGCTTTTGAGATGCCGCTTTGCGCAGCGCTTCACAGGTGATGCGGGTCAATTCCACCGCCATGGTTGGGTCATCCACGTCCTCAATCAAAAAGGAATCGCTGGCGCCTTCATGGGACGGGGCCTTTGGCAAGTCGGGAAAGGCTGCTTCTCCTTGTGGAGTAATTTTGATAAACAACTGGTCATCGCAGATGACGGCGAAGAAGGTACCGTCACAGAACAGGCCGTATTCTCCGAACATTTTGCGGGCACGGACGTTTCCGGCACCGCGCAGCTGCTCCACCACATACTCCACATAATCAGAATGAGATGCCATAGCTACCTCCGTTTCTCGTAGCGCTGGGCCAGCCGACTGACAAGAGCCCCCAGCTGTTCCCGCAACTCAGCAGGTTCCAGAAGCTCAGCACCGTCCCCAAAAGTGAGAATCCAGCTGATTACACTGTCCGCATCTGGGAACCCTCGGCGGAAAAGTAAGGTGCCATCCGGTTGTACGGTAAAGCTGTCTGCACCGTATTCTTCCACCAGCCGCCAACGGCAGGCCGGGGCAAAGCGAACGCACACCTGATATTGTGTGGGATAAATCCGCTCCGGGTCCAAATCCGGCAAAGGGGCTGGGCGTGGTGTAAAGGGATCTCCGGTAGAAAGGTTTGTCATGCGGTTGAGCATGAACAAGCGGAAGTCCTGCCGGGTTTGACACCAGCCCCACAGATACCATGTGGACCAATGAAAGACCAGATAATAAGGCTCTACGCTGCGCACCGATGTGCCCTTGGGCGCGTCGTAAGTGAAATGTACAAGGTGGTGCTGCTCCATGGCATTCTGTATGGCCTCGATTTTAGGAGCAAGGCTGCTTTTGTACCATGAGGACAAATCAATGAGCATGTGGGTGCTGCCGGATATCAGGGGGCTGTTTCCGGCGGACAGCTTTTCCATGAGCTGAGCATAGCGCCGGGTGCCGCTGACGCTGTCCAGACTGCGCAGCCCCGCCAGAATGGCCTGCATCTCCGGGGCGGTGAGCACCGTGCGGTCTACCCGGTATCCCTCCATGATGGAGATCCCGCCGCCAGCCCCCCGTGCGGTGGTGATGGGGATGCCTGCCCGGCAGAGGGCTTCAATGTCTCGCTGTATGGTGCGGCGGGACACTTCGAACTGCTCCACCAGTTCCGGTGCAGTGACCTGTTCCCGCTGAAGAAGGATGGACAAAATGCCGATCAGTCGATCCATTTTCATGGAAACCACCGCCTTTTGTTCTTTTGCCTGTATTATATCACAGGAACCGGACAACTGTCTGTCATGTTTGGATTTGGGAGAATGTTTTTTCTGCGGGAATGTTGCAATCCTGCTCCAAATACGCTATGATGGTGCTGTCATCGGAGGACAGTACACCGTAGTGTAGGGGATCGTAAGCGGAAGCTTGCAGGCCGCCTGTCGGATAAGATGTCGAGCGAGCTCGGTTATTGCAGTTGCTGTAGTGATCGGGCGTTTTTCTTTAGGAGGGCAACTATGCAACACACATCCGTCAGTTTGATCCCCTTGGAGGCCGCCGACCGGGAACAGTTCATCCTGGACAACCAGCGGGCCTTCTGGTATGGTGCCATGCAGGAGTTTGGAATGCGGGACGATCATCTGGACAGCCAGGGCGAGATCATCTCACGCAAGACCATCGAAGCCTGTCTGGATGCGCCAGACAGCGAAACCTACCGCATTATCTGCGACGGGCAGAAAGTAGGCGGCGTGATCCTGAAAATCGATCAGGCCACCAACCACAATGAGCTGGAGATCCTGTTCACCGCCCCGGAAGTCCACAGCCGGGGCATCGGATACGGCGCATGGCAGGCAATAGAGGCGCTGCATCCCGAAACTAAGGTGTGGGAAACCTTTACTCCATATTTTGAAAAGCGTAATATCCACTTTTACCTCAACAAATGCGGCTTCAAGATCGTGGAGTTTTTCACCACACAGCACCCGCTTGATCTGCCGCCCCAGAACGACGAGGAGCAGGACGGCCCCGACGAAATGTTCCGCTTTGTCAAAGTCATGGAATGAGAGGTGTACTATGAACCAAACATCCCAAAATTCCGAGATCCAGATCCGGCTCCCAGGGAGCGGCGGACTCTGTACCTTCCCACTGGATAGCAGCACCCGCTTCAGTGATGTTTTCCGTGCCCTGATCGGCAAGGGCTGCTTTGCCTGCCCGCAGGGGAAACGCCCTGTTTGGGTTCTGCTGTGCGGTGACCAGGATCTGGTCACCTGGGTTTCTGATGAAAACACCTTCTATGACCGTTTTCCTTTTGGGGAACCGCCCATCGCCAGCGTTCCCGGCTGGGCCACCAAAGAGGTCCATTTCACTTCCTACCCCGACCCGTTGGCACGGGCCAAGGCAATTTATCTGTACTTTGAAGGTTCCAAGTCCTTTATGGGGCATGAGGGATTTCTGCGGGAGTACAAGAGCTATCAGATCACGCCGGAGCAGGAAGCGCTCTGGCAGGCCGAGTGCAGCAATCGGTAAAATAAAGGCAGCGGCGGATTTCCCGGACGGGAAGTCCGCCGCTGTTTTCTATACATAAAATACGCCCAGTATGTCTGGTATTGCAGTGTAAAACTCACTATCTCATTTTGTTTGTGCTATAAAGCATCTCTCAAAAGGAAATTTGTTTTGATTGATGAAATGAGTGATGGATGATATAATAAAATCATCCCCCCTTACATTACGAGGTATTGAAATGAGAAATAAAAAACCTCCTTTTGAAATTACAAATCAAATGATTGACTATATAGCTGAAATTGCTGAATTGGTCGGAAACCTTAATGTGACAAACCGACTTACTGCCAATCCTACACTGCGCCGCAGTAACCGAATCCGCACAATTCATGGTTCATTGGCGATTGAGCAGAACACCCTCTCTTTGGAGCAAGTTACTGCTGTACTGAATGGAAAGCGTGTTTTGGCGCCGCCTAAAGATATTGCCGAAGTCAAGAACGCCTATGAGATTTATGAGCGACTTGATGAGCTTGATCCCTATTCTGTAGATGACCTGCTGATCGCCCACGGCATAATGACTCGTGGCTTGGTTGAAGAATCAGGGATGTTCCGCACCCGACCGGTAGGCGTAGTGGATAGCGAAGGTCATGTCTTGCATTTTGGGACCCTTCCACAATATGTCCCTGATTTGGTCATGGAGCTTTTGGAATGGGCGAAGACCAGTGAGGTTCACATGCTGATTCGTAGCTGTGTGTTCCACTATGAGCTTGAACTTATTCACCCCTTTGCTGATGGGAATGGCCGCGTTGGCCGCCTGTGGCACACACTGCTGCTTTCTAAGTGGAATCCCGTATTCGCTTGGCTTCCTGTTGAGTCTATCATCCATGACCGCCAGCAGGAGTATTATGATGCCATTAACGCCTCCAATGACGCCGGAGAGTCTACACCGTTTATTGGTTTTATGCTCTCAGCTATCAAAGCATCGCTCATAGAGGCCATCAACTTGAATGATGAAATGAGCGATGGAAAGATTGATAAAACAACACTTCGCTGGAACAAGATTCAGGAATATCTCCAAACTCACGACTACATTATGAACGCCGATGTGCGGGAACTGTGTGGCGTGTCAGCAGCCACAGCGAACAGAATACTTGTTAGCTTGGCCCGTAAGGATAAACTTGCAAAATATCATGAAGATGGACATTGGGTATACAGAATATCAAAATATCAATGATTCTCATGTATTATGAGGTTTGTTTTCTCTAATTACAACATATGCCATAATAAATTTGTACCGACTCGCCCGTGCTTCTATATTCTAACCGACTAAGCAAAAAGGCGGTATAATTAAATAGTTCTGGAACAATGGCACAAGTACAGATACAAAAGAGCGATTTAAAAATGCTAAGAATTGTTGTCCTTTGTGCAACAAATTGCAGCGGGAAAACGAGTGATAAGGAGGAGTTTTCTTGGAAGCTAAAGATCACAAGACTATAATGAATGATGCCGAAATGCAGGAGTATTGGCACACGTTATCTTCATTTACAGGAGAAAATATCCCCGAGGAGATGGCTCTGTTAAAGACAAAAATTCGCTACCCAAGATTTTTATATCGATATCGCCCGATCAACAAAAACAACCTCGATGCATTGCGCACAAACAAGCTGTATTTCTCGACGGCAAGCAACTATGATGATCCGTTCGACACTTTTTTGCATATCGATTTGGAGAAAATTCGCCATGAATTTGAAAGCGTTTCTAATTCCCCTGAAGCATTGACAGCGTTGGCCAACGGAATCGCCGTGATAAAAGAAGCCTTTCAAAACTGTCCAGATATTTCGCAAGAGCTTCTTCAACAAGCTACAACTATCGAAGGAATAAAACAATTGTTAGAGAGCGGGATGAAGAATCAATTCCTAGCATACATGTTGACCTTGCGTTCAAAAATTCAAGAAGAAATCCTATCGATTTGTTTTTCTGAAAATGGACTCAACGAAACGCTTTGGTTAAAGTATGCTGACAGGCATAGAGGCTTTTGCCTTATGTATGACTTAAGTGATACGGATAGTTTCCATTGTGGTAAATATGAAAAATGCGAGAATTGTGGCGCTTATAAATATGGCACACCAATTTACCCGGTATATTATTCTAACGAGCCGCATGACGCCACCGATTTTGCAAAGCTTGTGATGAAGCAAGATATAGCGCAGCGACTGGGAGATTCTTTGCCTGAATTTATGCGGAAAGATATCAAGCCTCTTCCTTGGGAAGTTGAACGCAACAGTTTAATTAAAAAGGAATGCCACAAGTATGACGAGGAATGGCGGATGATCGCAAACGTTAAAATGAATCTCCCTGCAACGATAGAATGGGTGCCGTTTGGAGTTATTATAGGTTTGAGAACATCTCCGGCAGATAAGGATTTGATCCTCTCGATGGCCAAAGAAGCTGGCATCAAAAACATTTATCAATCCTATATTGATACGGAAAATATGTTGAACGCATATCCAATCTGAAGAATATAGCGAATAAAGAAAAACAAGGATGATTGCCTAACGGCAAATCATCCTTGTTTTTGCTATCAGATTATCCAAAATTGTTTTAATGCATCCAAAAAAGACGCATTCTTTTCTGGCGAGCATTTTTGCACTTATATCTTTCGGATTTTGGCTGCTTATAATTTTGGCTAATTTTGGTCAACCTCAAATCCGTACTTACGCTTAATCTGTGCAATATATATATATTTAGTTCTAGATCGAGCTCTAATTGTATCGTTTGGCCTTTATTGGGACAAATGCACCCCATTTCCTCGTCTATACTTCTTGGGAACACCTTCTTTCTTGCTTAACTCCTTCTTCATTTCCTCCTGCCGGATTGTATCGAAAATTGCACACAATTCTCTATCAAAAGCCTCTGGGTCAAAGGTTTCGGGATGCTCCGATGCCTGCGACACCAGGGGCTTTACTTCTGCCCGCCAGCGGGTGATGGTGGCTTTGCGGCAGGCATCGGACATGTACAAAAAGCGGCTGAGTCTGCCGTTCAGCTTGTTGCCGATCTTGGTATAGAGTGCCACCGCGGGGTCCACCGTGCGACTTTTTGCCACTTCCTCGGCGGCCACTTCCTTGCAGGTGCGCTGCCCGCCGTTGGGCGATTTGCGGTCACAGTATTTTGCAGCTGAACTGAACGGTACAAACAGCATTCCACATTGCTTGCATCTGCGGGCGGTCTTATGCTGACCGCACATTTGCAGAAAATCCACCATGACAACCTCGGCCAGATTGTCTGCTACATAGTAACTACGGCTGGCAATGTCGGGATGTTTCCGGGCTTTTGGAGATTCCTCCGGCAAAGACAAACGGCTGAGCATTTTCATGTGGAGCCGCTCATACAGCTTTTCCCCAGCCTTTATGCCGGAATACCGCAACAGCATGGCGTCGCCCAAAAACTGAGTGGCATCCTTTTCAGGATGGTTGTCGGCGGCCACCAGTGTGAATTCCACCAGATCTGCAAGACTGGGCTGGAAATCAGACAGTACTTTCAGCTGTTCCCACAACCGATTGAGAATCGTATAGGCGGCAGCGGAATACTCCCGATCATCGGAATCCCCATAGCGTACCAACACCGCATCGGGTTCCGGCCAGGAATCCAGAAACCGCTCGATACACTCGGAGGCACTTTCCAGAGCAAAGGCTCTGTTCAGCTCCCGCAGTGCCACGTTTACGAATTTGTTTTCTCTCATGATGTCCTGGTCTCCCTGAGAGAGGGCCATAAAGTTCAGCTTCCGCACCGCCTGATAGTAAAAGTCAGAAGCGGCCTGGGTGCAGTAATCTTTCAGCAGACTCTGCATGGCTGGGTAATCCTGCAAGGCATCCTGCACCTTATTGTAGAGTGCTGCCACCTGACAGTAGAGTGTCTTTTCCGGGTGGGCCAGCCCCTCAGCCACGGTGCGCAGATTCCTTTCGGGAGGTGCTGGCGAAGAAGCCGGCGCCACATAATGCCGCCAGTCAGAGGTGGTAAACAAATCCGGATTGATGGGCATTTCGGCATCACGGTTTGCGTCCAGCAGTGTTTTCGCTTCCTGTGCCAGCTCCGCCCAGGGGAGATCCAGCGCAGCAAATACCAGCATCCCCAGCGGGTAGCTTTCTTCCATCCAGATGTTTTTCTGATGTTCCCGGAGATAGTCTATGTATTCCTGTGGACTCATGCTGAGCAATCGTTCCAGCAGTTCATACCGATGGATTACACCGGTACGCTGTCTGCGCACGAATGTGGGCCGGGATGACTGCTCTGCCTGCTCAGAGAGTGGCTCTTCCGCCTCCAAAGTTTCCTCCGGTGTTGGTTCCGGGACTTGCTTATCAGCAAAGAACATCCTGCCCCACCGCTTCAGCCGGTCCAGCAAGGTTTCCTCGTCAGGCTCAAAATCCGGCTCCTTTTCAAACTCGGCATCCAGCGGCCCGGGTTCAGGGGCTTTATCCAGAGACACCCTGGCCTTCTCGATATTCTCCAGCAGCATATGGTTAGCTTCCAATTCCTGCTGGCGGCGCAGTTCTCGGGCGGCGGGATTACCCTGAAGTTGGGGTGTGAACAAGGATTGGGGAATTAAAAAGGGCTGCAGCAGCTTATCGCCCTCAAAACGGAAGATAAAACCTGTAGACATGATGGATTTTCCTCAAATGCACAACGTCAAAAATGCAACGTTTTACCGTTATATATTTGTGTAATGGTTCTAAAACTAACGTGTAATTTCATCTTTACATGAAAACATCGTAACATGTATAGCTTTTAACGTCAAGGCGTGATATTCTGTTGCCACGGAACCTTGAAAACTGAATACCCGGCCGCTGAAGGAGATACGATCTTGCCATGACCTGCAAAGCGAGCGAGACGACGTTGGGGAGACACCCGGATAGGAACGGATTCGGCGGACTGGCCTTTTATTTGAACTTCATGAAGGAGGTACTTTTGTGAATGAACAAGAGATCCTCTGTTTTGCGGATATCCAGGCAGAGGAAGTGAAATGGCTTTGGTATCCTTACATCCCATACGGGAAGATCACCATATTACAGGGTGACCCAGGCTGTGGCAAGACCATGGCGGTGTTGTCACTGGCAGCGCTGCTCTCCAAAGGAGAAAGCCTTCCCTTTGAGGAAGCCGTCCGGGAGCCCATCAACATCCTGTACCAGACTTCGGAGGACGGAATTGCCGACACCATCAAGCCGAGGCTGGAAAGCGCAGGAGCCAACTGCACCCGCATCAAGATCATCAATGAAGAAAAGCGGGCGCTGACCTTCGATGATCCGCGGCTGGAGCAAAGCATCCTGCAGGAGAATGCCCAGCTGCTGATCCTCGACCCGCTTTCAGCCTACATCGGCCCTACGGTGAGTATGAATCAGGCCAACGAGGTGCGGGGTGCTTTCCGCAGTCTGTACGCTATGGCCCAGCGCACCAAATGCGCCGTACTCATCGTGGCGCACATGAATAAGATGAGCGGCATCAGCGCCCTGTATCGCACCAGCGGGTCCATCGACATTGCCGGAGCCGTGCGGTCCATTCTGACCGTGACACGATACCAGCGTTCCCCCACACAGCGGGTGCTGGTGCCGGTGAAAAGCAATCTGGCCGCTGCCGGTCCTGCGCTGCTGTTTGAGCTGAGCGACCATGTGGAGTGGCTGCGGCAGCTGGACGAGGACGCTGAATCCCTTTTGAACGGCTGCGACAGTCTGCCGGAAGCTCCCACCAAGCAACAGCAGGTGGAGGAAGAACTGCCCCGGCTGCTGGAAAAGGGGCCTGTATCCAATCAGGAGATCATCCAGCATTTCAAGAACAAAGGCATCCAGGACCGGACGGTGAATCTGGTCAAAGGCAGGCTGAACATCCGCAGTGTCCGCAAGGGCGACAAGTGGTACTGGCAGCTGAACGCATGAATCGAGACAACCATGCAAAAGGATGCGCCGCTGCTGCCCCTTGCGTTGTTGCATACTTACCAAACCTACGAACCAAAAGGAGAACCCATGAAAAACAAGACCAAACAGCGGACCAAAGAAGTGAAGGTCCGCCTGACCGAGGGAGAGCTGGCACGGCTCAACGACAACGTGGCCCTCACCGGGCTGTCCCGGGAGCAGTATCTTCGTCTGCTCATCATCCACAAGACACCCACGGCACTGCCGCCCGCCGATTACCGGCTGTTGCTGCGGCAGATGCAGTGGATGGAAACCCAGCTGAAAGAGCTGGCAGGCAGCCAGTCCACCGACGAGAACCGGGAGCAGCTGGACTACACCCTCCAGCTATTGAACAGCACGGTGTTGCTCATGCAGGGTGCCATGCTGCCCCGGACATTTTCGCCCTTTACACCCAACACACCCGATGGAAAGGAGGTAAATCCCTATGGAGGGTTTGCAGATTGATTCCCGCTACATTGCCCACAAGCTGATTCAGCGGCTGTATGAGCAGGGCAAGATCAACAAGGCCACCTACGACAATGTGCTGGCCACTTATCCGCCGGTCCCGGCAGTGCCGCTTGCCGCCCCGGCCAAAAAGAGAAAGAAGCGGCGTTGAAGAATACCCGTTTGTACATTTCTCAAACAAAAACCAATACGCTACAATGAGCGTACACCAAAGGAGGTTGATCCTATGAGCTTTTTACAGGAATACCGGAACCGTCCCCGCCGCGTGGTGTTTTACGGGCGGGTTTCCACCGAACACGAGGCCCAGGTGTCGGCGCTGGACAATCAGATGGACTGGTATCAGGAGCTGGCAGCCAAGAACCCCAACTGGGAGGTGGTGGGCCAGTATGTGGACGAGGGTATCACCGGCACGCAGGCCACCAGGCGTCCGTCCTTCATGCAGATGATCCGGGATGCGGAGCGCGGCAAGTTTGATCTGGTGGTCACCCGCGAGGTCTGCCGCTTCGCCCGCAACACGATGGACACGCTGTTCTACACCCGGAAGCTGAGCAAGCTGGGGGTGGAGGTCTACTTTGCCGCGGACAGCATCTGGACCATGGACAACGAAGGTGAGCTGCGGCTCACCATCATGGCCACCATGGCCCAGGAGGAAAGCCGCAAGACCAGCGAGCGGGTGCGGGCCGGCATCCAGATGAGCCGGGAGAAAGGGGTGCTTTTCGGCAACGGCAACATCCTGGGCTACGATCTGGACAAGGCCCACAACACCTACGTCATCAACGAGGAACAGGCCGAGACGGTGCGGATGATCTTTGAACAGTACGCCACCGGCGACGGGCTGGGCAAGGTAGCCAAGGCCCTGATCGCAAAAGGCCGCAAGGATGGCGGCGGGCACATGAAATGGGATTCCAGCAAGATCACCCGCATCCTGCGCAACCCCACCTACATGGGCTACTGCGTCTACAACCGCACCCGGACCACCGACCTGCTGGACCACACCCGGGAGAAGAACAACGACGAGGAAACCTACATCCTGAAAAAGGGAAACTTCACCCCCATCATCGACGAGGAACTCTGGCACCGGTGCAACGACATCCGCCGAAGCCGCCATCGGAATCTGCTGGACGAAAACGGCAAGCCCCGCAAATACGGCGGCACCGTGGCCAAGAATGTCTGGGTCACCAAGCTGGTGTGCCACTGCGGTTCCAAGCTGCGGCGGTATCTGTGGAACACCAAGAGGGACGGCACCCAGGTCTATGGCTTTGAGTGCTACCGCCACAAGAAACAATCCGCCCTGTATCTGAAAAAGCACGGTCTGCCCGCGGGCATCTGTGAACTGAAAGCCTTCCCCGAATGGAAGCTGGAACTGATGGCCCTGAAAATCTTCGAGACCGTGTGGGGCAACCGGCGGGAGGCGGTGCTGGAAGCCTGCCGGATGCTCAACGCCTGCTACCGGGAGGAAAGCGCCGACCCAGCCAAGCTGAAGGCCCTGGAGAAACGGATGGATGCCCTGAACCAACGGCTGGACAACCTGATCATGATGAAGGCGTCCAACCAGATCACCCTGAGCCAGTTTGTGGAGCAGAGCAACGAGATCGGCGTCCAGCAGCAGCGGGTCAACAAGGAGAAGGCGGAACTGCTGGCCAAGCAGGGGGACAACAAGACACTGGACATGGACGCCATCGAGGCCAGCCTCTGCGAAGCGGTGGATTTCACCGACGGCATGGTGAGCGAGTGGTTCATCCAGAACTTTGTCCGCCGCATCACACCCATCGACGACACGCGGTTCGCCTGGGTGTTGGATCTGGCGCCCGAACCCCAGACGCTGGTCTGCGAGGTCAACGGGCGGAAGGAATATCCGCGCATTACATTGGAAAGCAATTTATACCGGGGGGCCTGGCCGCCCCCCGGGGCTTCCCGCCAAACCTTTCTGATCAACAGGAATGGTCGGCTGAATGGGGACATTTCGGCGGCGGGATTGGCGCAGGACAGGCTGCAATCAAGAATCCTCGCAAGTAAAACCGTTGGACTCTTGGAGCTCACGCTCAGCTTAGAGGATGTGCAAGCATTCCAAAAAGCGCATAACAGCGTGATAAAGCCAAGCCGATGGCGTGATATCGACTTGGAGAGCTACCTGTAATACGCCAATCCCCCTGCTACTGATTTCAGTTGCAGGGGGATTTTTTATGCCTACTTTTTCTTCAACAGGCGATTTTGGGCCTGCGTCAAGTATTGTTCGCAAAAAGGGTTCCTGTAAAATAAGAATTTAAGCTGCCGCTCGCAGCATAGCTTGAACGGACTGCTCGCTGAGGTATGCTCTAGAAGAGGACCAATCTTCCGCATATTCCATGAGGTAAGTGGTAACCAGTCTGGCGTAGGCATCTGCACTGGGAAATATCCCTACCACACTGGTACGGCGGCGAATTTCCCGGTTCAGACGTTCCAACACGTTGGTGGAAGAAATCTTTCGTGCATCCAGCTGTGGAAAAGCGTAAAACGACAGAGAGTCTTCCAAACCATCTTCCAGACAACGGATGGCTTTGGGAAAGCGGTGCTCGTACTGCCGGCAGATTTCTTCAGCCAGCTTGCAAGCCTGTTCTCTGGTTGGGGCCAGCCAGATAGTCTTGAGATTCTGGGCAAAGGCGTCTTTGTCCTTGTGAGGAATATGCGCCAGAATATTGCGCATGAAATGAACCTTACACCGTTGCCAGCTTGCCCCTGGAAAACCTTTGCGGATCGCCGCAACAAGCCCGGCGTGTGCATCTGAAACAACCAATTCTGGAGTGCGAAGTCCCCGCTCCTGCAGCCCTCGGAAAAGCTGAAGATATGCTTCTTCCGACTCTTCCAACATGGGTTCTATTGCCAGAATGTCTCGCTGACCGTGTTCATCCACACCACAGACCACCAGTATCGCCATACTTACAATTCTGCCGTCCATACGAACTTTTTCGTACAGAGCATCCACCCACAAAATGGGATAACTGCTTTGGGAAAGAGAGCGGCTGCGGAAAGCATTCACCTGCTCGTTCAAGCCTTTTGTCATCTCACTGACCTGGCTGCGGGACAGGCTTTCAATCCCCAGGCTCTTGGCCAGCTTTTCCATCTTACGAGTGGATACGCCCTGTACAAATGCCTCCTGCACCACCTGAATCAGTGCCGCCTCACTGCGTTTGCGTTCCGTAACAAAGAATGGGATGTAGCCCCCATGCCGTACCTTCGGCACCATGAGATACATGGTCCCCATCCGGGTATCCAGTCTGCGAGGCCGGTAGCCACAGCGATATCCGCTGCGGCTTTCGGCACGCTCGCTTTTCTCCGCTCCCAGTTGCTGGCTTACTTCAGCTTCCATGAGCTGGCTGCACAGCCATTCCAGCATACTCAGCATGGGATCCGGCTGTGCCACGCATTGCAGTAGCAATTCGGTCAGATTTGTGGTATGATTCTTTTGAGCCATTAGGGTTTTCTCCTTTGTATCGTGATTGTCTGGACAACTTTCATTTTACAGGAGCCCTAATGGCTTGTCTATTTTTTATTTAATTTTGCGAACTCGATTATACGCTATCGATTTTGGGCCCGGAAAATCTGGAATTTCTGAAAATGTACCCGGTTTTTCGTATACATTTTTGGGCACAAAACGCCTCTTGCAAGCCCTCAATCTACACAGTAAAGGAGCGTATTGTCATGGCAGAAAACCAAGTCCAAAACCCACCGGCTGAAAAAGTAATTACTCTTTCAGCCAGTCTGCTGGAACCCTTTCAGGGGCATCCATTCCGGGTGGCCAGCGGCGAGGAGATGGAACAACTGAAGGAGAGCATCCGGGAGTATGGTATCCTCTCACCGCTGCTGGTCCGCCCCCGTGGGGATGGCCGCTACGAGATCGTCAGCGGACACCGCCGCAAGGCCGCCTGCGAGGTCCTGGGCATTACCGAACTGCCGGTGCTGGTCCGGGATATGACTGACGACGAGGCGGTGATCCTGATGGTGGACAGCAACATCCAGCGGGAGCATATCCTGCCCAGCGAGAAGGCGTTTGCCTATAAGATGAAGATGGAGGCCGTGAAGCATCAGGGAAAGACAATGGTAGAGGCAACTTGTGGACAACTTGGCCACAAGTCAAGAGATAGCTTGTCGCAGACGGAAAGTGGCCGCACCGTCCAGCGCTACATCCGCTTGACCCACCTGATTTCTTCCATCCTCCAAATGGTGGATGAATACCAGATTGCCTTCAATCCGGCGGTAGAAATCTCCTACCTGACCGAGGAACACCAGCGAATGCTCAAGGAGGAGATGGACGCCTGTCAGGCCACACCGTCCCTCACCCAGTCCCGCACCCTCAAACAAATGAGCAAGGAGGGAACGCTGACCCGGGAATACCTGCATCACCTGCTCACCGAGGAAAAGCCCAACCAGCGGCAGAAGTTCTTCCTCAATCAGGAGGACGTGCAGCGGTATTTTCCCAAGCACTACACCACGCAGCAGATGCAGCAGGTCATTCTCCATCTGCTCCACACCTGGCAGCACAAACGCGGCTACCGCATACAAAAGGCCGATAGCCTGTTTGTAGGCACCGTTTTCCTCGTTGGGATTGCCATGTCCGCGCACCGCCAGAAAGTTCATGGCAGGCACCGTGACGATACCCGGCGTTTTGGGCGGCAGATAAAATTCCTTGTATTCTTTCTTGTAGTCGAATGCCATACTCATTTCCTCCGCTTTTGGGATGCCGCTTTGCGCAGCGCTTCACAGGTGATGCGGGTCAATTCCACCGCCATGGTGGGGTCGTCCACGTCCTCTATCACAAAAGAATCGCTGGCTCCTTCATGAGATGGGGCTTTCGGCAGGCCGGGAAAGGCCATTTCTCCCTGTGGTGTAATTTTGATAAACAACTGGTCATCGCAGATGACGGCGAAGAAGGTCCCGTCGCAGAACAGGCCGTATTCTCCGAACATTTTGCGGGCACGGACGCTTCCGGCACCGCGCAGCTGTTCCACCACATACTCCACGTAATCAGGATGGGATGCCATCGCTACCTCCGTTTCTCATAGCGCTGGGCCAGCCGCCTGACAAGAGCCCCCAGCTGTTCCCGCAACTCGGCAGGCTCCAGCAGCTCAGCGCCGTCTCCAAAGGTGAGAATCCAGCTGATTACACTGTCTGCATCCGGGAAACCCCGGCGGAAAAGCAAGGAGCCGTCCGGCTGTACGGCAAAGCTGTCTGCACCGTATTCTTCCACCAGCCGCCAACGGCAGGCCGGGGCAAAACGAACACACACCTGATATTGGGCGGGATAAATCCGCTCCGGGTCCAGATCCGGCAAAGGGGCTGGGCGTGGTGTAAAGGGATCTCCGGCAGAAAGGTTTGTCATGCGGTTGAGCTTGAACAGGCGGAAGTCCTGCCGGGTTTGACACCAGCCCCACAGATACCATGTGGACCAATGAAAGACCAGATAATAGGGCTCCACGCTGCGCACCGATGTGCCCTTGGGCGCGTCGTAAGTGAAATGTACAAGGTGGTGCTGCTCCATGGCATTCTGTATGGCCTCGATTTTAGGGGCAAGGCTGCTTTTGTACCACGAGGACAAATCAATGAGCATGTGGGTGCCGCCGGATATCAGGGGGCTGTTTCCAGCGGACAGCTTTTCCATGAGCTGAGCATAGCGCCGGGTGCCGCTGACACTGTCCAGACTGCGCAGCCCCGCCAGAATGGCCTGCATCTCCGGGGCAGTGAGCACTGTGCGGTCCACCCGGTATCCCTCCATGATGGAGATCCCGCCGCCAGCACCCTGTGCGGTGGTGATGGGGATGCCTGCCCGACAGAGGGCTTCAATATCCCGCTGGATGGTGCGGCGGGACACTTCGAACTGCTCCGCCAGTTCCGGTGCGGTGACCTGTTTTCGCTGAAGAAGGATAGACAAAATGCCGATCAGCCGATCCATTTTCATGGAAACCACCGCCTTTGTTCTTTTGTCTGTATTATACCATAGCAACCGGACAACTGTCTGTCATGTTTGACTTTGCGGGAATGTTTTTCTACGGTTCCAGCAAAAAGAGCCCTGAACTGTCATAAACAGTCAGGGCCTTTTTCACGCGCGATTTTCCGGCAATGTTTCATGCGGGATGCTGATTTTTTCCACTTGTATCCTTCCGTTTTCCACCCGGGCCATCATCATGGTGATTTCCTGATGGAATCGGCGGGGACCGCAGGAGCCGGGATTGAGCCAAAGCCGCCCTTCCCTCTCCTCCTGCAGGTATTTGTGCGAGTGACCGAAGACCACCACATCCACACCGGTCATGTCCGCCGGAAGTTCCTTTTTGTTGTGTACCATGTAAAAGGTCAGCCCCTCCAGGGTGACGGTAAGGTCGTGGGGGATGGTCTCAGCCCATTCTTTGTCGTTGTTGCCGCGCACAACATACAGGGGCGCGTACTGCCGCAATTCATCCACAATACTCTGCTTGTTGATGTCGCCGCCATGGAGGATGGCATCGGCGGTTTTCAGGTATTCCTTCACCTGGGGACGCAGCAGGCCGTGGGTGTCGGAGAGAATGACAAGCTTCATCGGGCATCGCCCCCCTGCAAGGTCCACCCAAAATCGTTGTGGTAAATCATCTGGCGGGTCATGCCGCCGTCGATGCAGATGTTCTCCCCGGTGATGAACCCGGCTTTTTCCGAGCAAAGATACAGCACCATATTGGCAATGTCCAGGGGATTGCCAACCCGGCCCGCCGGCTGCTGGGTGGCGTCGGGGCCCTTATAGACAGTATATTGGGTATCGATCCAGCCGGGAGAGATGGAGTTCACCCGCACCTTGCCTGCCAGGCTTACGGCCAGGGCATGGGTCAGGGCCGAAATGCCGCCCTTGGCTGCGGTGTAGCTTTCGGTCTGGGGTTGGCTCATCCTGTCCCGGGAAGAAGAGATATTCACAATGGCTGCCTCGGGGGCAAAATGCGGCGTGAACAGTTTGGTGAGGTAGAACGGCGCCGTAACCCCCACCCGCAGAGCGTAGTTGAATTCCTCATAGGTGCAGGCATCCAGCCCCTTCATCAAGGGCAGGGCGTTGTTGATCAGGTAATCCACATGACCGTATTCCGCAACGACTTTGCGGGAAAAATCTTCCAGAACTGTCTGGTCGGCCAGGTCTCCCACATAGTAACTGTTGGGCTGCAGGTCGATGATACACACCCGGGCACCTTCTTTCCGGAATTCTTCGGCAATGGCCCTGCCGATGCCGTTGGCGCCGCCGGTGACAACGGCCACTTTATTTTCAAACATACGAATTCTCCTTATTCTGCATCTTCATCCAAAGCTTCCACCAGAAAACTGACCGGCCGGAACCCGTCGTTGCAGGAAAGCATGGCAGATCTGGGATTTTTCATCCAGCCTTCGTAAAAGTTTTCGGCCCCATGGCTCAAGGCCAGCACAAAGGGAGACAGGGTATCCCAGGCGCTCTGGCAGAGTCCTTCCGGCTTTTCCCAGCCGTTAGCGATGAATACCTGCCCCTGGTACAGATCGCAGGCATGGGAAAGGGGGTTTTCGTACTGCGCCATCAGGTCCTGATAGACGGTGATGCGCATGACGGTGATCCTGCATTTTTTCATAAGCGTTTTCCCTCAGATAAGGATGCCCTCACAGTGGTCGATCTCGTGCTGGATGATCTGGGCGGTCCAGCCGCTGAAGTTCTTAACACGGGACTGAAAGTTTTCGTTCTGCCATTGAACCTTGATGGTCTTCCACCTCTTGGTCGGCCGCACGCCGGTCAGGGACAGACAGCCTTCCTCGGTTTCATAGGGTCCGGATTTCCGCAGGATTTCGGGGTTGAACATGACCATATAATGGCCGTCATTGTCAAAAGCGATGATCCGCTTGTTGACGCCGATCATATTGGCCGCCATCCCCACACAGCCGTCTTTGTGGTGCTCCAGGGTTTCCAAAAGATCCACGGCCACGGGCAGGTCTGCCGGGGTGGCCGGCTCCGCTTTTTGGGCCAGAAAAGATTGTTCCCGGCAAATTTCACGAACCATACAGTTTTCTCCTTCGGGTTTGTTTTCTCTGTCTGCATTATACAGGGTTTGGGAGCAACTAGGCAAGACCATGCCGGTGGATTGCGGCTCTCCCCTACCCTTTTCCCCATCAGCAAAGCGGCCCCCGACGAATCTGTCGGGGGCCGCTTTGCTTGCTATACTGTTCAGGGTTTGTTTTTGCCGGTCTGGTATTCACGTTTGTACTTGCCCGGCGTCATCCCCACTTCCCGGCTGAAGAACCGGATAAAGTTCTGTACATTGGAATAGTGCAGGGTTTCGGCCACCTGCGCCACCGACATATCGGTGGTGAGCAGCAGTTCCTTGGCCATTTCCAGTTTTTGAGACACGACCAGGTCGCTGAAATTGGTGTTGCGCTCGTTTTTCAGCACCTTCCAGATATAGCTGGCCGAATAATTCAACCGCTCGGCACACTCGTTCAGGGACAAATCGCCGTTGGTCTGTTTGATCAGGGCAATCACGTTTTTGACCAGTTCACTGGTGTTGTCCCGGCGGAAATTGGCAAGCATATCCATCACTGGCACGGCCACCTCTTCCATCAAAAAGGCTTTCATCTTTTCTTTGCTGTAGATCCGGCTGATTTCGGCAAACAGGCTGTCGCTGTGGTCAGCCAGAATCTTGCTCACCGAAAGACCTGCGTTTTCCGCCACCATGAGCAAGGTACTGACCAGGCGCTGCAGATAAAACATCCGCTCATACCCGCGTATCCCCTTTTCTTCCAGCCGGTCAATGAACACACCGATCAGGCGTTCGGTTTCCCGATGGTTGCAGGAGGTCAGTGCTGCCACGATCTCGTTTTCCAGCAGGGTGTCGTAGCTGTGTTCGGTATGGTTGTCCTCGGTGGGCGTGTAGAAGACCAGCTTGCGCGGCCCTTCTTCCGCAGAGGCTTCCCGGCTACGCAGCGCCTCGCGCGCTTCGTGCCAGGCCGAGGCAATCTGCTCCGGGTTGTCGAACATACGGCTCACACCGCCCACACACCGGAACCCAAGCCAGGCACTGACCAGCTTGGCCGCCCCTTTGTAGACGGTTTCCACGTTTGTGTTCAGTGCTTCTTCGTTGTCGCCGCCCACCACCATGACCACCGTGGCGTCCACCGCCACCGGGCAGAAGAACAGGTACCGGCTGATTTCCACGGGCAGATGCTGCGTCACCGTCTGGGCAACGGCCTCCCGCACCGAACCGGTCATCTTCTTTTCAAAGACGATGTTCAGCACCAGCAGCCGGTAGACCCCGAAGGGCTGGATGTTGAATTCCTGCATGGTATTGTGGATGGCGTCCAGAGTGGCCTCGCTGCGCAGAATATGCAGAAGGAACTGCTGTTCCAGCTGGCGGCGCTGGGCCTGCACCAGTTTCTGCATATCCTTCTGGTTCTGGGCAGCCCGGGTCACGCCGGATGTCAGATAGTCAAATTCATCCTGATCCTGTTCCCTCTGGCCAAACACACCGTTGGCCTGATCCAACAGTTCCCGGATGGGACGGTACAGGAAAGCACTGTTCCAGCGGCAGACCAGCAGTACCACCAGGGTAACCAGAAGAATCAGCAGCGAAATCCACAGCGCTGTTACAACAGAACCAAGATTCTGTTTTTCGTTGTAGGCCACGTAACAGGTGATGCCGTTGAAGTTGATGGACTGGCCCTGAATCAGATAGCTGCCAAAACTGCCGGGGATACGCAGTTCGCCGTCGTCCACATTCCGCGTTGTGGACAGCGCCTCGGCCAGCTGGGCATCGGTGGCTGTGATGGGATCACGGTTGGCGTCCAACAAGGCCACATCATAGCCAAGGGGCTTCCACTCCGCCGCCATATCGGACAGCCACTCCATATCCAGATGGATCATCAGCAACCCCACCAGGCCGTCCTTCACCGAAGTGATGCGCGCCACCAGGCAGCGCCCGGATACATCCAGGTACATGCTGGAGGTGCCCCGCACTTCGGCGCCCGTCTGGTTGACCCAATACAGTGTTGCCGCCTGGTCCCGCTGTGCCTGAATAAAGTTTTGAATTTCTTCCTGGTTTTTCATGCGCGCCAGGGGAAACATGCCCACATTGCTCAGCACCCAGCCGTAGCGAAGATTGATATACTCATACCCCGCCACATAGGTGTCCACATAGTCACCGCCCCGCAGCAGCTCCTGGGCATCCCGCAGGTTGCTGTACCGGCTGTAGGGAATTTCCACACAGCTTTCCATCCAGGTAAAGCTGGAATTCCGCAAGGCAGCCAGGTAATACTTGCGCAGCGCATCAAAGGCACTGGTCATACGCACCGCCGCGCTGGCGGTTACCTCTCCCAGTTTGGCATGGCCGCGGGTGGTTTCGCCGCGGTAGTACAACAGGCCGGACAAAAGGCCGCCGATCAGCAGCGGAATGGCCACCAGCAAGACCAGGCGGTTGAAGATCAGCGTTTCATATCGGCTGCGCTGTTTTTCCTTCACAGTCTGGTTATTTGTAGGTTTCCGGGTTTCCACAAGTTTCCTCCCTTGTTGCGGCTAACGGTGCACAATGGCCGGTGTCCTGCCGCCCCGGACATCTTCGGCCAGAATGGATAAGAGAAGACACGGCAGCCGTCGTGCCATTTTTAATGATACGATTTTTCTTGACGAGAATCAAGTCATTTCATATTACAACCGCACGGTGGCACCGCCGGGAATTTCCAGGCGGTCGCCGTCCACCTCAATCCACACCGACTGTGCCGCCGGGTTGTGCACCATATCTGCCGCCACCGTAAACTGCAGGCGCCGGGCATCCTCCAGATAGTCCACGATCTGGATGTTGGTGGCGTACCAGGTATCGTCCTTGCCGGCCACCATATCGCAGAATCGTTCCATCTGGGCCCAGTCGTCCTCACAGGTAAACTCAAAGCTGTGGCCCCACACATACATCATATACAGGTACTGGGTTTTGAACAACGCCGCAAACCGTTTTCCGTCTTCCAGCAGCTGGTGGGTGTGGTGGCAGGTGGATTTCCAGGTCATGAAATCGTTGGGAATGGCAAAGTCATGGGTATCCCCCACCACCCGGGCATACCGGATGCCCAGGGAGGGCAGCATGGCCGCAATTTCCGGGGTCCAGCTGCCGTTGGGATAAGCCAGCCCCCGCACCGGATACCCCATCACCGATTCCAGGCCCAGGCGGTCTTCCAGAATCTGCCGGGCCACCTGATCGATGGGGCTGCGGGCAATGGTGGGATGCAAACAGGTGTGGCAGGCCACCTCATGACCCCGGTACAGCTCCCGCCACTCGCTGGGGGGAACACGGTCCTCCCACAACAGGCCGGCGTTCAGGTTGAAGGTACCCCGCACCCCGTAGCGGTTGAACAGTTCCACCAGGCGGCGGTCTTCCAGACGTCCGTCATCAAAGCTCATGGTCAGCACCTTGTGCCGCCCGCCGGGGAAACAGATATAAATATTTTTCAGTTTCGGCAATTCCATGGGATTCACTCTCCTTTTTCGGTGACGTCCGCCGTCTTGGCCAGGTAGACACAGGGTTTGCCTTCCTTATCGGAGGTAAACACCACACCGGTGCCGTCCGGGGTAAAGCAGGGATGGGGATGGGCATCCTGGGGCGTACCGTGGATGGTGGTCCAGCTGGTGCCGTGATAGCACAGGGGGATCTCCTTTTTGTTGGCAATGTCCACCAGGTAGATGAAATCGTTGCGCACTTCCTGGCTCTTGTCCTTGCCAGTCTGCAGATGAATGGGGGTTTCCTGGCCCTGGCAGTCCCCCACGAACCAGCGGCGCTGGTGGTCGCAGATGAAATGGGCATAGGGCAGGCAGGGCATGAACAGCTCTTCCTCCAGGGTTTCGGGGCGCATCATCCGGATGGTCTCGGTGCTGCCGTCGTCCGCCTTGCGGTAGACATAGGCCATTTTATCCCCGGAAGGCATCCAGAATTCGTGGGTGATGATCACATCTTTGGGCTGGGGACGGGCGCACCGGTAATTGCTGCCGTCGCTCTGAATCAGCCACAGCCGGGCGTCGATCATGTCATAGGGGCCTTCGTGGCAGAACATGATGGTGTCGGGGTCACCGGGGCGCAGCTGGGCGTGACCAAACCAGCAGCGGTCCTCCACCACAATGTGCTGCTTGCCGGTCTGGGTATCCACATAGACGATGTGGCACAGGGGTTTGGCGGCGCAGGTCAGAGGGAAGAACTCCCATCCCTTCTTTCCGGTCAGGTCGGGCAGGGTGTCCCGCCGAGTCTCGGTCATGACCAGGTAGCGGTTATCGTCGCTCATGCCCCAGTTGCCGCAGTCCCAGCCCTCCGGCGCGCTGTACAGGCAGGTGCGCTGCAGGGTGGCCAGGTCCAGCTGCCAGACCTTACGGTCCTGCTGGTAGTAGATGGACTTGTCGTCCGCCGAGATCATGGCACCGTAATCGTCCAGGCCGTCCCCTTCGGTGAGCTGCACGCCGTCGCCGGTGGCCAGGTCCATCAGGTACAGGTTGCGGCGTCCGTCCACCTCAGCGCAGTACAGCAGCCGGGAGCTGTCCGACGTCACCATGCGGTTATAAAAGTACATATGATGGCTGGTATGGTCCGGCTGGGTGAGCCGGATGACCGTGCAGCCGGTATAGGGGTCACGGGTGGTGACCGGTGTCTGATGCAGAATATCTCCGATAGCCATGGGTTATTCCTCCTCAAAGGCAGCTTTCAAAACATCCAGGCGGGGATCGGTGCTGTGCAGCACCAGCTCCGCAAAGGCACGGGCAAAGCGCAGGGCACCCGCCTGCTGCAGGTGGGCGTCATCCTGCTTTTCACCATGCCACAGGTACAAAGATTTGGCGTGTTCGGCGCCGGTGGCGGTGACAGCCGCCGCCGTGGCAGCCCCCAGATCCAGCCAGACCGCGCCGTTTTGTTTGGCAAAGACGGCCATAGCGTCCCGGTATTCGGGGAAGCTGGGGTGGCAGACGCCGTTTTCGTCAAAGATGCGCATGGCCACCGGGGAAACAAAGATGCAGGTTGCCCCGTGGCGGTTGGCGGCGTCCAGATAGGGCTGCAGCGATGCACCGAACTTTTCCACAGGTACATAGCGCTCCGGCTTTTCCCGGTTGGCGTCGTTGTGGCCGAACTGCACCACCAGATAATCCCCGGGTTTCAGGCAGTCTTCAATGTCCGCCAGACGACCTTCCTCCCGGAAGGAGCGGCTGCTTCGGCCCGCCATGGCGCAGTTGTCCACCGTGATGCCGGGCAGATGATACCGGCGTTCCTGGGGGAAGGAACAGCCGGGCCGGGTGTCCTCCCGGCACAGGGCTGCCCCGGTCATGCACCGCCAGAGCTGCTGGCCCCAGCCGGTCTGGGGGGCTTCGGCTTCGGAATAGCTCTGCACCGTGGAATCCGCCGCCAGGTAGACGGTGGGCCGGGCCTTCAGCTGAGGCAGGACGTTGGCGAAGTCCATATCGCCGGCATAGTAGAAGGAGGGATAGCCCGGCTGGTTGTAGCAGTTGTTCTGCCAGGCCACCCCGCAGCGGTACTGCGGGTCATGGAGCAAAGTGAACAGTTTATGATGGGTCAGATCGGTGGTGGTATAGATGCGGATGGCGGAATCGTCCTCCAGGCGCAGCAGCAGTTCTTCCCGGAAATCGCCGAACACATCCGCCACCAGGCTCGGATTGCCCTTGGTGCCGTTGTTGGTGGCGGTATGCTCGGGCATCAGCATGGTACCGTGGGTCAGATCGTTCACCGCACCGCACTTAGGGCCGTGGAGGTAATCCCGGCTGTCGGTGACCTGGGTGGACAGGTCCCCCGCCCAGTAAATTTTCATGTTGGTGCTGGGAGCTTCCAAGGGCAGACGGTTGCCGCGGCAGTCGTACACGTCCTTGACCCACACCTGCAGTCCCCGGGTGTGGGGGTCGATCTTGCCGATCATGCAGCGGCCCAGGTCCTCTTCCGCATATTCGCCGAAGCGGACCTTGCCGGTCTCCGCATCCCGCAGGGCCCAGCCGTAGGGCGCGTTCTCCGCCCCCTCGTAGACGTTGAACAGGTCCAGGCCGGGGCTGTCCGGGTCGATGTCTGCCAGGTGCATGGCATCCCCATGACCGAACTTGGCCCGGGTGCCGTCAGGCAGGGTCCCTTCGCTGGAATAGAGCAGGCTGCCGTCCTGGTCGATGACCGCGGCGCCATAAACGATCTCCATGCAGCCGTCCCCGTCCACATCCCCTGTAGAGATGCTGTGGTTGCCCTGACCGGCCAGAGCACCGTAGACCGGATCACTGCCCTGGGCCATATGGCAGCCGGTGTCCCGGAAGGGATTGGCCATGGGCACAAAACCGGAGTCCACGCTCCAGCGCTCGGTGAAATGGCCGTCCTTGAAGTCGTAGGCCACCAGGGTGGCGCGGGTGTAGTAGCCGCGGCAGACGATCAGGCTGGGGTGTTCCCCGTCCAGATAGGCCACCCCGGAATTGAAGCGGTCCACCCGGTTGCAGGGTTCGATGCGGGGCATGGCGTAGTCACCCCAGAGCAGGCCATCGTCCACCCGGCCGAACTTGAAGGGGATGGTTTCCAGTTCCCGGCCGTCCCCTGCGAACATAGTCAGGTATTCCGGGCCGGAATAGATAAAACCCTCAAATTTTTCCAGATGGTTCCGTTCGCTGCGGGAGGGGGCATATTCCCGGATGAAATAGTCCGCCATGGCCTCGGCATCCTGGGCACTCAGGGGATAGTTGTACCGCTGGGGAATACCGAAACATTCCTCCAGCGTGTCGGGCCAGTGGCCGGCCTTCACCTCCGGGTGGTCCCGCCAGCCCGCAAAGACTTCGGCCATATGCAGGCGATAATCAGCGGCGGAGCAGACGTAATTGTCGCTGTGGGAGTATCCGGCTTCCACATCCTTTTGGGGCATGGTCACGTACCGCTGCCACAGCACCGTGCCATCCGGGGCGTAGCGGGTCATGCGGGTGCCGGGTGCAGTCTTGACGGCCATCTCAGCCCGGCCGTCCCCGTCGAAATCGTACACCATGAACTGGGTGTAATGGGCTCCGGCACGAATATTGGGGCCCATGTCCAGCCGCCAGAGCAGGGCGCCGTCCAGCTTATAGCAATCGATCAGGCAGCGGCCGGTATAGCCCTTGATGGAAACATCCTGGGAATTGTCCGGGTCCCACTTGACGAAGAATTCCAGCTGGCCGTCCCCGTCCACATCCCCCACGCTCATATCGTTGGCATGGTAGCAGAAGGGTTTGCCGTCGGGGGTGGTGCCGCCTTCCGGCTTGTGCAGCGGTAGGTCATAATACCCTTCGGCCCAGACTTTTACCTGGCAGCAGGGCTCACCTTCCTGGCCGGCATACACCGGGGCCACGGCGTACCGGTCCCCTGCCCCGCCGTCGGCATCCAGATAGTTGGTACTGTCGCTCACCTGAGCCAGGCGCTGCCCGTTTTTGTACAGGACAAAATCAGCGCCGGTCAGTCCCGTCTCGCAGTAGCCGTTCACCTCGCTGCGCAGCAGCCGCCAGCTCAGGAAGACGCCGCCCTCGGTTGCCACCGCCACCAAGCCCCGGTCCAGGGCTTCCAGCTGGGGATGGAGCGCCCGGGCCAGCGGAGTGGTCAGAACCGGGCTGGTTTCCAGGGTATGGCCGTCCTTATCCAGCGCCCGCAGCCGCAGATAATACGGAATGTGGGTGGAGCGCCGGAACCGGAACTGCAGGTCCCCGGTCCGGCCGGCTTCCCGGAACCGGACGGTATCAGACATACGGTCAGACCATTCCAGGGCGTATGTGACCGCGCCGGGCACCGTCTGCCAGCCGACGGTGGTGGACTGGGCGTCCTGGGCCAATAGTGTAAGGTTCATCGAAAGATCCGCCTTTCTGTACAATTTTGCAAAAGATTGCCGCGCCCGGACCGACAAAAAAGGCACCGCGAAAGAGTGTCCGCGGTGCCTTTCCGGCCGATGCCGCAGGGGGTGCGGCCTGATTCAGTTTTTACTTGGAGGAGTCGGCAGCGTACAGCTGGTTGACCTCTTCGATCAGCTGAGAACCGCCGCGGTCCAGCCACTGCTGGGAAGCATCTTCCAGGCCGGCGTCGTCGATCTGGCCGCAGATGTACTGGGTGCGGGCGTCGTCGATGATCTGCTCGATATCGGTGCCGACTTCGGCGTTGATCTCGGAGTTGGCCAGATAGCCCAGAGCCGGGTTGAACACAGCGTACTGCTCATTGACTTCCTGGCAGGCTTCAGACTCGATCTGGCTCTGTGCCTTTTCCAGCGGATGGGTGGTGCTGGACATGTTGGGAATGTAGGCAACAGCCTGGTTCAGGCCGCAGTTAGGCAGCTGGGAAGCGTCATACTCGGGGTTCAGAACCACGTTGCCGTTCTCGTTCAGGTCATAGCTGATACCTTCGATGCCGTAGTCGGCCAGTTCCAGCATGGCGTCGTCGTTCATCTTGTCCAGGAAGGTCAGGCAGTTCTTCAGATCATCCTCGGTCTTGGCGCCGGACTTGGTGATCAGGTAGAAGCCGTTGTAGCCGCTGGTGGCCAGGGTGCGGGGTTCGCTGCTGGCATCCTTGGCGATGGGGCCGACCATGGTCATGGTGGCGGTGGTGGAAGGATCCACAACGCTGGTCACGTTGTTATCGGTGAAGTAGTTCCAGATACGCTTGGCACCGTCCATGGTGTCCAGGAAGCAGCCGGCCTCGCCCTTCTTGCAGCCGTCCTCCCAGGTGGAGGTGTCCACGGTTGCCCAGTCGGGACGAACCAGACCGTCTTCATAGATCTTGCGCATCCACTTCAGGGCTTCCTTGTATTCTTCGGTCTGATGGACCGGGACCAGCTTGCCGTCCTGCTCCACCCATTCGTTGCCGCAGCCGAACCAGGTCTGGATCACGTCCAGAGGGCCGGTGTACTTGCACAGTTCCAGGCCGTAGGTGTCATCCACGCCGTTGCCGTCCGGATCGTCGTAGGTGAAGGCATAGAGCATGTTGTACACATCCTCGATGGTCTTGGGCGGCTCGGTGATGCCAACGGCTTCCGCCCAGTCAGTGCGGTAGGCAAAGCCGTAACGGCCGATGGCACGGGTACGGGGAATGCCGATGATCTGGCCGTCCACGGTCAGGCCCTTCAGAACGTTCTCATTGGCCTGGCTCAGGTTGGGATAGGCTTCGCTGTCCTGCAGGTAGCTGCTCAGGTCCCAGAAAGCGCCCTTCTTGGCAGCATCCACGATGTTGGCATCCAGCGCACCGGACGCAGTCAGGATCATGGGCATGTTGTCCTTGTCCATCAGGGTCAGGCCGAACTTATCCTTGTAGGTATCGTTGGCTTCCAGACGCCACTCCACGGTGGTGTTGGTGTAGTCTTCATAGGTCTGAATGACTTTGTCGGAGTTGTCATTGGCGAACTCGGTGCCGTAGAAGGTGGGAATCATGAAGGTGATGGTGGGGCGGCCGCTGGTGGCGGCGCCTTCGGCGGTGGCCGTGCCGGTGCTGGCAGAGGACGAGCTGCCGGAGCTGCCGCAGCCAGCCAGGGCGGTGACAGCCATCATGGCGCTCAGGGTCAGGGCGATTTGCTTTTTCATGGGATGTTTTCCTCCTTTTTCTTTATCACACGCAAAACTGCGTGATTGGATACGTGTGTTTGGGATCAGCCCTTGACGGAACCGACCATAATGCCTTGGGTGAAGTATTTCTGAACAAAGGGATAGATGCACAGCATGGGCACGGTGGCCACCACAGTGGTTGCCATCTTGATGGACTTGGCCGGCGGCATACCGGCGGCGCCCCAGTCAAAGGTGCTGTCCTGGGTGATCTTGTTGGTCAGGAAGACCATGCGGCGCAGCACGATGGTCATCAGTTCCATGTCGGGGTCGTTGATGTACATCATGGCGTTGAAGTAGGCGTTCCAGTGGCCGACGGCGTAGAACAGGGCAACCGAGGCCAGAACGGGGGTGGACAGGGGCAGGATAATGCGAACAAAGGTGATCAGATCATTGGAACCGTCGATGATAGCGGCTTCTTCCAGTTCGTTGGGCAGCCCCTGGAAGTAGTTCTTGATGATGATCATGTTGAACGCACTCATGGCGCCGGGCAGCCACAAAGCCCAGTAGGTGTTGCCCAGGTTCAGGATGTTCATGATCAGGATGTAGCTGGGCACCATGCCGCCGGAGAACAGCATGGTCACGATGACCATGTTGATGAAGCCGTTGCGGCCTTTGAGGTAGCCGCGGGACAGCGGATACGCCAGGGTGCAGGAGACGAACATGTTGATCATGGTGCCCACCACGGTGACCAGCAGCGAGTTGCGCAGGCCGCGGAACACCGAGCCGTCTTTCAAGATGTAAGAGTAGGCATTGAGGGAAAATTCGTGGGGAATCAGGAAGAAAGGCCGTTCGGTCAGTTCCTGCTCGGTGGCGAAGGAGCCCGCAATCACGTAGATGAAGGGCAGCACGCAGAGCAGCGCAATCAGGGCGATAAGAATGTACAGGATGATCTGCACTGCCTGGTCACCCGGCGTGCGCTTTTCCAGCGTACCCGTTGCGCGGATGGCATTGGGGTCCTGTTTATGTAAAATACCGGACATGGTTATACCTCCTTGCGCTCAGTACAGGCCGGATTCGCCGAAGAGCTTGGCAATCTTGTTGGCGCCGATGACCATGACCATGCTGACGATGGACTTGAACAGGCCGGCGGCCGTAGCCAGCGAATACTGACCGTTGACAATGCCCTTGGTGTAAATGTAGGTATCGAACACGTCGGAGACCGAACGGTTCATGGCGTTCTGCATCAGGAAGATCTGTTCATAGCCGGTGTTCAGCAGAGAGCCGACCTTCATGATCAGCATCAGGATGATGGTGCCGCGGATGGCCGGCAGGGTGACGTGCCACATCAGCTGCCAGCGGCCGGCGCCGTCGATCTTGGCGGCTTCATACAGCTGGGTATCCACGCTGGACAGAGCGGCCAGATAAATGATGGTGCCGTAACCGGTTTCCTTCCACAGGTTCTGCCCCACGATCATGGTGGCGAACAGGTCGGGGTCGGACATGATGTCCGGGGCATTCTGCTTGCCGAAGATCTGAACCAACAGGTGATACGCCACACCGTCGGTGGTGGAGAACAGCTGATAGGTCAGGGCCGCCACAATCACGATAGACACAAAGTGGGGAATGTATACCAGGGTCTGGCTGAAGCGCTTGAACCATTTGCAGCGCAGCTCATTGAGCAGCAGGGCCAGAATGATGGGTGCCGGGAAGGCAAAAATCAGGTTGGCCAGCGAGATAGCCAGCGTGTTGCGCAGCAGGCGCCAGAAGTCCGGGCCAGTAAATAGTTTTTCAAAATATTTCAGTCCGGCAAAGGGGCTGCCGAACAGTGCCTGAATGGCGGTATCGCCGTTGTAAGGACTGAAGTCCTCAAACGCCATAACCAGACCAGCCATAGGCGTATAGTTAAAAATGAGCATGTACAAAATGCCCGGGATCATCAGGATATACAACCAATAATGCTGTGAAAACGCTTTGCGCCAGGTGTTGTGTCCCAACTGGGCGTACGCGCGTTTTTCCTGCTTGGTCCGAGCACCGGCTGCTTTGTCCGCCGTCAGTGTTTTCGCCATTGAGGGTTCCTCCTTCATTGTATGCTCCCATGGGTTCCGCACCGCCGCAGCCGGCGCCGGCGCTGTGGAATCAGGGACCGCGTGCAGGGCCGCTCACCCTTCGAGCTCCCCGCTGCCTTTAGTCAAATTGTACGGCACCCCCAAAGCTATTTCAATAATCAAATCATCTCATCTTTTTTACCTGTTTTTCATCTTACTATCGATAAATTATCCATATATTTGAAGCCAAATAATCATCAGCGTGACCATACAGATTGTTGAGTGTTTCTGCCCTATATTGGATACTTTTTATATAATCTGTCAACGCGGTTTAGGCAATACGCTAAAGTGTCACATTCTCTACAAGTCATAAATCGGACTGCTTTTCCGGCCTTGTGCAATGGGGGAAGTCTTCTGTTTTTCCTTGCGGCCAACGGTCTCCGATTCATCCTTTCGGGCCTTTCTGCCGAGTGCTTTTCAAGGCATGGTTTCCGGCATTTTTTCCTTTTTGCATGGCCGGATGCAGGCGGATGCCGGCGTGGATCGGGGCGTGGTTTTTCTCGGCATTTCCGTTTTTCCACATGGACAAAAAATTCCGCCCTGCAAGAATGCAGAGCGGAATTTTTCAGATTTTTACCGGTCCCGGACCGGAAGATCATTGCTGGCAAACGGTGAACGCGGCCACGCTGCAGGGCGGCAGCACCGCCGTAAATCCGGTTTCGGAGCAGGTTACGGGCAGTGTAGCCGGAATCACAGACTGCGGCTGTGCAAAGGTATTGTGGGCCGACGGCGCACCCACCAGCACGCTGGCGGTGACCATCGCGGGAGTGACATCCCCCAGCAAGCAGTTGACGGGGACAGACTCGCTTTCATTGAGGTTTGCCACCGTGACCAGCACGGTGCCGTCCTCTTGTTCGCTGGCAGACATATGCAGTTCGGGGACCTGTTCGCCCTCCTGCCCCAGCATCCGGGTCTGGGCATAGCTTTCCAGCTGGCGGGCTCCCTGATGGGCGCCGTACATGGCAAACACATGATAGGTGGGGGTCATGATCACCTTGTCGCCCTCGGTGAGAAGCATGGCTTGCAGCACATTGACGGCCTGGGCAATGTTGGCCATCACCACCGTATCGCAGTGGTTGTTGAAGATATTCAGATTGACGGCCGCCACCAGCGCATCCCGCATGCTGTTCTGCTGGTAGAGGAAGCCGGGGTTTGTGCCGGGTTCCACGTCGTACCAGGTGCCCCACTCGTCCACACACAGACCGATGGGACGACCCTTGGCAAAGCGGCGGATGATACGGCTGTGATTTTCCACCAGTTCTTCCATCCGCAGGGTCTTGTGCAGGGTGGTGTAGTATTCCGCCCGGTCAAAGTCGGTAGCACTGCCCTTGTGCTGCCAGTCCGGACCGGGGATGGTGTAGTAATGCAGGCTGACCGCATCGATCACATGCCCTGCACGCTCTACCACGGTGCGGGTCCAGTGGTAATCGTCCACATTCGCGCCGGATGCAATCTTGTACGGAGACAGCTTTTCATCATAGGCACGCAGATAGGTAGAATACTGACGGCACAGGTCGGCGTAATACTCGGCCCGCATGTTGCCGCCGCAGCCCCAGGCCTCGTTGCCGATGCCCCAGTACCGGACACCGAAGGGCTTTTCCCTGCCGTTTTGCCGGCGCAGATCTGCCATGGGCGAGACCCCGGCCATGTTGCAGTATTCCACCCAGTCGGAGAATTCCTGCACGGTGCCGCTGCCCACATTGCCCGAAAGATAGGCCTCACAGCCCAGCTGCTCGCACAGTTCCAGGAATTCGTGGGTACCGAAGGCGTTGTTTTCGGTCACACCGCCCCAGTTGGTATTGATGATGGTCTTGCGTTCGCTGCGGGGGCCGATGCCGTCCTGCCAGTGGTAAGTATCCGCAAAACAGCCGCCCGGCCAGCGCAGTACCGGAATGCGCAGCTTTTTCAGCGCTTCCACCACCGGGGCCCGCAGGTTGCCGTCCTGGTCAGCGATACCGCCGTAAATGCAGCGGCCCAGGTGTTCCGAAAACTGCCCATAGATATTCTTGTTGATCGTACCTGCCGAACGCGCGGCGTTGACAAACAGATAGGCCATATGCCTCCTCCTTTATTGTTGAATCATCCGGGTGGCAAACGGGTCCAGTTCCACCTGCACATCGCCTTCCGGTGTGCGGACACGGGTGGTCTGGGGGTTATCGGTGTTGTTGATCACCGCCAGGCGCCGCGCGGCCGGGAACCAGGCACATTCGCATCCTGCGTTGTCGGTGAGATAATCCGTCTGGGTCAGGGACATCCCCTTGGCCCACAGCATCAGGTTGAGCAGCAGGCGGGCATTCTCTGGGCTGTAGGCAAACCCGGCCAGGTAAATGCCCCGCCCCTGGCCGAAGGCGTGGGTGGCAATGGACGGGCAGCCGTCCTTTTCCGCCAGGACCCGGGTGTCCTTGTCGGTCAGGTAGAGGTGGTCCCGGGTGCAGAGGGTGGCGCCCTCGGGGATC
>NZ_JACJJP010000034.1 GCF_016900095.1 Gemmiger formicilis
GGCGTTGCGGTGGCCGCAGGGGTGGCAGTGGGTGCCGGGGTCGGGGTGGCGGCCGCCGGGGCCACGCAGGCTTCCGGCACATTGGCCACGGTCACCGCAGTGGCACCCGCATCCGCCGTGCCGATGAAGGTCAGATTGCTGAGGTAGTAGGCTGGTTCACCGGCGGCCAGGCAGAAGGTATGGCTGCCGGCGGACAGCCCGGTGATGACCAGGCGGCCCTGGTCGTCGGCAGTGGCAGTGCGGGCGGCACCATCCAGCAAAAAGCTGATCTGACGGCCCGCGTAGGCCGTCCCCAGGTTGACTACACCGTCGTAGGTGGCGGCGGTGACAGGCAGGACACGGCCGGTGCTGCCTCCGCGGGACAAAAGTACCGTCAGGGTCTCGGCGTTCACGTTTTGCGGCAGGGCTGCGACGGCACCGTCCAGGGTCAGGGACGCCCCGGCCAGATAATCGGTATAGCCTGCCTCGGCATTGACACCGCAGCGGCTGAGCATGTCGGTGGGCAGTACCACCAGCAGGGTGTTCTGCTCGTCCCCGCCGTCCAGCCGGATGCCGGTTTCGGTGTCGGGGCTGATCAGGAAGGCTTCCACAAACCGGGGTTCATTCTCGGTGGTCTGGTAGAGAGCCCGCAATCCGCTGACCTGCCAGAATCCGCCGTAAGAGTCGCTGGAGGAATCGTTCATGCCCGCCAGGCCCTGGTTCAGCATCTCGTACAGCTTTTTCGGGGTAACCTGCACCATGGACAGGGCGGTATCGGCCGCCACCGCCTTGGCCACATCCGCCAGGGTAGCGCCGGCAGCCACGTTTCCGGTCAGGCTGGCACCGTCAATGAGGGCCACCACCGGCAGGCCGCGCAGAGAGGCGGTTTCTTCCCCGCTCCACAGCCAGGATGCCGCCGCAGCGGCGGCCGCGTCGGCGGCCAGGTCACCCAGGTTGGTTTCTTCCCGGGCGGCGGGGTTCAGGGTAACGCCGGCCATCAGCTCCACGCTGCCCCACTGCTGCACATTCACAGTGCAGGTGTCGGCCGTGATGTCCGCGCTGCCCTGGGGATAGGCCACACCGGCCTGCACGGCGCCCTGCATCCACCCCTGGGATACCGGTTTCCAGGCGGTTTCCGGCGTGGTCTGCAAGGCGTTTGCCGTCTCGGCCGTGGCCGTTTCCGCTGTGGCCGTCTCGGCGGTGGCGGCGGTTTCGGCGGTGGAAGCTTCCTTGCCGCTGCCGGTGATGATCCGCACCAGGTCCCCCAGCACCGGAACTTCCAGCAGAGTTTCCATCCAGCCGCTCTTGCCGGTTTCGGCGGCGGCAGCCAGGGCCGGGGCGGGGGCCGCACAGAACAGAGCGGCGGCCAGGGTCAGGCTGGTCATGCGCAGTTTCCAGTTGGTCATATAAGTCCCCTTCCTTCATTTTTGTTTTCCTGCAACTGAGAACGACTATCCGCCGAAAAAACAAAACGGGGCGCGCGCTTTGGCTCGCGCGTGCCCCGCTGCTTTATGCGGTTGTCTTGATATTCGACGCCTTGTAGGTCTTCATGGCCGAGGCGTCCAAGTTCTGTTCCATGGCAGCACCATCGGCATAGAACTGATCCTGC
This sequence comes from Gemmiger formicilis, assembly GCF_016900095.1. Lineage (GTDB taxonomy): Bacteria > Bacillota > Clostridia > Oscillospirales > Ruminococcaceae > Gemmiger > Gemmiger formicilis_A. Next base: position 1,589 of record NZ_JACJJP010000034.1, read on the forward strand.
AGCTCATCGCCCTTGAGCAGGCTGAGCAGATCGTAGGTGTCCTTGTAGTTCTGCAGGGTATCGGCTTCCAGCGGGTCCACGTCGCACATGACGCCGATGCTCATGCCCAGATCCACCGTGGTCCACACACCCTTGCCGGCCGCATCCAGGGCGTCGGTGAGGGTGGTACCGTAGCTCTTCAGGGTTTCCGGGGTCAGCAGCTGGCTGCCCACATAGTAGGCACCCATGCCGGATTCCGGCGTGGCGCCCAGCACTTCCATGGCCTGGGCCACGTACTGGTCCGCCGCCTCATACATGGAGGTGAACCGCTCGGTGCGGCCGCTCTCGGCGGAAGCCCAGCCGTTCAGGGTGTCGGCGCACTCCTGGGCCAGAGCCTGGATCTGAGCGTTCTGGTCTTCGTCCGCAAAGGCGTAAGAAGCGGAATCAAACAGCGGCAGCTGAACCACGTCCACATACCGGCAGTCATTGTACAGGAAATCGATGTATTCCTCATCGGTCACCGGCGTCTGGCCGTTTTCGCCGTAGATCAGTTCCAGGCAGGCATCGGCCTTGGCGCTGTTCAGCTCGTACTGTTCCAGGGTGGCCTGGCTGATGCCGTTGGCGGTGTACACATCGCCGTCGGACTCCCACTCGGAAGCGGCGGTGTCGGCGGCCTCGGCGGTGGCGGCGTCGTCCAGGGTGGCGCCCAGCTCATCAAACTTGGCTTCCACAGCGGCGTAATACTGCAGGTTGCGCAGGGTCAGGCGCTCCAGATAATCGGCGCCGTCGGTGGTGACTTCTTCATCCCCGATGGTGCCGGTGCACTGGGCCTTGAGCACGGCCTTCACATCGTCCGCCGTCTCACCGGTGGCCAGATCGGCCAGGCCGGACACGGTCTTGTAGGCGTTGTACTGGGCCAGCAGATAGATGCCGGCGGGAATTTCCACCCCGCCGATGGACCCCACCGACGAGGGAGTGCTGACGGTGCAGCCCGTCACACCCAGCAGCATGGCCACGGCCAGCCCCAGGCTGAGGAATCTTGCATGTAAGGATTTCATCAGAAAGTAACGCTCCTTTATACCTTTCGCTTGCGCATCAAAGCGCATATATGAAGTGATTATACCGCTTTTGGGCGTTCTTTGCAAGCAAAAGGCCGGTCGCGGTGTTCAGCTTTTACAAAAATTCCACCGTCAGCCCGCGGCGCCGGGCAGCAAAGCCACTGCATCCCGCAGAATGACCAGAGGGTCTTCGCCCTTGAGCACATGCAGGCTGATGTAGGGCCGCCCCACGGCGCTGTACAGCACCCGGTGGGGCATGGTGTCCATCAGCTTGCCCAGCTGGGCCGGTCCCACCACGTCGGAGTACAGAATCAGGTTTTCCCCCTTCTGCACAATCTCCACAATGCCCGCCCGGGCGGCGGTGACGCGTACCAGCGACACATCCACCAGGCTCTGCACACACTTGGGCGGGTCGCCGTACCGGTCGATGAGCTCGTCCAGCACATCCTCTGCCCCCTCAGCGCTTTCAATGGCCGCAATGCGCTTGTAGGCCTCGATGCGGCCTGCTGCGTCGGGGATATAGTTTTCCGGCAGGTAGGCGTCGGCGGTCACATCCACCAGGCAGTCGCTCTTGTCCGGCTCCTGCGGCAGGCCCTTGGCGGCGGCGATGGCCTGGTTGAGCATCTTCACGTACAGTTCGTAGCCCACAGCCTCCATATGACCGTGCTGGCTGTGTCCCAGCAGGCTGCCGGCGCCCCGGATCTGCAGGTCCCGCATGGCGATGCGGAATCCCGACCCGAACGCGGTGAATTCCCGGATGGCCGACAGGCGTTTGGCGGCGATTTCGGTGAGGACGGCGTCCCGTCGGAAGGTGAAATAGGCGTAGGCCTTGCGGGAGGACCGCCCCACCCGGCCGCGGATCTGGTACAGCTGGGACAGGCCCATGTGGTCGGCGTTTTCGATGACCAGGGTGTTGCAGTTGCGCACGTCCACACCCGTCTCGATGAGGGTGGTGCAGACCAGCACGTCGATCTCGTTGTCCAGCAGCTGCCGCCACACCACCGAGATCTGCTCTTCGGTCATCTTGCCGTGGGCGATGCCCACCCGGGCACCGGGGGCCATCTTGCCAACCCGGGTAGCACACTGTTCAATATCGTCCACCCGGTTGTGCAGGTAGTATACCTGGCCGCCCCGGGCCAGCTCCTTGCGGATGGCCTCCGCAATGATGCCCTCGTCGTATTCCAGCACATAGGTTTCCACCGGTTGGCGCTCGATGGGCGGCTGTTCGATGGTGGACATATCCCGGATGCCGGACAGGGCCATATTCAGCGTGCGGGGAATGGGGGTGGCGGACAGGGTGAGCACATCCACCCCCACAAAGTTCTCCTTGAGTTTTTCCTTGTGCTTGACCCCGAAGCGCTGCTCCTCATCGATGATGAGCAGGCCCAGGTCCTTGAACTTCACATCATCGGACAGAAGGCGGTGGGTTCCCACCACAATGTCCACGGTGCCGTCCTTCAGCCCGCGCAGGGTCTCCTTCTGTTCCCGGGCGCTGCGGTAGCGGGACAGCAGGCCGATGCGGATGGGAAACGCCTCCATGCGGGCCATGGCGGTGTTGAAGTGCTGCCAGGCCAGGATGGTGGTGGGGGCCAGAATGGCACACTGTTTGCCCCCCATGACGCACTTGAAGGCGGCGCGCAGGGCCACTTCGGTCTTGCCCACTCCCACATCGCCGCACAGCAGGCGGTCCATGGGCCAGGGCTGTTCCATATCGTGCTTGATCTCGGCGGCACTGGTCAGCTGGTCGGGGGTCTCGTCGTAGGCAAAGCGCTGTTCAAAGTCCCCCTGCCAGGTATCGTCCGGCGGGAAGGCATACCCGTGGGCTTGCTTGCGCCGGGCATACAGCTCGATGAGCTCCTTGGCCATCAGTTCGGTGGCGGCCCGGACCTTCTTGCGGGTCTTGGCCCATTCGGCCCCGCCCAGGCGGCTGAGCTTGACGTTTTCGGCATCGCCGGGGGCGGTGTAGCGGGACAGCAGGTCCAGCTGGGTGACCGGCACGTACAGGGCGTCCCCCTTGGCGTATTCGATGCGCAGGTAGTCCTTGATGACCCCCTGCACCTCCATGCGGCGGATGCCCGCATAGCGGCCGATGCCGTGGTTCTGGTGCACCACCAGATCCCCGGGGGTGATGTCGGTGAGGCTGTCCAGGGCGTCCTTGTTGCGCTTGGGTTTGCGTTTGGCGGTGCCGCTCTGGCCGAAGGCCCGGGCGGTGAGCAGGGCAAATCTGGCAAAGGGCAGTTCGCACCCAGCGGAAAGCTGCCCCGGCAGCACCTGCACCAGCCCCGGCGCCGGCGGGACGTCCGGGTCGGTGGAGACGGTGCATCCCCTGCCCCGCAGGTCCTGGGCCAGACCGGCGGCGGCGCGGGTGGTTCCGGCCAGCACGGTGACCGCAAAGCCACGGCTGCGCAGGGGTTCCAGTTCCTCCCACAGAGCGGCCACCTCGCCGTTCCAGGCGGGCAGGTTGTGGGCCGGGGCGTTGACCATCTCTTTCAGCGGCTGGTCCGGAATGCTGCGGGCAAAGTTTTCGGCCAGCAGGGTGCGGTACTGCCCCGTCCGGGTCCACAGCCAACCGGCGTCGGCATACAGGTGGTCCAGCCCGGCGCAGAGCACGCCGTCCTCAAACAGGGCGGAAAGCTCCTCTCCCCTTCTGTAGTTGGCGGCGCGCTCGGCTTCCCGCACCGAGGCGGGCTCCTCCACGCAGAGCAGCGGATCGTCGAAATAATCCAGCAGGGTGGCGGGCTGGGGATACCGCACATTCAGGTACTTGTCCATGGAAACCGGCAGGATGCCCGCATCCAGCTGGGCCAGATCGGGGGCCATGATCTGCTCCATGGCGGTGCGCTTTTTGCCCCGGGTACGCTTCCAATAGGCGCGCAGGGCTTCCGCCGCCTGGGCGGGCGCGCCAAAGAGCACCTCCCGGGCAGGGCTGAGATAGATTTTTTCCACCCCTTCGTCCCGGCGCTGGGTGGCCAGGTCGAAGGTGTGCATGGTGTCGATCTCGTCTCCCCAGAACTCCACACGCACCGGGGCTTTCATCTCGGGGGCATACAGGTCCAGGATTTCGCCGCGGATGGAGAACTGCCCCGGACCTTCCACCCGATCCCGGCGCACGTATCCGGCGTCCAGCAGCATGGTGTTGAGCTCCTCCCGGGGGATGGAATCCCCAGGATGCAACGTGCGGGTGTTGCGGCAGAAATCCTCCTTGGGGGTGGTGAACTGGGTCAGGCCCTCGACGGGCACGCAGACGGCCTGCAGCCGTCCGCCCACCAGGTCCCCCAGCACAGCCAGGCGACGGTACTCGTATTCCCGGGCGGTACCCTCGATGGGGCGCAGCACATAGTCCCGGGCCGGAAACACCGCCGCCGGGACCCCCAGGGTGTTCAGGTCGGCGGCAAAGCGGGTGGCTTCGGCCTCGCCGGGGGTAACAATGCACAAAGGCCGCCCCAGTTCCCGGCTGAGCGCCGCATATACCTGGGCGCGACCGGCGCTGGGCAGCCCGAACAGCGCGCTGGCTCCCTTGCCGGACAGCGCGCCGATGAGCTTTTTATGTTCCTGCGTTTGCTGAAAAAGTTCGTAAAACATACAAGCGACCTGTTTTCAAAAGCGGTGAAATCCGCCGCGGTTGCTTTGCTGCGGCGGGGCGTATACCCAAAAATCCCGGCCGCCACAGCGGCGGCCAGGATTCGGAATCAAACTGTGCGGTCTGCCCTGCCCCGCTCTCAGTGGTTGCAGCGGTTCTGGGCTTCGCTGAGCTTGCCGTCCATGATCAGGCGGCAGGCGGTCTCGATATCGGGGTAACGGTCGGTCATGGCCTTGGCGGCGTCGGGCGGGAACTTGCCCAGCACCCAGGCGGCCAGGTCGTAGTCGGGGTGCGGTTTGGCCCCCACCCCGATGCGCAGGCGGGGAAAGTCTTCCCCGCCCAGGCTCTGGATGATGCTCTTGAGCCCGTTGTGCCCGCCGGCGGACCCGCTGGCGCGGATGCGCAGATGGCCGGGTTCCTGGGTGATGTCGTCGCAGAGCACCAGCACATGGTCATGGGGAATCTTGTAGAACTGGGTTGCCGGGGCGATGCTCTGCCCAGACAGATTCATATAGGTCAGGGGCTTGAGCAGCACCACCTTGTGGCTGCCCACCGTGGCCACCCCGTACAAGCCTTGCCACTTGGCCTTGGCGATGTCGCACTTCCACTGGGCGGCCAGGTAGTCCAGGGCCGCAAAGCCGGCGTTGTGGCGGGTGCCTTCGTATTTGGATTCCGGGTTACCCAGACCGGCAATGAGCCAGTCTGCCCCCGAAGTGTTGCTGAAAAATGACATAAAGTGCGGTATTCTCCTCTTTGAGCGGGAAGCAAGCTTTCCCTTCTTTTTCCGGTCAGTCGCCCAGCTGTCTGCCCTGGAGTGCCATCCGGGCGGCGGATAGTTCCGTCTTTTTTACCAGGATGCGATATTGGGTGCTGTATTCCGGCTTTTCCCCCAGGGCCGAAAGCGTTCCTCCCCGCCGGGTACCGTGGCCGAAGGTTTCCGTCCTGGTCCGGAACTGGATACCGGCGCGGCGCAGTGTCTCCGACGCCGCAGCAAAACGGGCAGCATCAAAGGCGGCCAGCAATTCCGTCCACTCCAGCAAGTCCGACAGGAACGATTTCATGACAAATCAGCCTTTCTTTGCGGATTCCAGCTTCTGTTTCTTCTCAATGTATTTCTGCAGTTTCTTCTCGCCCCAGGAAGGCACGTTCACCTGCTTGGCACGCTCGATGCCAAGGGCTCCGTCCGGCACATCCCTGCCGATGGTGGAGCCTGCCGCCGTAAAGGCATGGTCCCCCACCGTGACCGGCGCCACCAGGTTGGTGTTGCAGCCGATGAAGGCATAGTCCCCGATGGTGGTGCGATATTTGCCCTCGCCGTCATAGTTGCAGGTGACGGTGCCGCAGCCGAAGTTGCAGTACTTGCCCACCGTGGCATCCCCGATATAGGTCAGGTGGCTGACGGTGTTGCCCTCGGCAAAGTCGGCGTTCTTGGTTTCCACATAGGCGCCCAGGTGTACGCCCTCCCCGGTCTTGGTGCCGGTGCGCACATGGGTGAAGGGGCCGATCTTGTTGTTGGGGCCCAGGGTGCTGTCATAGCACTGGCTGGCATTGACGGTGGAGTTCTGCCCCACCGTGGTGTTTTCCAGCAGGGTGTTGGGGCCGATGACGCAGCCCGCTTCGATGACCGTGTTCCCCCGCAGGATGCAGCCGGGCAGAATGGTGGCGCCGGGAGCAATGATGACCTCGGGGTCGATGTATACGTCGTTGCTGATGAACTCAACGCCGTTTTCCAGGTGCTTCTGGAAGGTTTCGGCAAACCGCTGCTTGGCAGCGAGGTAGTTTTCTCTTGCAGTAGCCATGGCAAAGGCCCTCCTTTTATATGTAGGACACAGGCGATTCGGGGCATTGCCGCCCTGCGGACGGCACGGCGGCAGCACAATGCTCCGCGGCTATCATTATACCAGACGCCACGGAAAAAGCAAAGTAAGAGCAGGGTGCACAAAGGCAGAGCGGAATTTTCGGAAAAGAAATATTTTCGAACTTTCCGCCCATTATAATTTACCTCATTTTTGGGCAAATTGCAAGAGAAATGTCCGAAAATTTCGTTAGTTTTTAAGCGAAAGCATTGAGCATTTTTTTAACAATCCACTGGTAATTCGTCGTCCGGTCTGTTATAATGGACTTTGCAATCAGTCCATGACGTTGCAGGCGGGTGCCTTGCGCACACGCCGGGAAGAAACCGTAGTACATATGGAGGTAAGATATGAGCAAGAAGTTCCTTTACCTGTTCAAAGAAGGTCATGACGCCTTCGGCGGCGACCAGACCACCATGAAGAACATTCTGGGTGGCAAGGGCGCCGGCCTGGCCGAGATGACCCATGCCGGCATGCCGGTTCCCCAGGGCTTCACCATCACCACCGAAGCCTGCACCCAGTACTATGCCGACCACCGCGAGATCAACGAAGAGATCCGCGCCGACATCTTCAAGTATATGGGCATTCTGGAAGAACAGACCGGCAAGAAGTTCGGTGACATCGAGAATCCCCTGCTGGTTTCCGTCCGTTCCGGCGCCCGTATGTCCATGCCCGGCATGATGGATACCATCCTGAACCTGGGCCTGAACGACCAGGCTGTGGAAGGTCTGGCCAAGAAGACCGACAATCCCCGCTTCGCTTACGACTGCTATCGCCGTTTCATCCAGATGTACTCCGACGTCGTCATGGAACTGGGCAAGAGCTTCTTTGAAGAGCGCATCGACGCCATGAAGGAAAAGAAGGGCGTGACCCAGGACGTGGACCTGACCGCCGACGACCTGAAGGAACTGGTCAAGGAGTTCAAGGCCATCTACCTGGAAAAGCAGGGCAGCGAATTCCCGCAGGACCCGAAGGAACAGCTGATCGGCGCTGTCAAGGCCGTTTTCCGTTCCTGGGACAACCCCCGCGCCAACGTGTATCGTAAGATGAACGAGATTCCCTACGAATGGGGCACCGCTGTCAACGTGCAGCAGATGGCCTTCGGCAACTCCGGCATGCGTTCCGGCACCGGCGTTGCGTTCACCCGTAACCCCGCCACCGGCGAAAAGAAGCTGATGGGCGAATACCTGATCAACGCCCAGGGCGAAGACGTGGTGGCCGGTATCCGTACTCCCTCCCCCATCAGCAAGCTGCATGAGGAGATGCCGGAAGTCTACGACCAGTTCGTGGAGATCGCCACCCGGCTGGAGAACTACTACAAGGATATGCAGGACATGGAGTTCACCATCGAAGATGGTAAGCTGTTCATGCTGCAGACCCGTAACGGCAAGCGTACCGCCCAGGCTGCTCTGCAGATTGCCTGCGACCTGGTGGACGAGGGCGTCATCGACCAGCGCACCGCCGTGCTGCGCGTAGAGCCCAAGCAGCTGGACACCCTGCTGCATCCCCAGTTCGACGCTGCCGCTCTGAAGGCCGCCGAAGCCATCGGCAAGGGCCTGGCCGCTTCTCCGGGATCCGCCTGCGGCCGTGTTGTCTTCAGCGCCGAAAACGCCGAAGAGAAGGTCAAGGACGCCGACTGGAAGAAGGTCGTCCTGGTTCGTCTGGAAACCAGCCCCGAAGACATCGTCGGCATGCAGGTTTCTCAGGGCATCCTGACCGTCCGTGGCGGCATGACCAGCCACGCCGCCGTTGTGGCTCGCGGCATGGGCACCTGCTGTGTCTCCGGCTGCGGCAACGACAATGATGTCACCATCGACTACGACGCCAAGGTCTTCACCATCAACGGCCACACCTTCCATGAGGGTGACTGGATCTCCATCGACGGTTCCACCGGCAACGTCTACGAAGGCCAGATTGCCACCGTCGCTTCCACCGAAAACGCCAACTTCAAGCGCTTCATGCAGTGGGCCGACGAAGCTCGTCAGCTGAAGGTTCTGACCAACGCCGACAACCCGACCGACGCACAGAACGCCGTGGATATGGGTGCTGAAGGCATCGGCCTGTGCCGTACCGAGCATATGTTCTTTGCCGAAGACCGCATCAAGGCCGTGCGTGAGATGATCTGCGCCCGTACCGTGGAAGAGCGCAAGGCTGCTCTGGCCAAGGTTGAGCCGTTCCAGGAAGCTGACTTCATCGCCATGTACAAGATCATGGGCGACCGTCCCATGACCATCCGTTATCTGGACCCGCCTCTGCATGAATTCCTGCCCACCAAGGCGGAAGACATCGCCGAGCTGGCCGCCGACATGGGCATGACCGCCGAAGAGCTGACCAACGTGGTTGTCAGCCTGCATGAGTTCAACCCCATGATGGGTCACCGTGGCTGCCGTCTGTGCGTCACCTACCCTGAAATCGCCGAGATGCAGACCAACGCCGTCATCAAGGCCGCGCTGAAGGTTTCTGCCGAGACCGGCAAGATGATCACTCCGCACATCATGATTCCTCTGGTGGGCGAAGTCAAGGAACTCAAGTACGTCAAGGATGTCGTCGTCAAGACCGCCGACAAGCTGATTGCCGAGGCCGGCGTTGACATGAAGTACCAGGTCGGTACCATGATCGAAATCCCGCGTGCTGCTCTGACCGCCGGCGAGATCGCCAAGGAAGCCGACTTCTTCAGCTTCGGCACCAACGACCTGACCCAGATGACCTTCGGCTTCAGCCGTGACGACGCTGCCAAGTTCCTGACTGCCTACTACGACAACAAGATCTATGAGAGCGATCCGTTCCAGCACCTCGACCAGGTCGGTGTCGGCAAGCTGATCAAGATGGCTGCTCATGACGGCCGCGAGACCAACCCCAACCTGGGTCTGGGCATCTGCGGCGAGCACGGCGGCGACCCCAGCAGCGTTGAGTTCTGCCACAATGTTGGCCTGGACTACGTCAGCTGCTCTCCCTACCGTGTGCCTATCGCTCGTCTGGCCGCCGCCCAGGCTGCGATCAAGAATCCTCGCAAGTAAAACCGTTGGACTCTTGGAGCTCACGCTCAGCTTAGAGGATGCGCAAGCATTCCAAAAAGCGCATAACAGCGTGATAAAGCCAAGCCGATGGCGTGATATCGACTTGGAGATCTACCTGTAATACGCCAATCCCCCTGCTACTGATTTCAGTTGCAGGGGGATTTTTTATGCCTACTTTTTGTTCAAAAGGCGATTTTGGGCCCGGAAAATCTGGAATTTCTGAAAATGTACCCGTTTTTTCGTATACATTTTTGGGCACAAAACGCCTCTTGCAAGCCTTATTTTTACCAAGAAAGGAAGCGTATTGTCATGGCAGAAAACCAAGTCCAAAACCCACCGGCTGAAAAAGTAATCGCTCTTTCAGCCAGTCAGCTGGAACCCTTTCAGGGGCATCCCTTCCGGGTGGCCAGCGGCGAGGAAATGGAACAACTCAAGGAAAGCATCCGGGAGTACGGTGTTCTCTCGCCGCTGCTGGTCCGCCCCCGTGGGGATGGTCGCTACGAGATCGTCAGCGGACACCGCCGCAAGGCCGCCTGCGAGGCCCTGGGCATCACCGAACTGCCGGTACTGGTCCGGGAAATGACCGACGATGAGGCGGTGATCCTGATGGTGGACAGCAACATCCAGCGGGAGCATATCCTGCCCAGCGAAAAGGCGTTTGCCTATAAGATGAAGATGGAAGCCATCACACACCAAGGCAAGACAACTTCTCGCCAAGTTGGCGAGAAGTCATGGAGTGTGGAACAAGTCAGTCAAAATAGCAACGACAGCCAACGGCAAGTCCATCGCTACATCCGCCTGACCCACCTGATCCCCTCCATCCTCCAGATGGTAGACGAATACCAGATTGCCTTCAATCCGGCGGTGGAGATCTCCTACCTGACCGAGGAACACCAGCGAATGCTCAAAGAGGAGATGGACGCCTGTCAGGCCACACCGTCCCTCACCCAGTCCCGCACCCTCAAACAAATGAGCAAGGAGGGAACCCTGACCCGAGAATACCTGCATCACTTGCTCACCGAGGAAAAGCCCAACCAGCGGCAGAAGTTCTTCCTCAATCAGGAGGACGTGCAGCGGTATTTCCCCAAGCACTACACCCCGCAGCAGATGCAGCAGGTTATCCTCCATCTGCTTCACACCTGGCAGCACAAACGCGGCTACAACAAGGATACTCAGGAACGCTGAAGGAGGCACACCATGAAACTGACTTACACCGAGACCGATGGCTATCTCATTCCCGATCTGGTTCTCCCCGAAACCGATACCCGGCCCATCGGCAAATACGGTGAACTGCGGCGGCAGTTCTTGAAGGAGCATCGCCCCGACTTATTCGACCTCATGCTTCTGGAAGGTACGCTGCACAGCCACCTGGCCGATGTAGACACCGAAGCCCGACAGATGGTAGAGGACACCATCAACCAGATAGCCCGCCAGCAGGGCGTGGATGAAGCCCTCAAACAGGCCGATCCGCTGGCCTGGGCAGGGCGCATGAATGCAATCAAGAATGCAGCCGAGGAAGCGGTCCTGCCGGACCTTCTATACGGGGACGCACTGGAGTGATTCCTTTTCAGCACGTACAAAAAGGCCTGTCCGCAGGGGTAACGAGCACTGGCTTTGTATAGCTTTTGCAAGCCATACGCCGCCCCAGCGCAGGACGCTGGCAAGGGGCGCAGCCCCTATGACCCCCCGAAAATCCAACAACGCAACAATGCAGAGACCGAGCAGCGATGCCCGGTCTTTTGCTATATGGAGGTGAAATTATGTTGACTCGAAACGTGCAGATGAATATCCGGGTGACACCAGAAGAAAAGAAGCTGTTTGAACAGGCAGCCACCCAATGCGGGCTGACACTCTCCCAATACATCCGCATGCGGCTACACAACCAGATGCCCCGGCAACTGCCCAACGCCGACTACCGGCAGGTGCTGGATGCTCTCACCGCCCTCTACCACAAGGGCAACACACCGGAGGTGCAGCGGGAAATTCTGGACACGCTGCTGACCGTTCAGAGGGCGGTTACAGTGCCGCAGAAGGAGGAATGAGAAGATGGCTGTCACCAAGATCTGGCCCGTGAAAGGGCGTCTGGATGCGGTCATACGCTATGCCGGAAACGAAGAAAAGACCCGGCTGCCGGACCTGACCGGTCTGTCTGCGGGCAAGGACGATCTGAGCGACGTGCTGCAGTATGCCGCCAATGACGCCAAAACCACCCGGGAAAGTCAGCTGTTTGTCAGCGGTGTCAACTGTGTGCCGGAGATTGCCCGCCAACAGATGGAACTGACCAAACAGCAGTTCGGCAAGACCGGCGGCACGGTGGCTTTCCATGCTTACCAGAGTTTTCGCCCCGGCGAGGTCACGCCGGAGCAGTGCCACGCCATCGGAGTGGAACTGGCTAAACGGGTGTGGGGTGACCGCTTTCAGGTGCTGGTAGCCACCCACCTGAACACCGATTGCTGCCACAATCATTTCGTCATCAACTCGGTGTCCTTCGTAGACGGCAAACGGTACAACGACTGTAAAAAGACCTACCGCGCCCTGCAGGACGCCTCAGATGAACTTTGCCGGGAGCAGGGGCTTTCGGTGGTAGACAAAAAGGACGCCCACCGGGTGCCTCGCAACCTCTATCTGGCTGAGAAAGCCGGAGAGCCTACCCGGTATAACGTCATGCGCCAGGACATTGATCTGGCCATCCTGCGCAGTGAAACGCCCCGAGATCTGCCCCGCATCCTGCGCAAGATGGGCTATGAGGTCGACTTCAATCCCAACCACAAATACCCGACTATCAAGTTGCCCCATGACCGCCGCGCCGTGCGCTTCAAGACGCTGGGTGAGGAGTACACCCCGCAGGCAATGGCCCAGCGCATCCAGCAGAACCAGAAGATGGGGATTTTCAAACGCATGGAGATCTACAACAAGCGGTATCCGCCGGTGCATCCCCATTACCATAAACTGCGTCAGGACTTCCGCAAGGCCATCATGGAAGCGTTCGGTATCTACCGCACCTACCTGTATTACTGCTATCTGCTGGGCAAGCTGCCTACCACAACCCCCAACTACCGCCCGCCTCATCCTGCCATGCGGGAGGATTACCGCCGCTGGGCAGAAATCGAAAAGCAACTGCATCTTCTGGAACAGCATTCGCTGAATACCGCAGGGGACGTAGCTGCTTTTGCATCGGAGCAGGAGCAGAAACTGACCGATCTGGAAACCCGGCGCACCAAGTGCCGCAATCGTCTGCGCCGCTGCCGCGACCCGACCGAGTGTGAGGCCCTCCACACTGAAAAGGATGAACTGACCAAACAGATCATCGAAACAAGAAAGGAACTGCACACAGCCCAGCAAATTCCCGCCCGTGTCAAACGTATGCGAGAGAACATCCAACTGTTGAACGACCGTGAGCAGCAGCGCGCCGCCCACCAGAAAGAACGATAACCACCCTATCACAGAAAGGATAAAGACTATGAATCCCAATGGAATTTTGACTACTTACGAAGAACGCATGAAAGCAAATCTGCAGCAGTACCAGCGCCCCGAGAAGGCCGGGATCTTCCGGCTGCGCCTTGATCACCGCACCTGGGGCAAGCACATGTGCCTGTTCTGCTACTTCACCGATCTGGACACCGGCGAAAAGCTCCGTCTGGCATGCTGGCGTGGTGCCGGAGAGCGCTACGCGCCCCGCAAATGCGCCATCGACTTCGCCAAGGTCCGTGACCGTACCATTTGGCGCTGCACCCTGACAGCAAACGTGTACGGCATCATCGACTGGATTGACGCGGAGTCGCTGTAAGAAAAGTCTGCAATCCCACTTTGTAACGTGATATAAGCGACAGCCCCTACCTGTGTATGGATGCACAGGTAGGGGCTGTTTGCTATTTCAGTTCTTGTTCCAGACTATCAAACTCAGGTGTAGAGAAAAACTCACCTAATGTGATGTCCAAGCCATCGCAAATCATCTTTATCGTAATCAGTTTCGGGTTTTGACTTTTCCCGTACAAAATGTTCTTAATGCTGGACGGCGGAAGCGCAGAAATCGTAGCCAATTTGTTGATGCTGATGCCACGTTCCCCGCATAATTCCAAAATACGGTTGCGGACAGCAGTAACGGTATCCATGCGCTTTCGCCTCCCCCGAATTGTTTGTCATATATAGAATAAACAACTCAGTTGCCAAATATAGGCTATGCGTGCTACTATTAGGCTATGTATAGCCTATATTTGAGGTGAAAAGTATGGAAAAGAAAGCATGTACCTTCTTTGGACACCGTGACAGCCCGGAAACTATCAAACCGAAAATCCGGGCGGCGGTAATTGATCTGATCGAAAATCACGGAGTAACCATGTTCTATGTTGGAAATCAGGGCAATTTTGACCGTCTGGTGCGTTCTGTTCTGAAAGAGGTAACAACGGCGTATCCAGGAGTCGGATACGCCGTTGTTCTTGCTTATATGCCCTCTGCCAAGAAAAGTGCAGATGATTTTTCTGACACATTGCTGCCAGATGGAATTGAAAAAGTTCCAAAACGCTTCGCTATCTCCTGGCGCAATAAGTGGATGATTGAACATGCAGACTATGTGGTTACCTATGTGACCCGCTTATTTGGGGGTGCTGCACAATTCTCGGCTTTAGCCAAATCGAAGGGAAAGATTATATACGATATAAAATAGGAGCATAGTTCATATAAAATGTGAAATATGTGTTGTGCTTTCTATGATAACAGGTATAATTATATGTGGATAATTATATATTTTTTAGTCAAATGTGATGTAACATTTCAAAATAGAACTACTGTGCCGTAAACCGCTAATGAAACTTAGCTACGCCGGAGCCAAAGAAAAAGGAAGGGGGAAACTGATGTGAGCACAATCCTGCCGAAGCATCAAATGAGTGAGGAGGATATTAAACTCCAGTACATTACCCCTGCCATTTTATCTAAATGGAGCCGGGAAAAGATCACTATGGAGACCCGCATCACAGACGGTAAGATTAATCTGAAGGGCAACTTTGTATTTCGTGAAAAACCCAAGCGGGCAGACTATATTCTGTACCTCAGTGCAAACAATCCGATTGCGATTGTGGAAGCAAAAGACAATACCCATGCTATTTCCCATGGTCTGCAGCAAGCAATGACCTATGCTCAAATGCTGGATATTCCCTTTGCCTATAGCTCCAATGGCGACGGTTTTATGGAGCACGATTTCCTGACCGGGCAGGAGCGCGAGATCGGGCTGGACGAATTTCCATCAGAGCAGGAGTTGGCTACCCGCTACAAGCAAGAATCTGGCTTGACGCCCCGCCAGGAAACCATCCTGGAACAGCCCTATTATTCCAGCCAGAATACCTATCCTCCGCGCTATTACCAACGTATCGCCATTAACCGGACGGTGGATGCCATTGCGCGCGGACAGCAGCGAATTCTCCTTGTCATGGCCACAGGCACCGGTAAGACCTATACTGCCTTCCAGATCGTGTACAGATTGCTGCAAAGTGGCATGAAGCGCAAGATTCTCTATCTGGCTGACCGAAACATTCTGGTCGATCAGTCCATCCAGCAGGATTTTGCACCGCTGGAAAAGGTCATCCATAAAATCAATGTAGCAAAGGATGACAAGAGCACCATCACTTCCCATGAAGTATATTTCTCGTTGTATCAGCAGCTGGTAGGCGAGGACGATGAGGAACATTTCAGCGAACTGTTTACACCGGATTTCTTTGATCTCATCATTGTTGATGAGTGTCACAGAGGTTCTGCGAAAGAGGAAAGCCGCTGGCGCAGAATTCTGGAGTATTTTCAATCCGCCACGCAGATCGGCATGACGGCTACCCCCAAGGAAACCAAGTATATCTCCAACCTCAGCTACTTTGGCGAACCGGTCTATACATACAGCCTGAAAGAAGGAATTGAGGACGGTTTCCTTGCTCCATTTAAGGTCATCAATATCATGACCGATATTGGGGAAGGCTGGCGCCCACGCAAAGGGCAGAAAGACATCAATGGGGAAGAAATTCCTGACCGGATTTACACCAACAGCGATTACGACTACAACATCATCATCGAGGATCGAATCCAGCAGGTGGCCCAGGAAATCACCAACTACCTGAAGAGCACTGACCGCATGGCCAAGACCATCGTGTTTTGCGCAACAGAGGACGCAGCTTTGCGTATGCGGGATGCTCTGGCAAAGCTCAACGCTGATATGATGAAGAAAAATCCCGACTATGTGGTGCGTATTACCGGCGGTGATGAATACGGGAAAAAGAAACTGAAATACTTCATCTCTGTTTCGTCGCCCTATCCGGTGATTGCAACCACGTCCAAGCTGCTTTCTACCGGGGCCGATTGCAAGATGACCAAACTGATTGTGCTGGACGAAATGATCGGCTCCATGACCGAATTTAAGCAGATTATTGGCCGTGGTACACGCCTGCGGGAAAAAGAAGGCAAGACCCATTTTGTGGTTATGGATTTCCGCAATGTGACTCGATTGTTTGCTGATCCTGAATGGGATGGGCCCATCGAAATGAATGAAGGCTACATGCCCGGCGGGAAGCAGCCAGACCATAAAGATCCCCCGGATGGTGATGGAATGGGCGATGAAACGACGCCACCGGAGCCGAAGAAAAAGCCCATCGTGGATAGAAACGGTTGTCAGGTACAGATCATCCATAAGACGGTATCAGTGTATGATGCCAACGGCAAGCTGCTGCGCCAGGAAAGCATTGTGGACTACACCAAGGAGAACATTCTGGGTGAGTATGCTTCTCTGGATAATTTTATTCGGCAGTGGTCTGCGCAGGATAAAAAAGAGCAGATTCGGGACTTGCTCCATGATCGGGGAATTGATTTGGAACTGCTGAAGGCGGACCAGAACATGACCGATGTGGATGACTTTGACTTCATCTGCCATGTGGCTTTTGATAGAAAGCCCCTTACCCGTAAGGAACGTGCCAACAATGTGAAAAAGCGTGACTTTTTCAGCAAGTACAGTGGTGTGGCGCGAGAAGTGCTGGAGGCGTTGCTGGATAAGTACATGAATACGGGCATTTATGAGATTGAAAAAACAGAAATTCTAAAGCTTGATCCATTCCTGAAACTGGGAAAGCCTGCGAAAATTGCCGGGTATTTTGGTGGTAAGCAGGGCTATCTGAAAGCAGTACAGGAACTGGAACAGGCAATCTATACAGACGAGGTAGGTTAAACCCCACATGAGCAACTTGACAGGATTTGTAAAACGGCTGCGGGACATCATGCGAAATGATGCCGGTATCAACGGCGATGCACAGCGTATCGAGCAGATCGCCTGGATGCTGTTTTTGAAGGTGTACGACGCCAAGGAACAGGACTGGGAATGGGATGACGAGGAGTATAAATCCATCATCCCCACCGAATGTCGCTGGCAAAACTGGGCACATGATGATAAGTCCGGTACCGCCCTCACTGGCGATAAACTTCTGGACTTTGTCAACAACAAGCTGTTCCCGACACTGAAAAATTTGCCGGTGGACGCATCCACTCCCATCAAAAAGGCAATCGTGCAAACCACATTTTCCGATGCCAACAACTACATGAAAGACGGTGTGTTGCTACGGCAGGTCATCAATGTGATCGATGACATCGATTTCAGCGACTACGAAGAAAGCCATGCCTTCGGGGAAATTTACGAAACCATTCTGAAAGAGTTGCAAAGTGCCGGTTCTGCCGGTGAGTTCTATACACCCCGCGCTGTCACCGACTTTATGGCCCAGGTCATCAAGCCTCAGATTGGAGAAACCATGGCAGATTTTGCCTGTGGTACGGGTGGCTTTATCATCAGCTGGCTAAAAGAATTGAAAAAGCAGGTCAAGACCACCGAGGATGAAGAGGCATATAGCAATTCCATTTACGGTATCGAGAAAAAGTAGTTTCCCTATATGCTTTGCGTGACAAACCTGCTGCTTCATGGGCTGGATGTGCCGCAGGTATACCATGCCAATACACTGCTCCACGATGTGCTGGACTATACCGAGGACGATCAGGTGGATGTAGTGTTGATGAATCCTCCCTACGGCGGCAGCGAAAAGGCGGACGTGAAAAACCATTTTCCTGCCGATTTGGCCAGCAGTGAGACTGCGGATCTGTTTATGTCGGTTATTATGTACCGATTGAAACAGAATGGCCGGGCAGCAGTGATTTTGCCGGATGGATTTTTGTTCGGTACTGACAACACCAAGGTAAACATCAAGAAAAAACTGCTCCGGGAGTTCAACCTGCATACCATTATCCGGCTGCCGGGCAGCGTGTTCTCGCCCTATACCTCTATCACTACCAATATTCTTTTCTTTGATAAGACCCATCCCACCAAGGAAACCTGGTTCTATCGGCTGGATATGCCAGAGGGTTATAAGCATTTCTCCAAAACCAAGCCCATGAAACTGGAGCATTTCCAGCCGGTCCTGGACTGGTGGAATGACCGTAAAGAGATCGTCGAAGACGGCTTTGATAAGGCAAGGAAGTTTATGGTCCGGCAGCTTACCGATGAACTGGGCTATAATCTGGACCAATGTGTCTATCCTCACGAGGAAGAAGAAATTCTGGCCCCGCTGGATTTGATTCATCGTTACGAGGAACAGCGTTCGTCCCTCAATGCCGAGATTGATCGGGTGTTGGAGCAGATCACTGCCATGCTGGGAGGAACCGCCGAATGACCCCACAGGAACTGAAAAACAGCATTTTGCAGCTTGCCATCCAGGGTAAGCTGGTGGAGCAGCGCCCTGAAGAAGGCACGGCGGAGGAACTTTTTGCCCGGATTCAGGAAGAAAAGCAACGATTGATTGCAGAAAAGAAAATCAAAATCAATAAAAGAATAGAATCTATCTCTGATGACGTAATTCCATTTGATATACCTGAGTCTTGGATATGGGTACGCTTTGGCAATTTAGTTAATTACACTATGGGGAAAACGCCCCCACGTGCAGAGCCAGAATGGTGGGGTACCGATATTCCTTGGGTGTCTATTGCAGATATGCCGGAAAGCGGACATATTTGTGAAACAAAAGAAAGCGTTACCTCGGCGGCACTTGATAAAAAATTTGGAAATAAAATTTCTCCAGCAGGGACTTTATTGATGAGCTTTAAATTGACTGTTGGACGAGTGTCTATTTTAGATATTGATGCGGTTCATAATGAAGCTATAATCTCAATATTTCCTTTCGTAGATGATGATAGTACAGAAAAAATGTATCTCTTTTATGTACTGCCTTTTGTTTCTCAGTTCGGCGAAAGTAAAAACGCAATAAAAGGAAAAACATTGAACGATACCAGCATTAGCAATCTTCTAATTCCTCTCCCGCCACTTGCTGAGCAAAAGAGAATTGTTGCTAAAATCGAGGAACTGTTGCTCTATATTGACCGCTACGAGCTGGCGTGGAGCAAGCTGGAGCAGTTCAACAGCCGCTTCCCGGAGGATATGAAAAAATCCCTCCTGCAGTACGCCATTCAGGGCAAACTGGTAGAACAGCGTCCCGAGGAAGGAACAGCAGAGGAACTCTTTACCCAAATTCAGCAGGAAAAACAGCGCCTGATTAGCGAGAAGAAAATCAAAAAGGAAAAGTCCCTGCCCGAAATTACTGAGGACGAAAAAACTTTTGATATTCCGGAGAACTGGAAGTGGATAAGACTTGGGTCGATACTTCATTATATTGACACGGGTAAAAGTTTCAAATGTGATGAAATCCCACCTACAGGTAATAAATGTGGGATTATAAAAGTTAGTGCGGTCACATGGGGAAAATTCAATGAAAATGAAAGCAAAACTTGCTATTCAAATGAATCGTGGGTAGATGCGTATGAAATTCATAAAAATGATTTCTTGATATGCCGCGCTAATACGGCAGCCTTAGTAGGCGGTTGTGTAATCGTAGATAAAATTAGCAAACGACTAATGCTATCTGATAAGGTTTTGCGACTCCACTTTACTAAAATGATATATCCGTTTTATGTTTTATGGGCATTGAGGACACCATTTATTAGAAATCAATTTGGTTCGATGGCTACGGGAACTTCTGAATCAATGAAAAATATTTCGCAAGATATCCTCAAAAATACTGTCATACCTCTTCCACCTATTCCTGAACAAAGGCGTATTGTCGAAAAACTAGAACAACTGCTACCTCTGTGTGAGCGGTTGAAAGGCTTTTGATTGTCTGATATCTTTCCCATTCAAGAAACGTTCAAAGGCATGAAGCGCTCAAAAGAAGGAGGCGCTAATTGAAGAATGGACTATCCGAACTTTCCCAATATAACATGGCCTCAGTTTAAGGTCTGCAATGATGATTCTCAAACAGAGTTCGAAAATATGTGTCGGCAACTCTTCACATATGAATTTTTGAAAGACTCATGCATGCCCCATTCTAATCCGAATAATCCTGGTGTTGAGGTTGAGCCTGTATTGGAACCTGCGCGGTCGGATAAGAAACCACAAAGAAAAATTAGTTTTCAAGCCAAATTCTTTGAAGGGAAAGCTGATTATCGGCAGATCAAGGAATCTGCGCAGAAGGCTGTAAAATCTTATAAAGATAACCTGGATTTAATCTATTTGTTTTGTAATTGTGCGATCTCAACCCATAATCGCTCCTATAGATCAATTGAAAGATTACTTTCTGGCGCAGGTATCGAACTGTATCCAATTTCTAATACAGAGTTGTTAGATTTGGTCCGCAAATATCCAACAGTAGCAAACTATTACTTTAGAAATCGAGACCGTGCAAACGATTTGTCGTCACTTCCTGCAATGCAACTGAGATCTCCAGACCTTTCGACAACTGGCGATTCATTAACGCGTACCGAAGATGTCGTGACCACTACTCAGCCTACCCCAGATAATAGCATTCTTATTGCCCTTTATCAGGACAAGGTCAAAAATTTTAGAAATGATATTCTAGAGCTTCGCCTAAATAACCTGGATTCCAAGATTCAGAAACTCCTTCCATCTAACGCAAAACTAATTGATGGCATGGATACGTTGATGTTTTACCATTTCTTATTGAACGTACATAGCAACAATTCGGTTGAATTGGGCGCAATTCGAGAGAAACTTGCACCTGTATATTACAATGACGCAGAGTGGATGCTCACTTATTCGGCAGAGCCTAAGGACTTCTCACTCTCTGAGTTTGTACGCTTATTACCAGAAACACAAGTGATATTACTCAACAAGATGTTCTCAGACCAATCATGGAGTGACATCATTGATTTAAGCCAAAAGGCAGAGCAAGCGCAAGGAGTTCTTGCTGAGTGTGTCACCAAACAGTTGCAGCTTTTATGCGCCCTTTCACTATTTAATCAGCGAAAATATGACGTTGCATGTGAGCGACTAGATGAGTTATACGCTCGATATCATACAGATAAAATTGAGTTTTTCCGGGTGTGTGCTCATATCCAAAAAATCAACAGTGAATTTATCTATGGAAGTAACCAGTGCCATTTTGATCTAGTGAACTATTTAAAGATTTTCGAGGATATCAAAAATCGTGCACCGGATCATTTCAATCAGAATTTGATTCTTGCAGCTAATCTGGAAATTGTTTCTTATCGTAATTTAAGTGAGGGTGATGTAGAACAGCTCAAACAAGTATTTGATAGATATGAAAATTATTCCGAAACCGTTCGTAACAATCCTACAGTCAAATTTCAAATTGCTTTGTGCTATGAGATGGCCGCAGATTTTGAGCATGCATTGAGCATTTATTCTTCTTTTGAAGATCAGAATGACGAGTATGTGATGGCAAGAAAAGCATTTTGTAATATCCAACTTAAGCGCTATGAAGAAGCAATTCGTCTCTATTCTGATGTTGATATAAACAGATTGTCTCCACGTGCTCAAGGGGAATATTTATTAGCACTTAGCTATGGAGACACTGACCAATACTGCGCAATTCTGGATGCTGCCATTAATCGAAATCGTTCAAACGTAATCGATTTGTTTTATATTGCGTACTATGTGAGAGATGAACGACTGTTTTGCGAAAAAATTGTACCAGTTCTCCAAGATTTGCTCCAACAGGATGTAGACGCTTTTTCACAAGTCTCAATACCGGAACGGAACGGTTATCTATTAGTACTAGCACATTTTAATCAAATAGAATTGGTCAAGGCGATTCTAGATTCAGTTCATGACATTAGCAGCATCGATGCTTTTATTATTTCGACGATATGTCATTCACTTTTCGTCAAGCTAAATGAATATATAGAAAAGCCTGTACTCGATAAAATTTCTATTACTCAAATATATATATCCGATAAAATCGCCGATTATTTCCTGAGCTATAAGCCCGGCGATGTCAGTTATATTCAAATTAAGATGATGTGCGCACGCTTAAATCGAATGTCTCTTAGTGAATTGAAATTTGCAAAGCAGATATTTGAACAGCATCCAAATAAATTTTTGGCAAGTCGCATTATCCAATTACTGCAAGGGCAAAGAGAAACTGCAAGTGTGGAATATGACCGATATTTGGAAATGTTTAAAGAATCGGATAACGCAGAAGATGCCATTTATGTGGCACAATTGAGTGCTCGACTTGGAAGGGAAAGCGATGCAAAATTATATTTATATAAGGCCTTTTACAAGTTAAATGGAATAGATAACTACACGGTTTATTCTCATGCACTGATTATTTCTTGTTTGGCACCAGAAATTTTTAATGCAGAAAGCACTGATCGCAAAATTACCGGTAGTTCTGTGATCGTTTTGGAGCCGGAACAGCCAGTGGAAAATGCTTTACAATCCCAACTCTTGAAAATATGCTTGGATTCAGAGAAGGACTTTTCAGATGCAGATAATAAGAGCCTTGATATGCAACATTTTTCTAAAGACAGCAAAGGATATGTTAAGCTTCTTGGAGTGACAAAAAATCAAACAGTCAAACTAGGAAAAATCAGATACAAAGTGGTAGATATTCTCCCGCGTCATACCTACATTAGAATTTACCTTAATAAAAAAATGCAGGACGCTCCCCAAAAATTCAACAATAATGCTGTGCATCTTTTTTCTGGTAGTAGTGCGGAAGAAGCAATCAGTCAGATCAAGCAATATTTAGATAGCCATAATTTCAAGGCTAAGCATATCGAAGCATCATTGAAAATGTACAATTTCGAGAATTTCGAATGGGGTATTCCTATTGATGCGTTTGTTGCAGGAGATTACCAAAGGTATATAGGTATTGCAAAGTATCTTCTATACGCAGATGACCAGGCCTTCTACGCAGGAGAGCCTTCTGAATTTAACGGAAGTGCATATTGTGTGCCAACTTTATCAACCTTTGTTTTGCTCTGCCTAATTGATAAGCTGAATGTACTTGATGGGATAAAAGACAAGCTTATCATTCCTGAAAGCTATTTGAGCTTTTTGAATGAACAATATGCCAAAGCAGTGCAAGCCCAAAAGAACTCAGAAGGACAGTTGGCGTCCATTGATGGCGAATTGGCTTTTTTGAAACTCGATGAGCAACTGCCTTCAATTTGGGAAAATATTCTCGATTTCTGTAATGATTTACCGAGAGAAAGCGTCTCCAACGATGAACGTATAGAGCAAGATTTTATTGAAGGCTGTACACTAGAAAAACTTATGGCCCCATTTGGGGCCGAAAAGGTTCAGTTGGACTCCTTTATTCTTACCAAACGTAAAAATGCTATATATTTATGCGATGATCTTTTCTTTAGAAAGGTTGCAAATATAATAGGAATTCAAAGTATAAATTGCGCATCTCTCTTAAGGAATATGGTTGAAGAAGAAGCAGATGCAATAACAGTTGAGTTATCTAAAACAAATTATATCTATATACCATTGGATATTCTCTCTAATGAAAAATATGCGAAGGAGGTAATGGAAAATTTGCTCCATGGCAAACAAAAGGAAAAATATTATGGAGCCTGCTTTCATATTTTATCGCTTTTAATGAATGGCGAAAAAAACACTGATTGATAGTGACTGTTTTACCCAATGACTTTGACTGTTAGACACTAAAAGGCGTTTTATTGCGATGTTTTTTCTATGAAACCAATAAAGCCGATTAATACGAAGGATCTACATTTCTAAAATTATAAAGAATATCAAATAACTGGATACAGCTCTGTAAAAGTCCATATGATGGTACCTTTGATATGGTATATTTGACATATAAAGATTATCTATATCAATAAATAGTGCTACATTCGATAGTAGGAGTGCGTACCATGAAAAAGTATTGTCTAAGTATCAGCCGTCTTCCACGTAAAGTGTTTGATATTATTCTAACTTTCTCAGCCTCAGCTTATGTTATTGTAGTATTCTTAATTAAAGAAAAGGCTTTGATTCCATTTATTCCTCAAACTTTAGACTTTATATCTTACACTATTTATTTGGCTACTCCTGTACTTATTTCTTGGCTTTGTTTAGTTGTTTCTAGATTTTTACCAGCATGCGGCATGGAATGCAAAATTAAAGAAGTGGAATTAGCAAGCCATTCTTTTCTGCCAAATTATCTTGGTTACTTTTTTGTGGCCCTTAGTATTCCAGATAAGAAAACATTTTTCTTTGTGTATCTAGTTGTTTCCATTTTTGTACATCTCTCACAAGCACTGAGTTTTAATCCATTGTTTTTGCTCTTTGGATATCAGTTCTACTTTGTTACAGGTGAAGATGGAACAAAAATATTCTTGATTACAAAACAAAAAATGAAAACTTACCAAGATGTAAAACTAGATAATCTCCGAAGAATCAATGATTTCACTTTTATTGATATGAGGTGAAAGTATGAACTATTTGTTGGCGCGAGTTCGTGACCGACGAAACGGTATAAGGTGTGTTTTGTCTAATCAAAAGATTTATAATGCCCCAGATACATTAGATACAGCGGTTCCGTATGCGCCTGATGATACGTTAGAAGAAGATGAATGGTTCTATTTGAGTGACTTTACACAAAAAGATTACTGCCCGGATCTTTTGAAGTGCCCACTTAATGGTACGGCTTATGCTGAAATTGACGAAGGTGAGCTTGATACAATTTCTTTCCTTTGCTGTCTACAAGACGATGGCCTGGTCTATTTTCAGAGAGTCACAAAGACGCAGCTACTTCGACGGAAAAGAATAGTATTTGGTAATGCAGTGAAATTTGAAGATAATGCGAGAGAAATTGTTATTAATTCTTACCCCGATGCGATTTTTCGTGCCGCTGATAACCGGTTGTTTTTTCGAAATTTATCTTCTATCACAAGTATTTTCCGTGGAATAGATGAAATATTCCGCGAAGCGACAGATGAAGAAACGAAAAGCTTTTTGGCGTCCGACTTTATTGTCGCAGGGGAAAATTACGATAGTTCATGTGTAAAAAAAGCAAACCGAAAGAGAATTGCGCTTGCTAAGGAAGCTCTGGATAGCTATGATCCGGAACAAAAAAAGGCTGTTTTAAGTTCTATCAGAGAGTATTACCCATCTATCATCAACGATGACAATACATTCAAAATCGAAAATGATGAAGATCTGACATATCTGTTATATGGCATACTACAAAGATACTACACAACAGCAGATGGAAGAGAAAAACGAATAGCAAGTTCCGTCCGTAGTTTGCAGTGACATATTTGGCAGCCAATAAACATTCTACATAGGAAGTGCCCTCTTATGCTTCACCCCGGCCTCTACGAACAAGTCATCAACAATGCCTTAACCAGCGAGCTGTCAGATATTCCTGACGCCCGCAAATCCATTGCGCCTATTGATAAGGCGGAAGCGGCCAAGGTGCTGGCGCAGTATCTGACAGACGTGGTGCAAAAAGGTATGGAGAACGTTCTGGATAACGGCGGGGATATCTCTGCCCAAATCGCCCTTGCCAATCAGATTGTCACCCTCATTCAGAACACAACACAAGAAGCTGACTTTGCCACGCTGGGCGTTGACCAGCGGGCAGAGCAGCTTCTTGCTCTTTTGCGGGAACAAGATCCTCGATTGGCAGCAGGAAAAACAGCAGCCGATCTAAGCCGTCCGGAAACCTCTATTGCTCAAAGCAGTCTATTTACAGGGGCTATAAATGAGCCGCAGATGTACACCGAGCTGAAAAAGGAGATCCTTTCCGCTGACCGAATCGATATGCTGGTATCGTTCATCAAGTGGAGCGGCTTGCGTCTTTTGATAGATGAACTGCGAGAGTTCACCCAAAATGGTGGCGAATTGAGGATTATAACCACCTCCTACATGGGTGCTACGGATGTGAAAGCCATCGAGGAGCTGCGAGCGCTGCCGAATACCCGGATAAAGGTAAGCTATGATACCAAGCGTACCCGGCTCCACGCCAAAACTTATGTATTCTACCGCAATACCGGGTTTACCACCGCATATGTCGGCTCATCCAACCTGTCCAATGCCGCCATATCCAGCGGCCTGGAATGGAATGTAAAGGTCACCCGCAAAGACCTACCCGAAACCATAACCAAAATTGCAGCTACCTTTGAGAGCTACTGGAATTCCAATGAGTTTGAGTATTATTCGGAAGATCAGAAAGAGCGCCTGGCGCGGGCATTGAAGGCGGAAAAGTATTTTGATGCCAATAATACAGCCCTCTATACCATGGATATCGCGCCCTACTCCTACCAGCAGGAGATTCTGGACAGATTAGAAGCAGAGCGGACCGTCCGCGGTTATACCCGCAACTTGGTAGTGGCTGCCACCGGCACCGGCAAGACAGTGATTTCTGCTCTGGACTACAAACGATTCCGAAAACAAAATCCGGGCAAACCCTGCCGACTTCTCTTTGTGGCCCACCGGGAAGAAATTCTGCGGCAAAGTCTATACACCTTCCGAGCGGTTTTAAAGGATGCCAACTTTGGTGAATTGTTTGTTGGAAACTACCGGCCGGAAACCATCGACTACCTGTTTCTGTCTATCCAGACTTTTAACTCACAGGATTTCACTGCTAAAACTGCCCCGGATTTCTACGATTACATAATTGTGGACGAATTTCACCATGCGGCTGCGCCTACTTACCAAAAGCTGCTCTCCTATTATCAGCCCAAGATTTTACTGGGGCTGACGGCTACACCGGAACGCATGGACGGCAAAAGCATTTTGCCGTACTTTAACTATCGCATTGCTGCCGAAATTCGGCTGCCGGAAGCCATTGACCGCAAATTGCTTTGTCCGTTCCAGTATTTCGGAGTTACCGATACGGTGGATCTGAACACGCTCAAGTGGAGCGCTGGCGGCTATGACAAGGGAGAACTGTCTGCGTTATATACCTTCAGCGGAGCAGTAGCGAATCGCCGTGCAGATCTGGTGGTTTCTTCTCTGCTGAAGTATGTGACGGACATAGACGAGGTCAAAGGGTTGGGATTCTGCGTTACGGTTGACCATGCCCAATTCATGAGCCGGTATTTCAATGACCATGGAATTCCTTCTATCTTCTTGATAGGAAAATCTTCCGATGAAGAAAGAAAATCCGCCAAAGATCGGTTGATTAGAGGAGATATCCGCTTTATCTTTGTCGTGGATATCTATAACGAAGGTGTAGATATTCCCGAGGTCAATACGGTGCTGTTCTTGCGCCCCACCGAGTCCTTGACCATTTTCCTGCAGCAGCTGGGCCGTGGTTTGCGGCTGGCAGAGAACAAAGAGTGCTTGACGGTGCTGGACTTTATTGGTCAGGCAAATAAGCGGTACAACTTTGAAGATAAGTTTGCAGCACTGTTGTCCAACACTTCCCGCGGCGTGACCCGAGAGATCAAAGACGGATTTGTATCGGCTCCCAGGGGCTGTTATATCCAGCTGGAAAAGAAGGCGGCTAAGTATATTCTGGACAACATTCGGGCCTCCTATGGCAACACAGCAGGGCTGGTTTCCCGTGTGGCCAGTTTTACGGAGGACAGCGGTCTGGAGCTGACGTTGACCAATTTCTTGGAGTATTATCATCTGGACCCACGGACGATCTACAAATTTTCTACTTTTTCCCGACTCTGTGCCCGTGCGGATGTAATGGATGATTTTCAGGAGCCTTTAGAAGAAGCCCTCACAAAAGCCATGGGGCGTCTAGCGGTGATCGATTCCCGGCGATGGATTCAGTTTTTGCTGGAACTCCTGCCTCGGCTGGACAATGTGAACTTTGCAACGCTGGGTGAGTTGGAGCAAAGGATGCTTCAGATGTTTTATGTCACTGTATGGGGCAAGGCTGCCGAGGACTGGACTTCTGATGAGGTGCTGGATCATTTGTATGCTCTTTCAGACAGTCCGGTCTTGCTGGGAGAACTGCAAGAGCTGCTGCGATACCGGTACGAGCAAATTGACTTTATTGATGAGCCAGTAGATCTGGGATTCGATTGCCCTTTGGATCTGCACTGTACTTATTCCCGTGACCAGTTGCTGGTAGCTTTGGATTTTATGAAACCGTCTACTGTGCGAGAAGGTGTGAAATGGCTGCCGGAGAAAAAGCTAGATGTGTTTTTTGTAACCCTCAATAAGTCAGATAAGGATTACTCGCCTACGACGATGTACAACGATTACTCCATTAACGAGAGCCTGTTCCACTGGCAGAGCCAGAGTACTACAGCGGCAGATTCTCCTACCGGGCAGCGGTACATCCACCACCGAGAACGTGGGAGTAAAGTGCTACTGTTTGTGCGAGAGTTCAAATCAGACCGAATCAATGGCGGAGCGGCGGCTTACACTTTCCTGGGTACTGCCAACTATGTGAAACATGAAGGCAGTCGTCCCATGAATATCACTTGGAAATTGGATCGGCCTATCCCTGCGAAATTCTTGAAAAAGACAAATAAACTGGTGGTTGGATAATGAATTCAAATAGCGAAAATCCAAGAGTGGGCAGATTATTTCAAATTCAAGTTCAGCAATGGTTCCAAGCCGTAAGGAAAGAAGTGTATCAATTAGAAGTGCCCATTGCAATAGGAAAACCTGCGAAACCGCACAAATTTGATTTGGCCAATTCTAGCGGAAAGACTGTCGTGGAATGTAAATGCTATACCTGGACAGAGACTGGAAATGTACCAAGTGCAAAAATGCGATCCGTAAACGAGGCTGCGTTTTATTTGTCTTTCTTGTCGTATGATGTCGAGAAATGTGTTGTTATGGCAAAGGCAACACATCCACGGCGAAATGAAACATTAGCTGAATACTACTATAGAATCAATCATCACCTATTGGGAGATATCAAGATTCTTGAGTATGATACCGACGCGAATGAGATGCGAGTTATAGGTGAAAAGGCATGACAGAAGTAGTAGCAGCCCTTATTTGGGATAGCAACAAATTTATGATTTGCCAACGACCTGCAAATAAGGCTCGTGGGTTACTCTGGGAATTTGTGGGCGGCAAGGTTGAACTAGGTGAAACGAAGGAGCAGGCCCTTGTTCGTGAGTGTCAGGAAGAACTGGCAATCACTTTGGACGTTGGTAAAGCGTTTATGGAAGTAGTCCATGAATACCCGGATTTAAATGTTCATTTGACCCTATTTAATGCATCCATTCGGGAAGGTGTTCCACAAAAGTTGGAGCACAACGATATCCGTTGGATTACAGTGAAAGAGATTGGCGAGTACAAATTTTGTCCGGCAGATGAGGAAATATTAAAGAAAATTTGTGAGACGTTTGGCTAAATTTGCAAAGCGGAGAACAAACCATGGCAACAAACGGATTGAATCTGGTTTATGCAATAAAAGATGGAGCGGGAATCAGCATAGAAGATGTTGACAGTGGGTCGAAGTGCGGATGTTTTTGTCCGGCTTGTGGAGAACCCTTGGTTGCCAAAAAAGGGACCAAGGTTATGCACCATTTCGCCCATCATTCGGGAAGCACCTGCGAATATGGCTATGAAACGTCTCTTCATCTTATGGCGAAAGATATCTTATCGCGGACCAAAAAGATTACAATCCCAGCGGTCTATGTTGAATTTCCAGATTCTGATAGAAGCCCACAATTATATCGTGCAGCACAAGAAATAGCAATTGATCGCGTTGTTTTAGAGGCGCGGTATGATAATTTTATTCCAGATATAGCTTTGTATGTTGGATCAAAAGTTTTATTTGTGGAGATATATGTTACACATGCTATCGATTCATCGAAACTCGAAAGATTAAAAAGAGAAGGTATTTCAACTATTGAAATTAATCTGAGTAAAAAGGATCGAATGATTACTGAGCAGGAACTTCGGGATATCTTGCTAAAAGTTTCGGATGAGAAAACGTGGAAATATAATGTGATTGCCGACAAAATTGCCACAAAAATATACACACTATCAGAGCTAAAAAATCTTGATGATGGCATTTATGTGAATAATTGTCCTGTAAAATCGTGGCTGTTTGGCAAAAATATTAACGCTGATTTTGTGAATGATTGTCGGGAGTGCGCTTTTTGTTATAAGTACTTTTTCACCCATGAAGAAGAAGGAGATATTATCCGCTCACTTCTTTGTGCTGGGAAGGAACGCATTGCGGAAATAGAGGATGTTAACATTCCCACAGAAAAGCGTCTCCCAAAGCGTAATGCAGAAATCGAGGCATGGAAAAATAATCGTATTGATAAAAGGATTTGCCCCCTTTGCGGCGCAAGACTTATAAATCGGTGCAGCCGATACGGTTGCTTTCTAGGATGCAAGAATTATCCTCGGTGTACGTTTATGGCTTACAGAGATGCCGAAACCGGACAGAGGAAAATGAAGGTATAGGTAGGCTGTATCCCTAACATCATCGAGGTGGATGGAAAAAACTGTACATAGGAAATGTTTCCCGCAGAGAAATATTGAGACTTTTTGAAGAGGAAAGGAAGTGAATGCCAATAATGAGTACAGCAGATATCCAAATTTCTGATGAAGAAGCCCTCCAAAACTTTCTGCTGGACATAGATTGTCTGGATGAACTGTTACCGTGGACCAAACGTTTTAATCTCTTTGATATCTTAAAAATATCAAGGACTGAAATTCGCCATAGCAATATGCTTGGTTGGCTTTTGAATCCCAATGAAAATCACGGTTTAGGAGATGCTCTACTTAAATCCATCCTACAGGACGTAGTTCGTGCAGATAGCAGTCGGTATGATGTCTTTGAAACCTTGTTAATGGATTTATATAGCTTTTCCGTGTATCGGGAATGGAAAAATATTGATTTGCTACTTATATCTAGCACAGAACGGTGCGCAATTGCCATCGAAAACAAAATCGGTTCCCATGAGCACGACAATCAGTTGGCCAGATACAGAAAAACACTGGAAAGCGATTATCCTCAATATCGAAAAATTTATTTATATCTTACCCCGGATGGGGAAGAACCCAGTGATGCAGAAAATTGGAGTACTCTGACGTATGAGAACGTTATGGAGTTCTTATCTGAACTACGCAATTCTATTGAAATGACACCTGACGTAGCCTTGGTAATTGATAACTATCTCGATGTTCTCAGGAGGGATATTGTGGAAGACCAGAAATTGGTTGAAGTTTGCAATAAGATATATGCCAAGCATAAAAAGGCACTGGATCTGATTTTCGAGCATAAAACCGATAGCAGGACACAATTGATAGAAGCGGTACGTGCCGCTCTTACGCGCTTGTCTGAAGAAGGCGTCATTGAGTTCTTTAGAGAGGAAAGCACGAACACTTTCTTACAGTTTTATACGGCTAAAATGAATGATTACCTTATACCGCTCCAAACGCCAAATAGCTCCTGGGGCAATGAGCATGTCTACAACTACTGGATTGGTATACGCGAGGACCAGCTTTGTGGCGTTTTTGAAATAGGCGGCTGGAATATTCCTGACGAAGAAATGGAAAAGATGCAAAGAATCATCGATCTGACAAAGCCTTCAGACAAGAGGCGGGAGAGTTTTCGTTATAAACGGATTTTCCGAACAGGCTGGCATCAGGTTGAAGAAGCAGATAGCTATGATGATGCGGTTTACAACTGTGTAAAGCGAATCGTCGCAACGCTTCTAAAGAAAGAAGAAAATCTACTGAAACAGCTTGAAAATAAAAGTTAAGGAATTTGCACCTTCTTGGGATGAGAGCGTTTACTTTTCCCTTTCGGTGACGAGGCAACGTGCATCACTCATTCCATCAATCATAATGAGCGTATGAAATGAGCGATGCGAAATATTTATACCGAAAGTGCGGGGCAATGCTTAGAAGTCTTTCAAAGATGGCTACAAAAAGCTCTAAAATAGATGAAAATTAACTTCTGGCCAAATTGGCCAGAAGTTAATTCGTAGAGAACAAAAAAATCGGGCCAAGTTGGCCCGATTTTTCGGTTGACCAATTTACCATCTCCACTTCGGGCCAACTTGGCCCGAAGTAATTGCAAAACCTCCCAAAAAGCTTATACATACGTAAAAAATGGATAGCGTATAATCGAGTTCGCAAAAGCAAATAAGAAATAGACAAGCCATTAGGGCTCCTGTAAAATGAAAGTTGTCCAGACAATCACGATACAAAGGAGAAAACCCTAATGGCTCAAAAGA
>NZ_JACJJP010000035.1 GCF_016900095.1 Gemmiger formicilis
CCACCGCGGCGCCCGCCCTGCCCCAGACCGGTGACGCCGCCTTTGCGCCCTGCTGGCTGTGGCTGCTGGGCGCGGCCGCCCTGGCGGCAGGCCTGGTCCACCGGCTGCGGTTCCGCCGCCGGTAAAAAGATACGCCCAGATGACAAAAGGCCCCGTACCGTGGCGGTACGGGGCCTTTCTGGCAGGATCCATCAGTGTTTTTCGGCGGCGGATTCGGCCAGCTGCTTGCGGAAGATGGTCCGGAAGATCAGCCGGGTCAGGGGACCGGCAAACAGCAGCTGCCAGATCAGGGCCATGGGCATGTTCATACCCCAGGTCTGCACCCAGGTGCCGAAGCTGGGGGTCTTGAACAGCAGGGTGGCGATCAGGCTCATGGTGGGGCACATGATGCAGACGATCATGGTGGAAATGGCGTAGGTGATGACCTGGGGCCGGTCGGTGGGGCGCACCACCGTGAAGGCCAGCTTGGTGGCCAGCTTTTCCACAATGAAGTATTCCAGAATCATGGCGATGGGGGCCATGATGGGCAATTCATGCAGCGCCATGCCGAAGGTGGCGTTGGTCACGCCGCCGGTGCTCAGGGCCACGTTGTATACGATCATGCCGTATACCATGATGATGGCCATAATGATGGTGTAAATGATGTTCTGCAGTCTGGTCTGGGGCATTGTTGTCTCCTTATCTCCTTTTTTTGGCATAAAAAAAGAAAAGCAGCGGGCAACCTTTCATCACTCGCTACTTTTCTTCACTACGACTACCAGTCATTAATTCTATTATTTTAGCATTTTTGGGTGCCGGTGTCAATCAGGCATCGGCCGCATCCCCGAACAGCAGGGGCTCCAGAAAGGCCAGCCGCAAAGCAAACAGCCGGGCAATGAACCCCACCAGCAGGGCCGCAATCAGGGTGCCTTCCCGCACGCCGGTGAGCAGACCCGCCAGCACAAAGGACGCCACCACCGCAATGACCGTCATGGACACGTCAAAGCAGATCTTGGTGGTGCCGAAATCCGTCTTCCAGATGCTGACCACCGCCCGCACAAAGGATTCCCCGGGCAGCATGGCCACGTCGCCCAGCACTTCCAGAAACACCCCGAAGGCCAGCACCACGCAGCCGATGAGCAGGGAAACCACCTTGGCCGGGTAGGCCTGGGGCTCCAGAAAGTCCAGCAGCACCATGGTCGGGTCGATGAAGGCCACCGAGATGGGAATCTGCAGCAGGTGTTCCGCCTTGAACCGGCGGCGCAGCATGAGCAGCTGCAAAAGAATCAGGAACAGGCTGAACGCCACGGTGAACTGGCCCAGCGTCAGGGGAAAATGCAGGCTGAGCACATAGGGAATGGCCGAGATGGGCGAGGTGCCCAGATCCGCCTTGGTGATCAGGCTGACCCCCAACGAGCTGATGAACAACCCCACCAGAAACACCAGATACCGTTTTGCCTTTTCCTTCATCTGCATCCTTCTCCTTTCTGTTTCGCAAGCAGCACAACCAAAAAAATGGCGCAAAAAAACAAGCAGGGAAAAACGCGCGGAACGCATTTTTCCCTGACTTGCACGCACCGAACATAAAATTGTCAATCTAAGAATGCTGCTATCTCATTGCATACCCGGCTTTTCCCCCTTGTCAAGGGAAAAATTGGCATCCTGCCCAAACTGGAGCTTGAAACATTGGGCAAACGGCGCATTGACGAAGAATATTCTACAACTGTAGAATAAAGACACAAAGACCTTCTACTATTGTAGAACAAACACCGAAAGGGGGCGTTCCCATGGCGGACGCAACACTGTCGCAATGGTTCCTGAATACCTTGGTCCAAGGCTGTGTGCTGGGCCTGGGGGCGCTGGCACTGCTGGCCGCCGCGCCCCGGCTGGGGCGGCGGTACGCCCCCCAGTGGTTCTGCCGGGTGTGGGCGGTGCTGGCGGTATTGCTGGTGCTGCCCCTGGGCAGTCTGCCCGCCTGGCGGCAAAAGGCCCCGGTGCAGCTCAAAACTCCCGTGGCCTGGCAGCAGCCCCTGGCAGCGCCGGTGCAGCCGGAGCCGTTGAACCGCGAAACACAGCCCGCCGCCCAAGCCCCGGCCGCGGCGGCAGGAACGGCCCAACCGGCCCAATCCCAGACGTCGCAGCCGGAGCCGGCCGCGGCCACCCTGACCCTGCCCGATCCCCTGACCCTGCTGGCCGGGGTGTGGCTGGGCGGCGGGGCGGCGTTCCTGGCCTGGCAGGGGCTGGCCTACCTGGTGTGGCGGCACAAAGCCCTGGGCCATGCCCGCCCGGCGGCGGGGTCCTGGGCCGAAGCCTGGACCCACGCCTGCGACCGGGTGCCCCTGGGACGGCCGGTAACGCTGCGGCAGACCCCCGCCGTGGGGGTGCCGGTGGCGGCGGGACTGCTGCGCCCGGTGGTGCTGGTGCCCCTGGCCGACCCGGGGCCGGTGGCCGCCCGGATGATGCTTCTCCACGAGCGCACCCACCTGCAGCGCCGGGACCTGGCGTTGAAAGGGCTGCTGCTGTTGGCCCGGGCCCTGCACTGGTACAACCCGGCGGTGATTTTGCTCTGCCGCCGGGCCGCCCGGGATCTGGAAGCCGCCTGCGATGCCCAGGTGGTGGCGGGGCATGACGCTCCCTGGCGGGGCGCTTACGGCGAAGCCCTGCTGGCCGCCGCCCGCATGGGCCGGGCCCCGGCCTTTACCACCGGGTTTGCCCCGGGCAAAAAAGACCTGAAATTCCGGTTTGCCCGGCTGTGGGACGCCGGGCCCCGGCGCCGGGGCGGGCTGGCGCTGGTGTCGGTGGGGCTGTGCGCCGCGTTGTGCGCCGGGCTCATCGCCTGTACCCCCGCCGAAATCCCTGCCCCGGCCACGGCGGAGACCTCCTCCGCCGCGCCCGCCACCCGACCCGCGGCAGAACCTGCCGCGGCGGTGCCCGACCGCAGCGGTCAGGCCGAGCGGGACCCGGCCATGCTTTCCACCCTCACCGCCAGACTGACGGCCCCGGTGCCGGAAGAACTGGAATCCGTCCCCCAACGCCTGTACAACGGCACCCAGCTGGAAGATCGGGTGGACCTGGCCATGGCGGACGGGGAAGGGGGTGTGGACTTCTGGCACAGCGAGGACAAGGGCGAAACCTACACCCAGAGCGCCCTGGACCTGACCCCGCTGCTGGGGGACGGGCCCTTCCGGGTGGCCAGCTATGAGCGGCTGACCCCGGACACCGCCTTACTGGTGATTTGCCGGGAAAGCGAACCCAACCCCGGGTCCATGAGCCAAAACAACCTGTGTATCCTGCGGCAGAACGGGGGAGACTGGCAGCTGATGAGCGAGCAGACCTGCCCGGCGGACACCGACCTGGGCGGGTGGCACACCCAGACCTTCTTCTGGCTGAACGAAAATGTGGGGTTCTGGTCCCCCCACACCGATTACGACGCGCTGAACCTGTGGCGGACCATCGACGGCGGCACCACCTGGCAGGCGCTGGACCTGTCCGGGATGGAAGAACTCCTGCCCTTTGTGGAGATTCCCGGCCTGCACACCTGCTGGGCGGGCAGCGATCCCTTGCAGCCCGCCCGGGGTAGTGTGGCGGTGCACGCCTATGCCGCCAAAGGCAATTACAGCGGCGGCCAGGAATTCTGGCTGGTGAGCAGCGATTACGGCGAGACCTGGCGGGTGCGGGCGTCCTACACCCAGGAGGGCGGCCAGCAGGCCCCCGCCTGGCTCACCCAGGAAACACCCCTGCCCCAGGAGGAAGACGCCCTGGCCGAGGAAGTGTATTCCCGGCTGCAGGATTGCCTGTACCTGAACCGGTGCACCACCGGGGACCCGGTGCTGCTGGCCTGGCAGCCCGAGGGCGACGGCTGGGTACCGGCCCAACCCGGTACCCCCAACACCCTGGAGGGGGTGTATGCCAAAGCCGCCGACGGCCTGACCGCCCAAAGCGTACAGGCGGGTATCGAGAGCACCATGACCGACGCCGCCCTGGCGGAACTTTTCCCCAACTGGCAGCAGGGACCGGTGCCCATGGTCACCGAACTGGACGGCCAGCTGTATATCCGGTGTGAGCGGGCCGCCGACCCCAACGGCGACGGCTGGTGGCTGAACGGCGGATTCGGGTACCGGGGCGAAAAGAGCTACGGCAGCGGCAACGGAGCCGGAAATGGCAACGGCAATGGAAACGGCAACGGAAACGGCGACACCCTGCGCCTGCGGTTATGGCAGGACGGGCTGGGCAGCTGTATGGACCTGCATCTGCGCCGGGACGGCAGCTGCTGGCGGCTGGACAGCACCGAGGAGATGCTGAACGTGCCCATGAACTGTCCTTTGTGCGGCGGAGAGCTGGAACAGCGGGCGGTGGACACGGCGGAAGGCGGGTTGGAAAAACAGCCCTGCATCCACCAGGCCTACGGGGAGGATTATCTCTACCCGCAATATACCGTGTACCAATATGTCTGCACCGATTGCGGACAATGGCAGAGCGACACCTGGAAGGAGGCCAACGGCCAACAGCGGATGATCTGCCACGGATACCAGTGAAAAGGAGCTTTGCCATGAAACAGCAACCCAAGCGTCTGCCCGACGCGGAACTGGAAGTGATGAAGGCCCTGTGGCAGGCGGAAGAACCCCTGACCCGGGCCCAGCTGGAACAGGCGCTGGCCGACAACGGCTGGGCGGGCACCACCCTGCTGACCCTGCTTTCCCGCCTGGAGGACAAGGGCTATGTGGCCCGTCAGCGGGAAGGCCGGGGCTACCGGTACACGGCGGTGCTCACCCGGCGGGAATACCTGCCGGTGGAAAGCCGCAGCGCCCTGGGCCGGATGTTCGCGGGCAGCGCCCGCAACCTGGTGGCGGCCATGGCCGAGACCCACAACCTTACCGACGCCGACATCGACGAGCTGGCCGACTATCTGGCCCAGCTGAAAAAACGGCATCACGCCTAGTAAATCCACACAAAAACCGCCCCCGCCGTGACCTTCTCACGGCGGGGGCGGCGGTGTTTTACAGGGTCAGGGGCATAGAACAGGTGATTTCCCGGTAGTTGGGGGCGTCGGCCCAGAAATCCGACAAGGACAGCAGCCCGATGCGGGACGCGGCCCGGTCCGCCTCCACGTTCACCCCCTCGGGGGTCACGTACCCGGCGGGCTCCCAGTTCATGGCAAAGGTGCACAGCACCTGGTCCCCGGTCACGGCAGCCAGTTCGATGGGCTGCTCCACCTCTCCCGCCATATAGGAGAGGGACAAAGGGGTCAGGGCGCCGGTGTCCGGGTCCAGGGCGTAGCGGTTCACCACAATGTCGGTGGAAACGCTGGTGGCTTTGACCAGCAGCTTGCCGTCCAGCACCGGCATCCGGCTGTCCAGGTTGATCAGGTACTGGTCCTGGGCGGTGCCCACCGTAAAGGGCCAGCTGACCGCCACCTGGCCGGAACTGCCGTCGGGTTTCAGCCAGCCGGCGCCGCCGTTCTCGTCCATCCACAGAATCCGGTCCCCGTCCACCCCGAAGCTGCGGGCCGGGTCGGCGTCGGTCCAGGTCATCAGGTCGGTGAAGCTGCCGTCGGTGGCGTACAGCCGCAGATACCGGGTGCCCGCGCCGGAACCGTCGGTCAGGTCATAGACCACGCAGAGGATCTGCCCGTCCACCACCCCCACCATGGTGTGGTTGGTGGTGGTGAACAGCCGCTGGGCTTCGCCGCCGGTCACCGGCACCCGGTACAGCCCGCCGGAAAGGGCGGTGTCCTGGGGATTTTCCTCGGTGACGCAGAAGTAGATGTACTGGTCGTCGGCCATGAGCATGGTGTTCCCGATGCTCAGATACGCCTGGCTGCTGCCCTCGTACAGCGCCTGGCGATCGGACCCGTCCCGGGCGGCGGTATACAGCACCGGCCAGGCCTCCTCCCCCCCGGCCATCATCAGGATGTGGTCCCTGTCCAGAATCCGCACCCCGTAGATCATCCGGCCGTAGGGCAGGCAGGCGGTGCAGCTGTCGGAATCGTGGGTGCAGGCCGGGTCGGCGCACAGGGGACCGGCGGTCAGGGTGGCGTAGTCCACATAGCTCACCATGGAAAGGCGGGTGTCCGCCGTGGTGCCCACGGCGTAAAACCCGTCCTCGTCCCCGGCGCTGAGGGTGTGCAGCCCCACGGGGGCGGACTCCGTCTGAACGGGGGCGGTTGCGGCCTCCCCGCGGCCGGAAGAGGCGGTGTCGGCGGTGCCTGCAAAGGGCGGGGCCGCCGTGCAGCCCGCCAGCAGGGCGGCGGCCAGGGCCAGACAGAACAGGGGATGCTTTTTCATAGGGGAACCCTCCTTGTGTTGATCTGCTTTCAGTCTGACACGGCCATGTGGCAAAGTTCTTTCAGAAATTGGCCTTGTCCTTCATGAGCATCAGGGTCAGGTAGTTCCCCGACAGCTGGCCGTAGACGGTGGCCTGCCCCTTGGCCGAGTACAGGGCCAGGGTGCTGTCGGCGGCAAAGCGGATGTCCAGGGGCGTCCAGTCGTCCAGGGCGTCCAGCCCCAGCAGGGTCATCCAGGCCCGCAGCCGGGACTCCAGATCGGCGCTGCCCGAGACGGGCAGGGTCAGGTCGGTGAGGGCCCCGGTGGAGTTCTGGCGGGAATAATACAGGCTGATGCCGTTGGCGTCCCCCTGGGGCGGGTACCACCACAGTTCGGTGCGGCGGCAGTCCCCGGTATCCCGGCAGGCGGCGGTGGCCGGGGGCTGGGCCAGCAGGGTGTCCAGGGACTGCTGTTCCCCGGCATCAATCACCCCGGCGTCGGCCAGGGCGGTCACAACCCCGGCGGCGTCGGTGCACAGGACGGCGGGGTCCTGGTCCGGCTGTTCGGGACGTTCGTCGGCGGTAAGGGATTCGCTGGCGCTGGCGTGGAGCTCATACAGCACCGGAATGGCCCGGGCGGCCTCGTCCAGGGCGCCGGTCAGGGTGGGGCGGGTCTGGACGGTGTTCAGGCGGCGGGCGTCGGCCAGGCGGGCCCACAGGGCCGGAACTCCCAGCAGCGCGGCGCAGACCAGCAGGGCCGCCGCCGTGGGCAGAATGCCTTTTTTCATTCCCGTCCCTCCTTCAGTGGCAGGCGCACGGTGGTGCCCTTGCCCGGTTCGCTCTCAAAGACAAGGGCGCTGCCGTGGGCCCGGGCGATCTCGGCACATAGGCTCAGCCCCAGACCGCTGCCCCCGGCCCGGCGGGCCCGGCTCTTGTCCACCATGTAAAAAGGCTCGGTGATGCGGGAAAGCTCCCGGGCCGCCATGCCGCAGCCGGTGTCGGTGACGGTGAGTTCCCAGCCGTCCCCCTGCCGGTGACAGCCCAGGTGCACCGCCCCGTCCCCGGGGTTGGCGTTGGCGGCGTTCAGCACAAGATTGCGCACCAGGTCCCCCAGCAGAATCCGGTCGGCCAGCACCACCGCGTCGGGGTCACAGTCGGTGCAAAGGTTGGCGGGAAAATCTTCCGGCAGACTGCGGCGCACGTCCCCGAAGACCAGCCGCACCGCCACCGGCGCCAGGGCGATGCCCCCCTGCTGCAATCCCAGCAGCTGGAGCATCTGGCGGCTCAGGGCTTCCAGCCGTTTGGACTCGTGGTAAATGTAGTCGGCGGCCTGGCGGCGGCGTTCGGGGGGCTGTTCCCCCATGCGCAGCAGGTCGGCGTAGCCCAGGATGGAGGTCATGGGGGTCTTGAGTTCATGGGTGAAGGCCGCCACAAACCGGCTCTGCCGGGCGGATTCATCCCGCAGGGCGTCCATGCGGCTTTCCACCGCGGCGGCCATGGCGTTGAAATCCTGCCCCAGGGCGTCAAATTCCGCCTGGCCGCAGGCGGGCACCCGCCGGTCGTAGGCGCCGTCGGCCATGGAGCGGGCGGCGGATTGCAGCGCCCGCAAAGGGCGGGTCATCCGGTGGGAAAACCAGGCGGCGGCGGTGCCCGCCAGCACCAGGGCGGTGAATTCCAGCAAAAGATATTGCCGCAGTTCCCGGTCCCGCTCGGCATACACCGAGGTGATGTCGTAGACGCTGACCAGCCAAAGCCCGTCCATGGTGCCCTGCAGGGGGGAGGCCAGCACCATGTACCGGCTGGTGCCGGGATAGCAGAAAGTCACCGACTGGGCCCCGCCGGCAATGGCCTGGCGCAGGGTTTCGTAGCGCACGGCGCGGGGCAGGCTGGAATACAGGGTGGTGCCCTGCTCATCCATCACCGAAAAACAGAAGGACTGGGCCCCCACCGAGCTTTGCAGCTCCCCGGCGTAGCTCCGGATCGTCCGGGCGGCGGTGACGGTGCTGTGGGCGCCGTCGGCCCGCAGGGCCTGTTCCAGGGCGCTGCGCTCCCGCTGGTGAAAGGCGGTGTTCTGGGTCTGGGACCGCAGAAGGGCGGCCTGTAGGTTCTGGTCGATGGTCCAGGCCCCGCCGATGGACAGGGTCAGGCAGAGCAGCAGCAGAATGCCCAGGGTCAGTTTGCGGGAAAAGGTCATGGCGTTTTCTCCTCCTCCAGCATGTAGCCGATGCGGGGCACCGTGCGGATGTGGTTTTCCCACCCCAGCTTGCGCCGCAGGCGGGACATGTGGATGTCCAGGGTGCGGTTGGACGGGTCGGCGTCCATGCCCCACACCAGTTCCAGCAGGGCGCTGCGGTAGAGGGTGATGCCCCGGTTGTGGAGCAAGGCCAGCAGCAGGTCGAATTCATGGGGTGTCAGGGGCACCGGCACCCCGTTTTTGGCGGCGGTGCGGGCTTCCGGGTCCACCACCACATCCCAGGCGCGCAGCCTTGTGTCCCGCCGGCCGGCGTGGCGCAGCACCCCTTCCACCCGGGCCAGCAGTTCGGGGGCGGCAAAGGGCTTGACGATGTAGTCGTAGGCCCCCAGCCGCAGTCCCCGCACCCGGTCATCCACGGCGGTGCGGGCGGTGAGAAAGATCACCGGGGTGCCGGTGGGACGGATGTAGTCCATGAGCTCGAAGCCGTCCACGTCGGGCAGCATCACGTCCAGCAGGATCAGGTCAAAGCGCTGGCTCTCGATGAGGTCGGCGGCCTGGCTGCCGCTGTGGGCCTGCACGCAGGGCAGACCGATCTGGGACAGGGTAATGGAGATGAGTTCCGCGATGGGGGCTTCGTCGTCCACCACAAGCACCGGGTACATGGGCATTCCTCCTTGTCGGGGCATTTGGATTCAGTATAGGTCGGCGATGTTGCGGGATTCTTTCGGCCAGATAGCAAAAAAGAGGGAACAGACCCGGGCGGGTCGGTTTCCTCTTTGGCATAGGGTTCAGCAGATGCGGGGCAGCTGGGCGCCGGTGAGCTTGCCCAGAATCCGGCTGCCGCCCAACGGAGTGTGCAGCACCACCTTGCCGGGGCGGCTGTCGCCCACCGTGCCGATACGGCAGGCACCCTCGCCCCCGGGCAAGGTCCGCAGGGCCGCCAGCACGGCGTCGGCGTCGGCAGGGTTCACCACCGCCAGCATCCGCCCTTCACAGGCGGCGTACAGCGGGTCCAGACCCAGCAGGTCGCAGGCGGCCGCCACCGGGGCGTCCACCGGGATGGCCTCCTCCTCCAGGTCGATGCACAGCCCGCTGCCCTCCACAAATTCGTTCAGGGTGGTGGCCACACCGCCCCGGGTGGGGTCCCGCAGAATGTGGACCTCTCCGGCCCCCAGGGCGGCGGCGCTCAGCTCGTGCAAAGGGCGGCAGTCGCTGCGCAGGTCGCCTGCCATGGGCAGGTCCCCCCGGGCCATCATGACGGCGGCGCCGTGGCAGCCCACGCTGCCGCTGATGAGCACCGCGTCCCCGGGACGCAGGGCCCCGCGGCCCAGCCCCGGGGCCCGCAGCACCCCGATGCCCGCGGTGTTGATGTACAGCCCGTCGGCGCTGCCCCGCTCCACCACCTTGGTGTCCCCGGTGACGATCTGCACCCCCGCTTCTTTGGCGGTGCGGGCGATGGAATCCACCACGGTGCGCAGGTCCGCCAGGGGCAGACCTTCCTCCAGAATCAGGGAAAGGCTCAGGTACAGCGGCTTGCCCCCGGCCATGCACAGGTCGTTGACGGTGCCGCACACCGCCAGCTTGCCGATGTCCCCGCCCGGGAACTTCCAGGGGGTGACCACAAAGCTGTCGGTGGAAAACACCGGCTTGCCGCCCAGGTCGGGCAGAACCGCCCCGTCCCCCAGGTCGTTGAGGGCGGCGTTGCCGAAGGCGGGCAGCAGAATTTCATCAATAAGCTGGGCGGTGCGCAGGCCGCCGCTGCCGTAATCCATGGTAATGATCGGTTCCATCGGTTTCATCTCCTAACAGGGTTCAGTCGGCGGGACGGTACTTCCAGGCGGCGGCACAGGCGCCCTCGCTAGAGACCATGCACGGCCCCACCGGGTCTTCCGGACGGCAGACCTTGCCGAAAAGAGGACATTGCTCGGGGTGCAGCATCCCCCGGATGACCTGCCCGCACCGGCAGCCCGGGGGCTCGGTGCCCGCCCGGCGCACAAGGCCGAACCGGGCGGCGGCGTCCCAGGGGGCGTATTCCGGCCGCAGGGCCAGGCCGCTTTGGGGAATTTCCCCCAGGCCCCGCCACAGGCTGTCGGCTGGCTGAAAGACCTTGTCCACGGCGGCCCGGGCGGCGGCGTTGCCGCCCGGCGAAACCAGGCGGGAATACTCGTTTTCCAAATCGGGGGTGCCGTCGCAGACCATGCAGACCAGCCGCCAGACGGCGTACAGCACGTCCCCGGCGTCAAAGCCGCTGACCACGGCGGGCAGGCCGTAGTCCCGGGGCAGAAATCCGAAAGCATCCGCCCCGGTGACCACTGCCACATGCCCGGGGCAGAGCAGGGCATCCACCCCGCAGTCGGGGTCGTCCAGCAGCGACCGCAAAGCCGGTTCGGTGCGCTTGAGCAGGCAGTACACCGAAAAGTTTTTCACCCCGGTTTCGGCGGCGTCCAGCACGCAGGCGGCGGTGCCGGGGGCGGTGGTCTCAAACCCCACCCCCAGGAACACCACCTGCCGGTCCGGGGTATTCCGGGCCAATTCTACCCCGTCGTCGGCGGAATAGACGGTGCGCACATCCGCCCCGGCGGCCCGGCGGCGCAAAAGGGTATCCCCCCGCATGCTGCCCGGCACCCGCAGCAGGTCGCCGTAGGTGGCAATGATCACACCCGGCCGGGCGGACAGTTCCAGCGCGGCGTCCAGCTCCCCGGCGGGGGTCACGCACACCGGGCACCCCGGGCCGGAGATGAGCTCCACCCCCGGGGCCAGCAGGCTGCGCAGCCCCGCCTTGGCAATGGCCATGGTGTGGGTGCCGCAGATCTCCATGATCCGCACGGGGGCGCGGTTTTCGGTGCGGCGGCGGATGTCCGCCACCAGCCGGGCCGCCCCCTCGGGGTTGCGGAAGGCGTTCAGCCAGGCATCACAGGGCATGGATGGCCTCCTCAATGCAGGCCAGGTTCTCGGCGGCCTGCTCGGGGGTGAGCTTTTCGATGGCAAAGCCCGCGTGGACCATCACATAGTCCCCCACGGCGATGCCGGGCAGAAAATCCACCCGCAGATTCTGGGTCAGCCCGGCGGCTTCCCCCACGGCGTGTTTGCCGTCGCCTTCCAGCGAAACAATCTTCAAAGGAACTGCAAGACACATGCAGCAACCCTCCCGTTATACAAAATCAACTGTCAAGGCCCGCGGCGCCGATGGCCAGCTGGCCCAGGGCCAGCCCTTCGTCGGAGGGGGAGACCCGCTTGTGGGTGTATACCCGGTAACCCGCCCCTTCCAGCCGGGCGGTGACCCCGTCCAGCAGGGCCCGGTTCAGAAACACCCCGCCCGAAAGCACCACCGGCAGCTTATCCGGGTTCAGCGCCCGGCACTGGTCCAGGGCCATGGCGCACAGCGCCTGCTGGAACCCGGCGGCCAGGGCGGCGGGGTCGGTCCCTGCGGCTTTGCCGGTGCACAGCGCCCGGATCAGGGGCCGGGTGTCGAAAAACCGCACCCCGGCGTCCTCGTAAAAGGCGGGGGTGTACAGGGCGGCGGGGGCGGCGCCCTCGGCCAGGGCTTCCAGCAGGGCCGGG
Organism: Gemmiger formicilis; assembly: GCF_016900095.1. Taxonomy (GTDB): domain Bacteria; phylum Bacillota; class Clostridia; order Oscillospirales; family Ruminococcaceae; genus Gemmiger; species Gemmiger formicilis_A. The sequence continues at coordinate 11,997 of NZ_JACJJP010000035.1, forward strand.
GCCTGGCCGTCGTACCCGGCACTTATCCGGCCGGTGAGCAGGGCATACACCCCGTCAAACAGCCGCCCCATGCCGGAGGACCGGGGGCAGCGGTAGCCGCTGTTCAGCAGGGCGGCCACCCCTTCCCGGCGGGGAAAGTCCGGGGCCAGGTCGGCACAGCCCGCGTCGGTGGCCAGGGCCAGGGCGGTGCGGCCGATCTGGACGGCGCACACATCGCCCCCCGGCAGGGCCACGGGGCGCAGCGAGCCCACCCGGCGGTAAGAACGGAAATCTCCGATCAGACATTCCCCGCCCCAGATGGTCCCGTCCTCCCCCAGGCCGGTGCCGTCCCAGACCAGGCCGAACACCGGCCCGGTCAGCCGGTTGTCCGCCATGCAGGCGGCCATGTGGGCCCAGTGGTGCTGGACCTGCCGCAGGGGCAGACCCCGCTGCCGGGCCAGCTCTTCGGCCAGGCGGGTGGAGGCGTAGTCGGGGTGTAAATCGCACACCAGGGCCTGGGGCACAAGTCCGAACAGGTCCAGGGTGGAGTGCAGGGCGGTGCGGTAGTGGTCCAGCGTCTCGGCGTTTTTCAGGTCGCCGATGTACTGGCTCACAAAGGCGTGGCGGCCCCGCCCGGCGGCAAAGGAGCCTTTCTGCTCCGCCCCCAGGGCCAGCACCCCGGTGGCGTCCCGGTCCAGCAACAGGGGCTGGGGGGCGTAGCCCCGGCTGTGGCGGAAAAACACCGGCGCGCCCCGCCAGACCATGGCCAGGGAGTCGTCGCACCGGTTGGCGATGGGCCGGTCGTGCAACAGAAACCCGTCCGCCACCCCGTGCAGCACGGCCAGGGCTTCCTCGTTGTCGATGAGCACCGGGCAGCACGGGCGGTTGGCGCTGGTCATCACCGCCAGGTCGGGGCCGCCAGCCTGGCCGTCCAGCAGCAGGATGTGCAGCGGGGTGTAGGGCAGCATGACCCCCAGCCGGGTGGTGGCGCTGAGCCAGCCCTGCCCGGCGGGGTCCCTTTTGGAAAGGAGCAGGATGGGCCGCCGGGGGCTTTGGAGCAGGGCGGCCTCCGCCTCCGAAAGGCGGCAGAACCGCCCGGCGGCCTCCAGGTCCCGGGCCATGAGGGCCAGAGGCTTTTCCGGCCGGTGTTTGCGGCGGCGCAGCCGGGCCACGGCGTTGGGGTCGTCCGCCCGGCAGGCCAGGTGGATGCCCCCGGTGCCCTTCACCGCCACAATCTGCCCGGCGGCCAGGGCCTGCTGGGCCAGGGCGATGGGGTCCCCGGGCAGGGGATGGCCCTCGGCGTCCAGGTAGATGGCCCGGGGCCCGCACACCGGGCAGCAGTTGGGCTGGGCATGGTAGCGGCGGCTGGTGATGTCGGTGTATTCGGCTTCACAGTCGGGACACATGGCAAACCCGGCCATGGTGGTGGCGGGGCGGTCGTAGGGCAGGCGGCGGATGATGGAAAACCGGGGCCCGCAGTCGGTACAGTTGATGAAGGGATACCGGTACCGCCGGCCTTGGGGGTCGTTCATCTCCGCCAGACAGGCGGGGCAGGGGGCCAGGTCGGGGGATACCAGGGTGGCCGCCGCCCCTTCCCGGCTGGGCAGGATGGAAAAGCCTCTTTCCCCGGTGGGGGGCACCGGCTGCACCTGTACCTTCTCGATCACCGCCAACGGCGGCGGTGCGGTGCGCAGGATGCTTTGAAAGTCGTCCAGGGCGGCTTTGGGGCCTTCCAGCTCCAGCTCCAGCCCGGCGGCGGTGTTGCGGGCCCAGCCGCTCAGACCCAGGCGGGCGGCCTGCCGGTGGACAAAGGGGCGGAACCCCACCCCCTGCACGATCCCTTCAATGAGAAAATGCAGCCGGGTCATGCCTGGGGAGCCAGGGCTTCGCGCACCTTGTCCGCAATGTGGGCGGCCAGGGTGTCCAAGCCGTCGCCGGTGCGGCTGGATACCCGGAACAGCGGGCCTTCGGGGTTCACGCCCTTGTAGTCCGCCGCCACCCGGTCCACATCAAAGTCAAAATAGGGGAGCATATCGCACTTGTTCAGCACCAGGCAGGAAGTGTCGGTGAACATCAGGGGGTACTTGGCCACCTTGTCGTCCCCTTCGGGGATGCTCAGCACGGTGATGCGGAAATTCTCCCCGATGTCGAACTCCGCCGGGCAGACCAGGTTGCCGATGTTCTCCACAAACAGCACGTCCACGCTGTCCAGGTCAAAGTCCGGCAGGATGTGCTGGATGCTCATGGCCTCGATGTGGCAGGCGCCGTCGGTGTTCAGCTGCACCGCCGGAATCTGCAGCGCCGCAATCTTTTCGGCGTCGATCTGGCCGGTGATGTCCCCCTCAATGACCCCGATGGCAAACTGTTCCCGCAGCCGGGCAATGAGGGCGGTGATCAGGCTGGTCTTGCCCGCCCCCGGGCTGCCCATGACGTTGATCAGGCAGACCTTGTGGTCTTTCAGGGTGCGGCGCACCTCGGCGCTCACGTCCTCGTTCCATTCCATGACCTGATGCAGCACTTTGATTTCCATTACTCGTCAACCTCCAGACTTTCCACCATGAATTCCTTGCCCGAAAGCCGCTTCAGACGCAGACTGCCGCAGTAAGGGCAGGCAATGTGGGCGCGGTCAATTTCCCCTTCCCGCCCGCAGTCCCGGCACAGGACCTTCAGGGGCACCGTGGTCACCTTGATCTTGGCCCCCTCGGCAAGGGTGCCTTTGGCCAGCACGTCCAGGTACATCTGCACGCATTCCGGCACCACGCCGGAAAAGGGCCCCATGCGCAGGCGAATTTCGCGGATGTGCGTTGCTTTCTGGTCCCGGGCGGCCTGCAGAGCAATGTCCAGAATGCTCTGGGTGATGGCAAGCTCATGCATCGGGAAAATGCCCCCTTCCGGCAGGAATTTTGCAGGACAAAACGGCGGATGAATCCGCCGCGCTCCTTTATTGTAACACCATCCGACACAGAAATCCATACGGGGAAATGGTCTTGTAAATAGGAAAAAAGAGGACTATAATGAAACTAATTTGTCAAAAAATTTGTATGATTGTCCGGGAAAGTTCCCCGAGGAGGTTGTTTTTATGGCAATCATTCCAATTTTGATCGGGTGGCCTGCCCTGATGGCGTTGGTGATTCCCTGCATCCGCGATACCCGCTTGCGCGGCCGCGTGGTGTACGGGGGCGCCGCCGTGATCATGGTGCTGGCCGCCTTTTTGCTGGGCGCCTGGCTGCAGGGCGGCGGCGGAATTGTCAGTCTGTGCGGCGAAGTGCCCCTGATTGACCACCTGATGCTGGCCGGCGAGTTCGCCCTCATGGTCCTCATCGTCTATCTGAGCATCAAGTACAAAAAGTACCCGGTGGTGCTGCTTTCGGTGGGGCAGACCTGTCTGATGGCCTGGTCGGAACTGACCTGCCCGGTGGAATCCCCCACCCACATCCAGCTGGACTGCCTGTCCATGCTCATGCTGATCATCGTGGCCTTTGTGGGCGGGCTGATCTGCATCTACGCCGTGGGCTACATGCAGGCCTACCACCAGCACCACAAGGACTACCAGGACCGCAGCGGGTTCTTCTTCTCCATGCTGTTCTTCTTCCTGGCGGCCATGAACGGGCTGGTTCTGTCCGAAAACCTCGTCTGGATGTACTTCTTCTGGGAGATCACCTCGGTCATCTCCTTTCTGCTCATCGGTTACACCCGCACCGAAGAGGCCGTCAACAACAGCTTCCGCGCTTTGTGGATGAACCTGTTGGGCGGCTTTGGCTTTGCCATCGCCATTGTGGTGGCGGCCCACACCCTGCACACCGTGCAGCTGGGGGAACTGGTCGCAGCCAAGGTCACCATCCCGGTGGTGCTGCTGGCCTTTGCGGGCCTGACCAAGTCGGCCCAGCTGCCCTTCTCCAGCTGGCTGCTGGGCGCCATGGTGGCGCCCACCCCCTCCAGCGCGCTGCTGCACAGCGCCACCATGGTCAAGGCGGGCGTCTACCTGCTCATCCGGCTGGCCCCCGCCATGGCGGGCAACATGACCGGCATGACCGTGGCTTTCATCGGCGGCTTTACCTTCATTGCCACCAGCATGATGGCCATTGCCCAGAATGACGGCAAAAAGGTGCTGGCCTTCTCCACCGTGTCCAACCTGGGCCTGATCGTGGCCTGTGCGGGCATCGGCGCCGAGGAGACCATCTGGGCCGCGGTGCTCTTGATGATCTTCCATTCGGTGAGCAAGTCCATGCTGTTCCAGGCGGTGGGCTCCATCGAGAACACCCTGGGCTCCCGCGACATCGAGGACATGCACGGTCTTCTGCTGCGCCTGCCCCGGCTGACCTACATCATGGGCATCGGCATTGCGGGCATGTACCTGGCGCCCTTCGGCATGCTGATCTCCAAGTGGGTGGCCCTGAAAGCCTTTGTGGATGCGGAAAACTACCTGCTGGTCATCTTCCTGGCCTACGGCAGCGCCACCACTATGCTCTACTGGACCAAGTGGCTGTGCAAGCTGGTGTCTTTGCACCACACCAAGGTGAAGGTCACCGACGCCACCCACCCCGACCAGTATCTGTCCATGTACATCCATGCGGCGGCCACTCTGGGGCTGTGCCTGCTCTTCCCGCTGGTGTCCTCCCGGGTGGTCACCCCCATCATTGAGGAACTGTACGGCACCGCCCACGAGGTGCTGTCCATGAGCGTGCTGACTACCATGGCCATCATGCTGGTCAGCGTGCTGTTTGTGCCCTCCTTGATGTTCTTGCTCACCCGGTCCGCCCACCGGCACTATGTGCCCATCTACATGGGCGGCATCAACGAAGGGGACAACACCTACTTCACCAACAGTTTCGGGGAACCGGAACATCTGTATCTGAGCAACTGGTACATGCGGTTTGAATTCGGCCGTCGCCGCCTCATGCGGCCGGGCGTCATCATCTCCGCCGGGGTGCTCATTGTCATGCTCTGCGTGATCATAGGAGGTGCGGTATAATGCCGGTTGTTTCTGTTTTGGGGTATCTGCTGCTGGCGCCCCTGGTGGGCGGCCTGCTGGACGGCCTGGACCGGCGCGTCAGCGCCCGGATGCAGGGGCGTCAGGGCCCGCCCATGATGCAGCCCTTCTACGACATCAAAAAACTGTTTTCCAAGCAGATGATCGCCGTCAACAGCGTGCAGATGCTGCTCAACCTGAGTTATCTGGTGTTTCTGGCCGTGGCGGGGTCCATGCTCTTTGCCGGGGCGGACATCCTCATGTGCCTGTTCATCCTATCCACCGCTGATATGTTCCTGGTCATGGCGGCCTCCAGCGATTCTTCCCCCTTCGCCACCCTGGGCGCCGGGCGGGAGATGATCCAGATGATGGCCTACGAACCCCTGACCCTGCTCATGGCCGTGGGCTTCTACCTGGCCACCGGCAGCTTCCATGTGGGGGACATCATCCGCATGCCCCACAGCGCGGTGCTGGTCATGCCGGGATTTCTGCTGGGATTCATGTTCATCACCGCCATCAAGCTGCGCAAGTCGCCCTTTGACCTGTCCACCAGCCACCATGCCCACCAGGAGATGGTCAAGGGCATCACCACCGAGATGGCCGGCCCCACCCTGGCCGTGATGAACATTGCCGAATACTACGAGATGGTGCTCATGCTGGGCATTGTGGCTTTGTTCTTCCTCAACGAACACTGGTGGAGCTGGCCCATTGCCATTGCGGCCTGCCTGGTGGTGTTTTTGCTGGAAATTCTGTGGGACAACGTGTCCGCCCGCGTGAAGTGGCGCACCCTGCTGGACAGCTGCTGGGTGGTCACCCTGCTTACCGGCGGACTCAACGGTCTGATTCTCATGCTGGTACGCTGAGTAAAGGGGGAAAACACAATGAAAAAACTGGCAAAGTCCCCCTGGCTGCTGCATTACGATGCCAGCAGCTGCAACGGGTGTGACATTGAGGTGCTGGCCTGCACCACGCCCAAATACGATATCGAACGCTTCGGCATCATTAACACCGGCGACCCCTTCCAGGCGGATATCCTGCTGATCACCGGCGGGGTGAACGCCCAGTGCGAAAGCGTGGTCAAGCAGCTGTACGAGCAGATGCCCAACCCCAAGGTTGTGGTGGCTGTGGGCATCTGCGCCTGCACCGGCGGCGTGTTCAAGGACTGCTACAACATCAAGGGCGGCATTGACACGGTGATCCCGGTGGATGTGTACGTGCCCGGCTGCGCCGCCCGGCCCCAGGCCATCATCGACGGCGTGGTGAAGGCGCTGGAGATCCTGGAACAAAAGCGGGAAGATTACCATGAAAACGAGAAAAAGGAGGAGGGCTGACCATGGAAGCTGCCAACACGATTGAACCCATCACCCTGGAACAGTTCATGCCCCAGGTGATCCGGTTCAAGATGGACGGCTGGCGGGTGGTGCAGATCTGCGCCGTGCGCCTGCCCGACGGGTATGAACTGAGCTACTCCTTCGCCAAGGGGTACGACATGCGCACCCTGCGCCTGACCATCGGCACCGACGACACGGTGCCCAGCATCACCCAGGTGTATCCCGGGGCCTTCTTGCAGGAAAACGAGGCCGCCGAGCTCTTCGGGGTGAAGGTGGAGAGCATCCAGGGCGATTATCACGACAAGCTGTACCGCATTGCGCGGCCCACGCCGTTCAAGGAAAAGGGGTAAGAGTATGGCAAAACGAAGCATTGTGCCCTTTGGTCCCCAGCATCCCGTCCTGCCCGAACCCATCCACCTGGACCTGGTTCTGGAGGACGAAGTGGTGGTGGAAGCGGTGCCCAGCATCGGCTTTGTCCACCGCGGTCTGGAAAAACTGGTGGAGACCAAGGACTTCAAGGAGTACGTCTATATTGCGGAGCGGGTCTGCGGCATCTGCAGCTTCGGCCACGGGCTGGGCTACTGCCAGACGCTGGAACAGATCATGAACCTGGAGGTGCCCCCCCGGGCGCGGTATCTGCGCACCATCTGGATGGAGATGAGCCGGGTACACTCCCACCTTTTGTGGCTGGGCCTGCTGGCCGACGCCATGGGCTTTGAAAGCCTGTTCATGGAAAGCTGGAAGCTGCGGGAACAGATTCTGGACATGTTCGACGCCACCACCGGCGGCCGGGTGATCTTCTCGGTGAACTGCATCGGCGGGGTGCTCAAGGACATGGACGAGACCATGCTCAAGAACATCGTGGACACCTGCAACGAGATGGAGAAGGAGCTCAAGCCCATCGCCGACGCCTTTTTGCGGGACTACACCACCGGTTCCCGTCTGCACGGGCTGGGGGTGCTGACCCCCGAACAGGCCACTCTTATGGGCGCGGTGGGACCCATGCTGCGGGCCAGCGGCATCGCCTACGACGCCCGCAAACTGGGCTACGCCGCCTACGGCGACCTGGACCTGGAACCCATCACCGCCACCGACGGCGATTCCTACGCCCGGTGCGAGGTGCGTATCAAGGAGATCAGCCAGTCCTTCGACCTCATCCGCCAGGCGGCGGCCAAAATTCCCGCCGGGCCCATCGCCGTGCCGGTGAAGGGCTTCCCCAAGGGCGAGTACTTCACCCGCATCGAGCAGCCCCGGGGCGAGGCCATCTACTATGTGAAGGCCAACGGCACCAAGTTCATCGACCGGTTCCGTCTGCGCACCCCCACCACCAGCAACATTCCGCCCATGCTGAACATGCTCAAGGGCTGCCAGCTGGCCGACGTGCCTCTGCTGATTCTGACCATCGACCCCTGCATCAGCTGTACCGAGAGGTGAAACCAAGATGAGTTCGTTGAAATTTATCCCTTTTGCGGGGGTGGCGCTGAAAAACCTGTTCCGCAAACCGGTCACCACCAGCTATCCCTTTGCCCCCGCCCAGTATCCCGAGCGGATGCGCGGACATATCGAAATCGACATTGAATCCTGCATCAGCTGCGGCATGTGCGCCCGCAGCTGCCCACCCGGGGCCCTCACGGTGGACCGGGCCGCCGGCACATGGACCATCCAGCGGTTTGACTGTGTCCAGTGCGGCAACTGCGTCAATGTCTGCCCCAAAAAGTGCCTGAAGATGGTCCCGGGCTACACCACCCCCGACTGCACCAAGCACAGCGATACCTACACCCGCACCACTCCGCTGCCCAAACCGGCGCCCCGCCCGGCGGCCAAACCCGCCGCCGCGGGTACCGCAGCCCCCGCCGCGCCCCAGGCACCGGCGGCAAAAACCGAGTAAAGAACCCTGGACCGCGCCCTGCCGGGCGCGGTTTTTTGTGCCCTTGCGTATTGTGGAAAACAGGGGCTTGTGGTAGAATAAACTGGATTGTAAGAGAAATTCCGCCTTGGGCGGAATTTGTGGGAAAGAAGCCAGGAGGCAAAGAGAGACAATGACATTGAAGGAACTAGCCATCGGCAAAGCCGCCACCATTGTGACGGTGGGCGGGGAAGGGGCCCTGCGCCAGCACCTGCTGGACATGGGACTGATTCCCGGCGCCCGGGTGAGCATGGTGAAGTTTGCGCCCATGGGGGACCCCGTGGAGGTGCGCATCAACAGCTATGAGCTGACCCTGCGGCTGGCCGATGCGGAAAAGATCGAGATCAGGGACGTGGCCGACGCCGAGAAGGCCGCCGCGGCGGTGCGCAAGCGGGGGCTGCCCCTGCCTCACCCGGGCCTGGGCGAAAGCGGCAAATACCACAGCAAGGCGGACGAAAACCCCCTGCCGGAGGGAACCATCCTCACCTTTGCCCTGGCGGGCAACCAGAACTGCGGCAAAACCACCCTGTTCAACCAGCTCACCGGCTCCAACCAGCATGTGGGCAACTTCCCCGGGGTCACGGTGGACCGCAAGGACGGCCCCATCCGGGGCCACGCGGGCACCAGCGTCACCGACCTGCCGGGCATCTACTCCATGTCCCCCTATTCCAGCGAGGAGATCGTCACCCGGAATTTTCTGCTGGATGAGCATCCCCGGGGCATCATCAACATTGTGGACGCCACCAACATCGAGCGCAACCTCTATCTGACCATGCAGCTCATGGAGCTGGACATCCCCATGGTGCTGGCCCTGAACATGATGGACGAGGTGCGGGAAAACGGTGGTTCCATCCGGGTCAACGAGATGGAATCCGCCCTGGGCATCCCGGTGGTGCCCATCTCCGCCGCCAAGAACGAGGGCATCGACGAGCTGGTCTCCCACGCGCTGCACGTGACCAAGTACCAGGAACGCCCGGGCCGGCAGGACTTCTGCGACGTGAACGACCACGGCGGCGCGGTGCACCGCTGCCTGCACAGCATCATGCACCTGATCGAGGACCACGCCGAGGCGGAAAAGATCCCCCTGCGGTTTGCGGCCACCAAGATTGCCGAGGGCGACCAGCTGATCCTGGACCAGCTGAAACTCAGCGACAACGAAAAGCAGATGCTGGAATCCATCATCCGCCAGATGGAGACCGAGCGCGGCCTGGATCGGGCCGCCGCCATCGCGGACATGCGCTTCACCTTTATTGAAAAGGTCTGCGCCGGCACGGTGGTCAAGCCCCACGAGAGCAAGGAACACCTGCGCAGCGTGCAGATGGACAAGATCCTCACCGGGCGCTACACCGCCATCCCCTGCTTCATCGGCATCATGGCCCTGGTGTTCTTCCTCACCTTCAACGTCATCGGCGCGGCGCTGTCCGCCGTGCTGGACTGGGCCATCACCGCCCTGACCAACGTTGTGGACGCGGGCATGACCGCCCTGCATGTGAACGAGGTGCTCCACTCTCTGGTCATCGACGGCATCTTCAACGGCGTGGGCAGCGTGCTCAGCTTTTTGCCCATCATCGTCACCCTCTTCTTCTTCCTCTCTCTGCTGGAGGACAGCGGCTATATGGCCCGGGTGGCCTTCGTCATGGACAAGCTGCTGCGCAAGATTGGCCTTTCGGGCCGCAGCATCGTGCCCATGCTCATCGGCTTCGGCTGCACCGTGCCCGGCGTCATGGCCAGCCGCACCCTGCCTTCCGAGCGGGACCGCAAGATGACCATCCTGCTCACCCCCTACATGAGCTGTTCCGCCAAGCTGCCCATCTACGGCTTCTTTGCGGCCAACTTCTTCCCCGGCAAGGCGGGTATTGTCATGTTTGCGCTGTACTTCGGCGGTATCGCCGTGGGCATCCTCATGGCCATCCTGCTGCGGGGGTCCCTCTTCCACGGCGAGGCGGTGCCCTTCGTCATGGAACTGCCCAACTACCGTCTGCCCGGCGCCAAGAACGTGAGCCAGCTGCTGTGGGAAAAGGCCAAGGACTTTTTGCAGCGCGCCTTCACCGTCATCTTTGTGGCCACCATCGTCATCTGGTTCCTGCAGACCTTTGACACCCATCTGGCCGTGGTGACGGATTCCCAGCAGAGCATCCTGGCGGTGATCGCCGGCTGGATCGCCCCCGTCTTTGCCCCCCTGGGCTTCGGCGACTGGCGCATCTCCACCGCCCTCATCTCCGGCTTTATGGCCAAGGAAAGCGTGGTCTCCACCCTGTCGGTGCTCTTCGGCTCCACCCAGCAGCTGCTGGCCACCATCACCCCCCTGGCAGCCGCCAGCCTGCTGGCCTTCTGCCTGCTGTACACCCCCTGCGTGGCGGCCATCGCCGCCATCAAGCGGGAACTGGGCACCAAGTGGGCCGCGGCTGTGGTGGTCACCCAGTGCGTGGTGGCCTGGCTGGCGGCCGGTGCGGTCCGCCTGGTGGGCCTGCTCTTCGGCCTTGTGTGATTTCGGCTTTTCCGGCGTCCGCCTGTTCGGCGGGCGCTTTTTTTGCCCGGGGGATTGACAAGAGGAAAAAAGGGGCTATAATAACACATAAAGAAATTTTGATGTGAAAGCGAGGGATGGTCATGCATCGGGATTTTCAGGCCGAAGCCAAGGTGTTCAAGGCTCTGTGCGACCCCAAGCGGCTGGCCATCCTGCAGCAGCTGCGCAGCGGGGAAAAATGTGCCTGTGTCTTGCAGGAACCCCTGGACCTGACCCAGCCGGGGCTTTCCTACCACATGAAGATCCTGTGCGAATCCGGACTGGTGGAAAGCACCCAGGTGGGCAAGTGGACCCACTACCGCCTGAGCGAAACCGGGCGGCAGCGGGCGCTGGACCTGCTGGCGGAACTGACCCGCCCCAACAGCGAGGGGGAGCATTCCGGCGGCTGCAGCTGCGGCCGATAAAAAGAGCGCCGTGGAACGCGGCGCCTTTTTTGGGAGCATCACATCAAAACTTTTTTATCTGTGGCCCTGCCACACAAGACAAGGAGTGACCCGTATATGACCATCTGGCAATGGATCCAGAACGAACTGCTGGGCATGCAGTGGCTCAACCGCCTTATCGGCAGTGGATTGGCGGCCCTGGAGGTGGACAGCTCCACCCGTCTGGGGGGAAGCCTGCAATTTTTCCTGTACGACGTAATCAAGATCACCATTCTGCTCTGTGTGCTGATTTTTGTGATCTCCTACATCCAGAGCTACTTCCCGCCCGAGCGGGGCCGCCGGATTCTGGGGCGGCTGCACGGGCTGGGGGCCAACACCGCCGCGGCGCTGCTGGGCACCGTCACCCCCTTCTGCTCCTGCTCCTCCATCCCGCTGTTCATCGGGTTCACCGGGGCGGGGCTGCCCCTGGGCGTCACCTTCTCCTTCCTGATCTCCTCCCCCATGGTGGACCTGGGCAGTCTGGTGCTGCTCATGAGCATCTTCGGCGCCAAGGTGGCCGTGGTGTATGTGGTGCTGGGGCTGGTCATCGCGGTGGTGGGCGGCACCCTCATTGAAAAACTCCGCCTGGAAGACCAGGTGGAGGATTTTGTCCGCCACGCCGCCCGCCCGGCGGAGCTGGACCTGCCCGAACTGCGGGTGCGGGACCGGCTGGCCTACGCCCGCAACCAGGCGGTGGGCACCCTGCGCAAGGTTTTCCCCTACATCCTCATCGGCGTGGGGGTGGGCGCCCTCATCCACAACTGGATCCCCGAAAGCTGGGTCACCGCCGTGCTGGGCAGCCACAACCCCCTGGGCGTGGTGCTGGCAGTGCTGGTGGGCGTGCCCATGTACGCCGATATCTTCGGCACCATCCCGGTGGCCGAAGCCCTGCTGGCCAAGGGCGCCCAGCTGGGCACCGTCCTTTCCTTCATGATGGCGGTTACCACCCTGTCCCTGCCTTCCCTGATCATGCTGCGCAAGGCGGTCAAACCCAAACTGCTGGCCGTGTTTGTGGCGGTGTGCGTGGTGGGCATCGTCCTGGTGGGCTACCTGTTTAATACACTTCAGATATTTTTGCTGTAATAGTACAAGGAGGAATTTATCATGGCATTTCTGTTTGGCAAGAAAAAATCCGAACCCACTTCCTGCGGCTGCGCTTCCGGCTGCAGCACCCCCGCTGCGGACAACACCGGGGCCGCGATCCTGATTCTGGGCGGTGGCTGTGCCAACTGCCAGGCCCTGGAACGGGCGGTGCGCGCCGCCATGGAGGAACTGAACATCCGGGAAGAGGTGGGCCACGTCACCGACTTCGCCCAGATTGCCGCCTACGGGGTGCTGACCACCCCGGCCCTGGTGGTGGACGGCCAGGTGCTCAGCGCCGGGCAGGTGCTCAGCGTGGAGCAGGCCAAGGCTCTGCTGGCGAAAGTGAGGGGCTGAAATGGCGCACAAACCCGTGGTGGCCTTTGTCTGCGTGCACAATTCCTGCCGCAGCCAGATGGCCGAAGCCCTGGGCCGGCATCTGGCGGCCGACGTGTTCACCAGCTGTTCCGCCGGCACCGAGACGGTGCCCCGCATCAACCCCGACGCGGTGCGCCTGATGGGGGAGATCTACGGCATTGATATGCAGGGTCAGTACAGCAAGACCCTGGACAAGCTGCCCCCGGTGGATGTGCTCATCACCATGGGGTGCAACGTCCAGTGCCCGGCGCTGCCCTGCAAACGGCGGGAGGACTGGGGCCTGGAAGACCCCACCGGCAAGGGCGACGAGGAATTCCGCAAGGTCATTGCCGCCATCGAACAGAAGGTGCTGGCCTTGCGGGACAGCCTGCAAAACGGGGTGTGACTCAGCTCACCGGCTCGCTCTTGAACAGCCCCTGCTCCACCAGGCCCAGAAAGTCCGCCAGCAGGTAGGCCATCTGGGCGTCCCCGTAGGACACCGGTCCCATCACCACCACCTTGGTGCCGTTGTCGTAGCTCTCGATGGAATACAGCCCGCCCAGGTTCAGCCAGTCCGCAAACTTGCGGAAGATCTCCGCATCCCCCGCCGACACCGGCCCGATGACCAGGGTCTGTCTGGTGGCGGTGGGCGGGGCGGGACGCTGCACCGGGCCTTCCCCCGGACCGTAGGTGTACACCGCGGCGGAAGCGGTGTTGAAGTCTCCGTCCAGCCACACCAGCGGGTTGCGCCGCACCCCGTCCCAGATCACCTCAAAGTGCAGGTGGGGGCCGCTCACGTTGCCGGTCTGCCCGCTGTACCCGATGAGCTGGCCTTCCCCCACGTTGGTGCCGGCAGCCACCGCCAGGCTGGACAGGTGGGCGTACCGGGTCTGCAAAGTCTTGCCCTGGGCGGCCGCGTGGCGGATGCGCAGCGCCGTGCCGTAACTCTGGTTGCCGGTGGTGGTGCGCCCGTCCCACACCTGGGTCCAGTCCACCGTGCCGTTTTCCGCCGCGTAGACCGGGGTGCCCACCGCCGCCCGCATATCAATGGCGCCGTGGTAGCTGCCGTCGTTGTAGTAGTATCCGGCTGTCAGGGTGTGCTGGGCCAAAGGCCAGCTGAGCAGCACGGTGCCGTTGGAAAGTCTCATGGGACCATCGCCTCCTTGCCCTCACCATACGCGGCGCGGGGCAAAGATGTGAATAAACCGACAAAAACGCCCCGGCGGGCCGCAAGGCCTGCCGGGGCGTTTGTCCCTGTGTTCAGGAAAGGGTGAGGTCGCCGTCTTTGATCCAGCCGGCCTTGCGCAGGGGCATGGCCACCAGCGGGGTGAGCACGGCGGGCAGCACGAGGCAGATGAGCACCAGCCCCACCCAGTCAAAGGCGGACACCGCCGGGCGCAGGCCCGCGGCCGCATCGGCCACCCAGCCGGTGTACACCCCGATGGGCCCCACCAGCCCGCAGGTGCCCATGCCGCTGGACACGGCGGGTCCGTTCTGCTCCAGCCGGAACAGGCAGGTGGCCAGGGGACCGGTGATGGCCGAAACCACCGTGGGGGAAATCCACACCCGGGGATTGCGCAGGATGTTGGGCATCTGGAGCATACTGGTGCCCAGGCCCTGGCTCACAAGGCCGCCCACGCCGTTTTCCTTCCAGCTCATCACCGCAAAGCCCACCATCTGGGCGCAGCAGCCCGCCACGGCGGCGCCGCCGGCCAGACCGGTCAGGCTCAGGGCGGCGCAGATTGCCGCCGAGGAGATGGGCAGGGTCAGGGCCACGCCCACCAGCACCGATACGATGATGCCCATGAGCAGGGGCTGGAGCTCGGTGGCCCACATGATCACGCTGCCCACCGCCGAGGCCGCCGCCCCGATGGCCGGGGCAAACAGCACCGACAGCCCCACCCCGGCCAGGATGGTCACCGCCGGGGTGACCAGGATGTCGATGCGGGTCTCCTTGCTGACCAGCTTGCCCAGTTCCGCCGCCACAATGGCGATGAGATAGACGGCCAGGGGTCCGCCCGCCCCGCCCAGGGTGTTGGCGGCGCCGCCCACCGCAATCAGGCTGAACAGCACCAGCTGGGGCGCCTTCAGGGCGTAGCCGATGGACGCCGCCATGGCCGGGCCCGCCACCGCCGTGGCATAGGTGCCCGCATCCACCAGAAAGGCCAGTCCGGTCTGTTCGCCCAGCGTCTTGATGATGGTGCCGATGAGCAGACTGGCGAACAGGCCCTGGGCCATGGCGCCCATGGCGTCGATACCGTAGCGGTGCGCCGAGAAGATTACGTCCTTGCGCTTGCAGAATTCCTTGAAACTTACCACAAAAATTCCTCCTGCTTTTGAGCATTTTTGCCAAAACGAAAGAGTTGAAAGCATTGTAGCACGGGGCAGGGGGGATTGCAAGCACCTTGCGAAAAAACAGCGGTTGCGGTACAATGAATCACGGAACCCAATGTATAAAGGAGTATGATCCCTCATGATCGAAACTTTTACCACCCGCATCACCTCGTACGGGCTGGACCGCCGGGTGTTCATCCGCCTGCCGGACGCCTGGAAGACCGCCGGAAAGAAGTATCCGGTGATCTACATGTTCGACGGCCACAACCTCTTTTTTGACGAGACGGCCACCTACGGCACCTGCTGGGGCCTGAAGGAATACTACGACGCCCACCCGGACTACATTGTGGTGGGTGTGGAGTGCAACCACGAAGGCAACAAGCGGCTGGAAGAATACTGCCCCTATGACAGCGATTGGTTCGGGGGCATCCGGGGCACCGGCAAGGTGTATCTGGACTGGCTGTGCGGCGAGTTCAAGCCCTTTGTGGACAAGACCTGGCCCACCCTGCCCGACCGCGCCCACACCGCCATTGCGGGCAGCAGCATGGGCGGGCTGATGAGCCTGTATGCCGCCGTGGCCCACAACGAGGTATTCTCCAAGGCGGGGTGCCTGTCGCCGTCGGTGCGGCTGTGCATGGACCCGCTGCTGGCCGACCTGAAAAAGGCCCGGCTGCGGGGGTACACCAACGTTTACTTCAGCTGGGGCGAAAAGGAGACCAAGGACCAGCACGGTCTGGCCCAGTACACCGAGAACGCCCTGATGGTGACCCGGGCGCTGCGCAAGGCCGGGGCGTCCGTCTACGACTACCTGCAGATGGACGGGGCCCACTGCGAGGCCGACTGGGCCAAGCAGGTGCCCCTGTATATGCATGTGCTTTTCGGAGAACCCTGTGAGGAGGACCAGGCATGAGCAGCCGCGCCAAACGCAAGCAGGCCGCCCGGGCAGCGGCCCCCCAACCCCGGACCGATGCCTCCGCCCCCGTCCGGCCGGAGGTGCCCGCCGCCGCCCGGTGGATGGCGGCGCTGTGCTACCTGAATATTCTCATTCTCATCCCCGCCTGCAGCCGCTGGCGGCACCATGACTTTGTGCGGTTCCATCTGAACCAGGGCCTGGTGCTGCTGGCCATGATCGTGGTGTTTGCGGCCATGGGATTTGTGCCCTACTGCTACGAATTCTCGGTCAGCTGCAGCCTGCTGGTGGAGGTCATGTCCATTGTGGGTCTGGTCACCGCCCTGCGCCGCAAAACCGACCCCTTGCCGGTCATCCGCAATGTGACCCGCAATTTTCATCCGTTCTGAACCAATCTCAAAGGAGTGACAAGTATGAGCAAAGCTGTGATCTTTTTTGCCCCCGGCCTGGAAGAGTGCGAGGGCCTGCTGTGTGTGGACATCCTGCGCCGCGCCGGGGTGGATGTGACCATCGCCGCCGTGGGCGGGGAGAAGGTCGTCCGGTCCGCCCGTCAGGTGAACGTGGTGGCCGATGCCCTGGCCGAGGAGCTGGATTATTCCCAGTTTGACGCCGCCATTCTGCCCGGCGGCATTCCGGGGGTGCACAACCTGAAAGCCAGCGACACCGTCAAGGAAGCCTGCACCCGCATGGCCGCCGACGGTAAGATCGTGTCTGCTATCTGCGCCGCCCCCACCGTGCTGGCCGCCTTCGGCCTGCTGCAGGGCAAGCGCGCCACCGTCTACCCCGGCATGGATGAGGCCCTCACCGCCGGCGGCGCCGAGTACACCGGCCTGCCCCTGTCGGTGGACGGCAACATCATCACCGGCGAGGCTCTGGGCGCTGCCATCCCCTTTGCTTTGGCCCTGGCGTCCCGCCTGGCCGGCCCGGACGCTTCCGCCACCGTCAAGAACGCCATCGTCTACCGCTATTGATGGCCCTATAAACGCATAAAAAAACCGCCCGCCGGGGCTTCACAACCCGGCGGGCGGTTTTTGCGTTTCTCAGCTGTTGCGATCGATGATGGCCAGCTCTTCCTCGGTGAAATCGGGGCTTTGCAGCACTTTCAGATCGTCCAGAACCTGTTCCGGACGGCTGGCGCCCACCAGCACGCTGGTCACGGCGCCGTCTTTCAGAATCCATTTCAGCGCCATGGTGGCCAGGCTTTCGCCCCGACGGGCGGCCAGGTCGTTCAGGGCGGTGATCTGGGCCAGGCGTTCGGGGGTCAGGGCGTTGTCCTTCAGGAACCGTCCGTCGGTGCGCATGCGGCTGTCCTCCGGAATGCCGTGCAGATACCGGTCGGTGAGCAGGCCCTGGGCCAGGGGGCTGAAGGCGATGATGCCCTTGCCCAGGCGCACGGCGGTGTCCTTCAGACCGTTTTTCTCGATGGTGCGGTCAAAGATGGAATAGCGGTTCTGGTTGATCACAAAGGGGCAGTGCAGGTCGGTCAGGATGGCGGCAGCCTTGGCCATGGTGGGACCGTCGTAGTTGGAAAGCCCGGCGTACAGCGCCTTGCCGCTCTTGACCGCCTGGTCCAGGGCACCCATGGTCTCTTCCAGCGGGGTATCGGGGTCCATGCGGTGGTGGTAGAAGATGTCCACGTAGTCCAGGCCCATCCGCTGCAGGCTCTGGTCCAGGCTGGTCAGCAGGTATTTCCGGCTGCCGAAATCCCCGTAGGGGCCCGGCCACATGCCGTAGCCCGCCTTGGTGGAGATGAGCAGCTCGTGACGGTGGGCGCCCAGCTCTTCCCGCAGGATGCGGCCGAAATTGCGCTCGGCGGCGCCGGGTTCGGGACCGTAGTTGTTGGCCAGGTCAAAGCTGACGATGCCGTGGTCGAAGGCGGTCAGGCAGATGGCCTTCATGTTGTCGTACCGGGCGGTGTCGCCGAAATTGTGCCACAGGCCCAGGGAGAGGGTGGGCAGCTTCAGGCCGCTGTGGCCGCAGCGGTTATAGACCATGGAATCGTAACGATCGGAAGCAGGGGTATGCATGGGATAAATCCTCCTTTTCGGGGGGCCGCCGACTTCAGCGGTCCAGAATATGGGTGGCAAAAGGTGCCAGGGTCAGGGAAACTTCCCCTTCGGGCAGAAGCACCGCGGTGTGACGGGTCTGGTCGGTGTTGTTGATGACCACCAGCTTGCCCGTTTCGGGGAACCAGGCGCACTCGGTGCCCGGGTCGGTGGTCAGGTAGGCGGTGCGCAGCGGCATCCCCTTGGCCCACAGCATCAGGTTGAGCAGCAGGCGGGCGTTCTCCGGGCTGTAGGCAAACCCGGCCAGGTAGATGCCCCGCCCCTGGCCGAAGGCGTGGGTGGCAATGGACGGACAGCCGTCCTTTTCCGCCAGGACCCGGGTGTCCTTGTCGGTCAGGTAGAGGTGGTCCCGGGTGCAGAGGGTGGCGCCCTCGGGGATC
>NZ_JACJJP010000036.1 GCF_016900095.1 Gemmiger formicilis
CCGACCCCACCCGCCAGACCGGCCCCGCCCTGACCGAGGTGCCGGGGGCGATCTTCTCCTCCCCCATTGTGCGGCAGGAGACCCCCGCCGAGCCGGATGAGGACCCGCCCACGGCCGGACCCCAGATGCCGGTGATGCCCTCTTTCGGGGACGATGAGGACTACGACGAGCCGGAGGAAGAGGAGCCCGAGGAAACCCCGGACCCGACCCCCGAAACCACCGGGGAACCGGCGGCAGCGCAGGACAACTCCCTGACCCCACGCCCCGGTCTGACCCGCCCCAAGGCAGTGCGGGCCCTGCGGGCCCTGCGCCGCCGCACCGGCAGCGTGTGACCTTTTGGCAATACACAAAAGAAAACCAGCGCCCCGCGGCATGCCGCGGGGCGCTGTTGCATATACTGGTGTTATTCGGCGGATTCTTCGGTGGCCGGCTCCGGGCCGGGGTAGGTGGTGATGGTCACCGTGCGGATCACGATGTCCTCCTGCGGGCGGAAGGTGTCGCTGCCGTCCTCGTTCACCCCGGTGGGGGCGCAGGCCATGGCGTCCACCACCTCCATGCCCTGGTACACCTGCCCGAACACCGTGTCGGTGTTGTCCAGGTAGGGCAGGCCCCCGGCGTCGGCGTAGGCGGCAATCTGGCTTTCGGTATAGCCGTTGGCGGCCAGCTCTTCCTGCATGGACTTGTTCACGCTGCCCGGCAGCGCCGTCACAAAATAAAACTGGCTGTTGCCGCCGCTCACGTCCCCGCCCGAAGCGAAGGCCGCGCACAGCGCCCCCGCATAATGGCGCAGGTCGGCGCTGGCTTCCAGAGGATAGGGGTTGTTGCTCCAGATGGTGGATGCCCCCGTCCCGGTGCCGGTGGCATCGCCCCCCTGCACCGCAAAGCCGTACTCGCTGCGCCAGATCACCGTGTCGTTATAATAGCCGGTGCGGGCCAGACCCACAAAATTTTCCACCGCCATGGGGGCGGCGTCCGGGTACAGCACCGCCCGCACTTCCCCCAGGCTGGTATCAAAGATGGCGATCAGGTCCCCGTCCGACGGGGCGGTGAACTGACGCTCCCCGCTTTCCACCGCCGGGCGGTCGGGCAGGGCGTGACCGCCTTCCTGCCCGGAACAGGCGGCCAGCAACAGGGCCAGCAGCGCCGCAAAGCACGCCGCTGCGCACAGTTTTCTCGGTTTGGGCATAGGCAGCCTCCTTGGGCAAACAGTCTTGGCGCATACTAAATTCAGTATACCACAATTTCCCCCGAAAGCATAGCTTGACGCGGAACAAAAAAACAAGTACACTATAAGCGTACACAGAACCAACAGGGCCTATGGCCCGATGTTTTAGGAGAAAACGAATATGGCTGAAGAACTGACCCCTGAAATGCTGGAAGAGGCTTCCCCCGACCTGCTGACGCTGGAGGATGAGGACGGCAAGGAGTGCACCTTTGAAGTCATCGACGTGACCGAGATCGACGGCACCCGCTATATGGCGGTGGTGCCTTATCAAGAAGACCCCGAATCCCTGGAGGAGGATGCCGAGCTGATCCTCATGCGCATCGGCACCGACGAGGACGGGGAATATATGGACATCGTGGACGACGACGAGGAGCTCATCCGCGTGGGCAAGGTGTTTGAAGAACGCCTGAAAGCGATGTTCGATATTGACGATTCCGAGCTGGAAAACTGAGAAACGCACCCTGCGCGGTTCGATTTGTTGCGGCTTTATATGATCCTACTAATCAAATATAGGGAGCCCGGAAAAGTCCTCTGCCGGATCGCAGACCTCCCGCCCCGCTTCGGCGGCCAGCGGAAGAAGGGAGTGTGAACGCAGCGGCAGGGCACCCACCTGCTCATAACAGTAGGTTTTGATTGGTCGCAGACGGCTGTGCGGGGTATATGATGAATGATTCGCCGGGCGGGTTCGCCGCCCGGCGTTTTTTGGAATTATTCCGGAATATTTATGTGTGGGAAAGGGGAGTGTTTGGCTTGGCCGGTCGTGTTGCGGCAGGGGACAAGCTGCCTTTCTTTTTGTACGATACGCCCTACAGCGCCCAGAACCGATTCCGGGATCTGCTGGCCGAAAACGCACCCCTGGTGCTGGTGTTCATGAACAACTTCGGCCACCCGGTCACCCGCACCTTCGCCGAACGCTATGCCGATACCTTCGACGGGTTGCGCAGCGGCGGGTTTGCCATGGTGGTGCGCTCCCGGGCGGACAAGCTGGCCCGCAGCATCGGGCCGGACACCCTGCCCTTTCCACTGCTGTGCGACGCCGACGGCGTGCTGTACGACCTGCTCAAGATCCCCCAGCGCAGCGGCGGCCTGACCGCCTACAGCCTGGAAGCCTGGCAGATTCTGCGCCAGGCCAAACGCAACGGCTACAAGCCCCCCAAGGACAACGTGCTGGACCTGCCCCTGACCCTGATTTTGGACGCGGACGGCACCGTGCTGTTTAGCCATTACGGCGCCAGCCTCACCGATGTGCCCGAGGACTGCGACGCCATGCAGGCCCTGCTGGAAGAACTGGACCTGGTGCCGGAAGACGACGCCGAGCCCGACGAGGATGTGCCCATCTACACCCCTGCCGACGAGGCACCCCGCATCCCCGGCCTGGAGGACGGGCAGGACACTGAAGAGCTGGACAAGACCGGCGTGCTGCGCCTGTTTGACGATACTTTCCGGGACAAATAACCCCCAAAGCCGCTTTCGGCCCCCGTGGCCGGAGGCGGCTTTTTTGGCTTCCGCCTTGCTGTTTGACAGCAAACGGTTTATAATAAAGACTGAATTTTTGTAATATTAGATCGGGGGACGTTTGTATGTCTGCATTTATCCCGTTGTCTGTACCCAATTTTGGAGAAAAAGAGGCCGCCCGCGCGGCCGAAGCCATCACTTCGGGCTGGGTTTCCACCAGCGGCGCCCGGGTGGGTGAATTCGAGCAGGCCCTGGCCGATTATGTGGGCATGCCCCGGGCCGTGGCCTCCAACGCCGGGTCCTCGGCGCTGCATCTGGCCGCCATGGCCGCAGGGATTCAGCCCGGGCAGGAGGTCATTGTGCCCACCCTGACCTTCATTGCCGCCGTCAACCCTCTGACCCGCTATATGGGCGCGGAGCCGGTCTTCATCGGCTGCGACGATTCCTGGTGCATCGACCCCGAAGCGGTGGAGGACTTCTGCGCCAACCACTGCACCCTGAAAGAGGACGGGCTGTACAACAACAGGACCGGCGCCAAGGTGGCGGCCCTGGAAGTGGTGCACGTCTTCGGCAACATGGCCGACATGTCCCGCCTGCTGGAAATTGCCAAAAAGTACCGCCTGACCCTCATTGAGGACGCCACCGAGGCCCTGGGCACCAAGTATGTCTCCGGCCCGCTGGCGGGCAAGTTCGCCGGCACCATGGGCGACGTGGGCTGCTACAGCTTCAACGGCAACAAGATCATCACCACCGGCGCCGGCGGTATGCTGGTGTCCAACCACCCCGACTGGGCGGAACACGCCAAGCATCTGTCCACCCAGGCCAAGAGCGACCTGCTCCAGTTCTTCCACGACGAGGTGGGCTACAACTACCGCATGACCAACGTCCAGGCCTGCCTGGGCCTGGCCCAGCTGGAACGGCTGGAGGATTTCATCGCTACCAAGATCGCCCGCTACAACCAGTACAAGGACGCCCTGGACGGCTACCATGGCCTGCGCATCCTGCCCTTCAAGACCGAGGCGGAGGGGGTACGTTCCAACCACTGGTTCTACAGCCTGTATCTGGGCGGCACCGGCCTGGACCGGGACACCGTCATCGCCACCTTGCAGGACCAGGGCATTCAGACCCGCCCGGTGTGGGCGCTGATCCACGAGCAGGCCGACTATCCCCGCAACGAAGCCTACCACCTGGACAAGGCCCAGGACCTGCGGGCCAACATCGTCAACCTGCCCTGCTCCACCAACCTGAGCGAAGCCGACTGCGCCCGCGTCATCGACGCGGTGAAGGCGCTGGTCTGAAACTGACTGCATAAAAGGGGAGAACCGCCTTGCTCAAAATCGAAGAACTCTTCGTGGACCGCCACGCCACCGTGCTGGAAACCATGAAAAAGCTGGACGAAACAGGCCAGCGCATCCTGTTCATCGCACCGGACGGGGTGTTGCAGGCCGTTGTCACCGACGGGGACATCCGCAAATTCTTTTTGCGGGGCGGCACCCTGGGCGAACCGGTGGAACGGGCGGCCAACTTTTCGCCCAAAAGTCTGCCGGTGTCCGACCGGGGCCGCGCCCGGGAAGAACTGCAGAAATACGGCATCGACGCGTTGCCCATCCTGAACAAGAAAGGGGTCATCACCGACATCGTCTTTGCCGGCGGCGTGGACGTGGACAACCGCAAAAAGGTGGACATCCCGGTGGTCATGATGGCCGGCGGGCTGGGCACCCGGCTGTACCCCTACACCAAAATCCTGCCCAAACCCCTGATCCCGGTGGGGGAACAGCCCATTGCGGAGATGATCATCGACCGGTTCCGGGAATTCGGCTGCCACCGGTTCAAGATGGTGGTCAACTATAAAAAGAACATGATCAAGTCCTATTTCGGTGAGATCGACAAGGATTACGATCTGGAGTTCGTGGACGAGGAACAGTTCATGGGCACCGGCGGCGGGCTCTGCCTGCTCAAGGGCAAGCTGGATTCGCCCTTCTTCTTCACCAACTGCGACACCCTGCTGGACCTGGATTTCGGGGACTTGTACGCCAAGCACAAGGACCGGGGCAACCTGGTCACCATGGTCTGCGCCCTCAAGCATTACACCGTGCCCTACGGCGTGGTGGAGATGAGCGAGGACGGCGGCATTGCCGCCATGCGGGAAAAGCCGGAGCTGAACTTCATGACCAACACCGGGGTCTACGTGGTGGAACCCCGGGTGGTGGAGGAGATGAAGGAAGGGGAAAACATCGGCTTCCCCGACGTGATCGAGCGCTACCGTGCCGCCGGCGAGAAGGTGGGGGTGTACCCCATCAGCGAAAGCGCCTGGATGGACATGGGCCAGATGGAAGAGCTGGAAAAGATGCGCCGCAAACTGGAAACCCAACGCTGACCCCACGCTGAAAGGAGCGTTTTTATGCCCGTTACCATCATTGCCGAAGCCGGCGTGAACCACAACGGCGACCTGGAAATGGCCAAGAAGATGGCCCTGGTGGCCAAGGAGTGCGGCGCCGACATCGTGAAATACCAGACCGCCGTGCCTGAACTGGTGGTGAGCAGGTTTGCCGAAAAGGCCGAGTACCAGAAGCAGACCACCGACGCCGCCGAAAGCCAGCTGGAGATGATCCGCAAGCTGCATTTCTCCTTTGAGGGGCACAAGGAGCTGAAGGAATACTGCGATTCCATCGGCATCCAGTACCTGTCCGCCCCCTTCGACATCCCCAGCGTGCGGTTCCTGGGCACGTTGGGACTGCCCCTGCTCAAGATTCCTTCGGGGGAGATCACCAACCTGCCTTATCTGGAGGAGATGGCCAAGCTCAACACCCCGGTGCTGCTCTCCACCGGCATGAGCACCCTGGGAGAGATCACCGACGCCCTGGGCGTGTTGGACGACAACGGCTGCCCCGAGGTGACCGTGCTGCACTGCAACACCCAGTACCCCACCCCCTACGAGGACGCCAACCTCACCGCCATGATCGAGCTGTTCGACCAGTTCGGCCTGCCGGTGGGCCTGTCCGACCACACCCCGGGGTGGGAATGCGATGTGGCCGCCACCGTGCTGGGGGCCCAGGTCATTGAAAAGCACTTCACCCTGGACAAGAACCTGCCCGGCCCCGACCAGAAAGCCAGCCTGGACCCCGCCGAGTTCAAGGCTATGGTGGACGCCGTGCGCCATGTGGAAGCCGCCCTGGGCGACGGCCACAAGCACCTGACCGCCAGCGAGGCCCCCAACAAGGCGGTGGCCCGCAAGAGCATCGTGGCCGCCCGGGCCATCAAAGCAGGGGAGGTCTTCACCGCCGACAACCTGACCACCAAACGTCCCGGGGACGGGGTGAGCCCCATGCGCTGGTACGAGGTGCTGGGCCAGACCGCCAAGCGGGATTTTGCGGAGGATGAAAAGATTGAACTGTGACAGCGTGGCCCTCATTACCTCCACCCGGGCGGACTACGGTCTTCTGCGCCCGGTGGCCCGCAAGCTGGCCGCCGTGGGGCGGCTGCAGCTGGTGGTGACCGGGGCCCATCTGTGTGAACGCCTGGGCAACACCGTTTCGGAGATCGAGGCCGATGCCCCGGCGGTGGAAATCGCCGCCCGGCTGCCCATTTTCCGGGAAAAGGAGCCCGACGAGCCGGTGGGGCGCACCATCGCCCGCACCATCCAGGCGTTTGACGACTATTTCGCCGCCCACCGCCCCGGCTGCGTGCTGGTGCTGGGGGACCGGTTCGAAATTTTTGCCGCCGCCACCGCCGCCGCGGCCCGGCACATCCCCATCGCCCACATTTCCGGCGGGGATGTGACCCTGGGCGCCGCCGACGAGTATTACCGCCACTGCATCACCAAGATGGCGGCGGTGCATTTCCCTTCCTGCGCCGACAGCGCCGCCCGGCTGGTGCGCATGGGCGAGGACCCCGCCCGGGTCTTCTGCGTGGGCGGGCTGGGAGATGAAAATATCCGCGCTGTGCCCAAAATGAGCCGGGAAGAATTGTGCAATTCCACGGGGCTTGACCTCCGGCAGCCCTTTGCCCTGGTCACCTTCCACCCCGAAACCGCCGCCGGCGCCCCGGACCCCGCCATCCAGGCGGAGGCTTTGTGCGAGGCCATGGCGGAGGTGCAGGGCGTGTTCTGGCTGATCACCGGTTCCAACGCCGACGCCGGGGGCGCCGTCTGCACCGCCCGGATGCAGCGCTTTGCCGCCGACCACCCTCACCGGGCGGGCTTCATCCACAGCCTGGGCCTGCGCCGGTATCTCTCGGCCATGAAATATGCCGCCCTGGTGGCGGGAAACTCCTCCTCCGGGGTGGTGGAAACCCCCAGCTTCGGGGTGCCCGCCGTGAACATCGGCAGCCGCCAGGCGGGGCGCATCCTCTGCCAGAACGTCATCAGCTGCGGCGGGGAGCGCACCGAGATCGAGGACGCCCTGCGCACCGCCCTGAGTCCGGCCTTCCGGGTGGTGGCCGCCGGGGCTGTCAGCCCTTACCACGGGGGCGATACCAGCGGCAAGATCGTAAGGGTGCTGGAACAATTCGACTTCACCCAACCCAAAACATTCTACGACGGCCCGGTGCCGTCGTTTGACCCGCAGGCGGAACCCCGCCTGTGAAATCTCCATCGGGAGGCAGTAGTATGAAACTTCTCATCGTCGGTCTGGGCAGCATGGGCAAGCGCCGCGCCCGCCTGACCCGGGGTCTGCTGGGGGCGGACAAGGTCCGCATCGCCGGTGTGGACAGCGCCGAAGCCCGCCGGGCCGAGGCTCTTTCCCAGGGTCTGTGCCAGGCGGCCTACCCCTCCATCGGGGAAGCCGTGGCGGCCGAACATCCCGACGCCGCCCTGGTCTGCACCTCGCCCCTGAGCCATGCGGCCATCATCTCGGAGCTGCTGGACGCGGGGCTGCCGGTCTTCACCGAGCTGAACCTGGTGGACGACGGCTACACCGAAAACCTGGCCAAGGCCAAGGAAAAGGGGGTGCCCCTCTTCCTCTCCTCCACCATGCTCTACCGCAAGGAGACCCAGTACATCAAACGCCGGGTGGCGGAATTCGGCCGTCCGGTGCATTACATCTACCACATCGGCCAGTATCTGCCCGACTGGCATCCCTGGGAAAACTACAAGAACTTCTTTGTGGGCAACGCCCGCACCGGCGGCGTGCGGGAGATCTTCGGCATCGACCTGCCCTGGCTGCTGGATGCCTTCGGGGATGTGGAACATATGACTGTCCAGACCGACACCATCAGCGACCTGGGCCTGCCGTACCCCGACTGCGCCACCCTGCTGCTGCGCCACAAAGGGGGCGTGCAGGGGGTGCTGGCGGCGGACGTGGTCAGCCCCAAGGCGGTGCGCAGCTTCGAGTGCTTCGGCGACGGGCTGCACCTCTTCTGGGAGGGCAACCCCAAGGCCCTGTACGAGTTCAGGGACGGGGACAAGCAGCCGGTGGACACCTACGGCAGCTTTGAGCACGACAGCCGCTACAGCGACAACATTGTGGAGAACGCCTACGTGGACGAGCTGGCCAACTTCTTCGCGGTGCTGAAAGGGGAGGAAGAACCCCGCTGGACCTTTGAGAAGGACCGGGCGGCCATCCGGCTGATGGACAAGGTGGCGCAGGCCTGAAAGCCGCTCTGCCCCGAAAAAGGAAAGGAAAAATCCCTATGATGCTGTTCAACCTCATGGAAATCTTTGTCCCGGCCATGTTTGTGCTGGTGGTGGGATTGATGGTGGTCATGGTGATCCGCAATGTGGCCGAATGGTCCCGCAACAACGCCTCCCCCCGGCTGAGCAGCCCCGCCACCGTGGTGGGCAAACGGGAACGGCATTACAGCCACCACAACGGCGGAGGCGGCACCACCTACTACGCCACCTTCCAGTTTGAGAGCGGCGACCGCCTGGAACTGCGCCTGCCCGACCGGGACGCCGGGCTGCTGGCCGAAGGGGACCGGGGAATGCTCCACTTCCAGGGCACCCGGTTCCTGGGCTTTGAGCGGCAGTGAGGAAAAATATCATGACCGAACGGGAAAAAATGCTGGCCGGGGAACTGTATGACTGCGGCGACCCCGAACTGCTGGACCGCTGGCACCTGGCCAAGGACCTGGCCGCGGCCTACAACCGCATCCCTTCCGCCGACCTGGCGGAAAAGGACCGCATCCTGGCCGAACTGCTGGGCGGGCGGGGCAAAAATCTCTGGATCACCCCGCCCTTCTATGTGGACTACGGCAACAACATCTTCTTCGGCAACAACTGCGAAGTGAACATGAACTGCACCTTCCTGGACGATAACCGCATCACCATCGGGGACAACGCCCTCATCGCCCCCAACGTGCAGATCTATACCGCTTTTCATCCCACCAACGCGGCCGACCGCTTCGGTGCGCCCAGACCGGACGGGAGCTTTGAATTCTGCAAGACCCGCACCGCCCCCGTCACCATCGGCAACAATGTCTGGATCGGCGGCGGGGCCATTCTGCTGCCCGGGGTGACCATCGGGGACAACGTGGTCATCGGGGCAGGCAGCGTGGTCACCCACGACATCCCCGCAAACTCGGTGGCCGTGGGCAGCCCCTGCCGCGTGGTGCGGCCCAATCTGTAAATAAGGAGTGAGGAACATGGGCACTGTCACCGCCCTGTTCATCGGCCTGGGGTCCATCGGGACCCGCCATCTGAAAAACCTGCATACCATCTGCCAGAAGCAGGGCCTGACCCTGGTGGCCCACGCCCTGCGCAGCGACCCCCACCGGCCTTTGCGCCCCGGTGTGGCGGAGCTGCTGGCGGCCCAGTTCACCGCCCTGGAGGACCCCGCCGCCCTGCCCCGGTATGACATGGCTTTCATCACCAACCCCACCAGCCTGCACGCCGCCGCCCTGGAACTGGTCCGCGGGCGGGCGGGGGCTTTGTTCATTGAAAAGCCCATCTT
The DNA here is from genome assembly GCF_016900095.1 of Gemmiger formicilis. GTDB lineage: Bacteria > Bacillota > Clostridia > Oscillospirales > Ruminococcaceae > Gemmiger > Gemmiger formicilis_A. The sequence goes on from NZ_JACJJP010000036.1 coordinate 9,568, forward strand.
CTCCGCCGAGGAGACCGGCCGGAATCTGGCCGAGCTGCTCCCGGCGGGGCAGAAAGCCTATGTGGCCGCGCCCATGCGGTGGTGCGGGGCCATGCTGGCGCTGAAAAAGCATCTGCCCGAGCTGCATCCCTACTGCGCCCGGGTGATCTGCTCTTCCTATCTGCCCGACTGGCGTCCCGGGGTGGACTACCGCACCGTGTACAGCGCCCACAAGGCCATGGGCGGCGGGGTGACCATCGACCTGATCCACGAGTGGGACTACCTGGTGGAGCTCTTCGGCAAGCCGGAAGCTCTTTACAACCTGCGGGGCCAATATTCCGAACTGGAAATTGACTCCGACGATGTATCGCTGTATATCGCCAGATATCCCCACCTGCTGGCCGAGGTGCATCTGGATTACTTCGGCCGGGGCTACCGCCGCAGCATCGAATTGTTCTGTCCCAGCGGGTCTGCGGTGGCGGATTTCGGCGCCGGCACCCTGACCTTGCCCGACGGCACCGTGGAGGACTGCCGGGAGGATGTGAACCAGCGGTATATCCGGGAGATGGAATACTTTTTGCACTACGCGTTGGCAGGGGAGGGCGACAGCCTGAACACCCCCGCCACCGCCCTGGACGTGCTCAAACTGACTTTGGGGGAACTGTAATATGGAACGTCTGCTCATCACCGTCTGCGGCCGCGCCGGCAGCAAAGGCTTCAAGAACAAGAACCTGAAAACTTTCTGCGGCCATCCGCTGGTGTATTATTCACTCAGCGCCGCGGAGCTTTTTGCCAAGAATCATCCCGAACTGCACATCGACTTCGCTTTGAACACCGACAGCCCGGAACTGGCCGAGCTGGTCAAGGCGCAGTACCCGGAAGTGGTCTTTCTGCCCCGGGGCGAGGAGCTGGGCGGGGACAAGGTGCCCAAGATGGCCGTCTACCAGGACAGCCTGCGCCGGATGGAGGAACAGACCGGCGACCACTACGACTACCTCATGGACCTGGACATCACCAGCCCCCTGCGCACCGCCGCCGACATCGAGAACGCCTTTGCCAAAAAGCAGGGCCGCGCCGACCTGGACCTGGTGTTCAGCGTCTGCGAAGCCCGGCGCAACCCCTGGTTCAACATGGTCAAGACGGTGGGCGACCATGTGGAACAGGTGAACAAGAGCGAATTCACCGGCCGCCAGCAGGCCCCGGAAGTCTTTGACGTGAACGCTTCCATCTATGTGTTCAAGCGGGATTTCCTGGCCGAAAACACCGACGGCATGCTCTGGCGGGGCAAGATCGGGGTCAGCGTCATGATGGACACCGGCATCATCGACATCGACTCGGAACACGACTACCGCCTGATGGAGGCTATCGCCGCCCATCTGTACGAAAACTACCCCGACTTCGACGCCGTGCGCCGTAACATCCGCGGCTGAAGCATTCTGCCCCAACCGTAAAGGAGTTTCCATGCAAACCAATCTTCGCCGCCGCCAGCGTCAGAACGTGGGGGCAGCCTTCGGGCTGTCCCTGCTGCTGGTGCTGGGGGCGTATTTCCTGCTGGGCTTCGCCCCCTTCGGGGACGATACCATCCTCACCGGCGACCTCAACGGCCTGTACGTCAACTACATCACCGATATGTGGCGCCGGGTGCGCCAGGGCGGCTTCTTTTACAGCTTTTCCAAGCTGTGCGGCGGCAGCACCCTGGGGCTGTTCGCCTACTACATGAGCAGCCCCTTCAACCTGGCCTACTTGATCTTCCCTGTGCGGGCCATCCCCTATGTGGCCCAGGGCGTCTTTGCGGTGCGCACCGCCTGCACCGGCGCCGCCTGCTGCTTCTTTTTGCAGCGGCACTACAAAAGCGCCTCCCGCCTGCTGCCGGTGCTCAGCCTGGGCTACAGCCTGTGCGCCTTCTGCGTGGTGTACAACCAGAATATCATCTGGATGGACGTGGTGATGCTGGCGCCGCTGGTGCTGTGGGCCATGGACGAACTGGTGGACAAGGGCCGCCACTGGCCCCTGACCTGGCTGGTGCTGGTCTGCATCCTGTTCAACTTCTACACCGCCTGGGAAGTGTGCCTGTTCACCATCCTTTACTTTGCCTACCGCTGGTGGGGCACCGACCACCCCGCCGTGGCACTGAAACGCCGGTTCGGCCTCTTTGCCGCCTCCGGCGCGTTGGGGGCGGGGCTGGGCCTGGTGCTGCTGCTTCCCGCTTTGCTGGAGGTGGAGGAAAGCAAGGGCGGTCTCTTCGCCATGGACTTCTCCCTGACCCCCAACTTCCCGCTGTGGCAGCTGCCTTACCGGCTCTTCTTCGGGGATTTCTTCTGGGATGATGTCACCGGCACCCTGCCCAACCTCTACTGCGGCGTCTTCTGCGTGGTGCTGGTGCTCCTCTTCTTCGCAGGCCGCGCCCCCCGCCGCCAGAAACTGGCCGCCGGCGGCGTGCTGGCCGTTATGGCCCTGAGCTTCTGGCTCTACGGCATCGACCTGGTGTGGCACGGCTTCAAGCAGCCGGTGTGGTTCCCCTGCCGGTACAGCTTCCTGGTCAGCCTGTTTCTGATCCTGCTGGCCGCCAGGGCTCTGCTGGACGGGGGGCCCCGCCGCCTGGCCCTGGCCCTGGCCGGAGCTTTGGGCGTTCTATGGTGCGTGGGGTACTGTTTTGTCTCCGGCGAGACCTTCTCGGTCTTCAAGGTGGGGGCCACTGCCCTGGTCTTCGCCGCCACCCTGGTCTGTGTGGTCCTGCGCCATTCTCCCCGCCGTCTGCTGGCCCTGGCGGGGGCGGCGGGCTTTGCGGTCCTCTGCGTGGGGGATATGGGGGCCAACACGGTGCTGGCCCTGCGTAAGTTCGAGAGCTACACCGTCAGCGGCTTTGAGGAATTCTACGACCAGAACACCCAGGCGGTGAACGCCATCCGCGCCCTGGACGGCGGGTACTACCGCATCGAGAAGAACTTTATGCGTACCCTCAACGACCCTATGCTGCTGGGGTACTGGGGCATCAGCCACTATTCCTCCACCAAGGCCAGCTCCGCCAAGGAACTGCTGGAATGTCTGGGGTATGTGAACTACTCCACCTACGGCTGGGGGTCCACCGGGGTGGCGGACAGCCTGCTGGGCATCCGCTACCTGTACAGCGACGGCTCCCGCCCGGTGCCGGGACAGTATACCCCTCTGGACACCGGCACCGAACTTTCGGTGTGGGAGAACCCCTACGCCCTGCCCATGGCCTATGTGGGCTCCTCCGACGCGCTGAAGGTCTCCATCGAAAACAGTGAAAACACCTTCACCCTGCAGAATGCCATGCTCTCCGCCCTGGTGCCCGGCACCCCGGACGCCCTGCTGGCGGCCAAGCTGCAGTTTGAGCAGCCGGAGCAGGGCATCCTGCTCACCTTCACCGCCCCCTGCGACGGGCCCTGCTACCTGGCCATCCCCGGCCTGACCGACATGACCCCGTCGGATGTGGCGGTGAACGGCACCTTGCTGGGCGAGTACTTCACCGGGGATTCCCTGGGCGGGGTGTTCCCCCTGGGCACCTTCACCAAAGGGGAGACGGTGGAGCTGCGCCTGGGGTTTGCGGACAGTGAGGAGGCCCGGGCGGCCATCCAGGTGTACAGCCTGGACGAGAGCGTGCTGGCCTCTGCCGCCGCCACCCTGCAGGCCACCGAACCGGAAAAAATGACCATCCGGGAGGGCGGGCACATTGACCTGGTGGCCACCGGCACCGCCGACGCCGACCTGCTGGTGCTGCCCTTTGCCTGGGAGGATTCCGCCCACTGGAAGCTCACCGTCAACGGGGAAAAGGCTGAGACCGAATGTGTCTTCGGCGGCTTCATCGGGGTGCGGCTTTCCGAAGGGGAAAACCATGTGGAACTGAACTACGCCCATCCCGGTGCGGGGGCGGGCCTGGCGGGCACGGTGCTCTGCGCGGTGCTGGCGGGCATCTGGTTTGCCCGGGAAAAACGCCGCCGTGCGGCAGGAGGAGAGAATCCATGACCGATCGCGCCATTGAACTGGTGGTGGAGGCCGGCAAAGCCATGCTGGAAAACGGGGGCGAGGTCTTCCGCGCCCAGGACACCATGGAGATCATGGCCCACAGCCTGGGGGTGCGGGACTTCCACGTCTATGTGCTCACCAACGGCATCTTTGCTTCGGCGGAAGGGGAGGACGGTACCATCAGCGCCGTGCGCCACGTGCCCCGGGTGAGCATCCATCTGGGCCGGGTGGAGGCGGTGAACGCCATCTCCCGGGAACTGGCCGAGGGAAAACTGGACCTGGACGGCGCCGAGAAAGCCCTGCGCGACGCCTGCGCCATCCCGGCCTACGGGTTCAAGGTATCCCTGCTGGCCGGTGCGGTGGGCAGCGGCTGCTTTGCTTTTCTGTTCGGCGGTGCCGGGCCGGAGATCGTCACCGCCTTCTGCGCCGGCATTGTGGAAATGCTCATCATGCAGTGGTTCCACAAGGGCGGTGTGAGTAAGGTTTTCACCGACATCGCCGCCGCCGCGGCCTGCACCGCCCTGGCCCTGGCGGTCCGCGGGGTGTGGGGCGCGGGATACAACCCCAGCGGCGCCATCATCGGCGCCCTGATGGTACTCACCCCCGGCGTGGCCCTGACCATGGGCATCCGGGACATCATCAACGCCGACTACCTGTCCGGCACCATCCGCCTGTTCGACGCCCTGCTCTGCGCCGGGTGCCTGGCCTGCGGCGTGGCGCTGACCTACATGGCCGCCGTGGGATTCTGGAGGATACCGCTGTGATGAATCTGCCCTTCTTCGGCAGCTGCGTGCTGCAATTCTGCGTGGCCGTGGTGGCCACCGTCTGTTTCAGCCTGGCCTTCCAGGTGCCCCGCCGCCACTTTGTGGCCTGCGGCATCGCCGGGGCGGTGGGCTGGGTGGTGTACATCATCTGCACCGCCGCCGGGCTGTCTATGCCCGCTGCCACCCTGGTGGCCGTCTTCCCCCTGGCGGGTCTGTCCCGGTTTTTTGCCATCACCCACCGGGCTCCCGTCACCCTCTTCCTGCTGTGCGCCATCTTCCCCCTGGTGCCTGGCGCCGGTATCTATTACACCGCCTACTACCTGCTCAACAACGAACAGGTCTTGTTTGCCAGCAAAGGTGTGGAGACGCTGAAAACCGCCGTGGCCCTGGCCATGGGCATCGCCATCGTCTGCAGCATCCCCCTGCCCCGCAAGATCTCCCGCAAACAGTACCGCGGCCCCAAAATGAACTGAAAAAACAGCGGTGTGCGTTCTTTTGCACACCGCTGTTGAAAATTTGCCGCGCTTACAGCCCGGCGGACCCCAGAATCCGCCCCAGGTCAAAGAGAATGTCGTGGGGCAGCATGGTCATCTGGCTGGTGCGGGCGGCACAGGCATCCGCCGCTGCCCCGTGCAGCCAAACGGCGCACAGCGCGGCCTCAAAGGCGGGCAACCCCTGGGCCAGCAAAGCCGCCAGCATGCCCGCCAGCACATCCCCGCTGCCGCCCCGGGCCAGCCCCGGGTTGCCGGTGGTGTTTTTCACCATCTGGCCGTCCGGGGAGGCTACCAGGGTGCCGGTGCCCTTGAGCACCGCCACGCACCCGAACCGCCGGGCGCACCGCAGCGCCGCCTTGGGCCGGTCGGCCTGCACCGCCTCCACCGTGGTGCCCAGCAGCCGGGCCATCTCCCCGGGATGAGGGGTGAGCACCGTGTCCTTGGGCAGAAAGGGGGTATCCCCCAGCTCCCCGGCGGCCATGGCGTTCAGGGCGTCGGCGTCCAGCACCGCCCCCTGCCAGGGGGCCCCGATGCCGCACAGGGCGTTGAGCGCCCGGCCGGCGCTGTCCCCCAACCCGGGCCCTGCCAGCAGGACCGCCCGGCTGTGGGCAAACCGCTGGCGCACCTGGGCGGCGTCCGCTGCCATCACCCCACCGTCCCCGTCGGTGCGGCAGGGCAGGGCACAGCATTCAGGCGTGCGGGACAGCACCAGCTGGATCACCGGTTCCACGCTGGCCAGATACACCAGCCCCGCCCCGGTGCGCAGGGCGCTCTCACAGCACAGGGCCGCGGCGCCCCGATAAGCCAGGCTGCCCGCCACCGCCACCACCCGGCCGTAGCTGCCCTTGTTGGTGTCCGCCGCCCGACGGGGCAGGCGGCGCAATACATCTTCCCGGTTGATCTCATGCATGACAAAGCCCCCTTTTTTGTCCGGCTTTTGTGTTTTTTCCATTATACCTCCAAAAAAGCGAAAGGAGCAAGACAATGGTACCTGAACTGGAACATCTTATCCAAAAAAGCAGCAACCTGGTGTTTTTCGGCGGGGCCGGTGTGTCCACCGAAAGCGGCATCCCGGACTTCCGCAGCGTGGACGGCCTGTACCACCAGACCTTCCGCTACCCGCCGGAATATATGCTGTCCCACACCTTCTTTGTGGAGCATACCGCGGAATTCTTTGATTTCTACCGCAAAAAGCTCATCGTCCACGGCGCCAAACCCAACGCCGCCCACCTGCGCCTGGCTGCCCTGGAGCGGGAAGGCAAGTGCAAGGCGGTGGTGACCCAGAACATCGACGGCCTGCACCAGGCTGCCGGCAGCAAGACGGTGTACGAGCTTCACGGCTCCACCCTGCGCAACTTCTGCACCCGGTGCGGCAAGTTCTACGGCGTGGACTTCATCGAGGAGGCGGCAGGCCAGGGGGACGGGGTGCCCCGCTGCACCGAGTGCGGCGCCGTGGTCAAGCCGGACGTGGTGCTGTATGAGGAAGGCCTGGACGACGCCACCGTGACGGGGGCGGTGCGGGCCATCTCCCAGGCGGATCTGCTCATTGTGGGCGGCACCAGCCTGGCGGTGTACCCGGCGGCGGGGCTGCTGCGGTATTTCCGGGGGGATGCCCTGGTGGTCATCAACAAGCAGCCCACCCCGGCGGACCAGTCCGCCACCCTGGTGCTGCATATGCCCATCGGCCAGGCGCTGGGAATGGATGTGCCGAAAGAAGAATAAAATACAGGGCCGTGAATTGCACAAAGAGACGAGAAAAACTTGGTGAATGTGTGCAAATTTTTGGCATTTTTTTACAAAAAGACTATTGGCTTTTTGGCTTGGTTCTGCTATGATAGAAACACAAGCATTTTGGTATGGAAAGTATACGCGGAACAGCAGGGGGGGCTGGAAGGTATGGCAAGTGCGCTGACGGATTTTGTGAAAAAACGGGAATTTCTGGTCTGCATGGATTCAGACGGCTGTGTGATGGACACCGTGCGCATCAAGCACTGCACCGTCTTCTGCCCGGAGCTGATCCGTGTGTTTTCGCTGGATGAGTACGCCGACATCATCACTTCCGCCTGGAAGGAGATCAACATCACCGGCATCACCCGGGGCATTCCCCGGTTCGAAAGCGTGGTGCAGATCTTTGACCGGCTGAAAAACCGGGGCATCGAGGTGCCCGGGTCGGAGGATATCGCCGCCTGGGTGCGCACCGCCTCGGAGCTGAGCACCGCCAGCCTGCAGCAGGAGATGCTGCGCACCGGCAGTCTGGCCCTGCGCAAACTGCAGGAATGGAACAACGCCTGCAACCGCCGCATCCAGGCCCTGGAACCTACCTTTGAGCCCTTCCCCGGGGTGGAAACCAGCCTGCGCCAACTCCACGCCGTGGCCGATGTGGCGGTGGTGTCGGCGGCCAACGAGTCCGCCATCGAGAGCGAATGGACCCGGTACGGGCTGTCCCGCCACGCCGATGTGATCTTCGGCCAGGAGGTGGGCAGCAAGGCCAACTCCATCGCCGTCATGCTGGCCTGCGGGTACGAGAGCCGCAAGGTCATGATGGTGGGCGACGCCATGGGCGATGCCCAGGCCGCCGCGGCCAACGGGGTGGCCTTTGTGCCCATTCTGCCCGGGCGGGAAGCCGAAAGCTGGCGCCGTCTGCAGGAGGAGGCGTTGCCCAAACTGCTCCACGGCACCTTCAACCCCACCTACCAGAACGAATTGCTGGCGGCGCTGCGCAGCGCTCTGCACGGCTGATCAGAACCGGTTTCAGGCAAGGTCCCCGGGCAGGGGGCCTTGCCTTTTTTCGTCCCTTTCGAGGATTTTTGGATACAATTCGGGTACAATCGGTCCATATGATTACCCATAAGGAGGCTTTTGGATGAATCGGATCCTGATTGTGGAAGATGAACAGACCATTTCGCGGCTGATCCAGGTCAGCCTGACCCGGGCCGGGTACGAGTGTACCGTGGCCAACGACGGCGTCAGCGCCGCCGACCTGATCGAGGCCAACGACTTTGACCTGGCCCTTCTGGACATTATGCTGCCCGGCCTGGACGGGTATGATCTGCTGGAATACCTGCGGCCCATGGGCACGCCGGTCATTTTTATCACCGCCAAATCCAGCGTGAAGGACCGGGTGAAGGGCCTGAGCCTGGGGGCGGACGATTACCTGGTCAAACCCTTTGAGGTGGAGGAGCTCATTGCCCGGGTGGAGGCGGTGCTGCGCCGCACCGGCCGGGGCGGCCAGACCCTGACCGCCTTTGATGTGACCCTGGACCTGGCTGAACGCCGGGTGACCTGCGGCGGCAGGGATGTGGACCTGACCCCCCGGGAATTCGCCCTGCTGGAACAGCTCATGCGCAACCGGGGGGCGGCGCTCTACCGGGATGTGCTGTACGAGCGGGTGTGGGGCGGCGAGATGACCGACACCCGCACCCTGGACCTGCACATCCAGCGGCTGCGCAAAAAACTGAACTGGCACGATAAGATCGAGACGGTCTATCGTGTGGGATATCGTCTGAAAAAGGAGTAAGGTGCCCACCCCGGCACCGGAAGGGAACCGCTTATGCGATTTTCGGAAAAACTGGTCTGTACCATCCTGCTGGTGGTGGTGACCTTTTTTGCCCTGGGGGGCAGCGCCCTGCTGTACGGCGATTTCCGGGACCGCCTGTCTTCCATGGCGGCCCAGGAGCAGACCCGGCACAGCATGCTCTGCTATACCCTGGAAAACCGGATTCTGACCCTGCACCGCCAGGGCGACCCGGTCACCGAGGAGGACCTGCAGGGGTATGTGAACGAGCTGGTGACCCCCGACGGCAACGGCCCCGCCCAGCTGGCGGCCCTCTTCCACACGGCGGGGGACGCCGCCGGGGAGGCGGTGTATTCCTGCCTGCCCGCAGACTGGGCCGCCGACATGCTGCCCGGCAACGGCCAGGAAACCATCCTGCGCAGCGGCGACACGCTGTGGCGGGTGTATTGCAGCGCCCTGCTGGACGACTGGACCCTGTACACCGCCTACGACCTGACCGAGGCGTTCTCCGCCCGGGCCCGCAGCCTGCAGCGGTTCCTTCTGCTGGAAGCCGCGGTGGTCATCGGGGCAGCGGCCGCGGCGGCCATCTTCAGCCGCAAACTCATCCGCCCCCTGGCCCTGCTCAACCGGGCCAGCCGGCAGATCGCCGCGGGCAACTATGCCCTGCGCACCGACGTGCGCACCGACGACGAGATCGGCCAGCTCAGCGAAAGCTTTGACAGCATGGCCGCCGCCGTGCAGGACAAGGTGGCGGCGCTGGAACTTTCGGTGCAGCAGCGGGAAGATTTTATGGGGGCCTTCACCCATGAGCTGAAAACCCCCATGACCGGCATCCTGGGCTACGCCGACCTGCTGCGCAGCATGCAGCCCGACCCCCAGGAACAGCGGGAGGCGGCGGGGGCTATCTACCACGAAGCCCATCGCCTGGAAAACCTCAGCGTCAAGCTGCTGCAGCTGCTCCATCTGGACGAGGAGGAGCTGCAGCTGGAACCCATCTCCCTGGACCGGGCGGTGACCCAGGCCGTCAAGGCCGCCCGCCCCGCCCTGGACCAGAACGAGCATGCCCGGGTGGAAGCGCTCTCCACAGGGCTGTGGGTGCAGGGGGACGCCGACCTGCTCTGCGACCTGGTGCTGAACCTGATCACCAACGCCGCCAAGGCCGGCCCCGGCAAGACCATCACCGTCACTGCCCAGCAGGTGGGCCGGACGGTGCTGCTCCGGGTGCGGGACCAGGGATGCGGCATTCCTGCCGACCAGCTGGCCCGGGTCACCGAACCCTTTTACATGGTGGACAAATCCCGCGCCCGCAAGCAGGGGGGCAGCGGGCTGGGTCTGGCCCTGTGCACCCGCATTGCCCAGGCACACGGGGGAACTTTGACCATTGAGAGCGAGCCCGGCAAGGGCACGGCGGTCACCGTCACCCTGCAGGCCGCCCCGCAGCCGGAACAGGGAGGTGCCCGATGAAACCAAAAGCCAAACGGGGGCTGCTGCTGGCCGTCTGCGCCGCAGCCATCGTGCCCCTGGCGGCCATCCCCCTGGGATGGTTCGCCCTCACCGACGCCGCCATGGTGGGCCAGACCCGCGGCCAGCAGACCCCCTATACCTCCCTGGTGCCCACCGGGGACGACTACTATCTGCTGCGCCAGCTGAACACCCGGGTGGAGCTGGCCCGGCGGAGCTGTACCGGCCCCATGTATTCCACGGGGGACGGGGTGGAGGGAATGTACCTGTCCGGCGCCACCTACTCCGGCGGCATGACCTACGCCGCCGATGATATGCAGCAGTACCGGGATGAGGTGCTCCAGACCCTGGTGGAAGGGGGCGTGTTGCCCCAGGCCTGGTGGGACCAGGTCAAGGAAGAGATCGACTACTGGGCGGCCCCCACCTATTACAGCACCGATTCCCTGGGCTTTCTGCGGCTGAAAACCTATGTGGGGGAAAATTCCCAGGTCTGCCTGCTGAACATGGAGGTGGACAGCCGCACCGGCAAGGTGGTGGCGCTGTGGATCAGTGCCCTGCAGGGGCATGAGATCGACCCTGCCGCCGCCCTGCCCGCCTGGGTGGAACTGAACGAGCTGGACGGGCTGGGGGACTGGACCGTACCGACGGGCACCGACTATGAACAGAGCGGCCTGTACAGTCACAACGGCCAGGCCCTGATGACCTGTGCCACCGGGTTGGATACTTACAGCAGCAGCAGCGAGACCCGGCAGTTCCTCAGCCTGCAGCTGGGCCCCTACACACAGGAGGTGGACGGATGAAGTACCTGCGCATTCTTTGGCCGGCGCTGGTGCTGGCTCTGCTCACCGCTTGCGGCGGCGGGGCATCACCAGCCACCACCACCGAGACCGCCGCCACTGCTGAAACCGCCGCCACCTGGACGGTGGGGGAGATGGAGCCGCTGTACAGCGCCAACAGCCGGGGCTATTGCCGGACGACCTACCGGGAGTGGGGGGACGGCAATACGACGTATGCCTATAACCTGATCACCCGGGTGCCCTTCGATACCCTGGAAGAGGAGGTCCTCTGCCATCTGCCGGGGTGTGAGCACGACACCCCCGATTGTCTGGCTTATATCAACATCCAGAGTTCCGATGTCATCCTGGCCCAGGAGGACGGGTCGGTGCTCATCTACCACCCGGCGTTATCGGAGCAGAGCAGGCAGGACATGCTGCAAAACTACCAGGAAATTCTCAATGACCCGGCGCGGCTGGAGGGGTCGTATCCCGGGGAGGCAGGCAAAACCTACGTGCAGGATTGCATCGACATGCTGCAGCAGCCCAGCTACGTGGACCGCATCAGCGCCGACGGCCTGACCCGGGAACGGCTGGTCTCCCTGCCGGAGGGGATGCACCCCGGGCTGGTCTGCCGGGATGAAAACGCCCTGTACGGGATCGTGAATGATGGACCCTTTGAAGTGTCCGCCAGCGTCTACGGGGTGCGCATCGGTCTGGACGGGCAGGTGGAACCCTTTTCCATCCCCGACCCGGACTACACCACCCTGTTGAGCGGCTGGAACGGACAGCTGGTGCTGCGCCATACCCGCAGCCCGGTGGACATGAACACCATGTACCTGTACGGCAACTACGACGGCTATTACGCCCTGCAACGGCAGGCTACCCAGGATTGCTGGCTGTATGACCCCGCCACCGGGGCGGTGGACAAGATCCGCCTGCCCGACCAGAATGTGTCGCTGTGGCAGGTGGTGGGGGATCAGCTGGTATACAGCCGCAACGAATTGAATCGGGCCGCCCTGTGCGTCTACGACCTGGTGACGGGGGAAACCCGCACCCTGTACGAGGGAAACGGCATGGGAGTAGACGCCACGCTGGTGCAGAATCTGGGCGGGACACCCCATTTTGTAATCAGCTATCTGAACGGCAGCACCGCCATGGTGGAACTGTCCACCGGGTTGACCTGGTCCCTGGCCGAGCTGGGGGAACTGTCCGAGGAGATCCCCGCCGGATTCTATGTGAACCGCCCCGTGTGCGAAACCGCCGACGGCAACCTTGTGCTGGAACTGTACAGCAACAACTACCGGAATCCTATCTACCTTATGGTGCCCAGCCCCGTCACGCCGGAGGAGGAAACGGCGGATGTGTCCGCCGCCTTGCAGGCAGTGCAGGCGTATGAGGAAGCCGCGGAGGAAGCGGCGCCTTGACGGGGACTGTACCCTTTGGGACATTCTGTCGGAGGTGCCGGGCCCGGACAGCCCTGCGTTTGCTGGAGGCCCCTGTCCTTTGAAGAATCCCCTGCCAAAATCGCCGCCGGAACCTGTTGTTCCGGCGGTTTTTGTGTTTATAAAGGGAAAATATCCCCAATGTTTTCCTTGTGTTCAAAATGACTTCACGGGCTGTTCATTTTTGAGGTGCATGCTATATCCATGGGCCATAAGACCCGTTTCAAAAGAGAGGATTGTTTTGTATGCAGGAGACCAAGAAACCCCGTGACCCCAAGAAATCTCTTGGGATCAGTTATCTGGTGATCTTCCTCATCGTGCTGGCCTTCAACACCCTGGTCTTTCCCATGATGCTGCGCGCTGGGGTGCAGCAGGTGGACTACGGCACCTTCCTCCAGATGCTGGAGGAGGACAAGCTGTCCACCGTGCAGATCGACGACGAGAAGATCTACTTTATCGACAAAGAGAACAACAGCTACGAGACCAACGCCATTGCCCAGGACCTGAAACTGGTGGACCGGCTGGAAGATGCGGGCGTCAAGTTTGACAAGGTCATCAACGACCCCGGCCCCATTGATACCATCCTGAACATCATTCTCATGTTCCTGCCCATGATCCTGCTGGTTACCTGGATCAGCTTCATGATGCGCAAGCGGATGAACAACATGGGCGGACCCAACGCCATGATGTTCGGCACCGGCAAATCCGGCGCCAAACAGTATGTGGTGGAGGAAGGCACCGCCATCAAGTTCGCCGATGTGGCCGGCGAGGACGAAGCCAAGGAAAGCTTGCAGGAGATCGTGGATTTCCTGCACAATCCCCAGAAATACGAGACCATCGGCGCCAAGATGCCCAAGGGCGTGCTGCTGGTGGGCCCTCCGGGTACCGGCAAGACCCTGCTGGCCCGGGCGGTGGCCGGCGAGGCCGGTGTGCCCTTCTTCAGCATCGCGGGCAGTGAGTTCGTGGAGATGTTCGTGGGTATGGGCGCCTCCAAAGTGCGTGACCTGTTCAAGCAGGCCAACGAAAAAGCGCCCTGCATCGTCTTTATTGATGAGATCGATACCATCGGCAAAAAGCGCGACGGCGCTTCCGCTATGGGCGGCAACGACGAGCGGGAACAGACCCTGAACCAGCTGCTGACCGAGATGGACGGCTTTGACGCCACCAAGGGTGTCATCATCCTGGCCGCTACCAACCGTCCCGAATCCCTGGACCCCGCCCTGACCCGTCCCGGCCGTTTTGACCGCCGTGTGCCGGTGGAACTGCCCGACCTGAAAGGCCGGGAAGAAATTCTGCGCCTGCACGCCAAGAAGGTCAAGCTGGGCCCCGACTGCGATTTCACCATGGTGGCCCGCATGACTTCCGGCGCTTCCGGCGCCGAGCTGGCCAACATCATCAACGAGGCCGCCCTGAGCGCCGTGCGCCACAAGCGCATGGCCGTGACCCAGTACGACCTGCAGGAGGCCGTGGATACCATCCTGGCCGGTGCCCAGAAGAAGAACCAGATCCTGAACGACAAGGACCGCAGCATCGTGGCCTATCACGAGGTGGGCCACGCCCTGGTGGCAGCCATCCAGACCAACAGCGCCCCGGTGCAGAAGATCACCATTGTGCCCCGCACCTCCGGCGCCCTGGGCTTCACCATGCAGGTGGACCAGGGTGACCAGGTGCTGATGAGCAAGGAACAGCTGCTGGCCAAGATCGCCACCTTCACCGGCGGCCGTGCTGCCGAGGAGGTCGTCTTCGGCTCGGTGACCACCGGCGCTTCCAACGATATTGAGCAGGCCACCCGGCTGGCCCGGGCCATGGTTACCCGCTACGGCATGACCGACGACTTCGACATGGTGGCCCTGGAGACGGTGAACAACGCTTATCTGGGCGGGGATGCCTCCCTGGCCTGCAGCGAGACCACCGCCGCCGACATCGACCGCCAGGTGGTGCAGATCGTGCGCACCCAGCACCAGAAAGCCCTGCAGATCCTGCGGGAAAACCGGGGCAAGCTGGACGAGATCGCCCAATACCTGTACGAGAAGGAAACCATCAGCGGCGAGGAGTTCATGCGCATCCTCACCGCAGTGCCCCAGCTGCCGGCGGGTGAGCAGGGCGCACAGGACGCACAGACTGCGCCGAATACTTGAGAGATTCTCCTTTCTTCCCAATAAAAAGACCGTGCCCGGAACGCTTTGCTCCGGGGCACGGCCTTTTTGTTTATTCGCCCCGCTCCACGGGACCGTTGTAGTCCAGAATGCCGCCGATGTTCTCCGCTTTGGTGTATCCGTGGGCCTTCATCCAGCTGGTGGCCTGGCCGCTGCGGGCACCGCTGCGGCAGTACAGAAACACCGGGGTGTCGGTGGAGGGCAGCGGGATGCCCGGGGTGTCCAGCAGGTGCAGGGGCAGGTTGCGGCTGCCGGGCAGATGCCCCGCGGCGTACTCCTCGGTGGTGCGCACATCCAGCAGCACGGCGCCAGGGGTGGCCTGGAAACGGCGGAATCCTTCGTTGATATCGGTGCGGCGGAACATATCAAAAATGCTCATGATGAACCTTCCTTTGTGGTAAGAGGTGGCAGGCCCCGGCCGGCTGCGGCCGGAACTTTCTGTATTAGTATACTACAAAAGGGGTGGCTGTTCTGTGACAGTGTTACCGAAAGTTGGGCATTTGTTGGCGAACATACCAAATTTTTTAAAAAAAGTGCTACACAAACCGTGCGGAACGTGCTATAATGTTGCTAAATTGGCCGCGTCTGCGGCCACTGCCTGTACAACGCGGGATCGACGCCGCGGTATGCTGCAAGGAGGAATCGAAACTATGTCCCACGTCGCAATGCTCGCCCTGGAATTCGGCGACGCAAATGTAGTCGTGACCAGCCTGGTGCTTGTGTTCGGCATGCTGGTTGCGCTGTGCCTGATCATCACCCTGGAAGGCAAGATGATGGACCGGGCCGAGAAACCCGCTGCCCCCAAACCTGCCGCACCCAAGCCCGCTGCGCCGGCCCGCAAGCCCGCACCGGCCCCCGCCGCACCGGCGGTGGAAACGGGCATTCCCGCCGAGGTTGTGGCCGCCATTGCCGCCGCCGTTGCCTGCACCGAAGGCAGCGCCGTCATCCGCGCCGTGCGCCGCGCGCCCGCTGCCGGTTCCCGCCGGGGCAACTGGGGCGATGCCGGTGTGGTGGCCAACACGACACCGTTCATGGCGTAAAGGCAGGGTGATGGTATGAGCATTATTCAGAATATTTCAGAAATTTTTGCCAATTCCGGCTGGGCCCAGATCTTCTTTGCGGAGGGCGGCTGGAAATACGCCATCATGCTGGTGGTGGCCTGCGTGCTGCTGTACCTGGCCATTGTCAAGCAGTTTGAACCTTTGCTGCTGCTGCCCATCGGCTTCGGCATGCTGATGACCAACCTGCCTCTGGACGGTCTGTTCCATATGGAAATCTTCCTGAACGAGACCAACCACATCAACTGGGAACTGCTGGGCAGTTCCGGCGGCATGGCCGACTACATCTACCTGGGCGTCAAGCTGGGCATCTACCCGCCCCTGATCTTCCTGGGCATCGGTACCATGACCGACTTTGAACCCCTGATCGCCCGCCCGTCCAGCCTGCTGCTGGGCGCTGCCGCCCAGCTAGGCATCTTCTTCACCTACCTGGGCGCCAAGCTGCTGGGCTTCACCGGCGCCGAAGCTGCCTCCATCGGCATCATCGGCGGCGCCGACGGCCCCACGGCCATCTTCACCACCACCAAGCTGGCCCCTCATCTGCTGGGCTCCATCGCGGTGGCGGCCTACTGCTACATGGCGCTGGTGCCGGTTATCCAGCCGCCCATCATGCGCGCCCTGACCACCGAAAAAGAACGGCAGATCATCATGGAGCCCCCGCGCCGGGTCTCCAAGACCGAAAAGATCATCTTCCCCATCATGGTCACCATCATCGTCAGCCTGACCCTGCCTGATGCGGCCATCCTGGTGGGCTGCCTGATGATGGGCAACCTGATGAAGGAATCCGGCGTGGTGGAGCGCATCACCAAGACCGCCGGCAACGAACTCATGAACATCATCACCATCTTCCTGGGCTTCAGCGTGGGCTGCACCACCAACGCTTCCACCTTCCTGAATGTCCAGACCGTGGAGATCATCATCCTGGGCGTCATCGCCTTCGGTGTGGGCACCGCCGGCGGTGTGCTGCTGGGCAAGGTCATGTGCGCCGTCACCCACGGCAAGATCAACCCCCTCATCGGCTCGGCCGGTGTTTCCGCCGTGCCCATGGCCGCCCGCGTTTCCCAGAAGGTCGGCCAGGAGTACAACCCCCGCAACTATCTGCTCATGCACGCCATGGGCCCCAACGTGGCCGGTGTTATCGGCTCCGCCGTGGCGGCCGGCATCCTGATCAACATGTTCAGCTGATGTCCCTCTGCCCATGAAACCAACCCCCGCACCGCTTTGGCGGCGCGGGGGTTTTTGTATGGCGGCCCGGTGGGGAAGCGCTACGGAAACAGCCCTGGAACAATGGGCAAAAAGCTGGAAAAACGGCCTGAAATTTGGCGCATTTGCGCGTTGATTCCCGCCCCGGTTGGGAGTATACTTTACCTAAAGATTGATAAAAGTTTATCAATTATGAAGAAATTGTGACCAACTTTTATCAGCCTTGTGCCGGGCACCCCCGCAAGCACGCCCGGCACTCCGAGGGGGGAAACCCCACCCCGAAATGTAGGTAAACGGGCGGTGCGCCCGATCAAAAGGAGGTAATTCCCATGGCAAGATTTACTCTGCCGCGCGATCTGTATCACGGCAAAGGCGCAATGGAAGCGCTGAAAACCTTTGAAGGCAAAAAGGCCATCGTCTGTGTGGGCGGCGGCTCCATGAAGCGCTTCGGTTTCCTGGACAAGGCGGTCGGCTATCTGCACGAGGCCGGCATGGAAGTGAAGATCTTTGACGGCATCGAGCCCGATCCCTCGGTGGAGACGGTCATGCGCGGCGCGGCGGCCATGATGGAATTTGAGCCCGACTGGATCATTGCCATCGGCGGCGGTTCGCCCATCGATGCGGCCAAGGCCATGTGGATCAAGTACGAATACCCCGACATCACCTTCGAGGAGATGTGCAAGGTCTTCGGTATTCCCAAACTGCGCCAGAAAGCTCATTTCTGCGCCATTTCCTCCACCTCCGGCACCGCCACCGAGGTGACGGCCTTCTCCATCATCACCGACTACGCCAAGGGCATCAAGTATCCCATCGCGGACTTTGAGATCACCCCCGACGTGGCCATCGTGGACCCCGAGCTGGCCGAGACCATGCCCAAAAAGCTGGTGGCCCACACCGGCATGGACGCCATGACCCACGCCATCGAAGCCTATGTCTCCACCGCCAACTGCGCCTACACCGATCCGTTGGCCATCTTTGCCATCCGCATGATCCAGGCCGACCTGGTGGGCAGCTACAACGGCGATATGGCCAAGCGGGACGCCATGCATGACGCCCAGTGCCTGGCCGGCATGGCTTTCTCCAACGCTTTGCTGGGCATCGTCCATTCCATGGCCCACAAGACCGGCGCAGCCTTCGCGGACTACGGCGCCCACATCATCCACGGTGCGGCCAACGCCATGTATCTGCCCAAGGTCATCGCCTTCAACGCCAAGGATCCCACCGCCAAGGCCCGCTACGGCGTCATCGCCGACGAGATGAAGCTGGGCGGCGCCAACGACGACGAGAAGGTCAAGCTGCTCATCGAGTATCTGCGCGGCATGAACGACGATCTGAACATTCCCCACGGTATCAAGTTCTACGGCGCCGACAGCTATCCCTGCGAGCAGGGCTTTGTGCCGGAAGAGGTCTTCCTGGAACGCCTGCCCGAGATCGCCAAGAACGCCATCGGCGACGCCTGCACCGGCTCCAACCCCCGGCAGCCCAGCCAGGAAGAGATGGAAAAGCTGCTGAAGTGCTGCTACTATGACACCGAAGTGGACTTCTGATTTCTGTACATGACAAACCCGACCCGGGCGCTCCGCCACAAGCGGAGCGCCCGGGTTTTTGTGTGGGCAAACGGCGGCGGGGCGGGGGACCGGCAGGGCAGTTTCGCTCTCTCCCGCCGGAAAAAAGGAAAACAGTCCGCTTTATGACCACGACACTGTGGTAGGATAAAGGAAGAGGGACACCCCGGGGGTTGACAGAAATCCGAAAACAGGATACTCTGAAATCAGAAACCGAAACACCGCCCAAAGGAGCTGCCCCATGAATACCATGTACGAAAATATCCTGGAACTCTGCCGCCGCGACGGCATCAACGTGACCCAGATGTGCCGTCAGCTCAAGATTCCCCGCAGCACCCTGTCCGAACTGGGGGCGGGGCGCACCAAACAGCTGACCCTGAAGCACGCCGGGCCCATTGCGGAGTTTTTCGGGGTGAGCATTGCCCAGCTGGCCGGGGAAGAACCCCTGCCCGCCGACCCCACCTTGCCCGCCCCGGGGGAC